>JBJOHX010000046.1:0-16077 GCA_046047415.1 Bacteroidota bacterium
TAATGTATTTTTCAAATTTAGATATCCCGAGGTGTTACGAACTACCAAGCCATTTTTTACCATTTCAGCATAACGCTTTTCAGCGTCGTCTACCTTGAACAACAAAAAATTCGCATCCGAAGGAAAAACATTTTTAATAAAATCAAATTGTGTCAAGGCCTGAGCTACTCTTTGGCGTTCCAAACAAATTTGAGCAACTTCGGCTGCTATTTTATCGGGATTTAACAAAACCTCCTTTGCACGATTTTGAGTTAATTCTCCAACATTGTAGGGTAGTTTAATGCGCTTTAGATAAGAGATAACCTGAGGGTGAGCCCAACACAATCCTAATCTAAGTCCTGCCAAACCGTAGGCCTTGGAAAAGGTTTGAATCACCACTAAATTATCATAGTTTTTAACCGCTTTAGCATATCCGGGATGTTCAGAGAAATCGATGTACGCCTCATCGATAACAACTAGGCCCGGAAAACGCTCTAAAAGTATCTTAATTCGGTCTGGATCCATGGTTTGCCCGGTAGGATTATTTGGAGAACATATAAAAATCAATTTAGTGTTACTGTCCGTAGCCTCAAGAATTGCTGCTACATCTGGCTGAAAGTTTTGATCTAAAGGCACCTCGGTAAGCCTAGCACCATGAAGGCTGCTAAGGACCTTGTACATGCCAAAGGTTGGGGGCAGGATTATAACCTTGTCCTGATTGGGCTCAATAAAGGCCCGCACAAGTAAATCTAATACTTCATCACTGCCATTGCCTAAAAAGAGGCATTCCTGATCTAGGCCTTTTTGAGAAACTATTAAATTCTTTAAGTTTATTTGATGCGGATCCGGATACCGATGCACATCGGAGGGATTTGGATTTTCATTGGCATCTAAATAAATAAACGTTTCACCGGTCGATTTAAATTCATCTCGTGCACTAGAATAGGGTTTTAACGCTCTAACTAATGGTCTTACCAGTTTTGAAATGTGATCTGAGGGGGGGTAGAACACCATCTTAATATGCAATTAGGTTGTTTTTAATCTTAGCGTAACGGCCCGCGCATGAGCTTCCAATCCTTCGGCCCTGGCCATGATTTCAATGGCCGGACCAATGCGGTTTAATCCTTCGCGCGTAATACGTTGAAATGTGATGGTCTTCATAAAACTGTCCAAATTTACACCACTATATTGTTTGCTATATCCATTGGTGGGTAGTGTATGATTGGTACCCGAAGCGTAATCACCTGCGCTCTCGGGAGTATAATTCCCTAAAAAAACTGACCCAGCCTGTTGCAGATGTTCCAATAAATAAGATTCCTTATTATGGCAAATGATAAGGTGTTCTGGACCGTAATGATTTACTAATTTCATGAGTTCTTCTTCGTCCCTTAACAGAATCAAAAGGCTATGAGCTAAAGCTTGGGCAGCAATTGTACTTCTTGGCAAATCAAGTATTTGTTGTCGAAGTTCCAATTGAACGGCCTCAAGTAGATTCGAGTCGTCGGAGATTAATATTACCTGACTATCCGGACCGTGTTCTGCTTGGCTCAATAAATCTGCGGCTACGAATTTCGGATCTGCAGTCTGGTCGGCTACTACCATTACTTCACTGGGTCCTGCCGGCATATCAATAGCAATATTAAAGCGTACAGCATATTGTTTGGCTTTTGTAACATATTGATTACCTGGGCCGAATATTTTGTACACTGAAGGAATACTTTCAGTTCCATGTGTAAGGGCGGCAATGGCCTGAATACCTCCAACAGGACAAACCAAAGAAACCCCACACTTTAATGCGGCATAGCAAATAGCAGGGTGCAAACTCCCGTTTTCGTCTGCTGGTGAACACAGAATAACCTCTTTGCATTTGGCGATTTGCGCGGGTATTGCAAGCATTAAGACTGTTGAAAAGAGCGGTGCGCTCCCACCAGGTATATAAATTCCTACACGTGTTATTGGTTTTTTTTCTTGCCAACAGGTAACACCCGGTACTGTTTCTAAACAAACATTATCAACAAATTGAGCTTTGTGAAATGCGAATATGTTAGCATAGGCCAAATCAATGGCCTCTTTTAAATCTAATTCAACCTCTAAAGCCCGGGCCTTTATTTCATTTGGGCTCAGTACTACCGAAGTTGGTGAATTTCGATCAAATTTTTCACTGTATTTAAGTACAGCAGCATCTCCATTTACCTTAACTGCATTAAATATTTCGTGTAATAGGTTTTCCAAATCTGCCCCTTCGAGTTCAGGACGCCGTAACAGAGCATCCCATTGGGAGATGCCAGGATAATTTATAAGTTTCATAAATGGAGGTACTCAGTTTAAATTACCATTTTTTCTATCGGACAAACAAGTATTCCTTCGGCTCCTGCTCGCTTTACCAGATCTAAGACTTCCCAAAATCTGTCATTTTCAATTACAGTATGCACCGAACTCCAACCCGCTTCTGCCAAGGGTAATACTGTGGGGCTTCGCATTCCAGGTAACAGTGCAAGAATTTCTGATAGTCTGGGATTTGGAACATTCATAAGTACATATTTATATCGACGCGCTTTGAGTACCGATTGAATACGGAATTGTAATTGACTTAGTATGTCGGATTTCTGCAAAGTAATTTTTGGAGAAACCGCCAAGACGGCTT
This sequence comes from Bacteroidota bacterium, assembly GCA_046047415.1. Taxonomy (GTDB): domain Bacteria; phylum Bacteroidota; class Bacteroidia; order Flavobacteriales; family Flavobacteriaceae; genus Robiginitalea. Next base: position 2,624 of record JBJOHX010000046.1, read on the forward strand.
CGCTGTGAAGGATTACTTCTACCTCTTTCAAGTTATTTTGAAACAATGTGCTTCCACTTGCAACAATATCACATATTGCGTCTGCAAGACCAATATTTGGAGCTATTTCTACAGATCCATTAATGATATGTAATTCGGACTTAATCCCGTTTTGATCCAGGTACTTTTGAATCGTATTGGGATAAGACGTGGCGATTCTCTTCTGATTTAAATACGCTTTACCGGTATATTCAATTGATTTTGGAATGGCCAATGAAACACGACATTTTGAAAATCCCAAGCGCTCTGCAATGTCTATATCTTCACCCTTTTCGTGCAGGATATTCTCCCCTATAATTGCAATATCAACTACTCCATCCCTGAGGTACTGCGGAATATCTCCATTTCTCAAATACAAAATCTCCATAGGAAAATTACGCGCAATGGCCTTGAGCTGATCCCTTCCGTTGTCTACTGCAATGCCGCAATCTTTCAGAATTTGCAAAGAATCTTCGTTCAACCTTCCGCTTTTCTGAATAGCAATTTTAATACGTTCCATAAGTCTTAAAACCAGTACAAATAAAAAACCCGCCTGAAACTTCAAGCGGGTTTAAATATCGATTACAATCAATACATCTCTACCTCGCCTGATAGCCAGTGTTGAAATGATGATGTGCATTTTTGTTCATATCGAGGACAAATTTAATTCAAAGATCTTATTTGAAAAAATAATACCTCTAATTATTTCCTAAAATTATTGGCAAGCCATTTTCACCAGACCCTACAACGATAATTTTAGAATTTGTAGATTCCGAAAGCTTTAGTGTAGCTTCAATACCTTTGTCCTGTAGAATTTTATCGGTTAGAGATGCACTTAGAATACGATTAGCATCGGCCTTACCTTGCGCCTCAATACGCTGACGTTCGGCCTCCTTTTCTGCACTAACCAATCTAAATTCATACTCCAAAGCTTGTTGTTCTTGTTTGAGCTTACGTTCAATCGCATCCTTTATTGTTCCGGGCAAGGTAACATCGCGCACCAATACTTCGTTTAGTTGTATGTATTGGTCGTCTACGATTCTTTTGGTTTCTGCAAAAATTTCGTGTTGTATTGCATCCCGTTTAGTAGAGTAAAGTTGTTCCGGGGTATATCTTCCTACCACAGAACGAGCTGCAGACCGGATTGCAGGCAATAATATACGATCTTTATATTCCTCACTTTTCTCTTTATGTAGTTTTCCTAAATCATTGTATTTGGGTTGAAACCAAGCAGATGCGTCTAGTTGAATGTCTAATCCATTACTAGACAATACCTTCATTTTCTCATATACTTCTTGTTGCCTTACTTCGTATACAAAAATTTTATTCCAGGGGGCCACCCAATGGAAGCCTTCACCCAAGGGTGGTTGATCTGTAACCACACCATCTCCAAAAGTCAGGTAAAGTACTCCTGCCTGTCCTGAACCAATGGTAATCACTGATTTTGAAATTAAAATAATTGCGAAAATTACACCAATAATAGTGGGCAAAGCCACCTTGGGAAACTTGTCCATATGTTCCTTTTTTAATTAAACTAAACCGTGATATTTGCGCAAGAACCATTCTCCTATTAATGCGAAACTAATTAGAAAATAAATCCAGCTAAAGTTCACTAAAGATACCACTTTTCTGCGGCTTTTTTGAATGGGTATATATTCGTTAGAAGCTAAAAGATGTGCAACTAGCTCATCTGCTTGGTCTTGAAAATATAGTTTTCCTCCGGTATTATTAGCCAATTGATTTAGGGCGGCAATATTTGCACCCAAGTTCATCGATTCCAAATCCATCTTTTGGATAGTGAATTGCCCGGTTCTACTAAAGTTGCTGTTCAGCACCTGGGCTTTGAACTTGTAATTGCCCGGTTTTAAAGCACTTAAACTAGCCTGATACCTATCATTAATTAGGGAAAACCGAATAGGGACCTGCTTTACACCCAAGGAATCCTCGAGCTGCAATTCAATAGTTGTGCTGGGATCGAACCTATAGGCCTCATCAAAAAAATGCGCCGAAATGGAGGCATTTAAAAGATCATGATATAGTGTTTGATATTCCAACGTAAACCTTCCTGAAGCCCCATTTGCCCCTAAAAACAACCAAATAGCATTGAAAAAAGAATCAAATGCATCAAAGTTTCCATGTGCCCTAAAATCCTGCATCCTCCATTTCCAGAGACCAGTTCCTAAGATAATGCCTTCTCGTCTTCCCGAGCGAATTAATGTGATTAACGGATCTACCGTACTTTCACCGCGAAAAGATTTAAACAATAGAACCTGGTATTCGGATTGCATTTCGAAGGTCCCTAGGTTTCCTTCTAGCGGAGGTAAATCAAGGTCCTTTAACACGTCATTGGAAAAATAATTAAAGTTTGTATTCCAGTCTGGCAGAAATAATTCGGTTAGGCCTGAATCCTCAAATCGAAAGGCTTCTTGAATACCATTTAAAAATTCCCAATCTGTTTGCGAGCCGGCAATGGTTAAAGTAGGCGTGCCCGATGCAATCAATGTGTTATAAAGTGATTCAAAATTTGCATTTGGATTAAATAGAATATAGAGGTCTCCTTTCAAAGGGCTTTCTAAAGCTTTGTTCGGGTTAAAAAACTGAAATTCCCTTTGCGGACGAGATAATATACTACGTTTAAGTGCACCAATATCCGGATGTGCTCCATTGGAAACAACAACTATTCTAAATCGATCGTCGAGTACCTCAAGGCCTACTACTCTTGTATTATTAACTTTGTTTTTTTCCTCCTCGAGCGGTTTCAAAGTCACTCGAATTTGGTGCAAACCTTCTGAGGTTGCGTCTAGATTTACAGTATGCCGGCCAGATAAATCACTATTTATTAAACGTAGAGGTTCTTCATTCACTAATTTATCATTATCATAAATCTGAATCACACTTTCAGCATTGTTTTGTCCGTAATAGGAATATAAAAGCTCAACTGGAAACTGATTTCCCAAAAGTGCGTAACGATTGATGTTAATTTGATTGATTCTAAGGTCCTTGAACTTAGAAGTATCCCCAACAGCTAAAGGATAAATTTTTGATCCGTATTGCTCGGGAGTAGTATAATCCCGACCGGTATTCTGTTGCCCATCGGTAATAGCGAGTATTAAAGTCTCTTCCTTATTGTGGGTTTTTTGAAGCAGGCTTAAAGCGGCATTAAGATCCGTTGTAGTTTCTTGAAATGATAAACTGTCCCCAAGGTTAAGTTGATGTCCAAAAGAATAGTGCGAAACATTAAAGCGCTGTTTTAAGGCCTCGTTATCATTTATTTTTTGTTTAATGCTTAAGAGCTGATTCCGCTGCAATTCGACCTGCATAGAAGCAGAATTGTCGAATAATACCACAAGATTGTACTTTTGAAGTACATTATCTTTAACCACAATCCCTGGATTTACCAAAAGTAAAAGCAATCCAAATACTCCAACAAACCTTAGAAGACTTAATATCCCCCGTTGGAATATGGACATGGATCGATAAAAGTAGGACAAATAAACCACTCCCAGACTCAGCAGGGCGCAGGCAATTATCCAGAAAACAATGGACAAACTCATAAATTAACCTGCACTAAATATGGCAAATTAATCATAAACCTTGCATTGTGAAAATTTATCAATTTTTAGGTAAGCATACCTCCATCTACATTAAGGACTTGTCCTGTGGTGTAAGCAGACATGTCAGAAGCGAGAAATAAGCAAGCATTTGCAACATCTTCAGGCGTACCGCCCCTTTTAAGCGGAATGGCATCGCGCCATGATTGAACGGTTTTTTCATCGAGTTTTGCGGTCATTTCAGTTTCGATGAATCCAGGAGCAATGGCATTGCACCGAATATTCCTGGATCCTAACTCCAAGGCAATGCTTTTTGTGAACCCGATCATTCCGGCTTTTGAAGCAGCGTAATTTGATTGCCCGGCATTTCCTTTCACTCCTACCACGCTACTCATGTTAATGATGGAGCCTGAACGCTGTTTGAGCATGGTGCGCTGAACTGCCTTGGTCATATTAAATACCGACTTTAAATTAGTTTCGATAACCTGATCAAAATCGGCCTCGCTCATGCGCATTAATAAATTGTCGCGCGTAATCCCGGCATTATTTACCAAAACATCAATTTGACCGAAAGATTCCAGTATTGCCTGAATCAGTTTTTCCGCTTCTTCAAAGCTGGCAGCATTACTTTTATAAGCTTTTGCTTTTACTCCAAGGGCACTTAATGCTTGTTCCAACTCCAAGGCAGGTCCTTCGCTGCTGCTGTAGGTAAAAGCCACGGCTGCTCCATGTTTTGCAAAAACTTCTGCAATTCCTTTTCCAATGCCCCTACTGGCACCGGTAACTATGGCAACCTTTCCTTCAAGTAATTTCATGATCCGAGTTTTTGATGAGATGATTTAAATACAAGCAACTGGAGTTATCCCAAAACTTCTTTGACTTTAAGTCCTATTTCAGCCGGAGAGTCAACCACATGAATTCCATACGATTTCATGATGCGCTTTTTCGCTTGAGCAGTATCGTCACTTCCACCCACAATAGCTCCTGCGTGGCCCATGGTTCTTCCTGCCGGGGCGGTTTCACCTGCTATAAAACCAACAACAGGTTTTTTACTTCCACTCTGGTGGTACCATTTTGCTGCTTCTGCCTCTAATTGCCCACCAATTTCACCAATCATTACAACACATTCGGTTTCATGATCTTCAATAAGCAATTGTAGAGCCTCGCGGGTTGTTGTTCCAATAATTGGATCTCCTCCTATTCCAATAGCAGTGGTTATTCCTAAGCCTTGGCGCACAACCTGATCTGCAGCTTCGTACGTTAAGGTACCCGATTTTGAAACAATGCCTACAGTTCCCTTTTTAAATACAAAACCTGGCATAATGCCCACTTTTGCCTCTTCGGGCGTGATAACCCCAGGGCAATTTGGCCCTACAAGTCTACTACCATGGCGTTTAACATAGTCGTATGCCTTTATCATGTCGGCAACAGGAATACCTTCAGTAATAGCAATAATTACTTTAATACCTGCTCCTGCGGCCTCCATTATAGCGTCTGCTGCAAATGCTGGTGGAACAAAAATGATGGAGGTATCTGCGCCAGTTTCTTTTACAGCGTCTGCCACTGTGTCGAATACAGGCTTTTCTAAATGTGTTTGCCCACCTTTTCCTGGGGTTACACCGCCTACGACATTGGTGCCATATTCAATCATTTGGCCGGCATGAAACGTACCTTCACTTCCTGTAAATCCTTGTACAATAATTCGGGAATCCTTATTAACTAAAACACTCATTGGATTGGTTTAATAATTTGCAAAAATAGGTCTTCGTTCAAAAAAACCAGATATTATTTTTGATTTTTGAGTTGTTCAAAAATTTGTGGTACCTGTCTAAGTGCTGCCAATTGCTTAAAGCGCTCACGGGCTTCCTCAATAGGGGTTCCAAAATAGGTCTTACCTCCTGTAATTGATTTCGTTACCCCGGATTGTCCCAAAACCACAGCTCCCTTGCCTATATTTACTGCGCTTGCAACGCCAACCTGTCCCCACAAAACCACCTCATCTTCAATCACTACACATCCGGCTATTCCTGTTTGGGAAGCTATTAAGCAATTCGCACCTATTTTGGTATCGTGTCCAACATGTACCTGGTTGTCTATTTTACTACCGGCACCGATACTTGTATCTCCGGTAACTCCCCGGTCAATGGTACAACCTGCGCCTATTTCAACATCGTTTTCTAAAATTACACGCCCACCGGAACGCAGCCGATCAAAGCCGGATGTTCTTTTTTTGTAATAAAAGGCGTCAGAGCCAATAACCGTGCCACTTTGCACAATAACGCGATCTCCGAGTATACATCCATCTCCTATTGTCACATTGGGATGTATTAAACAATCTTTGCCAATGCGCACATTGTTTCCTAAAAACACCTGTGGCCCGATACAGGTTCGGTCACCTACTTCAAAATTTGACTTAATGTCTTGTTCCCACGCATTGCCGGGTTTAAAATATTGAGTTAAAAGATTAAAATCTCGAAAGGGATCATCCGAAAGCAATAGGGCTTTACCTTCTGGACATTCTACCTCCTTGTTTATAAGCACAATACTTGCGGCAGAATGCAACGCCTTCTCGTAATATTTTGGGTGATCTACAAATACAATGTCTCCTGGGGTAACCACATGAATTTCATTCATCCCCAAGACAGGAAAGCTTGCATCTCCAATATATCGGACATCAATAATCTCCGCTATTTCACTGAGCGAATAGGTTCTTGGAAATTTCATAAAAGACCCGGGCTACTCCTTTGCACGTTCCATATAGGAACCGTTGGAAGTGTCAATTTTGATCCGATCTCCTTCGTTTATAAAGAGCGGAACGTTAATACGAGCGCCTGTTTCAACAGTGGCAGGCTTAGTTGCATTGGTAGCAGTATTTCCCTTTACCCCTGGTTCGGCATGTGTAACTTCCAAAATGACACTCGCAGGCATGTCTACTGAAATAGGCATGTTGTCTTCTGTGTTGAACATTATTGTAACCATTTCACCTTCCTTGAGTAGTTCAGGTGCATCTAAGGCACTTTCTGGCAAAGAAATCTGATTGTAGTCGTCTGTATTCATGAAATGGAATGTAGTCCCTTCAGCATACAGAAACTGATACGTTTGGGTTTCTACCCTTACGTCTTCAATTTTATGTCCAGCCGAAAAAGTATTGTCTAATACTTTACCGGTGGTTAAACTTTTAAGCTTTGTGCGTACAAATGCTGGTCCTTTACCGGGTTTTACGTGTAAAAACTCAATAATTTTATAAATGTCGTGGTTGTAACGAATACAAAGTCCTTTTCGAATGTCTGAAGTGTTTGCCATTTTTAACTATTACTAAAATATCCTTTCATAATGCCGCGCTGCGAATCCCGTATAAACTGAAGAATTTCATCCCGCTCGGGTGTGGCCTCCATTTCGGCTTCAAGAATTTGAACAGCTTGGGTATTATTGTAATTTTTTTGGTATAAGATGCGATAAATATTCTGAATTTCACGGATTTTTTCAGAGGAGAATCCCCTTCTTCTAAGCCCCACAGAATTAATGCCAACATACGACATGGGTTCGCGCGCTCCCTTAACAAAAGGTGGAACATCCTTTCGTACCAATGAACCTCCTGTAACAAACGCATGGCTTCCAATTGAAACGAATTGGTGTACAGCAACCATTCCAGCCAAAACCACGTAATCACCTATAGTGACATGACCCGCGAGGGTTGTATTGTTAGAGAAAATACAACTATTTCCAACTATACAATCATGAGCAACATGGCTATAGGCCATAATTAGACAATTTTTACCAATTACCGTACGCATGCGATCAGCGGTGCCTTTATTTATGGTTGCACACTCACGAATGGTAACGTTATTGCCTATTTCTACAACAGTTTCTTCTCCTTTATATTTCAAATCCTGCGGAGGAGCAGAAATAACAGCGCCAGGAAAAATATTACAATTTTTACCAATTCGAGCACCTTCCATAATGGTTACGTTGGAGCCTATCCATGTGCCTTCTCCTATGGTTACATTATTATGAATGGTAGCAAACGGCTCAATTACAACGTTTTTTGCAATTTTAGCTCCTGGATGTACGTACGCCAAAGGCTGATTCATTTTCTAATTTTTTGTTTTAACGATCTGAGCCATTAATTCAGCCTCGGAAACCAATTTCCCGTTGGCATACGCATATGCCGTCATATGGCAAATTCCTCTGCGAATGGGCGAAACCAAATCGCATTTAAAAATTAGTGTATCACCTGGTAGGACCTGCTGTTTGAATTTAACATTGTCAATTTTCATGAAATACGTCAAATAATTTTCGGGATCCGGCACCGTACTTAAGACCAAAATGCCACCGGTTTGGGCCATTGCTTCGACTTGTAAAACACCTGGCATTACGGGTGCCCCTGGAAAATGTCCAACAAAAAAGGGCTCATTCATAGTGACATTTTTTAAGCCAACCACATGGGTGTCGGAAAGCTCGAGGATTTTGTCAACTAACAAAAATGGTGGTCTGTGGGGTAACATCTTCATGATCTGCACCACATCCATTAATGGTTCCTGATTTATATCATATTTAGGAACTTTGTTGCGCTTTTCATTCTTAATGATTTTTGAGAGCTTTTTGGCAAATTGTGTGTTTACGTAGTGCCCGGGCTTATTTGCGATGACTTTGCCTTTTAAGCGTGTACCAATTAATGCCAAATCGCCAACAACATCCAATAACTTATGACGTGCCGCCTCATTGGGATAATGTAACGTAAGATTATCGAGTATTCCGTTGGGCTTTACAGATAACTTTTCCTTTTTAAAAGCCAGCTCCAGTTTGGTCATGGTCTGAGGACAAATTTCTTTGTCTACATAAACAATCGCGTTATTTAGGTCTCCACCCTTAATTAAACCGTTGTCGAGTAAGGTTTCAAGTTCGTGTAAAAAGCTAAAAGTTCTGCAATTTGCTATTTCAGTTTTAAAATCAGAAAGCTGTTCAAGAGTAGCGTTTTGGGTCCCCAATACTTTAGTACCAAAATCTACCATCGTAGTAATCTGATAGTCTTCCGAAGGAATTATGGTTATTTCACTCCCAGAAGCCTCATCTTTAAATGATATTACATCGGTAATTTCATATATTTCACGCTCCGCTTCTTGCTCTACTATTTCGGCGCCTTCAAGGGCTTCTACAAAAAACTTAGAAGAACCATCCATTATGGGCGGTTCAGAAGCATTTAATTCAATTAGGACATTGTCTATTTCCAATCCTACAAGAGCGGCCAAAACATGTTCTGTGGTCTGAACCTTTATGCCATCTTTTTCAAGATTTGTACCTCTTTGGGTGTTTACCACATAACTTGCATCTGCCTCAATAATAGGAGTGTCTGGCAAATCAATCCTTTTAAAAGCATACCCGTGATTTTCAGGAGCAGGTAAAAAATTCATGGTAACGTTTGCACCAGTGTGCAATCCAACCCCTGTTAAGGTGACGGAATTAGATATTGTTCTTTGCTTAGCCATTATTATTAATCGCCTATTTGTTTTTCAAGATTTTCAATTTTGGAAACTATCTTGGGTAAGTTTTTGAAATGTACATAAGACTTATTGTAGTCCCCATATTGCAATGCAGGTGAACCTTGAAGTACCTCATCGTTCTTTACATTCCGGATAATCCCAGATTGTGCTTGAATTTTCACACGATCGCCTATGGTAACATGCCCCACGATTCCAACCTGACCACCGATCATGCAATGCTTTCCAATTTTTGTTGAGCCTGCTATTCCGGTTTGTGCGGCAATTACTGTATGTTCTCCAATCTCAACATTGTGAGCAATTTGAATCTGGTTGTCTAATTTTACTCCGCGTCTTAAAATTGTAGACCCAAGTGTGGCCCTATCTATAGTCGTTCCGGCACCAATTTCTACAAAATCTTCTAAAATCACATTACCTGTTTGAGGCACTTTGGAATATTCTCCGTTCTCATTTGGGGCAAAACCAAATCCATCGGCTCCAATAATTGCACCACTGTGAATGACACAATTCTTACCGATAACGGTTTCGGAATAAATTTTTGAGCCGGAAAAAAGCACTGTATTATCTCCAATTTGAACATTATCCCCTACATACACATTGGGATAAATTTTAACTTCATTTCCAATCTTTACATTATTTCCTAGATAGGCAAAAGCACCTAAATAAAGATTGGTACCATAATTGGCATTTTCGGCTATAAATACCGGAGATTCAATTCCGGTTTTATTCATTTTGACCTGATTGTAGTATTCGAGTAATTTAGAGAAGGATTTGTAGGCATCATCTACCTTAATTAAGGTTGGATGCCCTTGATTTTCAGGTCTAAAGTCGCGATTTACAACAATTATCGAAGCTTTGGTACTGTAAACAAAAGGAGTGTATTTTGGATTTGCTAGAAAGGTAAGTGAACCAGCAATACCTTCTTCAATTTTGGCTAGCTTAAATACTGAAATTTCGGGGTTGCCTACAACCTCACCATCCAGTATAGCCGCAATCTGACTGGCCGTAAATTCCAAGGATACGTTGAGCTTTGAGTTTTTAGTGGGACAAAAGTAAGAAAAATTAATATATCCCTTTCTTAGGACTACAGATAAAGTATTTTACCTCCGGGCCGGCAAAGACTCCTGAATTTAATTGTTCGGATTGGGTTGCCAATTCTTTTAATTTCCCTTTTCGCGTTAAAATTAAAATGTTTTGATGTTTATGATTATATACCCTACTTGAAATCTCACCAGAAAAAACGAGGAGCTCACACGCCTCATCGCTCAGGTCCAATTGCGCCTTGATTTTTTTCCGTTTATCTTCTAATTGCTTTTTCGTAATTGGGGTTTCACTAAATTTTAGAGCAGGTAATTTGCGGTAAAGTATCATTTCACTCATTAGCGACAAAACTGCATCTGCGCTGCTTGCCCAACTCTTGAGTGCTGCCAAAACATCTACGTCGTCAATCTTCATAAAATGCTCGAGATCCCTAGAATTGAAAGGCTCCTTTTCCTTTCGATCGAATAAAAAGTATCGCAAATTTGGATTGTCTAAAACCACCGTTGAACCTGCGTTTAATTGTCTGGCACGTCGGATTATTCTAACCAATAAAGCCTCTGCAGCTAGGCTGGTTTTATGCAGGTAAACTTGCCAATACATAAACCGTCTTGCCATTAAAAATTTTTCGACCGAATAAATCCCTTTTTCTTCAATTGCCAATCGGTTTTCGTGAACAGATAGCATAGTGATTAACCTTTCAGAATTGATATTTCCTTCGGCAACACCGGTATAAAAACTATCACGTTTCAAATAATCCAATCGATCAACGTCTAATTGGCTAGAAACCAAATGATTTAAAAAGGTTTTGTGATAGGTTCCCTTAAAAATTTCTAGCGCTAGATTGAGTTTACCATGGAATTCCCGATTCAAGAATTCCATGATATAGGTAGAAATACGTTCGTGCGAAACACCAATAATGAGTTCATTTTCCAAAGCATGAGAAAATGGACCATGTCCGATATCGTGTAAAAGTATGGCAATGAGCAGCCCTTGTTCTTCCTCTTGGGTAATTTCCAGGTTTTTTTCACGTAATAATGCGATGGCCTCTTGCATTAAATGCATTGCCCCCAATGCATGATGAAACCGAGTGTGATGCGCTCCCGGATAGACTAAATAGCTCAAACCCATCTGGGATATTCTACGCAGCCTTTGAAAATAAGGATGTGCAATCAGATCAAATACAATTCCTTTAGGTATTCGTATAAAACCGTAAATTGGATCATTCAATAAATTGAGTTTGTCGGGTGAATTCAAATCTTAATCTATTTATGCGTCTAAAAGTAGCGATTAGTGATGAGATTAGTAGGTTTTTACAGTTTTCAATCCTCTAGAATTAATGAAGAAGTTTTCCGTTTTATGGATAGATGACGAGATTGACCAGCTCAAATCACATATTCTATTTCTAGAAGGTCGAAATTATAAGGTTACAACCTGTGTTAGCGGGAGAGACGCCTTAAATCTTTTGACCGAGAACCATTTTGACATTGTACTATTAGACGAAAACATGCCTGGTTTGTCCGGCTTGGAAACATTAATGGAAATCAGTAAAAAATACAGTGCAATTCCTGTAATAATGATTACCAGAAATGAAGAAGAATCCATTATGGAGGAGGCAATAGGCTCAAAAATTGCCGATTACCTTATTAAGCCGGTAAATCCAAATCAAATTTTACTCTCCCTTAAAAAAAACTTAGACCATTCCCGAATTGTTTCAGAAAAAACCACGAGTTCCTATCAACAAGAATTTAGAAAAATAGCAATGGATCTGACTCAGGCAAATTCGATCGAATCCTGGATTTCACTGTACCGAAATATTCTTTATTGGGAATTACAACTCGAGAATTTAGAAGATCTAAGCCTCATGGAAGTTTTAGAAGCCCAGAAGGCAGAAGCTAATTTACTCTTCTCTAGGTATATTGAAAAAAATTATGCGAAATGGCTAAGTAAATCAGAGGCTCCAATACTTTCGCATAAAGTATTTAAGGAATTAATAGCTCCAAGAATTCAAGAAAAAAAAACGTTGTTTCTCCTTATCGATAATTTAAGGTTGGATCAATGGCTAACCATAGAAGAAAGCATTACAACACACTACAGAAAGACATTTGAAACCTCTTTTGTAAGCATTTTACCCACCACAACACAATACGCTAGGAATGCGATATTCGCCGGATTAACGCCATTGGGGATTGTTAATCAGCATTCAGAATATTGGATAAATGATCATGAACAAACGGGCAAAAATCTTTTTGAGCCTGAACTTTTAGCACTGCAGTTAAATAGGCTAAACATAATAACTTCTCACGATTATTTTAAAATTAATACAGACAAACAGGCCAAGCAATTTATTCAAAACCTCAAGTCTGGAAATTGTGCAGATTTCGTTGCTGTTGTCTACAATTTTGTGGATCAACTTTCTCATGCCCGAACGGATATGGAGGTGATAAAAGCATTAACAACGAGCGATCGAGCCTATAGATCGCTAACATTGAGCTGGTTTAACAATTCTCCGCTCTTAGAAATCATACAGGAAGCAAAGAAACATGAATTTCAATTAATAATAACTACAGATCACGGTACAATAAATGTAAATCAGGCTGTTAAAGTTATAGGTGATCGTGAAATTAGTTCGAACCTTCGCTATAAAACGGGTAAAAGCCTTACTTACAGTAAAAAGGATGTAGTGGTTTGTGACTCCCCGGAATCTTGGCAATTACCAGCGCCTTATATGTCTAGTGCTTTTATTTTCGCTAAAACCAACCAATTTTTTGCGTATCCGAATAATTTTAATCATTACGTCAATTTCTATAGAAACACCTTCCAACATGGAGGAATTTCACTAGAAGAAATGATTCTTCCCTTTACGGTGTTAGAACCCAAGTAATAACGGACTTTTATTCCGATACATTTCTAAGATAACTACCGTCTAATATTTCCATTACTTGGTCCTGATTCCCGATACAAATGGAAAAATTAACTTCTAGAACGAAATCTTCCTTGTAAAAATAGGTCTTTCGTCCCCGATCATAACCAATTTGGGCTTCGTAATCTCGCAATTGTTCTAAGAGATAGTAAACGGTCCTGTCACTTATAGTTAATCGGTCTGCCAATTCAGACGGAGAACCGGTGCATTCTTGACAAATTAAATTGTGCATCCGCTTTAGTTTTTCGATGTGTTTAATACTCTTCATGGCTGTGTGGTTTAGTTTCTCTGTATAGAGGTTAAATTATGCTGACAATATATAGTATATTTTCTACACTTCAAAGTAAATTATCTCATAACTAAAAAGTTCACTAAAGTTTATAGAATATTTTCATTTACCCCGAATTTAATGTATATTGCTGCAAT
>JBJOHX010000047.1:0-51697 GCA_046047415.1 Bacteroidota bacterium
GGTATTGCGGTATTCGATATCTGCAACTCGTGCTTCGGCTTGTGCCTTTTGAAGGTCTGCTTCGTAGATATTTGGCATAATATGGAACATTTGTTGTCCCTTTTTTACAAACTGCCCTTCGTCTACGTATATGGCCTTGAGGTACCCTTTCTCTAACGCTCGTAATTCTATATTACGAATGGAATGAATTTGCGACACATAATCCTTGGTGATGGCAGTATCCCGATACACCGGACTGGTTACCTTGAATTTTACAGTTTCAATTTTTTCTTTGGCTTCCGATTTACAGCTTGCAATCAGCAATACAAGCGCACCGGTAAGGAATGGAATTATCTTCCTCATTTTAAAAATTTTTAAATAAATATTGGTTAGAATAAGGCTGGTAAAAAAATCAATAGCAACATATTGAAAATGAGCTATTCAGGAAAAAATCCTGAGAGCAAGTACTGCACAAACCAGCAAATTAGGCGCAGTAACAGAAGTAATATGGAATTAGATTCTAAAGATCTGAAATAGAACAAGCCTGGAACAACCACTCAAAGGAAATCCTGAAGCATCAGATTCAGATTTGAAAAGTATTTCTGCTTGTAATACCGTTGGCTGTAAACCAAAAAATAAAGAGGAATCGCTTGCATCTACTAAGACTTCGATGTCGAATGTTTCTCCAAAGGAACGGGCTTCCTCTTCTTCGGTTTCCGGCAAAAGGGATCCTCGATAAGGCAACCAATCTGAGGACTCCGAATTAGTACTAAAGGTGTCTGGACGAGAATCTAAATAGTTGAAATGCGATACGTTGAGCTGGGAATCCGTATCAAGCCCGGAAACAATTGAATCAAACGAAACATTTCCTACTAGGGCATTGGCACTAATACCAAAACCCAGAAAAAAAAGGCGTGTAAAAAAAACAAATCGATTCAATCCAAACGCATTTCGCAAGACAAAATTAATTTAGTCTGTGGAAATCCACAACTACCCCTTGTTAATAAAGGTTAAAAAACATAAAATCAGCAGCTTCTTGACTATTCAGGAGCTCTTTAACGCTATTAAGGTTGCTGGTCAATCAAGGATTGCTTGGTAAATTAAATTTTTTAAAACGGTGTGATCAGGAACCAGTGCATTGGGTCTTACCTGGGTAAAATAGACCACTATCAGTTCTTCTTTAGGATCTACCCAATAGGTAGAATGATAGGCTCCCCCCCAACCAAAGCTGCCTTCGGATCCATAGGTTCCTGCCTTTCCCATATCGGTTACAATAGAAAATCCGAGCCCAAAACCAGCACCCTGGTTCCAACCAGCACTTTCAGGCAAATGATTAACAGTCATAAGTTCTACTGTTTTTGGAGACAGCAACTGTTTGTCCTGTACCCGTCCTTTATTTTCCATCATCTGAAGAAAACGGTAGTAATCCTGTGCACTCGAAGTAAGTCCTGCCCCACCTGAAAAACTTTTCCTAGGACCTTGCACATATTGTCCTTGCGCATCCATTCCCGCACCTTGGGGCGCTTTTATTAATCCGCCTGCTTCCAGAGGAGTATAAACAGTCGACAAACGGGAAGACTTATCTCGAGACACATAAAATTGGGTATCTTCCATTCCTAAGGGATCAAAGATTTCGTCTGTCAAGAATACTTCGAGGCTTTTCCCACTGGCCACTTCAATTACAGCTCCAAGAATATCAGTGGAATACCCATAGACAAATTGGGTGCCGGGTTGTGCATCCATCGGTAAGGCGGCCATGCGTTTTACAGTCTCCAAAATGGGTTCGTCCCGATGTGCAAAATACCAGCCCTGAATACCCGCCTTTTCCCATGCATCGGAAGCCGGACCATACCCATAACTGATTCCTGAGGTATGGGTTAGCAGGTCACGGATTGTAATACTGCGATTGGCCGGGACCACCTCATATCCTCCGCCTTCCTGCGGCACGGCTACGGTGGTTTTATTAAATTCCGGAATAAACCTGGAAAGCGGATCCGAAATATTGAGCTTACCCTGCTCCTGTAAAATTAAGATTCCGGTACTTACAATTGCTTTGGTTTGTGACGCAATCCGAAACAAGGCATTGGGTTGCATGGGTGTTCTAGCTGCAAGTTCAGCATAACCAAATGGTTTAAGATAGATCACCTGATCTTTACGAGCAACTAAGATTACCCCACCTGGTAAATCTCCGTTTTGCGCAAATGCATCGAAGGCCTGACTCAGCCTTGCCAGCCGTTCGCTTGAAATGCCTACAGCTTCGGGATTACCATAATTCAATTGCTGTGCAAAGGAAACCAAACAACCAAATCCAAAAACAAGAATAAAAATCTGAAGGTGTAGTTTATTACTTTTCATAAATTACAAGAATGGTTCAAAGTTTAAAAGTTGATTGCCCTTAAATTAATGCAAAAATCCTAATTTAACTGTTTTCCAAACCAACTTCATTGTACCGTTTATGAAAAACCAATTCCGCATTTTAACCTTAATCTGCATATTATTAAAGGTAAATTTGGGTTTATCCCAAAATTTGGATTTAATACATCCGGAACGTCTCCAAAATTGGAATGCCAAGTGGATTAGCCATCCAGAAGATAATGGCACCGATTTTGGAATATTTCATTTTAAAAAGGAAATAGCATTAGATGTTGTTCCTGAGCGTTTTGTTGTTCACATATCGGCCGACAACCGCTATAAATTATATGTCAACGGCACATACATAACCTTTGGACCGGCGCGTGGGGATCAGCTCAACTGGAGATATGAAAGTTTGGATTTGGCACCTTATCTGAAAACCGGAAAAAATACGCTAGCTGCCACGGTTTGGAATTTCGGAGTAAATAGACCTGTGGCCCAACATGCCATTAAAACAGGGCTAATTGTTCAGGGCAACACAGACAATGAGGAGGTTGTAAACACCGACCAAAGTTGGCGCGTAACCCGAGATTTTGCCTACAGCCCATTAACCACAAATTTGAACGCCTACTATGTAGTAGGACCTGGCGAAGAAATTTGGATGGATCGGCATCCCGTAAATTGGATGAATTCAAACGAAACCCCTGCCGCCTTTGTAGTTCCAAGAGAAGGAGAAACAGGTCGTCCTACGCTAAGCCTGGAGCGCTTTGGAAATCTCGCCGCTCATGTTCTGGTGCCGCGTACCATTCCTTTAATGGAAGAAAGTCAACAGCGGTTTGCCGCGATTCGCGAACAATCTGGAATTGCGCATATTACTGGTTTTCTTTCTGGAAATCATTCCATTGACATACCCAAAAACAGTTCCTTAACCCTTTTATTGGATCAAGGACATCTCACAAATGCATTTCCAGAACTTCAATTTTCGGGAGGTAAAGGAAGTGAGATACTAATTACTTATGCAGAAAGCCTATTTGCCTCCGACGGCAACAAATACAACCGCAACGAAACCGCTGGTAAATTAATGATTGGTGGGCGGGATTTGATTCATCCCGATGGCGGTGCAAACCGTATCTTCGAAAGCCTTTGGTGGCGAACATTCAGATATGTGGAGCTCAAAATAACCACGGCCGATGCCCCATTAACCCTACATGATTTTACCTCAAGGTTTACAGGATATCCCTTGGAGGAACGTGCAACTTTCGCCTCAGACAGAGCAGACCTAACACCTATTTGGGAGGTAGGATGGCGCACCCAACGTTTGTGTGCTGGAGAGAACTATTTTGATTGCCCGTATTATGAACAATTACAATACGCAGGAGACACCCGAATTCAATGCCTAATTTCCACCTATGTTTCAGGCGATACCCGATTATTTAAGAATGCACTGCTCTCGTATCGCGATTCAAAATTGCCCTTTGGACTAACTCAGAGCAGGTATCCCAGTTACGACCCCCAAATTATCCCCACATTTTCTTTGGTTTGGATTACCATGATTCATGACTATTGGATGTTAACTCCGGATTCTGAAACCGTAAAGGCCCTGGTTCCAGAAATTTTAAGTGTCTTGGAATGGTACGACAGGCACATAGACAATAGCGGACTCTTGGGTAAAATGGAATATTGGAACTTTGTAGACTGGGTAGAGGAAGACGGCTGGCAATCTGGAGTACCGCCCGGGGTTCGGGATTCACATTCCACACTTATTAGTCTTCAATACGTTTACACACTGCAAAAAGCCATTGCACTGCTGAGTTCTTTTGGATATCCCGAACAGGCCAAGCGATTTCAAAATCGTGTAGCAAGCATACAAAATGCAGCACGAGTACAAAGTTGGGATACTGAAAGACAATTATTTGCAGATACACCGGAAAAAACCTATTTCAGCCAGCATACCAACGCGTTGGCGATCTTAACCGATACGGCCCCGATCGAAGATCAAAAAGCATTAATGGAGCGACTACTTTCTCAAGATTCTGTTGCTGAGACCACGTATTATTTTTCTTTTTACAGGACCGAAGCACTTGCAAAATCAGGAATGGCGAACACCTATCTGGAAGGTCTTGGGCCCTGGCAAGAAATGCTAGACCTGGGTCTTACTACATTTGCGGAGGAGCCGGATCCTACAAGGTCGGATTGTCATGCCTGGAGTGCTTCCCCACTCTATCACTTTCTGTCCTTAGTTTGTGGGGTCCGACCAGACTCACCCGGATTCCAAACCGTTAGAATCGCACCCAATCTAAACGCATTAAAACAAATTGAAGCCAAAATTCCACATGCACTTGGGGATTTGACTCTAAAAATAGAACAACAAAAGGATGAAGAACTAATAGGAAAGATAACCCTTCCCGAGGGCCTTACAGGAAACCTGGATTGGGAAGGGCAATCGTATCCTTTAAAATCTGGCAGCAATAGCATCCAGATTAAACATTAATATGCCTGGGTAATACCTGGGGTTGGAATTACATATCTTCCTTGGTCATCGGGCCTACTTGGCGGAACAGAATCCCAATCCAACGCAGTTGGCATAAGTCGTAAATTGGAGTTGAGCGCTTGCTCCCAGGTAATTACCTGTCCGCTATACGTAGCCATGCGGCCCATAATTGCGGTTAAAGTGCTATGAGCTCCATAAACAGCATTATTAATTTGTTCCCCGGCTCGAATGGAAGCAAACAATCTATTGTGCTCTTCTTGATAGGGATTATGTCCCTCTGGATTACTTATTGTAGAAGTAATATTACCTTCTAAATCCAAAATCCGGGCTACCCCCGCGTCATTGGTCTCTACGGTTCCTGCTGTACCCTGAAACTGCTCCCCAACCCGACTCATAGTTCCAGGTTGATGCCTACACTGACTTGCAACCACGGCACCGTCTGCATAGGTAAATTCCACAAAATGATGGTCAAAAATTTCACCGTGATCTGGTCCCGTGCGAACTTGTCTGCCCCCCATTCCTTGGGCTGATACGGGATGTGACCCTATAAACCAATTCGCTACATCTATATTGTGAATGTGTTGCTCTAAAATATGATCTCCACAGACCCAATTAAAATAGTACCAGTTTCGCATCTGATATTGCAACTCGGTCTCTGAGGCTTGTCTAGGGCGCACCCAAACCCCATCGCTATTCCAATAAACCTGACCCGAACGAATCTTTCCGATAGCACCTGCTCTGAGTTGTTCTAGTGTTCTTAGATAATTGTCCTGATACCTACGCTGCAGGCCAACTACAACATTCAACCCTTTTTCATCTGCCAAACGGGCCACTTCCAGTACTTTGCGAATCCCAGGTGCATCGGTAGCCAATGGCTTTTCCATAAACACATGTTTTCCTTTTTGAACGGCGTATTCAAAATGATAGGGCCGGAATCCTGGAGGTGTAGTTAAAATGACTACATCTGCCAAATCAATGGCTTTTTTAAAGCCATCAAAGCCTACAAACTTGTTGGTGTCTGGCACATTCATTTTTCCAGTGGCCTCGTATTTTTCCATAAGACTGGAATAACTGGAACTCAAGCGATCCTCGAACAAATCGGCCATAGCAATCAATTCCACCTCGGGATCGGCTTCTAGTGCTTGGTTTGCTGCACCTGTACCACGACCGCCGCACCCAATTAAGGCGAGTTTTAATTTTTTATCTTTAAAAAGTGAAGGCATTGCCCCCAAATCCATCGAAGGTAATATTAAGGTAGTAGCTGCCATACTAGAGTTCCGAATAAAGTTTCGTCTAGAGGCTTCAATTTTGGCATTGGATTTCATGAAAATTTCGGTTTAAAGGGTTAGTTTTATATTTACGGGGTATTCCAATACAATTCAAATAATTCCGGAGAAGGCGCCTGTACCGGTCGAACAATCCTAAAACCGGCAAATGGCGCATCTGTAAACCACCATTTACTCCTGGGGAACTGGGGATCTCTTTGTTTCCAGATTGGACTGGAAGACAATCGGGATGCCGATCGCAAATCCAAAGCCTTGGATTTAAAATGGCCACCTCGCAATACTCCCGGATATTCCTTTGTAGCCGGAACAAATTCTACATTTTCTGCGTTGTACCCCTCGGGATTATAGCTATCTAAGGTCCATTCAGCTACATTTCCCAATATGTCGTATAATCCCCACGGGTTGGGCAGTTTCAACTTAACACCATGATACCTGTCTGTGCTGTTTTCTGCAAACCATGCATAATCTGTAAGTTGGCCCGTTGCTGATTCAAAAAAATAAGGTGTAGTACGGCCTGCACGTGAAGCGTATTCCCATTCGGCCTCTGTGGGTAAACGGTAAAAATGTCCAGTTTTAGCAGACAACCACTTACAAAATTGTGAAGCCGCCCTTCGTGTTACATTCACTACCGGATAATTGGGGTCTGTACCCATCCCCAAACTCATATCTACATAAGGAATGGTGGCCCCAGAAATGGCATCTGGATTCAAGGATACGGTGTTCCCTCTAGGCCCCCCTTTTTGATTTATATCCTGATCGGTACGATTCAAATAAAGTTTATACAATGCCCAGGTGATTTCTGAATCGGACATCCAAAATGCATCTATCTGTACCTTGCGTTTTGGTTGTTCGTCTAACCGGGCATTTGCGTCGGTGGCGGAACTACCCATTATAAATGCCCCCTCAGGAATAGACACCATATGAATTTGAAGTGTACTCCCTGAAATGTGCTGTATATAGCCTTGGTGCTCCTGACAGTGACATAGGAAACTAAAAAGTATACCAATGGAAAAGATTGCCTTACGATACATGATTATTAAAGATAGCCCAACTTATTTAATAATGAAGGAACGGCCTTTGAAAAACCAAAAAAAGGCCCTTTTAGAGGCCTTTAAGAGAGCTAACCTCACCGGTTAGACCGATGATGGGAGTAACAAAATAATGGATGTTGTTTGGAATTTGAAATACAAATTCACCCTTAAATTAAAATTAAGTTGTTTACCTTTTAAAAATTTAACAGATTATAACATTGCATTCTTTTATTGTTTAAGTTTTGACGTCTGTTTTATAGCGGCCTCCAAAACCTGGAGTGCAACATCTCATTATAAAATCCTTTAAGATTCTTATTTTGAAATAGTAAACATCTAAACTATTAATTATTGAGCTGCCTGTTGAATTATTTGCACCGGACCAAACAATCCTGCAGGAAGTAAGGAATCGGTCTCCCTATAAAATGGCATGGTAGTAAAGGTTATTTTATTGGTTACCTCGGGGTGTGCATCTCCTATTAGTCGGTTTACCCATGTGTTGGTTACCCGAATTTCGAGTTGATTTGTTCCGGGTTGTACCGCTCTACTCATGTCTATCCGGAATGGAGGTTTCCAAATTACCCCCAGGGATTTCCCGTTCACCAATACCTCTGCCAAATCATGTACCTCACCCAAATCCAAGAAAAAATGCTTCGAGGTGTCAACTTCCATCAAATCAAAAGATTTTAGGTAAGTAACTGTGCCTGAAAAGTGGCGTACACCGGAATCCGGATGCTCAGACCAAGACATTAGCTGAGATAATTCAAGTGCTTCCGGCCCACCACGTTCTGCTTGAAATTTTAGCTCCCAAGGTCCAGTTAAAAGAGTAGGTTGAGATTTTATAACCCTAGGTAGGGTAAACCTTTTTTCAGTAGCCTTTTCACCAAAAACAATAAAAAATGCATCCCATTCCGATAAATCTACTTGTACCTCGGTACGATCTTTTACTATCTCATAGGTTACGGCCCGGGTAGTTCCAGTTATGGGATCCCAGAGTTCTGGACGTTTGCCGGTTACCCGAAAACTCAGTTTGGCTGTTGCCGGATTTTCGGATCGGTTATTTACCCAGTAAATATCAAGATCTCCAGCCTGGCGATGCCTGTATAATATAGTATTTTCGGTTCCGGAATAGGTAAAATCAGAAGGCACTTCCAACGAAATTTCAGGTCCTACATTGGGGAGGGACCAAATGGCATCTGCGAGCTTTTTAAAAGTTACTGCATCATCTGATAGGCTAGGCGAACTCATGGGTTTGTTCCCCTTTATGAGCACACCTGCATCTGCAAATTCTTTTATTTTTTGCAATGTGGAAAGCGTCAAGGTCGAAGTACTGGAATCCATTTGCAGCAATTCATACTTGGCCCCTCCTGTTGAATGTAATTTGCCGTCTGCTGCGGTAATGGCCTCTTTTAATATAGTTGCACTTACAAAATCAAATTCAAAGCCTTTGCCAATTTCGGGCAGATGATCTTGGGTTATTTGTGTAACGTTATAATTCTCCCCGTAGAGGTATAAAACATCTGCAATATTTTTTCCTTGTTGCATCATGTGTGAACTACGCGACAAATATGACACCCAGGCTTGAGCACCGGCCCCGGACCAAGTTTCCTGACGCGTAAAATATTGTCCAAAGGGTCCAAGGGAAAATCCAGGCATTTTATTGTCTAAGGGTTGGTGCACAGAGGTATGAATCACAAAACGATTTAATCCAGAAGCCAATTCCATGTCTGCAGTGCGCTTCAATTTTCCGGGATGCCATGAAAATGCATTTTGAATGGCTGTCATGGATTCCGCAGCCACATAAGGCTTACCAAAAATATTAGACACAGAGGCAGATTCCCGAATATCTCCTTCACTGCGTACCTCCTCGTTGCCTCCGCCTGCCAAACTGCCTGGGGTCCACATGGCAGACATTGGAATGTCGGCACGCCGCTTTACGTCCATACCGTCCGCAAGATAAATGCGCCCACCCTCGTGGGATTCTGTATAACGTCTCATGCCCCGTTTTTTCAATTCAGCTCCAATAACATCGTAATGATTATCGGAAATAAGCTCGCCAATTGTTTTTCTAAAATCCCAAAGAAATTGCTCAGATGCCTCACGACTCTGAACCACTCGACCGGTTAACACGGGCAACCATGGAAGCATAGAATAGCCCCGACGGGATTCGAATTGCTTTCGCATATCCCCCGTCCAATTCATATGACCGGCTTCATAACTATCCAGTATAATATAACCAAGTCCTTGCTCGCCAAGGCGTTGACCTGAAGCGTCTTGATACAAATCCAGATAGTGGTTAATATATCGTTTTACCGCTGCTGAATCTAGTTTATCTACTTCTAGGCCCGTGGCCTCTGGCGATGCGGGATGATTTTGACGTCCCGTTAAAGAATACCCCAAACGAATGAGTTCCCATTTACCACTAGGCACATCCCAGGTTAAACTTCCATCTTCCTTTACACGGTCTGTGAGGTCTATAATTTCATTTATGGCCAAAGGTTGTTCTACCGTTCCCAAGTAATTGGGTGTTCCTTCCCTCCAGGCACTAAAACCAGCCTTATCTTCGAAGCGATCAATGCGATCTGTTTGATAGAGATTAAATTCGGCCACAGGAACCCCATCGGGCTTTCTCGGTGCTGCTGCACCAAACATGGCTTCAATACCCGAGGGAGCAGGAGGAAGTGTCTCGTAGGCAAATCTCCAGAATCGCCCAGTAGTTGCTGGAAAACTTCCCGTTATTTGAGGCACCAATGTTCCTGGTATATCTGCAACTTTTGTGTAATGGGTACCGTCGTCACTCACGTAGAGTCTCCTATTGTTGGGACTTCCCCGGAACTGTTCCAGACTATTATGATTTGCACCCACCACGGAATAGCTTCGGAACGTTTGGGGTTGATTAAAACTGTATTGAATCCAAATCTCTTCCCCTACAACTCCAGGTGGTAAATCAACTGCCGTATGCAAATCTCCGTCTGTTAGTTGATCCAGTGAAAAATGACCTCCGCTTGAAGTCACTGTTGGATTCAATTCCTTTAACCCCGTTGCAGCATCTGGGAGTTTTACGGCAAAAACCGCCGCATCTTTATAGTATACTGGCAGTGCATTATGCTCCCCACTCATTTCAATTCCTCCATCTTCGGGTACGTTTTGAAAGCTTCCAGTTTGCGTATTGGGTATCGGAATTTTACCCGAAAATGTGGTCCCGCCCGTAAGCTTTAATTCTGACCAAACATATTTTTTCATTGCGTCTTGGGGCGCCACCCAAGGTCCACCGGTAACACTCCATCCGGGAGATCCCGCAATTGCCATCTCCAAGCCCTTTTGAGCAGCAAGATCTGTAGTGTGCTTAAAAGCATCTTTCCATTTTGGAGTCATAAAGACCAGCTTTTCATCTACTACAACCGGAGTGAATAAATTTGCATCAAAATTCTGAAACCCTCCTATCCCGGTTTGCTCCATCCATTCCAAATCTTTGGTTATGCCCTCTTGGGTGATATTTCCATTCATCCAATGCCACCAGACCCGTGGTTTAGCAGCTTGGGGGGGACTTTCAAATTCCGATCTGAGTATCTTTATATCTGGAGTTGCATCCTCGGATTCTGCTCGTTCTGAACAAGCTAAGCCCACAAGGGCCAATAAAATAATTACGAATGCAATACTTTTAATTTGTTGCATAGTAGCAGACTATTTAGTTGCTTTTAAAGCAAATTATAACTTCTGACCACTTAGGTTCTCCCCGTCGTAACTCAAATGTAAACCCACAATAGCACCATCGGCATTGGTTTCAAAGCGCACAATATTTTTCGCTCCAGACAACAGCTCAAATTGCAATGGGTCGGAATCCGATGGAGCGTATTCACCTGAATTTCCCATGGCAGAAAGCGACAGGTTCCCGTCTTCTAATTGCTGAACCTCCATTTGAAAGGAAAAGCTGCCTGAAAATTGATAGGTCCCCTCAAATACAGGAGCCCCTGGTAGTTGATTTTGTGGAACCGGAATCTCAAAATTATAGTTACCAGAACCCAATTGCAGCCAAACCTTGCGGTCTGGAGATTCCATTTTCTGAATTCCTTTTGCTTTATCCAAAGATTTTTTCCCTTCCAGAATGGATTCAAATTCCCCAAAGGGAAGAATTACCTCTGCAGTGGTATTTACCGGAACATGCACTTCTAGCATAAATTTTTCACCTTCAAATTTCCAAGAACTCAATATCTCACCGTAATACGTGTCCAATTTACCGGCAGCATGTTGAAGCTTTCCTCCGGGAACGGGTTTAATTCGAAAATGCCTATATCCGGGACCCGACTCCAGAGCCTGAATTCCGGCGATATGTTGATACATCCAATCCCCAATAGCACCATAGGCATAGTGGTTATAAGAATTCATGGAAGGCACCTGAAAACTGCCGTCGGGCTTAATTCCATCCCAGCGCTCCCATATAGTTGTAGCCCCTTGGGTAACCGGGTACAACCAGGAGGGATAGCTCTCTTGCATAAGCAGGCGATAGGCAACCTCATCATACCCAAAGCGGCTAAGCACATGCGATAAATAAGGCGTTCCTAAAAATCCGGTAGTTAGATGATATGCATAACTCTTAATGTTTTCCACCAATCGCTCTGCCGCCTGCGCCCGAAGGGCTTCCGGCAACATGTCAAAATGCAAGGCAAGCACATATGCTGTTTGTGTACTCGACACCAACCGGCCCGAAGGCGTAATGTATTCGCGTTGAAAGGCCGCTTTAATATCGGCAAGAAGAGACTCGTATGTTGCCGCTTCATCTGTTTTACCTAGAGCTTTTGCAGCGTTTATTAGCAATTGAGTGGAATAGGCATAAAAGCATTGTGCAATAAGATATTTATCGGTAACCGCGGAGCGACCGTCGTTGTCGTCGTGCGGGCGGTAAAACAACCAATCCCCAAAATGAAACCCAGTATTCCATAAATTGTCAGTACTTGCTGCCTGCATATAAGAAACCCAGGATTTCATACTGGGATATTGGGTTTCCAACAATTCACGATCACCGAATAATAAATAACTTTCCCAAGGAATTATGGTAGCCACATCGGCCCATCCGGCGCTGGCTGCAGCATTTGCCCCGAGCACATTCGGGATTACAAAAGGCACCGCACCGGTTTCTAGCTGATCGGCTGCCAGATCCTTTAACCATTTAGAGAAGAACGCATTTACATTGCGATTGTAAGCTGCTGTCCTGAAAAAGGCTTGCGCATCGCCGGTCCAACCCAAGCGTTCATCACGTTGTGGGCAATCTGTAGGGACATCCACAAAATTTCCGCGCTGCCCCCATTGAATGTTATGTTGCAATTGATTGAGTAAGGGGTTGGAAGAAACAAAACTACCTGTGGACTCCATATCGGAATACAAGGTAATGGCCGTCATATTGTCTTTGGTTGGCATAATACCTTCCACTTTAACATACCGAAACCCATAAAAAGTAAAATGTGGCGTTAGTACCTGTAAATCTGAACCATCCAAAACGTAGGTAGCCTTCTGGTCTGCTGCCCGCAGGTTCTCCGTATAGAAATTTCCTTCTTTGGTGAGTACCTCGGCGTGTTGGAGGGTTACTTTCTGACCCTTTGCTCCGCCAACATTGAGCTGTACCCAACCGACCAAATTCTGTCCAAAATCCACAACTGTGTCTCCTTCGGGGGTAGTAAGGATTTCAATTGGAATAAAAACCTCGTGCGCACGTACCAGCTCATTCTCGGTGGGAATCAGATTAGATTTGTTGTAATCCTGTTCCGCCACAGCATTCCATTCAGAATCATCGTAACCGGGTAAGTCCCAACCCGGTAGTTCACGTGTAGTATCGTAGGTCTCCCCATCGTAGATTTCAGCATTCAAAATCCCACCTATCTGTGTTTTCCAGGTCCCATCCGAAACCAATTGTTCCACACTCCCATCGGTATAAGTAATGTCTAATTGCAGCAATAAGGCAATATCTTTGCCATAATGATCCCTGCTGTCTGCCCAAGCCAGATAATCTCGGTACCAGCCACTGCCAAGCATGGCCCCCACTGCATTGGAACCTTCTTGTAATAATTCCGTAACATCGTACTGCTGATACTGCAAACGGGTGTTGTAACTGGTCCACCCTGGAGTAAGGTAGGCATCTCCAACTCGTTTTCCATTAATGCGCGCCTCATACATTCCGTGAGCCGTGATGTATGCCGTTGCCCTTAACACCGGTTTGGAAAGCTTAAATTCTTTACGCAAATAGGGACTGGGCCTGTTCAGGGTATCGAGCTCATGCAGGGGACCAATCCATTTAGCCACAAACTCGGTTTCCGGTTGTAATAGACCCATTTGCCAACTTCCTGATTTCCAGGATGAACGCCTATCATTTTGATCCCAGACACGAACACGCCAAAAGTACATTACTCCCGATTTAAGCCCCGACCCGGTATAGGGCACATGCACAGATTGCTCGGAAGCGACCTTTCCACTGTCCCAAATCAAGGAGGTGCCGCCGGATAAGGCTGCTACGGATTCAGCTACTTGAATTTGGTAGGCCGTTTGCTTTACTTCCCTGGCGGTTGAAGCCGCAGACCAGGTTAGGCGAGGTTGTTGGGAGGTTATTCCCATGGGTGACGTTAAATTTTCGACCCATAGTTTTTCTATTGAAATTTGGGCTGTGACTTGAAAGGATAACAGCACACCCATTAGCAGGGTAATTTTTCGCATGATTAAAGCGGGTTTTGGTTGGTGATAGGAAGGTACAATTTATTCTCCGAAAAGCAGACCTGTAAGGTCTTGTAAAAAATTCAGGCAAAAGTTTATCTTTAATCATCGGTCTGCCTTACTATAAACCAACACATGAAAACAATCCTGCGAAATCTTTTTAGGTATGTTCTTTTAATTTTTGGACCTTTTTTGATTTTCAATTCATGTAAATCTGAAAATAACTCAGGAGACCAAATTGACTCAAATTCAGCATCGACCTATGCTTGGGATGAACTTTCCATTCAGCACGGCATGGAACTCTTTAATCGCAATTGTGCAAGCTGTCACAACTTTGTAAATGCGGAGATTGGCCCGGCCTTGAGTGGAGTAACCCATCAGGTTTCCAAGGCCTGGCTCATTCAATTCATCAAAAATCCTACCGAAGTAATTAAAGCCGGGGATTCCCGAGCTGTCGATTTATTCAATCGATACAAATTGTACATGCCGGCTTTTGAAAAACTGGAAGGCCAGGACATGGAACATTTGCTGGCTTTTATACACCAATTTTCGGAGGCCGAAAAGAAGAATACCTCAGGACGAACCGGTGGCATTGTAAATCCCATACCGGAATCCATACCGGAATCGGATAAGCTACTCAAACTGGAAACCTGGCTTACCCTGCCGGCAAGTTCAGAAACTCCGCTATTGGCCCGGATCAACAAACTGTACGGCCAAAAGAGCATCAAATCGGGAAGCACCTTTGTAGCAGATCAAAGGGGAACCTTGTATGAAATTTGGGATGGTAGGCCTCGGGCTTATCTGGATGTAAAGGCTAAATTTCCGAATTTTATAGACGTTCCGGGTTACGGCTCCGGATTCGGTAGTTTTGCCTTTCATCCCGATTTCGACCAAAACGGTCTGCTCTACACCACCCATACCGAACCTGCCAAAAGTGCTGCCGCAACTTTTGCCCTTCCGGATACCATTACGGCCGCATTGCAATGGGTCCTTACCGAATGGCAAACCGAAAACCCCAAAAATTCTGAATTTTTGGGCAAGAAACGGGAACTCCTGCGTGCGGATATGGTAACCCACGTACACGGCTTTCAGGAAATCACCTTTAATCCGTTGGCCAAGCCTGGCGATTCGGATTACGGCAAATTGTATTTGGGAATAGGAGACGGAGGTGCTGCACTCGGAGGCTATCCTGAACTTTGCGACAATTTGGGTCAGATTTGGGGAAGCGTACTGCGCATTGACCCTGCAGGTACCAACAGCAAGAATGGCCGGTATGGGATTCCCGAAGACAATCCTTTTGTAGCCAATCCCAACACGGTTGGCGAAATCTGGTGCCGGGGATTCCGAAACCCACATCGCATTACCTGGGATACCGGCGGTTCCGGCTTTATGTTCATAAGCAACATCGGACAGCACAGCATTGAGGAGGTAAATATCGGGCAAAAGGGGGGCGATTACGGTTGGCCCAGTCGGGAAGGCACCTTTTTGTTTGATGTCCATGCCAATTCGGAACTGGTATATCCGGTAGATGAATCGAATGCTACTTTTATTAATCCGGCTTTGCAATACGATCACGATGAAGGGAATGCGGTTTCCGGCGGCTACGCCTATTCGGGCACGCGGGTCCCAGGGCTTAGGGGTTCCTATTTGTTTGGGGACATCCCCCGGGGAACCGTTTTTATCGCTTCCATTTCGGACATGAACCAGAACAAAACCGGTCAGATGTATCGGTTATCCCTTGAGATTGACGGCAAAAAGACCAGCCTCGGAGCCCTTTCCAAAGATGCACGGGTAGACCTTCGTTTTGGTAGCGATGCCGATGGTGAACTGTATTTGCTTACTAAGAATGACGGTAAAGTTTATAAGGTGGTGGGACTTGTAAATTGAGGGAATTCTTGCCCGTAATCTAAACTGCAGGCATGATTGATAAATACATTTTTGCCCAACTTTATATTTCTGCCAATATTTGGTATAAAAAGGCGGAAAAACAGTAGTACTTGCATCAATGGATTCACCAATAATTTTGCTCAAAATCTTGCGTACGGTATCTACATCTTGGGCGTCATTCAATTCCGTTCTTAGGGTAATGGTTTCATTTACCGCATCGTGAATTTTTGCAAACTCGGGGTCGTTCATGGGAACAACTTCTCCCGATCGCAAACGCTCAAAAATATCGGGATTCGAAATTTTCAAACCCGCTTTACTCATACTTTAAAAGTTCACTTAGAATCAATACAACCTACTAAAAAATTATTCGGTTTTATTGCGAATGGAATAACTCACAAAGGCCACTTTTTTGCTGTCCGGACTCCAGGAGGGTACATTAATGGTGCCCTGACCGCCATAAAATTCCGGAGTCAAATCCCGGATTTCACGGGTTTCCAGATTCATTAACCGCAACTTGACCTGCTTGCCGAATGGATGCCCCTGCGCCTGATCTTCCATATAGGAAATAAAAGCAATCCATTTACCGTCTGGAGAAGGATGGGCAAACCAGTTGGAGTAATCGTCGAAGGTG
Organism: Bacteroidota bacterium; assembly: GCA_046047415.1. Taxonomy (GTDB): domain Bacteria; phylum Bacteroidota; class Bacteroidia; order Flavobacteriales; family Flavobacteriaceae; genus Robiginitalea. The sequence goes on from JBJOHX010000047.1 coordinate 16,354, forward strand.
AGTTGCTCCGGCCGGGAACCGTTTGCCCGCATGCGCCAGAGTTGCATGTGTCCTGTCCGGAATGAATTGAGATAAATGTACTTCCCATCCGGTGAATATTCGGGACCGTCATCCAATCCTATGGTTCGGGTTAGCCGTTTTTCCTTCCCTCCATTAACACTGATGGTGTAAATATCATACTCCCCATTGCGCTCTCCGGTATACGTTACAAGCTTGCCATCTGGGCTCCAACCGTGCCAAAAGGATGGCACCTCCGCTGTTACCCGACGTGGTTCTCCGCCAGCAATCGGAAGCACATAAACCGCCGATTTATACGATTTTGGAGAAGGATCATTAACGTCGTTATGACTTATCGCTAACATTTTCCCGTCGGCTGAATAGCCGTGATCGTTGTTGTTCCTATTGGCAAATCCGGTGTTCAAGTGTTTTAGGGTTCGATCCTTCAAATCCAGGGTGTACAACTTCCCTTTGCTATTCACAATTAAATAATTATCCGGATGCCAGTTGGGGGCCTCAAAATGATCATTTACGGTGAGTATCGTTTCAATTTTACCGGTTTCGATATCTACTGCTTGAATGTAACTTGTGGTATCCCGCTTTTGGCTGTCGGGCGAAGGAGTGTAAAAATGAAGCGATTGACCAATGAGTTTCCACTGCCCCATTTCCTTCTCAAGCAATCGCAATTCGTGGGAATGATTTGCTTGTCCGTTCTTGCTCACCGAAACCTCGTCGTGACTTACCCAGGCGCTGTTTTCATCGATGTACATCCGGTGATTGGAATGAAAGGCAAAACCTCCTTGGCCCATAACCGAAGCCGGAACATTTTGCATAAAAGCTGCCGGCGTTACCTGGCTGCTACCGTCTGCCCTGGAGGCAATGATTTGGCCGTATGGCCTAGCGGCCCAACACGACAAAAAGGCCTCCCTATCACCGCTGCGCCAAGCGGCACCTTCTTTAATCAACACGTCTATGATGGCTAGTGAATCCTTCTGATGTTGTGAGAAAAGCGAATTAATAGAGGGAAAAATAAACAGCAAGGTAAAAGATGCACTGAGGACTTGGATCCTTAACTTTTTGTGCATGCCTAAAAAGCATCTAAAAGGATTTAAAGGGAAAAAATTCATGCTGAATTGGTTTAGGTTGGTGGTTACTATCAAATGTAGTCTTTTTATTTTAGGCAGAACAGCATTAGAACCAAAGGTTAAAAATGCAATTCGTTGAGGATTTAAATCAAATCGTTTTGCGGCTTGTAAATCGCTTATGCTAGCCATTTAATCTAGCGGACAAGATGGAATAAAACGTATTCCCGATAGTTCCAGAAGTTGACGAGGTATAGATTTGTAACGATTGTTCGAACATTTTGCGAAACCAACTGTGGCCGAATCGATGCATAAAGTGTTGATCGAGCATATCAGAATTCAGGTTGAGTACAATGAGCCGTTGGCAATCCAAATTTAATTTTTTTCAGAACCCAAATATTCGTTAAGCTCCAATCGAGTCATCGGTAATTTGCTGTCTGGATAGGCTTTTAACCAATTTTCAAAATCCAATTTAATTTCATTGGTCCATCGGGTATCAATTTGGCCGGCTGTATATTTCTTTTCACGCAATCTTTGAAATCCAAAAATGTCTTTTAATCCCACAATTTCGGAAGAAAGAACAAGTTCTGAAACTAAGTAAGATGGAATAAATACAGTACCATGCCTGTTGGCCAAGACCACATCGCCTGGCAATACGGTTGCTCGTCCAATTCGAATCGGAACATTTATAGCGGTTAGCATTTCTTCCTGTAAATACGAGGGGTCGGCTCCTTTATACCAACCGTTGAAACCTTCAATATTCAATAAGCCTGCAACATCCCTAACACCTCCGTCAAAAATTACCCCATTCCGAGAATTTGCAAAAATGGCATTGCCCAGATTGGAACCGATTAGGGTGCCATCAATAATTCTTCCGTAACCATCAGCAACGTAAACATCTCCTGGGATCAATTGTTGAATTGGCCACGAATTACTGCCTCCTAGGGTATCTCGGTTTTCCTCGGCTCCCTTTAATTTAATCAATTTCTGAAAATCCGGTCTTAAGGGCATATATTGAGCTGTGACCACTCTCCCCGTCATCACGCCATCCGGATGTATAATTTCCCAATTCCCTTCGTACTGGTTATTATACCCCCTACTTCTTAAAAACCCCCAGGCTTCTTCAATTTGTATATTCTTCATTCGCTTTAGAAGGGCGTCGGATACCATAGGTCTGCCATCGGAAAATCTTTCCCCCTTCCATTGGGAAGTTAAGGCCTTTATATATTCGGCATTCCCCGTAACACCTTGTGCTTTTCCATTGGAAAAGTATATCATGGAAAAAAGAATAAGTATGAGTTTAAAATTCTTCATTTCAAAAATTATTGCGATTTCGCGTGTTTAAAATTTACTGTCGAGTTTGTAACGGAAAACTTTAGCATAACCGTTTTAAAAAGAACGGGCAATGAGCCCTTTATTACCTAACATTTACAGGCCATCCCAATTGCGCCTTCAGTTTCAGTTCTATTCAGATTAACTAAAAATTCTGTCGTGGGATCTCAATGCATTCCATTCTTCTGTGGATTTAAAGAACGACGTATCGGAAGGGTGTAAATGTTCCTTCACTACATCTTCATTCAATTCAATCCCCAATCCCGGAGCAGTTAGCGGGACGGTAGCAAAGCCTTTATCAATCATTTTATACCCCCCTACCGTAGTTACCAGATTCTCCCACCAAGGGATATCTACGGAATGATGTTCCAACGCCAGAAAATTCTGAGTCGCCGCTGCGCAATGCACATTGGCCATAAAAGAAACCGGGGTACCTGCCTGATGCATCGCCATGGCTATGCCGTATTCCTCGGCGTAGTCGCCGATTCTTTTAGTCTCCAAAAGCCCACCTGAAGTGGCCAAATCCGGATGGATGATATCCACAGCCCTATTGTGTATAAGCGGTAGAAAATCCTTTAACAGATATATATCCTCTCCTGTGGTTGTAGGGGTTTCTATCGCCTCTGTGATTGTCCGCCATTGTTCGTGATACTGCCAAGGGACCATATCTTCGAACCAGGCCAATCTGTACTTGTCCAATGCCTTTGCCAGTCGAATACCATTGTTTAAATCAAAATGTCCATAATGATCTGTGGAAATAGGGATCTCGTAGCCGACCATATTCCTTACGTCTTCTACCACTTTTTGCAAGACCTCCAGTCCCTTTTCAGTAATCTGAATTTGCGTAAAAGGATGCATCGCATTCGCATATGACATCCTATTTCTTTGATCTCCCCATTGCGCCAGAGCGCCCTTATCGTTCTCCCAGAATTTACCGTTCACTATGGTACCGGGTATACCCTGAAGTTCACCAATGGAAACATCCATCTTTAACCACGTATAGCCTTGGTCGTTAATTCTAAAATCGATCAATTTCTTTTGTTCTTCAGGGGATGCGGCTTCGGGAGTATCGGCATAAAGCCTGATTTTGTCCCGATATCTCCCGCCAAGTAACTGCCAAGCCGGCACGCCATAGGCTTTGCCACAAATATCCCAAAGGGCCATTTCCACGGCACAAACCCCACCGGCTTGTCTGGCAGGCCCCCCAAATTGCTTGATACTCTTAAATAGCATTTCGACATTACAGGGATTTTCCCCTAAGATTCTACTTTTAAGGAAAAGAGCATAGCGCACATCTGCCGCATCTCTTACCTCGCCGAGGCCGTAAATTCCTTGATTCGTCTCAATCTTGATTATCGCAGTACCCCCCATAACATTAGTAAGGGCATATCGCATGTCTGTAATCCTTAATTGAGAAGGTGCGGACAATCGACTTACTTTGGAAGTGGTTTGTGCAAGCGTATCCTCTACGCTTAGCCCCATTAAACCGGTCATTGCTATCCCTCCAAGAGCAGTCTTTTTTAAGAAGTTTCTTCGTTCCACCGGAGTCTTGGGGTTATCCGCTTCTGCACTCCTTTGTGCGTAGAATACCGCTTCTTCTTTTTTGAATTTCGAAATTAGTCCTTGCAAAGTTTTTCCCATGGTATTGGTGTTAGGCTATTCAAGTTGATCAGGTTATTAACTAGCACTTAATTTACGTATTATTATTGACATTTCAATTAAAACAATTAATTGATTGTCAACGCATTAATAAACACCAAAAGGTAATAATTGACCACCCAAAGTACTGGAGATTGGTATCCCAAACTTACCAAACGATATTGAAACTCTTAGCAGACCCGATAGGCAGGTCCTTGGTGTGCTTATCTCATTACAACGAGTTTCTAGCTATGACATAAAAGGGGTTTACTACAGTGCTTTGCGATTTGTTTAGCACCATCTCGGCAGCCTGCCGGCCTAGGTTCTCAAAATCGGTGGAGAGTACAGTAATACCGTCTAAAAGGATTTCTTTTAGGGGTGTATCATTGTATGAAATGATGCCTACATCTCGGCCAAGGATCAAATTGGTCTCTTTGATTTTTTTAAGCAGGGTAACCAGATCGTCTTCCATTAGGTTAATGTAGACAACACCGGGTTTGGGTTCTTCGGCTGCAATTCCTGAAACGATGCCATATTCAAAGGCAAATTCACTGCAAAAACGAATAAATCCTTGGAGTATTTCCTTGGGATGATAGGTGGGTTTTTGCATTACCAGTTTTAGGGTATGGTATTTTCGCAACGGATCCATTAGGGCATTAAGTGCCTGATAGATATCGGCTTCAAAATCCTGATAAACAGCAGCAGTGTAACGACAACTGACCGGAACTTTTTTGTCCAGCACAATGAGTTTTTCTGCTGGAATGGCAGCATTCAGAAAGGCACAAAGATCTTCTCCCCCTTCTTCGAAATGGCAAATGATTACATAATGACTGTATTCCCTGGATTTGCTGAGTTGTATCAATTCCTTAAATTGACGGTAGTTGTTCTCGTATATAAAGAAATCTATGGTAGCCCGATCGCCAAGGGTCTTGGAAAATGCATCGTAAATTATTTTTTTATGCGGGCTAAGTTTGTTGAAAAGCAAGAACACCTGCGCCTTTAAGCTTAGATCAACTTGTTTTAAATAATAACCCTTGCCGGGAACGGATTCAATAATGCCGGAGTCCTTAAGACACTCATAGGCTTTTACCACCGTATCTCGGGAAATATCAAAATCGGTAATAAGTGTATTTACCGAAGGTAATTGCACTCCGGGTTGAAGCACTCCACTTCCTACCGCCTTGCGAACCGAATTCACAATTTGCTGGTACTTGGGAACCTTAGAGGCTTCCTGAATTTCGATATAATTTTCTAATTTCTTCAAAGTTTACCTGACAGTACAGAACGGATAAATTGTCTATACCCCGTAAATTTACCCTAAATTTATCCAAAGCCATGAATTCAAATGCTCCAAAATTCAATCATGTAAATTACCTCTGGGACCAACAAAAAGCCGAGGCCTTAGGTAATGACCAGGTTTCACTATTCCTCTATCGTTCCAATATACTCGGAGCAGATTTACGCATTACCAATTACGGGGGCGGAAATACGAGCTGCAAAACCATAGAGCAAGATCCTCTAACCGGAACAGATGTCGAGGTGATGTGGATTAAAGGTTCTGGTGGAGATATTGGAACGCTAACACGAGCCGGAATAGCCGGATTGTATACCGAAAGATTGCGCAACTTGAAGCAGGTATATAAGGGACTTGAGGACGAAGACCGCATGGTTGGCTTATTTAACCACTGCATCTACGATTTGGACAGTCGAGCTCCTTCTATCGATACGCCTTTGCACGGCATGTTGCCCTTCAAACACATCGATCACTTGCATCCGGATGCCCTTATTGCCATAGCAGCTGCCGAAGATAGTGAGGCGGTTACCCGAGAAATCTGGGGTAACACCATGGGATGGGTGCCCTGGCAGCGCCCGGGGTTCGACCTCGGATTGCAACTGGAAAAGTGCCTGGCCGAAAATCCGGGTATTCGCGGAATCGTTTTGGGAAGTCACGGGTTGTTTACCTGGGGGGACACCTCATACGAGTGCTACCTGAACAGTCTGGAAGTCATTGAGCAGGCATCCGAATATATAGCGCATAAAATAGCCGAAAAAGGTTCGGTTTTTGGCGGTCAAAAAATCACGGCATTGCCGGCGGATGCCCGATTGAATCAGGCAGCTGCCCTTATGCCCTTACTAAGAGGTCTTTGTTCGTCGGAGCGCAGTATGATTGGCCATTTTGACGATTCACATGCGGTTTTAGAGTTTATAAACAGTAACGACCTCGATAAACTCGCACCACTTGGAACTTCGTGTCCGGATCACTTTTTGCGGACCAAAATTCAACCGCTGGTGCTGAATCTGAGTCCCGGGGAAGATTTAAGCGATTCCGAAAAAATACTGGGTACACTTAAGCCGGCTTTTGAGTCGTACCGCCAAGTCTATGCCGAGTATTATAAAACCTGCAAGCACGAAAACAGTCCCGGAATGCGCGATCCCAATCCGGTAATTATTTTGTATCCGGGGATTGGACTCTTCAGTTTCTCGAAAGACAAACAAACGGCACGGGTAGCCGCAGAATTTTACATTAATGCCATTAATGTGATGCGCGGTGCCGAGGCCATTACCTCCTACACCGCCCTACCCCGACAAGAAGCGTTTGATATTGAATACTGGTTGCTCGAAGAGGCCAAGCTTCAGCGTATGCCAAAACCCAGTGTCCTGTCGGGTAAAATTGCATTAGTTACCGGCGCCGGCGGCGGAATTGGCAAAGCCATTGCGGATAAACTGGCTGCCGCCGGTGCAAACGTAGTGCTTTCCGATATTGCGGCCGATCGACTGGATGAGGCCCTCAAGACGTATAAACGGGATGTGGCCGCAACTGCGGTTTGTGATGTGACCCAAAAGGCCTCGATTCAGGATGCTATAAAACAAGCCTGCCTTGCTTTTGGGGGCGTAGACATTGTGGTGCACAGTGCGGGATTGGCCATTTCCAAGCCACTTGCGGAAACCTCGGAACAAGATTGGAATATCCTGCAAAACGTATTGGTAAAAGGGCAGTTTGAACTGTATCAGGAAGTGGTAGCCATCCTGAGAAAACAAGGATTGGGCGGAGACCTAATCAGCATAGCGAGTAAAAACGGTTTGGTTGCCGGACCCAATAACGTTGGATACGGTACGGCCAAGGCAGCCCAACAGCACATGGTACGGCTTTTGGCCGCGGAGCTTGGACCGGAAAAAATTCGCGTAAATACAGTAAACCCAGACGGCGTTATTGTAGGAAGTAAGATCTGGGAAGGCGAATGGGCAGAAGGCCGGGCCAAAGCATACGGGATTACGGTGGAAGAGTTACCCGCATTTTACGCCAAACGCAATCTGTTAAACGAGATCATTTATCCGGAGGACATCGCTAATGGGGTCTACGCCTTGGTGGGAATTTTGGACAAATCTACCGGTAACATCATTAATGTGGACGGCGGCATGGCCAATGCCTTTGTCCGTTAAGCAAGTAACACTACCATTATAAATTGATTGCTAACCGAAACTAAAGGTTACTGGCCTAATTTGAATCGTTATGAAAATTTCAAAAAATCAGTTGTCCGAACTCAATCACAAGGCACTACAGCTACAGGCCTCAGGATATAATGCCCTTTGTGATCAGCTCAACCACAACGGAACGGACATCCCTGGCCTGATTCGCCAAATAAGAGACTTTCAGGTGGCCATACCCAGTTGGGCGCTGGGGGCAGGGGGAACCCGGTTTGGTCGCTTCTCCCAACCAGGTGAACCGGCCAATTTGGAACAAAAAATTGAGGATGTGGGCTTGTTGCATGCCTTAACGGGTGCAGCTGGAGCAATTTCGCTTCACATTCCCTGGGATATCCCACAAGACTATGCTGCTATTCGGGAATTGGCCGGATCGCTGGGGCTCGTGTTTGACGCGGTAAATTCCAACACTTTTCAGGATCAAAAAGGGGCCAATCACAGCTACCGATACGGCTCTTTAAGCAACACGGATTCTGCAGTTCGAGCCGCAGCGGTGGAGCACAATTTAGAAGTGATTCGTATTGGAGAAAAACTCGGTTCTAAAAGTCTAACGGTTTGGTTGGCAGACGGATCTAATTTTCCCGGTCAAAGCAACTTTCAAAAAGCCCTGTCATTAACCCGGGAAAGCCTGTTCGCCATTTATGAGGGTTTGCCAAACGATTGGAAGGTATTTATTGAATATAAACCCTACGAGCCGAATTTTTACAGCACCGTAATTCCCGACTGGGGTACCTCCTTTGCCTTGGCCAACAGTTTAGGCAATCAGGCATTTACTTTGGTCGATTTGGGACACCATTTACCCAATACCAATATTGAACAAATAGTAGCTACCCTCATGCTGCATGGCAAACTGGGTGGATTTCATTTTAACGACAGTAAATACGGAGACGACGACCTCACGGTCGGTTCCATTAAACCCTATGCCCTTTTCCTGATATTCAATGAATTGGTCTATGGCATGCAACACAATCCGCAGAATCCCTATCCGGCCTGGATGATTGATGCCAGCCATAACCTAAAGGATCCCTTGGAAGATCTCATACAATCTTTGGAGGCGATACGAGAAGCGTATGCCAAGGCACTTCTGGTCGATCAAAAGGCACTGGAAGAGGCCCGGGCCGGTCAAGATACCGTACGCTGTCAGGAAATTCTTCAAAACGCCTTTAGAACGGATGTCCGCCCCCTCTTGCGCCAGGCAAGACTGGAAGCAGGAGCGGCATTGCATCCGATTGAGGCATACCGAAACCTGGAGGTTCGCAAAGCTTTAACTGCCGAACGGGGCGCACACTCCGTTGCAACCGGACTCTAAATATTCCAGCATGGCAACCCCGGTTACCGCAATTTTTGACATCGGAAAAACCAATAAAAAATGTTTCCTATTCGATCGACAATACCGGGAAGTGTATCGGGAATTCGCGAGTTTTGATTTGATTGCCGATGAAGATGGCCACCCTACTGAAGATTTGGAGGCGCTTACCCTATGGGTAAAAGGGACTTTTAATCGCTTATTTGCAGATCCCAAATGGAATATTGAAATCTTGAACTTTTCGACCTATGGCGCCAGTCTGGTGCATCTCGATCAAAATGGCCGTCCCGCTGCTCCATTGTACAATTATACCAAACTGTATCCAACAGATTTAGAAGCGCAATTTTATGCCCAGTTCGGACCAGAAAGCGAATTCGGACGGGCCACTGGAACCACTCGGTCGGGCATGTTAAATTCCGGCATGCAGTTGTATTGGCTGAAACACAATAAACCAGAACTATTTAAAAAAATTGCTGTTTCGTTACACCTGCCGCAATATTTGAGCTATTGTTTCACCGGTAAAGCGGTAAGTGATTTTACCAGTATTGGCTGTCATACCGGACTTTGGGATTATCGGGAAAACAAATACCACGACTGGCTTCGGCAGGAAGGTCTGATTGCCCTTTTGCCAACACCAATAAGTACGGACACGCAGTTATCCATTGCCTATCAGGGAAAAGAACTGAAGGTTGGGATCGGCATTCACGACAGTTCGGCTGCCTTATACCCCTATTTAAAAAGCACCAACCAACCTTTTGCACTGCTCTCTACCGGAACGTGGAGTGTAGCGATGAATCCTTTCTCGGATGGGTTGCTTACTGCTAACGACCAAGATTACGATTGCATCAATTACATGCAACCCGATGGATCGGCAGTAAAGGCGGGAAGGCTATTTCTGGGCAACGAATTCGGCATTCAACTTGGGCATATCGCTGAGTGCTTTAACGTATCCGAGTCGGAATTACGAGAAATTCCTTTTGATGAAGCGCTATATATAAAGTTACAAAAAAAAGAAGCGTGTTTCTTTAAATGGGAAAGTCTACAGCCAATCGATTTGGAAATCAGTCCCTGGAATTTTGCTTCGCCGGAGGAAGCATACCACCAACTCAATTATGAACTTTGTGTTCTACAAGTTCGGTCACTACGTCATGTAATTGGCAAAGCACCTATCGAAAATGTGTATCTTGATGGCGGATTTACATCCAATTTGGTTTTTGTTGAAATTTTATCCCGACTAATCCATCCGCTGAAGCTAATCCTCGCAGACGCCGCTCAGGGGACTGCTTTAGGTGCCGCTGTGGTCCTTTCAAAAAATGAGCTACCCACAAATTTTCTGCAAACACAATATCATTTAAAAAACAGCCTTAATTCCTAGATACAATGGATTTTGACACCCGATATCCCTCTGTTGAATTACTTCGCGATAAAGCCCGCAACCGTATGCCCAGATTTGCTTTTGAATATCTGGATGGAGGATGCAACGAAGACATTAACCTGCATCGCAATACTGCAGAATTACGAGAGGTTCGGCTCGAACCGCGCTACATTCGGAAATTTGAAGCTGCCGATACAAGCTGTACATTATTTGGCCATACCTACGACGCTCCTTTTGGTATAGCTCCGGTAGGCCTGCAAGGACTCATGTGGCCTAATGCTCCTCAAATTTTGGCCAAGGCCGCCTTAAAGCACAATATTCCATTTATTCTGAGTACGGTAACCACCATGTCCATTGAACAGGCCTCCGAATTAACAGAAGGCCGAGCCTGGTATCAGTTGTACAATCCAGTTTCGGAAGACATCCGGAAAGATGTCATTCGCAGGGCCGATGCTGCAGGTTGCCCGGTTCTGGTGTTGTTGTGTGATGTGCCAACCTTTGGGTATCGACCCAGAGATATCCGCAACGGTCTGGCCTTACCTCCAAAAATGAGTCTCACCAACATCCTGCAAATTTTAGGCAAACCAAAATGGGCGTATCAAACCCTAAAATACGGACAACCGACCTTTGAAACCATAAAACCCTATACACCGGGGGGATTGAATTTAAAACAACTTGGCCTTTTTATGAACCAAACTTTTTCCGGCTTGCTGGATCCTGAAAAAATAAAGCCCATTCGGGATCAATGGAAGGGAAAATTGGTGCTCAAAGGTGTCGCTTCCGAATGGGATGCCCAACAAGCCGTAGATCTTGGCTTTGATGGTATAATTGTATCCAATCACGGCGGGAGGCAATTGGATTCCGGAGAATCGACCATAAAACCCCTTACCCGATTGGCTAAAGGGTATAGCGACAAGCTAACGGTAATGGTAGACAGTGGGTTACGGGGCGGACCCGACGTGGCAAGAGCCATGGCATCTGGAGCCGATTTCACCTTTATGGGACGGAGTTTTATGTACGGTGTAGGCGCCTTGGGTAAACGCGGTGGAGATCATACCATTTCTATGCTAAAAACCCAGTTCCGACAAAACATGGAGCAATTGTGTTGTGAACGGGTCCAGGACTTGCCAAAACATCTTTTACCCTAAAAAGAGGGGCAATTTTACCCCGCCCAAGAATATTTATATTTTCGGGATTTTGGGCAATCTAAACCTAAAAGTGGTTCCGACTCCTTCTTGAGATTCAAACCAAATACTACCCCCTGCAGTTTCAATGATTTTTTTGGTAATTGCCATTCCAATACCACTGGATTCCGGACGGGTATTTAATTTTTGAAAAATGGCAAAAACCTTATGGGCCGCATGTTCGGCAATGCCAATACCATTATCCCGCACCTGAAATTCAATTGTCTCTACATCTTCGAAACTGGTAATCACGACAGAGGAAGAAGTGTTGATATTCCTGTATTTACAGGCATTGTCTAATAAATTTTGAAAAATTTGAACGAGCTGTATTTCATTAAAAAAAACCTCAGGCAATTTATTAGGAACTTGAATTTCAACCTCCGGATACGATTTATGCAGTTCGCGCTTTAAACTGGAAATAATGCTATTTGGATTAACCATTTTATGGCCATTTTGTGAATGGCGAAGTTCGGAGTATTTAAGGGTATCCGAAATGATTTGTTCCATCTTAAACAGAGACTCTTCAATGATTTGAATATACGACAAGCTGTTCTCGTTTAACAATTCCTCATTATCCTCTTTTAACCAAGCCAGACCAGCAGCTATGGAGCGTAGCGGCGTTTTCAAGTCGTGAGAAACCACATGAGCGTAATTACTCAATTCCTCATTACTACTAGACAAGTCGGAAATTAAGGCCTCACGTGTGGCTTCTAGTTCCTTGAGTCTTGAGATATCCAAATGCAAACCAATCGAACCTATAACCTTTCCGTTAAGATCCCTGTTTGGCCCGCCACTAATAAGCATTTGTTTAATTGCACCTTGCTTGGTCTTACATTCAATCTCATAAATACTGGACTCCCCTAAGATTCGGGTATCATTAATTTTCTTTATGCGATTTGCATCTGAGGGGTTTGCCAAAATCTTATAGGCCGTTTTACCGATTAACTCAGATTTTTGAAATCCGGTTAAATTACAAAAGGATTGATTTACAGATAGGATACGGTCTTCTAAATCCACTTCTAATAGTCCAATTTCCATATTCGCAATGATATTTGCATATTTAGCACGTTCATTGCGGATATTCTCATTGTATCGGTCCTCTACAGTGTTATCGCGATAGGTCCAAAGGTTACCCATAAAAAGGCCATCTTGGAAAATTGGTGCGTAGCTTCGCTTTATCGTTCTCCCATCTCTAAGCCTTAGTGAATCTCCAAAAACAGGCTGTTTTTCGGCCAAAATGGAAAGGGTACGAAGTACAAAATCATGCGAATTCTCGAAATTGCATGATATTAGATTTCGCGCTTCTTCGCAGGAGATGCCCAACATATCCTTTTGATTTATTTCCAGCCCAAAGAGGTCTACAAAATTTTGATTCAGGTAAACGATATTGCAGGAGCTGTCTTCGAATACCACACCTTGTGGCAAATTTTCAATGATAATTCCCAAGCGTTCCCCAGAGAGCTCCAACGCCTTATCTTTTTGTTTTATCTCAAATTCAACCGCTGCGTTTTTTAAGGTTAAACCCACCAGGTTCCCTATTTTCTGCAAAAAATTAAGGTGATAAGGTTTGTAGTAATCGCGTTCGGGATGTTCCGAATCAATAATTCCAATCAATTTACCGTCGCACAATATCGGAACTGTAATTTCGGACAACCTAATCTGATCATCTACCACATATTCCGGGGTGGTACGTGTATCCGAAATTATTCGTGCCTGTTTGGTCTTCCCTACTCCACCAACAATGCCTTCTCCCAAGTTAAGAACAATGGGATTTTCTATCTGTTCTTGTGCATTTAGTTTATTGAAGGTGGTCGCAATTTGCTGAAGTTTTCCATTAACAACCGCATAAATTACGACATCTTCTGTTCCTAAAAACCGAGCCAAAGGATTTACCAAAGACCAACCCAATTCAAACAGATCCATACCGGAGAGTACATTTTCAAATATCTCGTGCTCAAGGTGCAACAGTAAGGCATCTTGTTTTTTCTTGTGTTCCAACTCGAATTCGGAGGTAACATCTGTTACCACGGCCTGGAGCCCAATCAATTCCCCATAATCCGACCGCAACAAACTGGAACGAATATTTACAGTTTTATGTTTTTTATCTGCGGCCACAAAACTGTAATTCAAAGCCTGTGGTAACTCCGAACGCAAGGCTCGTGTTAAAAGGACTTCAATGCGTTCGAAATTTTTTTGTCCAAAATTTCGAATATGAGTAAGGGTCTGAATTTGAGGATTAAATCCGGAAAGGGTATACGCGGCTTTATTTGCCTGTAATATATGACCATCTGGTGCTATTAGAAAAACGGCATCTAGAAGATTATCGAATAAGGCAGCCATTGATTTTTCCTGGGCCTGAATGGCTTTGGTTAAGGCCAAATTGTTGGAATACAATTCCTGGATTCTGGCATGAATGCGCAGCGTTTCACTGGAACTATCAATTAAATCAGCTGACCTGGGACTATGTACAACCTCTCCGTCGTCTCTCATGATTCCAATTTTTAAGGTCTAAATGGATAATCTAAGGGCTTGAGAAACTTGCATACTGTTCTTCTGCATAGACTCGGCCCAATACCGCATTATATTTTCCAGATTTAATTTGTATTGGGCGTAATCGATATGTTTTACAAAATATCCCATGACGCCGAGCGCCCTACTTTTATTTAGGTCTCCTGGATTATTCGAAGTAGTGTGAATAACCACAGGTAAATCCTGCCATTCTTGATTCTTACGCAAGGCCTCGAGGAACTCATGTCCATTCATTATAGGCATGTTTATGTCTAGTAAAATCAAATCTGGGGTAGCTTCCGGATTTCCCAAAAGGTAATCCAATCCCTCCCGGCCATTTTCTAATAAGACCAATTCTATCTTAAATTCCAGATTACTCAAGATTTTACGAATTCCAAGTTGGGCGATTTTATCGTCCTCTAATACCATCACTTTCATACATGTACCATTAGTCCACAAAAGTGGATAGTACCATAACATCAAAATTGTTTAAATCGTATGCGGATTCCCGTAAAATCGATTAAAAACACTACTTTTCTTAAATTTGAGCCTAAACCATAAATTCCTTTTTGAGTCAAAAGGAAAACTAATCCAAACCAACCATGTCACAATTCGATATTGAAGAGCAAATTGAAGAACTCGCCGGTGGCGAGTTTGAACGGGTACCAGTACCGCAATCTAAGCTTAAAAGCTGGAAAAGCTTTTTGGGAATGTATGCTGGAGAGCACGCCGCAGGCACAGAATTTGTAATTGGTCCGCTTTTTTTAACAACCGGCGTTAGCGCTTTTGACCTTATTGTAGGACTTCTTTTCGGAAATCTTTTAGCCGTTCTCAGTTGGCGCTTTCTCACCGCAGAAATTGCCGTAAAGCACAGGCTAACCTTATATTATCAACTGGAAAAAATTTGTGGCAAGAAACTGGTTATTGCCTATAATCTGGCCAACGGAATATTATTCTGCTTTTTGGCAGGAGCTATGATTACTGTTTCGGCAACAGCCGTTGGCATTCCGTTTAATATGGAAATGCCCAAACTTACCGATACCTTACCTAATGGAATAACCTGGATAATCATTGTGCTGGCTGTAGGTACTGTAATCTCGCTTATTGCCGCAAAGGGTTACGATACGGTTTCAAAAGCGGCCAACTGGATGTCTCCAATCATTGTGCTGGCCTTTCTGGCATGCGGTGTAGTAGCCCTGCAACAACTGGGCATACATTCCTTTAGTGAATTCTGGGCTATTTGGGGAGAAGGCTCAGAACCCTTTCCGGGACAAATTAAATACACCTTCTGGCATGTTACCTTGTGGTCGTGGTTTGCAAATGCCGCAATGCACATTGGAATGTCTGACCTTTCGGTATTCCGTTTTGCCAAGAAACCCAGTTCGGGCTGGACTACCGCCGCCGGGATGTACGTTGGCCACTACATGGCCTGGATTGCGGCGGCCCTCTTATATGCCGTATATCTGAGAACCCCGGAAGCGCAGCAAATGCTAGGAATGGGCGAAGCACCCACGGTAGCACCCGGTCCTTTGGCTTATGGTGCATTAGGCTTTTTTGGCATCATCGCCGTTGTTCTAGCCGGTTGGACCACGGCCAATCCTACGATATACCGGGCTGGTCTGGCATTTCAGGCCATATTGCCGAAAACCTCTACGTTTTGGGTAACCATTCTTGCCGGTGGAATCGCTACGGTGGCCGGTTTGTTTCCCGCCTTCGCTATGAAACTTCTAGATTTTGTAGCCCTTTACGGCTTTATTTTGGCACCGGTGGGGGCAATAATTGCCTTCGAACATTTCTTTGCCAAACGCGTAGGCATTGTGCCGAACTATGCCGAGTTCCACAATTTAGGAATCAACCGAGCGGTTTTGCTGGCGTGGCTCATCAGTGCATTAGGATTTTACGCTCTTTCTGTGTGGCAAGACATCTTTTTATCGTTCCTCACCTTTCCGGCATGGATTCTCAGTGGACTGCTCTTTTTAGGTCTCAGTAAAATGGCTCATGTAAAAGCTTAAACCAAGCCACAAAATTTAACCGAGGTTTTAACCCTAAAATAAAGCAGCAAAAAAAATCGCCCTGTCGGGCGATTTTTTTTAGTGCTGTACCTCAAACTGATACTCCCCCGAAGCGAGCAGCATTTGGAGCGTATCCGCAGTTTGGTTTATGGCACTAACACCGGATACCTTCTTAAGTTTTTGTCCATTTTCGGTAACCGCCTTTAAATCGGCTTGTTTTAAAATCAAGGTTGCCGACGTGTTGGCCGGAACGGTAAAACGGTAAACAATCGCATCGCCATCCCAGCGCCAGGAACTTTTTATTCGGCCATACGGACTGTCAAAATATCCATCGGCATGCGTCAATTTTCCATCCGGATCGGGATTGGGTTGTAAAATAAAATGTTGGAATCCTGGGGCATTGGTATCGCGCTCAATGCCTAAAACAAATCGGTTCATCCAAGCCCCAACAGCACCGAATGAATAATGATTAAACGAATTCATACTGTTGTTTCCGCCAAATCCGTCTTCTAGCGTATAGGAATTTAATCGCTCCCAAATGGTGGTAGCCCCGTTTATAACCGGATACAACCAAGACGGATATTCGCGCTGTAACAACAAGCGGTAGGCATCCCGAGTATTTCCGCTAAGGGAAAGCGCAGGGTTAATGGCAGCCGTACCGATAAATCCAGTCATCAAGGAGTACGACGGGCGTACGATTCCTGAATCATCCATATTTTCGCGCTGAATGGCCGATGCCAAGTGTTGGGCCGCTTGGTCTCGAATAGCGGCATCAAACAAATCAAAATTTAATGGAATTGCATAGGAGGCCTGGGTATCTACCAGATCCCCAACTTTTGGGGGCTGAAATCCGGGAGGCGGAGGTCCGAACATCCGTCCGGCATAACCGGAATGAATGGTCTTCCCGTTCTCGGGGTCCACATACGTTTTATTGAGGTAATCCCGGCGTTCCTCGAATCGGGTTTGAAAATGTGAGGCGTCTTCAACCTTACCGAGAATTCGAGCCGTTTGCGCTAATATGCGAAAATTTTGCGCGTGATAAGCGGTCCACAAAAGCGTATTATCATTCTTCGCATTTTCCGGACTTAACCAATCTCCCAAGGGCCCTTCATCAATTCTGCCGGTATTGGGATCTACCTTCGAATCCAAGAAATTGACGTAACGCACCATGGCATCATAATGCTCTTCCAGCACTCGGGTATCGCCGTATTGCTGGTAAAGCTCCCAGGGAATAATTATGCCGGCACTACCCCAAAGTGTACCGCCAAAACCCCCGCCAACCGGAGCCACATCCGTAAACCGTCCGTCTTCCCGCTGAATGTCTCGCATAGCGAGCAAGTGACGCGATAGAAATGGCGCCACCCCGGCCAGGTAAGTCGCTGCCTGCGAAAAAACGTTTATATCACCGCTCCATCCCATACGCTCATTCCGAGCCGGAGTATCGGTGGGTATGGAAAGGAAATTAGCCCTAAGCGACCAAGTAATATTTTCCCAAAACCTATTTAACAGCGAATCTGAGGTCTCAAAATGAGAATCCAAATGGGTAATGGAACTTATTACTTTTCCGCTTACGGCCGAAACCGGAGGCGCCTGTGCCAAACCGCTCAGCTCCATAAATCGGTAGCCGTGAAAGGTAAACCTGGGTCGAATGACTTCTGGGCCACCCTTTAAAACGTGCAAATCCTGAGTAAGCGCAGCTCTAATGTTTTCGAGCATTATCATCCCGGAATTTCCAGCGTAATCCGGAAGATCCGGATAAAGAACCTCGGCATACCGCAATACCACGGTATCGCCTGCCACCCCGTTTTCGATTACGATTTCTGGCACGCCAACCATATTTTGTCCCATATCATAAACAAATACGCCTGGCCGAACCTCGGTCCGGCTTTTAGCGGGTAAGGATTTAACTACCGTGGGCATATTCCCGATTTGTCCAATCAATTGCAGATTGTCGTAGTTCAAACCCGGAAAGATGTTTCCCTCAAGTGGAACAGAAACCGCCTTCTCCCAGCCGATTGCATCGTATTCCGGGCGGGACCAATTCCTTACCGCTACCTCCTGTTGGGCATCGTAGACCTCCCCCTGAAAAAAGCTTCCGTAGCGCAGCGGACCATCTGAAAATAAATTCCAGGTTTCGGGTTGCGTAGTCACTGTGGCGGTGGTACCATCTTCGTACGTAATTTCCAATAAAGCTCTAAGTGATGGGCGGTCCCCAAAATAATTCCAGTTTTCACCGCTATAGGTGATATTTCCGGCCCACCACCCTTCGCTAAGCCAGGCCCCCAACACATTTTCCTTTCCCGCATGCATCAGATTGGTTACATCGTAGGTTTGGTATTGATGGGTTCGATTGTATTGTGTAAGACCGGGGGTAAATACAGCATCCCCCACACGGTTGCCATTTACATACATCTCATAAATCCCACGTGCGGTAGCATAAATTCTTGCCCTAGCAATGGCTTTGGGCGCTAGCTCAAATGCCGTGCGCAACATCGGGGCTGCATTTCTACTGGGATTGGCTGTAATTAGAAGACCTTCGCCGTTTCCGTTTATCCGAAATCCAGCTTCGGTATGTTGAAAGTTTACCCCTGTTTTTTGGGAAAAGATGCCTGTAGTAATACCCTTGTTCCATTCTGAATACAACACATTAGAAGGTTCCCTATAATTGCGAATTTCGAAACCGCCAAAGGTTGCGATCTGTCCGGCATCTGCCTTAAATCCTATATCGGCAAGCATCGGGAAACTAATGTAATTGTTGCCCGATCCTACCGGATTCAGATTAACACCTTTGGGAGCAAACGGGCTATTGGAATCGCTTTTGGACACCTCATTTTCGGCGGCCTCACCGTCTATAAAGATTTGAAAAATTCCAAAATTATTGTACAAATAAATCTTATGTGTATCGTATTGATTTTGAAGGTTTACGAGCTTTTCAGATATTTCAAAAATCCGAAAGGGGGTCGTTGCTGTGTCGGTTTTGTCGTAACCTACCCGAAACACATTAAGGGTTGCTGGCTTACCGGCCTTGAGCGGTGCAATATCCAAATCAAAAGAAATATAGGCCCCATTGTAACCGCTCGCTACCCCTTGTATGTTCAAATCCTGATTTTGCAAGCGTATATCGTTTGCCCCCAAAACAAAACCAGCTTGCGTACTCTTGGAAGCGGCATCCAATTGCATTGAAAAGTTGAGTTTAAAAACCGATAAATAATGTGAAAACAACTGCAAATGTGCATCACCGCCCCCAATCCATTCCGCTCCATTCCAACCGGGTGCATCCGGGCGAGCATCCAACAGTCCGGTTTCAAACCAAGAGGCGTTCCCTATAGGCCGGCCGGAGGAATCCCAAACAGTTACCGCCCAGGAATATCGGGTTTTGGCTTTTAAGGGCATCCCGTTATAGGCTATGAGGTGAGATTTCGAGGAATAAACCTTCCCGGAATCCCAAACCTGATTTCCGTTGGAATCCGCAACTATCAATTGATAGGCTTCTTGGCTTAAACCTCTCAAATTTTTATCCGAAAGCATTTGCCAGGAAAAACGAGGAACATGTACATCCAAACCCATAGGGTTTTCCATGTATTCGGTTCGTAAACTATCAATTCTGATTTGCGAAAATCCGGCAATGGGCAAAAGCCATGCGCTTAGGAGTACAATTAAAGAAGTGGAAAATTTAAACGCCATGCGATTTGATTTTTTTCAATTTTACGAATAAACGGATAAATTACCGTTATGTACTATTCGGTGAGTAATTGGGAAAAATTTTGTATCTTATAAGATTATAAAGTGATGCTATGTATTCGGGTATTAAGGGGGGGCTATTCGCATTATTTGCCCTTTTGGGAAGTTGTCGTCAAGACAACCCAACCGTTGGTGAATCCAATGAATCCAATCGGATTGAACCGGATGCCTACCAAAGCCTAAAGATCCAAAATCGTCCAAATATTCTTTGGTTAGTAGCCGAAGATTTAAGTCCCTATATCCCTGCGTTTGGAGATTCCACCATCGTAACTCCCAACTTGGATCGTTTGGCCGCAGAAGGGGTAAAATACCCTAATCTCTTTTCTCCATCAGGGGTTTGTGCGCCCAGTAGGGCCGCAATTGCCCTAGGGATGTACCCCACAAGAAGTGGTGCCATGCACATGCGAACAGGACCCTGGTATGCCCGACAGGAGAATCCTCCGACAACCTGGCCTAACGGACAGGTTGTTTATGAAGCCATACCCCCGTCCGGAAGCCACATGCACAGCACTTACTTACGCCGGGCCGGGTACTACACCTCAAATAACGCCAAGCAAGACTACCAGTTTCAGGTAGAGCTAACCGCCTGGGACGAAAGTTCCGATACCGCCCATTGGCGCAACCGACCAGATCCAAATCAACCTTTCTTTTCCATCTTTAATTTTGGGGCAACCCACGAATCACAAATCTGGGCCAGGGCCATGGATACCCTACTGGTACCCAAAGACCTTGCTGTAAACGTGCCACCATACCTTCAAGACAGCGAAATTGTAAGGACCGATCTCAGAAGAATGTACTCCAACATTATTGCCATGGATAAAAAAGTTGGGGAAATCTTGGAACAATTGGAAGCCGATGGATTGTTGGAAAACACCATAATTTTTTGGTACGGAGATCATGGCGGTATGTTGCCCAGAAGTAAACGCACCCTGTTCGACACCGGAATTAATACCCCATTAATGGTACGATTTCCAAACAAACAACTTGCAGGTAAGACCGATGACCAGCTCTTAAGTTTTGTGGACTTCCTACCCACAGTTCTATCGGTAGCCGGGATTCCTATCCCCGACGGGCTCGACGGAAAAGCATGGATGGGTCGGTTTAAGGCAGCAGAATCCCGGAGTTACATTCATGCCGCCGCCGACAACTTTGATCAGTGTTGTGAAGATCGGGTTCGCGCGGTTAGAGATCATCGGTTTAAGTACATTCGCAATCTGTTGCCCGACAGGCCGTATTACCTCCCAATCCCCTACAGAGAACAAATGGCTTCCATGCAGGAGATGTTAGCATTACAAAAGAATGGTACTCTGGATAGTTTACCGGCCCTTTGGTTTCGAAACACCAAGGCCCCGGAAGAATTATTCGATACCTGGAACGATCCATACGAGCTAACCAACCTTACAAAGCATCCGGAATTCAAAGAAAAACTGAATGAGCTTCGATATGAAATGGATCGCTGGCTTGCCGATACCGGAGATAAAGGTTTGATGGTAGAAGCTGAATACTTGAATGAAATCTGGCCAAATGGCCAGCAACCAGTCACCTCAAAGGTCCAGTTTTCAGCCTCTCAAGACGCTATTAAACTTTCTTGTGAGACTCCCGGAGCAGCCATGGGATACCAATGGCTCAACTCTGGGGAAAATCCTGGGGAAAATTGGGTACCCTACACCGGTCCAATGCCAATGCAACCTGGAAAGGCCCTGGTGGGGAAAGCCCACCGCATTGGATATTTACCGAGTATCTCAACGCTTTTTATCCCTCACGATTCCAATTAGTTTTTGGTATACCACAATCAAAAGTCATATTAAAAAAATCCGCTCCCGGAAGTTTCCAAGAGCGGATTGTAAAAAGATATCATTAAAGCTTTGCCTTAGGCAAGAGCTTTGCGAGCCTCTCGATCCGGATCGTTGGCCATCTCGCAGGTATCGTCCAGAATCATCACTTCACCATTTTCTGAAGAGTACGCCGTCCATTCGGGTAAACTTGGCGTATTTGGATTTCCGGTTTTCATGAATTGAAGGAGGGCATCAGACATTTTTTCACCCAAAGCTCTGGGTCTGGACCCGCCCCCGGTATGCGTGAGCATAAGATCGGTATTGTTAAACCAAAAGCAAATGTCCAAACAGTGGAAAGCGCGCATCCGATTATTAAACATAGGGGGCTGCCATCCAAACCAGGCCACATACACCGGAGCGGGTTGTACTTTTTTGGCGTCTGATGTAGAAACAACGGATTGGCGATTACTCGCTATTAAACACATAATCTCAATAGGCTTAGCATCCGGAAATGCAGCCGCATAGGCGTCGTAAACCACAGGGGCCTTGTCGCCCAATCCACCCCTAAATCCGGCGCGCTCCTTAAGCATTTCTTTTGCTGCCTCGGCTGTGATTTCTTCCAGTTCAGGATTGGTTCTGGACATGGCCCACTCTTCGAAGGTGCTGCAAATGAGCATCGGCACATTGGCAGATACGCCAGATGCATCGGAATAGAATGTTCCTTTTGGAATATGAACCCCGTCGGCAACCGGTCTAAACGAACCGCGCATTCCGGCAGGCCCAACATCTTTAACAAATGCCTGTTGCGCACGATAGGCCAAAGCCAGGTAATCCTGCCAAGACATTTCTTGCAGTTTATCAATTTCCGAAGCATCCAAACCCGCTTCTTTGAGAATATAGGTGCCCAGCGTTTGAGAACTTTCCTGTTCTAAAGCACTGGTTGTGGATCCGCTTAAAGGCACCACCTTATGAATTAAACCCGATGCAGCTGGCATGGCCGCAAGGGTACACACCTTGGCTCCCCCTCCGGATTGCCCCATAATGGTGACATTGTTGGGGTCACCGCCAAAGAAGGCAATATTTTCCTTTACCCATTCTAACGCCGCTACCATATCTAAGGCACCCACGTTGCCGGAATCCTTATATTTTTCACCTCCAACTCCGGACAAATCCGAAAAGCCAATAGGTCCTAATCGATGGTTAATGGAAACAAAAACTACATCGCCTTTTCGACTCAAGTTTTCACCCATATACCCATCTTGTTCAATGGCATTCCCATTGGTGTAACCGCCCCCGTGATACCAAACCATTACAGGGCGCTTGGCACCATCGGCAATGGCAGGCGTCCAAACATTTAGCTTAAGACAGTCTTCACTTACATCGTCGTAATTCCAGTGATCGGCATAACTGGCGTATACATTACCATAGCGATTCTCCATTTGCTGAGGGGCTGTATTTCCCCACCAAAGTGCCGGACGAATGTCGTCCCAAGGCTCCGGTTTTTGTGGGGCCATAAATCGATTTTTTCCACCCGTATCGGCCCCGTAGGGAATTCCCCTAAATTGAAAAATATCCCGTAACAAGAAACCTCGAACTTTACCGTAAACGGTTTCGGCTATGGCGATATCGTCTCCTATGAATAAAATTTGATCATCGGCAGGATCGGCTGCGGGGGCGGCATTTCCTGCACAACCCGTTAAGCTTATACCCGAAGCTACCCCGGCAGTTCCTACGCCAAGCGCTTGAATAAAATTACGTCTGTTAGTTTTCATGATTGGATTTCCTTTTGGAATTGCTTAATTAGTTAGTTACAATAGAATAAGGTACAAATATTTTTGTGATAAATGTAGATAACACACCAACTATTAACAAAACACTACTATTTTAAAATCGAGGAGGTTACCTTTAAATGAGTGCGTGATTCAAGTCTGCGAGCACTTGAACGATTTGTACCTATTAAATAGGAATGGGGCGCCAACCCCGCCCCATGATTCAATATAATCCAACCAACTGCAAAATCCTGGCAAATAGCCCACTAAATACCGAACCTTCAACAAAGGCATTGTATATTAAAGCTTCTGCACGTAGGATTGCAAATTTTTCCGTACTTTTTTATCGCAATCCCAAAGCGTACTCCGCAACAGTTAAGCGAAGGAACTATAGGGAATAACCTAACCAACCATGAACAAAAAAAACTTGCGCAGCCAAGGCTGGTTTGGCAAGAAAGGCAAAGACGGTATCATTTACCGCTCCTGGCTTCGCAAAAGCGGAATTCCGGATCACGCCTTTGACGGCCGGCCTGTAATCGGAATTTGCAATACTTGGTCCGAACTCACTCCCTGTAACTCCCACTTTAGAGAGCTTGCCGAATTTGTAAAAAAAGGTGTTCTGGAAGCCGGCGGTTATCCGCTGGAATTTCCGGTAATGTCCCTAGGCGAGACCCAAATGAAACCTACTGCTATGTTATTTCGAAACCTGGCAGCAATGGACGTAGAAGAAAGTATTCGAGCCAATCCCATAGATGGAGTAGTTTTATTATGTGGCTGTGACAAAACTACACCAGCCCTTGTAATGGGTGCTGCCAGTGTAAATCTACCCACCCTAGTGGTTTCGGGTGGCCCCATGCTCACCGGACACTACCGAGGAAAACAAATCAGCACTTCTGATTTATGGCGTTTTAGCGAACTACACCGCACCGGCGAAATGAGCGACAACGACATGAAATTAGCCGAAGTGGGATTGTGCCGCAGCGACGGACACTGCGCCGTAATGGGAACCGCTTCTACCATGGCATGTATGGTTGAATCTCTGGGGATTTCACTTCCTGGGAATGCCGCCATACCTGCTCCGGATGCAGCCCGCAAAGTTCTTGCTCGTCAATCCGGGGCAACCATAGTCCAGATGGTTCAGGAAGACCGAAAACTTGCAGATGTGCTTACCCGTGAGGCTTTTGAAAATGCTATTCGCGTAAATGCGGCCATAGGTGGATCTACAAATTTTGTGATTCATTTATTGGCCATTGCCGGCCGTGTAGGTATCGAGCTTGTAATTGACGATTTTGACACACAATCTACCGGAATTCCGCTTATTGCCAACCTACAGCCCTCTGGTAAATATTTTATGGAAGACTTTTATTACGCCGGAGGCCTACCCGCTGTAATTAAAGAACTTTTACCTCAATTGCACGGGTCTTGTGTAGGGGTAAACAGTAAAACGCTCCAAGAAAATTACGCAGAAATCCAATGCTATAATCAGGAAGTCATTGGGTCGGTTAAAGCCCCCTTTGCTCCGGTTTCGGGGGTGGTGATTGTAAAAGGAAACCTGTCGGAACACGGTGCCGTACTAAAGCCCTCGGCTGCTACAAAAGAACTCATGAATCACACCGGAAAAGCTGTGGTATTTGAAAATATTGACGATTACAAAAAACGAATCGACGACCCCAGTCTGGAAATTGATGCCACTAGCATCATGGTGCTCAAAAATGTAGGACCCAAAGGCTATCCCGGTATGCCCGAAGTTGGAAATATGGGACTCCCAACCAAATTATTACAGGAAGGAGTAACTGATATGGTACGTATTTCGGACGGCCGCATGAGTGGCACCGGATTCGGCACGGTAGTATTACACGTATCTCCCGAAGCAGCAGATGGAGGCACCTTGGGAATAGTACAAGATGGAGACCTTATTACCCTTGATGTCCAAAAACGGATTTTGCACCTGCATGTCGATGCCGCAGAAATAGCAGCCCGAAAAGCATCTTATGCCCCCGAACTGCCTATTGCAGACAGAGGCTATGTTAAATTGTACCAGCAACATGTTCAAGGGGCTCATTTAGGGGCCGATTTGGATTTCCTAAGAGGAAATTCTGGAAGTAACGTAACCAGAGATTCACATTAATGCAAGTTGAGAAGTCAAAAAATAATCCCAAAAAAGTTGCCATTGTAACCGGTGCCGGATGTGGAATTGGTCTGGAGATTTGCAGACAACTTGCGGCCGATGGAGTCCGGGTGGTACTCAACGATATTGATTATCAATTGGCCCTTGCCGCTGCAAACTCCTTAAATAACAAAGCAATTGCTGTAGGCGGAGACGCAAGTAAACCTGAAGTTATTCGGTCTTTAATTGAAACTGCTGTTCAAAAATTCGGCAGAGTAGATATTGCAATAGCCAATGCTGGTATAACACTTTACGGAGATTTTTTAACCTACCCCCGTGAAGATTTTTTTCGTGTATTGGAGGTAAATTTAGGAGGCACCTTCTTTCTGGCGCAAGCAGTAGTCAATCAAATAAAAAAACAAGGCGGCGGCGGTTCGCTTTTGTTTATGTCTTCCGTTACAGGACATCAGGCACACAAAAATTTGGGAGCCTACGGCATGACCAAAGCGGCATTGGAAATGTTGGCCAAAAACTTAGTAATTGAAATTTCGGAATTTGGAATTAATGTCAATGCCATTGCACCCGGAGCAACGGCAACAGAAAGAACTTTAGAAGACCCGGAGTACGAAAAGACATGGTCCCGGATCACTCCAATGGGAAGGGCCGGAACCCCTAGAGATATGGCGGAAACTGCATTGTTTTTGGTATCCGATGCTGCCCGTCACATTACAGGACAAACCTTGGTTATCGATGGTGGCTGGACGGCCGTTAGCCCATCACCTTATTAATAGCTTTATTATGTTTAGACTAGATACAAAAACAGCCGTGGTTACCGGTGGCGGAAAAGGGATAGGTCAAGCGATTTCCAGGGTTTTTGCCCAACAAGGGGCCCGTGTTTACATTCTAGATGTGGATGAAAAATCGGCAGCCGACACCATACGCCAAATTCAGGAATCGGGAGGATCGGCATATTTTGAACCCTGTGATGTTACCCGACCTGAACAGGTCAAAGAAGCTTTAGATAGCATTGCATTGGCTGCGGGTTCGGTAGACATTGTAGTGAATAATGCGGGTATTGCCCATATTGGAACGGCAGAATCTACTACTCCAGAAGCAATGGATAACATCCTAAATGTGAATGTAAAAGGGGTGTACAATGTGATTCGGGCTGCCATTCCTCACCTCAAAGATAAAGGAGGCGTAATTCTCAATATGGCTTCGGTAGCAGCATTTGTTGGTTTAACCGACAGATTTGCCTATAGTACAGCTAAAGGTGCCGTGGCAACCATGACCCTTTCTGTGGCTAAAGATTATTTATCTTATGGCATTCGCTGTAACAGCATTTCTCCGGGACGAGTGCACACCCCTTTTGTAGATGGCTATTTGAAAAATAATTACCCCGGACAAGAAGCCGAAATGTACGAAAAGCTGTCAAAAACACAACCGATTGGCAGAATGGGTGAACCTGAAGAAATTGCGTGTCTGGCATTATACCTGTGTTCAGACGAAGCTAGTTTTATTACCGGTAGTGATTTCCCGATTGATGGTGGATTTAAAACCTTAAACACCTAAAAACAATTGATTGCAGCAATAGACATAACGTTCGAGACACTCCCCCATTCACCCTCCTATCTGGCCGAGGGTCCGGTTTGGGATGAGGTACGGCAAACACTATTGTGGGTGGATATCTTAAATGGAATAGTCCTGGAATACAACTCAGAAATGAAGCAGGTAGTAACGTTGGAATTCCATGAGCCTATTGGAGCGGTAGCCTTATTTCCCAACGGCGATTTATTAGCAGCCATGCAAAGTGGAATACATAGAATTGAACGAGGTAGTACCGTACGCTCATTTTTATGTCATCCTGAATCCGATACACCGACCAATCGCTATAACGATGGAAAATGTGACCCCTATGGTCGCTTTTGGATAGGAAGTATGGCACAAGACCATAGTCCTGGTGCTGGAAATCTCTTTACGGTTTACCCAGATTTAACCGCTAAACTGCAATGCAACCGTATTTCCATTTCCAATGGATTGGCTTGGAGTAATGATTACGAAACACTTTATTATATCGATAGTCCTACCCGATGTGTTCAGGCCTTTAATTACGATGCCTCCACCGGTAACTTGTCCAATAGACGTATCGCTTTTACCATTCCGGAAGCCGAAGGCACACCCGATGGTATGACTATAGACCGTGAAGGCATGCTATGGATTGCCCATTGGGATGGATGGCAGATAGGAAGATGGAACCCGGATACCGGTGAGAAAT
The DNA here is from genome assembly GCA_046047415.1 of Bacteroidota bacterium. GTDB lineage: Bacteria > Bacteroidota > Bacteroidia > Flavobacteriales > Flavobacteriaceae > Robiginitalea. The sequence goes on from JBJOHX010000047.1 coordinate 43,938, forward strand.
TAGTGGCATGGAAACTTCCTGCTGCCCAGATTACCTCCTGCACCTTTGGAGGACCGAATTTGGATGATTTGTATATAACCTCAGCCCGTGAAGGCCTTTCAGTAGAAGACCTTTACAATCAGCCATTGGCCGGTTCTGTATTCGTGGTCAAAAACTGTGGATATCAGGGCAATATTACCCCAAGGGTACAAATAAATAACCCCTAAAAACTATGAACTTAAAAAAGATACGCTTACTTTATCTTGCTATGTTTCTCTGTTCCTTGACTGGGTTAAAAGCAGAGGTAAAACTACCAGCACTGGTGGGAGATCATATGGTGTTACAGCGCGATGCAGCGATTCGGATTTGGGGTTGGGCAGAACCCGGAGAACGGGTTACTGTACAACTCAAAAATCAGAAAAAAAGTACGCGCACCGGAACCAACGGAACGTGGGAAATCTTCCTGAATCCCGAAGCTGCCGGCGGTCCATATACCCTAACAGTGCGTGGAACTAACTCCATAGTTCTGAATGATATATTGTTTGGCGACGTATGGCTAGCCTCGGGACAATCCAACATGGAATGGTCATTACAAAACACCAACAATGCGGATCGGGAAATTGCTTTAGCAAAATTTCCTGAGATTCGGCTCTTTACGGTAAAACGTGAATTTGCATTTGAAGAACGACAGGATGTGCAATCCCAAGGATGGCAGCTGTGCAGCCCAGAAACGGCAGCACGCTTTTCTGCTGTTGCGTACTTGTTTGGACGGGAATTACATCAAACATACCAAGTGCCTATTGGTTTAATTCATTCGTCTTGGGGGGGTACAACCGCCCAAACCTGGACCAGCCCGGAAGGACTCAAGGAAATACCTCGCTTAAATGAAGCTTCTTTGGCCATTCAAAAGATTTCAGAATCGGACTATGAAAAGTATATAGCTGATCTTGCCGCCTGGAAAAATAATGAAGGTGCCCTAGACCGAGGCAGGCAAACAGGAAAAATCGCTTGGTCTGCCAGGGACTTAAATACAGAAGTTTGGCCGGAACTAAATATATTGAGTAATTGGTATGACGTTCCTGAATTACAAAGGTTTGGAGGAACGGTATGGTTCCGAAAATCCATATCTATTCCCGAGGGCACTCATTTAAATCATTCAATTTTAGGCTTGGGTAACGTTATTGAATCCGACTCGGTTTATGTAAACGGTAATTTTATTGGTGCTAATTCTGGATACAACCCTAAACGTGTGTACTCCATACCCTCTGGTATTCTTAATCCCGGAGAAAATATCATAGTCCTAAGGCTAACCGGTAGCTCGGAATTTGGGGGTTTATTCGGAAGCCCTGAGGATTTATTCCTTCAGGCAGATGGACTCTATGTACCACTTGCCGGACACTGGAAGTACCAAACGGCTCCTGATTTAAATACCATGCCTGTTTTACCTAGTGTTTCTGACTTTTCGACTACCATGCCCCAAAGTCCGAACCTTTTATATAATACTATGATTAAACCAATTAGCCCTTTTATTATTAAGGGGGTAATCTGGTATCAGGGTGAGAGCAATGCGCATAATTTTGACGAAGCTTTGGAATACCGAAATTTATTTCCGGCCATGATTCAGGATTGGCGGCAACTTTGGAAACAGGAATTCCCGTTCCTCTTTGTACAATTGGCCAATTTTATGACCGATGCCAATGTACCTTCGGACACCCCTTGGGCGCGCTTGCGGGAATCTCAGGCCAAAACCCTGCAACTACCCAAAACCGGTATGGCAGTCACCATAGACATTGGAGACCCCCAAGACATCCATCCGCGAAACAAACAAGATGTTGCACATCGATTGGCACTTGCAGCGCGCGGTATTGCCTATGAAGAATCAATAGTCTATTCCGGCCCAGTATTTGAATCGGCTAAGGCGCAAGGCAAGGAACTTGAACTTACATTTTCGCATACTGGCAGTGGGTTACACATAAAAGACAACTACGGCTATATTAAGGGATTTGCCCTGGCAGCCGCAGATGGAATTTATCATTGGGCACAGGCCCGTTTAGTAAACAACAGGATTGTAATACAATCGGATGCCGTCGCAAATCCGGTTGCGGTAAGATACAATTGGGGGAATTCTCCCGATGGAAACCTATATAATGCCGAAGGCTTACCGGCAGTTCCTTTTGAAGCTCAATTAAAATCAGAATAACAGAATAAAATAGAATTCCCATGAAACTCATCCGATTTGGAAACCCGGGATCCGAAAAACCCGGAATTATGCACAACGACAAACGCCTAGATGTATCCGGACATTTTGCAGACTGGGACCGGGATTTCTTCAATTCTGGCGGATTGGCAAAGCTCAAAGACCTGCTGGATTCCGGACAAGAATTGCCGGAAATTGCCGAAGATATGCGTTGGGCTTCCTGTTTACCTCGCCCCGGTAAGGTGCTATGCATTGGTCTGAATTATTCCGACCACGCAAAAGAGAGTGGCATGGCCATTCCTGAGGAACCCATCCTGTTCCAAAAAGGAGCCAACACTGTGGTAGGTCCTTACGATAACGTACTTATTCCAAGAGGCAGTGAAAAAACAGATTGGGAGGTTGAGCTCGGTCTGGTAATTGGTAAAAACGCAAGATATCTTAAAAGTGTAGATGAGGCTGCCGAATATATTGGAGGGTATTGTATATCCCACGACATCTCCGAAAGGGCCTTTCAATTGGAGCGTGGAGGTCAATGGACCAAAGGAAAATCTTGCGATACCTTTAATCCACTTGGTCCCTGGATGGCTACCGCAGACGAAATCGCAGATCCACAAAACCTGCGTATGGAATTATCCGTAAACGGACAGCAAATGCAAAATGGCACTACCCAAACCATGATTTTTGATTGCCATTACTTAGTGTATTACCTCTCCCAGTTTATGACCTTGGAGGCCGGCGACCTGATATCCACAGGAACACCTCCGGGTGTAGGCCTTGGAATGAAGCCTCCAAAATATTTAAAAGCAGGAGATGTCATTGAGCTCAGCATTGAAGGGTTAGGCAAGCAGCGCCAGGTGTGTGAAAATGCCTAAATTAAGAAACTGTAATTGGGAAATCTATGAATCGCTTTAAAGGACGAATCGCTGTGGTAACCGGGGGAGCAGACGGTTTGGGAAAAGCCATTGCCCTTCGTATAGCTATCGAAGGTGGGCATGTGGCCTTGTTTGATCGGAATACAGAATTGCTACAAATAACCCATCAAGAATTTATGGAAAAGGGGTTAAAGTCGTCTGCCCATGTGGTCGATGTAGCAGATGAAGATCAGGTCATAAAAGGCTACGAAGAAGTTACCCAAAACCATGGTACATTACACATTCTGGTAAATGCAGCAGGAATTGTAGGCCCCAGCAGTACGCCAATTACAGCCTACCCTACAGTGGCTTTCGACGAAATTTATCGAGTGAACCTTCGGGGAACCTTTCTAATGGCCAAATACGCCCTTGAGCTTATGGAGCCAGCCAATTATGGCCGCATGTTGCTTATTGCTTCAATTGCCGGGAAGGAAGGCAATCCGGGCATGGTAGGTTATTCCGCAACCAAAGCAGGAGTCATAGGAATCGTAAAAGGAATAGGTAAAGAATTTGCACATAAAAACATAACCATTAACGGATTGGCCCCGGCTGTCATTAAAACCGCGATGAACGCAGACACCCACCCCGACCAATTGGCCTACATGACTGCAAAAATCCCAATGGGTAGGTTGGGAACCGTAGAGGAAGTAGCGGCTATGGCCGCCTGGATAGTATCCGAGGAATGTACCTTTTCTACCGGTTTCACCTTTGATTTATCGGGCGGAAGAGCTACCTATTAAGATTTTAAAACAATAGACGATTCCTTAACAAACTGCGCCATGATAATTGACACCCATGTGCATTTTTGGAATTTTGATCCGGTTCGGGATGCCTGGATCGACAAAACCATGGAGGTGATTCGGAAAGATTTCGCCCCGAAGGATGTGATTGATGCCAGCGCAGATTCGGGAGTTCGAGGGTTTGTAGCCGTGCAGGCAGACCCCTCCGAGGCCGAAACCAATTTTTTATTATCTCTAGCGAATGCCCATCCGGAAATAAAAGGAGTTGTGGGTTGGCTAGACCTGTGTGATCCAAACCTCCCGCTCCAACTCGAAAATTACGGGACAAAGCCTCTTTTAAAGGGGCTCCGGCATATTGTTCAGGCAGAACCTCCCGGATTTATGGATCGGCGCGATTTTAGACAAGGGATTGCTGCTCTTAAAAATACCGGACTCACCTACGACATTCTAGTCTATGCCCCTCAATTGGAGGAGGCTACCCGTCTTGTAGCCGATTTTCCAGACCAGCATTTTATTTTGGACCATTTGGGCAAGCCCAACATAAGGGAAGGAAAATTGCATTCCTGGCAGCTTAATCTCAAAAATTTGGCAGCCTTACCAAATTGCTATTGCAAACTTTCCGGTTTGGTGACCGAGGCCCATTGGAACAGCTGGACTGCAGCCCAACTCCAGCCCTATCTAGAGACCGCACTGGAAGCTTTTGGGTCTAATCGGCTGGTTTTTGGTTCGGATTGGCCGGTATGCAGATTGGCCGCAAGATATAATCAGGTGGTGGAACTGGTGTTAGAAACCATCGGCTCCCTATCTCCCGATGAGCAACATCAAATTTTATGGGAAAACGCCATCCAATTTTATAACCTCAATCCGTAATTTATGACCTATCGCTCGTTCTCCATTTTGATGTTGTCCCTTACCTGTTGCCTAAACGGCATACATGCCCAACAAACCCGTGAAATTTGGTATAGTGAACCCGCCAGCGATTGGGATCACGCACTTCCTGTTGGAAACGGCCGTTTGGGAGCTATGGTCTTTGGAAACCCAACCAAGGAACGGCTGCAACTCAACGAGGACTCTCTATGGCCTGGGGGGCCCGAGTGGGGAAATTCCCGGGGAACTCCAGAAGATTTGCAGGAGATTCGAAATTTGATATTGGCCGGTAAGCTTCATCTGGCCGACAGTCTCATTGTAGAACGATTTTCCTATAAATCGGTTACGCGATCGCATCAAACCTTAGGAGATTTATTTTTGGAATTCGATTCGGTTCCTATTACAGACTACAAGCGTAGCTTAAATCTGGATAGTGCGTTGGTAAAAACAAGTTATCTTGCTCTAGGCTATAAGGTCACTCAACAGGTCTTTGCCTCTGCGGCAGACAATGCGTTGGTGGTGCATTTAAGCACCAATAATCCATCAGGATTAAACCTTAAAATTAACCTATCCCGACCGAACGATGGAGCCCATAAAACGGCACAGGTAACTGTCAAAAATAATATGATAATAATGAGCGGGGAGGTTACCCAATATGGAGGTTCCCGCGATTCCAAACCTGAGCCTATAACTCATGGAGTAAGATTTGAGACGGTTTTGACCCCTCAAATTACCGGTGGGCAAATAATATCACAGGGAAATACCCTGAGACTGGAAGGAGTACAACAGGCCACCTTACTGTTAGTAGCAGCCACTTCCTTTTACCACGATAATCCCAGTGTTGCCAATACCCTAACCTTACAGGAACTTAAAAATATTTCCTACCAGGATCTGCTACAGCGACACGTAACTGACCATCAGGCCTTGTTTCACCGGGTAGCCTTAAAGGTAGACGGACCAAACCTAGATACACTATCTACTTCGTTGCGTCTGTCCCGAATCAAAAAAGGACAAGCCGACCCCGGCTTGGAGACGCTGCTGTTTGATTTTGGAAGGTACCTGCTCATGGGCAGTTCACGACCCGGTACCAATCCCGCAAACCTTCAGGGCATCTGGAATGAACACATACAAGCCCCGTGGAATGCAGATTACCATCTTAACATTAACCTGCAAATGAATTACTGGCCCGCAGAAGTAACCGGATTGTCGGAATGCCATATGCCGCTGTTCGACTACACCGACCGGCTTATTGAACGGGGTAAAATTTTAGCTAAGGAACAATACGGCATGCCCGGAGCCGTAGTGCATCACGCCTCCGACCTTTGGGCTCCGGCCTGGATGCGCGCTGCCACCCCCTATTGGGGATCCTGGATTCACGGAGGGGGCTGGCTTTCCCGACACTACTGGGAACACTACGTCTATACTCAAGATGAAGCCTTTCTTAAAGAACGGGGGTATCCGGCGCTAAAGGCCTTCTCGGAGTTTTACCTGGCCTGGCTTACAGAAAATCCGAACGGAGATGGGTTAATTTCCTTCCCTGAGACTTCTCCGGAAAATTCTTACATAGCCCCCGGTGGCAAACATGCAGCCATATCCAAAGGCACTGCAATGGGGTATCAGATAATTAGAGACGTTTTAGAAAATACCCTGGCTGCTGCCAAAATTATAGATACAGACCAAACATTTCAGGAGCAAATCCAGTCTACACTTATCCAAATGCCAACCGGCTTACAAATTGGGCCTGATGGACGCTTGTTAGAATGGTCAGAATCTTTGCCAGAAGCAGAAGAAGGACACCGACATATGTCCCATTTATATGCACTCTATCCGGACGAGTCCATAACGGCAGCAGAATCCGATTTGTTTGAGGCTGCAGCAAACACCATACAATATCGATTGGATCACGGCGGCGCCGGACCCGGATGGAGCAGGGCCTGGATAATTAATTTTTATGCCCGATTACTGCAGCCCGAATCTGCATATGAACATGTACAAATCTTTTTAAAGCAATCCATCTACGAAAATTTAATGGACGTGCATCCGCCGTTTCAAATCGATGGAAATTTTGGATATACCGCCGGCATAGCCGAAATGCTATTGCAGTCGCATGAGCGCGAAATCCGAATATTACCAGCCTTACCCAAGGCCTGGTCTAAAGGTGAAGTTACCGGCTTAAGAGCAAGAGGTAATCTAACCGTGGACATCGCTTGGGAAACCGGAGAAATGAAAAAAATTACCTTGTACAGCCCAGAATCCAGAGAAATCTACTTGCGGTATGCAGGCAAATTGCAGCAAGTATCTGTTCTCGGGGGAACACCGAATCATTTTAACGGAGCCCTACAAAAAATTGATTAGTTATGGATTTAAACCTGACCGACAAGATTTTCGTAATCACCGGAGGCACCCAGGGTATTGGGGAAGCCATTACCACCCGAATCGCCGAGGAAGGTGGAATTCCAGTTTGCATAGGCCTTGATGATGCGCATGGACCCGCCCTGGCATCTAACTTACACGAGCGTGGGCTCTCCTGTCATTTTATACCTGAAGACCTAACCCAGGAAGGCAGCTGTAAGTTGGTGGTTTCAAAAATATTAAAGGGCTATGGTAACATTCATGGTCTGATTAATAATTTTGGAATCAACGACGGGATAGGTTTGGAACATGGTTCACCGGAGGCCTTCAAAAATTCGGTTTATCGAAATCTCATGCACGTTTATGAGATGGCGCACTTTGCGCTCCCATCGCTTAAAAATACCCGTGGGAGTATTGTCAACATCGGCTCCAAAACAGCAGTTACTGGCCAAGGCGGAACATCTGGATACACAGCCGCCAAAGGTGGCATTTTGTCCCTAACCCGGGAATGGGCAGTGGAATTACTCAAGTACGGCATACGCGTAAATGCTGTAATACCCGCCGAGGTTTGGACCCCGTTGTACGAGCGTTGGATTCAACGTTTTCCTAATCCTCAAGCTACCCTAGAGGAAATAACGCAAAGAATCCCTCTGGAAAAGCGAATGACCACCACCAAGGAAATAGCAGATACCGTCTTGTTTTTACTGTCAGAAA
>JBJOHX010000048.1:0-5745 GCA_046047415.1 Bacteroidota bacterium
GCTGCTTTTTCCCTGCGCTCGACTTCTGTGAGCGTACTATCTTTTCTAAATATATCATAGAAGATATCGCGTTCATCTCTTTCCGGGCAGGTATTGTTTAGTACTATCGCATCAAATTCACGTAATTTTTCGGGTTTAAAATTCTCAATGTCCTTGGTGTTAAAACAGGTTGCTATTTGAGATTTAGATGCGATAATATTTACTACTGCTTCTGTATGGGGTGTAGCCCAATGTTCAAATCCGGTATGTAATGAGAATACCATGAGGCGCCTTTCCGTATTTGTTATGGAATTTGGGTTTTTAGGAACTAAGTTTTCAATTGTATTTATCCATTCTTGCGAAAGATTGAAAGATTCAAGGTCTTGAGAATTTGTAAGTTGGGCTATAAAAAAACATAAAAGCAAAAGACTACGCTGGTACATAGGCGAGTTTAATAAATTGTTTATACGACTTAAAGTAAGTGTATTTTTATTCCACATTACTTGAAATTCATAATTTTCTCATAATACAGGATTCAACTTTTTCTTAGGTGATAAATTGGGTCAGATTTTAACCGGGAATGAGTATGTAAATGATATAAACCAATATTTGGCAAGTAATCTCGGAACATTGCTACTGACAAATCATCAGTAAAAAGAAATAGATACGCTCAGTGGGTAAAATCTAATTTATGGTAAAAAAGCACCTTTCGAAAATCATGTTATCCATATTTTAGAAGTAAGTCTTTAAGATTAGCTTTACAGGCAATATCCCAAAACCATTCCTGCCAGTATAACCAAAAGTTTTCGCCAAGGTAGGGAATGGCCCTCTGAGCTTTCGAAAAGTATAATGGTGGCAACGTGCAATACTACGCCAATAACCAAAGCTAACAGGTAGGGATAAATGGAAGTTATAATATCAATTGTGCCTAGCAAAGCACCGATAGGCGTCATAATTGAAAATAAAACCATAAAAAACCATCCGGACTTTTTCGTTCTTCTTGAATGCAATAAAAATCCACCTAGAATTAATGCTACTGGAATTTTATGAATCACAATTCCCCAAAGAAATTTGGTATTATGGCCTAAGGGAATTCCTTCCAAAAACGCATGCAAGCATAAGCTACATAATAACAACCAAGGGAATTTATGACCCGAATGATGATGCACATGGCCGTGTTCTGCTCCTTTTGAAAAATATTCAAGGACCAATTGCAATAGGATTCCAGCGGCTATACAAGCACCTGTGATTTTAGAGTTCCCATTGAGATAGGCCTCAGGAAGTAATTCGAACAATGTAAGTCCTAACAAAAATGCACCGCTAAATGCAAGAAGTAATCCAAATTCAAGTCTTTGTGTTTGCCTCCAAAGCAAAAGCGCTGCGAAACTTAAAAGTACCGCTAAAGCCGGTAAAAGTAATGTCAAGTATTCCAGTTACTTAGGGATTTAAAAGATTCAGGGCATAAAAATAGCTTAATTTTACGCTTCTATCCTTATAAATATATGTCTGGAAATTTTTTAATGCTCGCCAAAACCTTATTTGGATTAGAGGAAGTTCTAGCCAAGGAGTTACGCGTGCTCGGTGCAGGAAAAATACAACCGGGTAATCGATGTGTGTACTTTGAAGGTGATTTAGGCTTTATGTACAAGGCCAATTTAAATCTTCGAACAGCACTTCGGGTATTACGGCCTATTGCTGAATTTCAATTAAATAGGGCCGAAGACTTGTATAGCAAGGTTCAAGGCATTCATTGGCATGAATATTTAGATCCCTCTATGACTTTTGCGATTGATTCCGTGGTTATTGGTGATTTATTTGCCAATTCGCTATACGTAGCCCAAAAGTCCAAAGATGCAATTGCCGATCAACTCAGGTCAAGATTTGGGAAACGTCCCGATGTTTCAATTGTAGATCCCGATGTTCGGATTCATATACATATTCAGCATCAAACTGTACATGTTTCATTAGACAGTTCTGGAAATTCCTTGCATTTAAGAGGCTATAGAACTGCCACAAACATAGCGCCTTTAAATGAGGTCCTGGCTGCCGGAATATTGCTTCTAAGCGGTTGGGAGGGCCAAACCGATTTTTTGGATCCCATGTGTGGTAGTGGAACTATTTTAATTGAGGCTGCCATGATTGCTTGTAATATTCCTGCAGGGATCCACCGAAAAAACTTTGGTTTTCAGCGTTGGAAAGATTATGACTCAAACTTATTTGGGGTAATCTATGAGGCTTCGCTTAAAAAATCTCGTGAATTTAGTTATACCATCCGTGGAATGGACAAGGCTCCTTCTGCAATTCTAAAGGCCAATCAGAATATACAAAATGCCGGGTTGGAATCGTATATTTCAATTGATCAATCCAATTTTTTTGAATCAGAAAAGGATCGGGAAGATGCCTTGCTTATTGTAACAAACCCGCCATATGGGGAACGATTGGCCATAGAACGCAACTCCTTTTACAAAACGTTTGGGGATACGCTAAAAAGTAATTACTCCAATACGAAGGCCTGGATATTGGTTGGTGATCCGGAAATTGTAAAAATGGTAGGTTTAAGAGCCTCCCGAAAAATTAAATTATTCAACGGGAAGATTGATTCTCGACTGGCTCTTTTTGATATTTATGCCGGTAGCAAAAAGCAGCAAGTTCCCGAACGTAAAAAATTTGGTTTTAAATAAGCCGAATTAGTGCGGCGGCTAATTGGTATTGGTTTTAGATTTACGATAGAGCGGAAGCATATAACTTAAGGTATAATTAAAACTCGTACCAAAACTACTGCCATCTGTGACGCGATTGAATCCAGGAATCCAAATGTGCGGTACTACTTCAGATTCTCCTCGGGTCATCAATTTTCCAATCCGCACACTTGCACTTAAATAGAAATTTGCTACTAATTCTGTCTTAATGCCTAATAGTATTTCCAGCCAAGATGCACTTAACCCATTAAATGTATTAAAAGTATTTGGGCCTCCTATGAATCCTTCTGGATTCCAATATCGGTTTGAATTGAAATAGTTAAAGGAGTTAATATTGGTCTCAAAAGCGCTAAATGCATAGCGGGCGCCTACAATTACGCTGTTTTTCATGCCATACCAGTTCTCGTAGGTATTGTAATCGGCTCCCAGTTTTATATAACTCCCTTTATTTTGAAGTTCATAAATTGGTATTACGGCAATGTTGTTAAAATTATTGAGCGATTCGGTAATTATTTTAGATTCATTGCCCAATTCAACAGCGGCGTACCAATGATGTGAGACCCGGTAATCTCCAACGATCTCAATACCCGAATAACCGTCTTGAAGTGCACCCAAGAGCGGTTTACTTAAATCGACCCCGAATCGAATCCCATAAGCTTCACTTTTAGGCAAGGTATCTATTGCGGTTTCCCGTTGAATTTGACAAAATGCAGGAGTTGCCAAACTTAGCAGTAATGCGCTAAAATAACATTTAGTAGAAAATGGAAACATGAGAGGTGTTTGAATTCTCGATTCTGCTTTGCTGTATGTATAAACTGTCTATCCAGTTATTGTTGTCGAATACTAGGCTTTGGGATAACCCTTCGAAAATAGGTGTAAACCCGCAGGCTCTTGACACAAATTTTGACTGGATATCGTAGTTCAGATATACGGTATCTGCATTTCCAAGTTCTACACCAGAGGCATCTGAAGCGGAATCTTTAATAAAGATAAATCCGGTGTTGTTTTGATTCGTACGCAGGGGAAGAGCAATGGAATCTGTGGTACTCCGATCGGAAAAAGTTGGTACCGGGCCACCATTATCTATTCCGATTACCCTTAATTTGTTTACAGATTGCCCTACTGTGGGGTCGGAACTACTGTAAAAAGTAACTATAAGTAAAGGTGTGTCACCATCTACACAAATATCGTCTTTTTCACAGGAAATGGTGCAGGCCAAAACACATGCAGGAAGTCCCACAGTTCGAAGTATGTGCAACGCGACTCCACGTAATTCAGATCCCAACTTCATAGCTCAGATAATCGTTCAGTTAATCCGCTCCAAAAGTACAACATTTTCTACGTGATGAGTTTGTGGAAACATATCTACAGGCTGCACTGCGGCTACCCTGTAAGCTGCCTTCATCATTTCGAGATCTCGGGCTTGGGTTGCGCTATTGCAGCTAACGTAAACAACACGGGCAGGCGCTATTGCTAATATTTGAGCTACAACATCTTTATGCATTCCATCTCTTGGAGGGTCTGTAATAATTACATCAGGAATCCCGTGTTGTGCTAAAAATTCTGAAGTAAAAAGCTGTTTCATATCGCCCGCAAAAAATTCTAAATGTTGGAGTCCGTTTAGTTTGGCATTTATTTTTGCGGCGGCTATTGCTTCAGGAACTGCTTCTATACCTATTACTTTTTTGGCCCCCTCGGCTATAAATTGGGCAATAGTACCTAATCCGGTATAGAGGTCGTAAACCAATTCTTTCCCGGTTAATCCGGCAAATTTTCGAACGACCTGGTATAAAACAAGTGCCTGCTCTGAATTGGTCTGATAGAAGGACTTTGGAGTAATTTGAAAGCTCAGGGATTCCATGCTTTCGGTAAGGTAGGGTTCACCCAAATAACATATCAACTCCAAATCATAAATAGTGTCGTTGGCCTTATTGTTAATGGTATAATACAATGATTTAATTTCGGGGAATGTTGCTCCCAAATAATTGAGTAGGCCTTCTCGCGATTCGGGCTCATCTTCAAAAAATTGAATTAATACCATAAAATCTCCCGCCTGGGTATTACGTATCATAAGGCTACGTAGCATGCCCGAGTGTTGCCTGGCATTAAAAAAGGATAAGTTGTGGGCATGCGCATATTCTCGGATTGCCAAACGAATACGATTAGACGGTTCGGCTTGCAAGTGGCATTCTTTTAAATCCAAAACCTTATCCCACATTCCTGGAATATGGAGTCCCAAACCGTTGCGATCTTCAATTGGAGCATCGGATAATAACTCCTGCGGCTCCAACCAGCGTTGGTTGGAAAATGAAAATTCCATCTTGTTCCGATAATTGAATATTTGCGGGGCCCCTAGTATTGGAGAAATATCGGGGAGATCCAGTTTGCCAATACGCTTTAAGTTTTCGACTACTTCTATTTGTTTGTGTTGCAATTGCGCGTTATACGACATGTTTTGCCATTTACAACCACCACATGTGCCAAAATGTTGACATTTAGGTTCAATTCGGTCTGGCGAAGGAAGGCTTATTTCGGTTGCCTTCCCTTCGTACATGCCTTTACGTTTTTTAAAAACTTTGATTGTAACCCGATCTCCTGGAATGGCGTTTGAAATTAGAATTACTTTGCCGTCTGGAGCTCGTCCAATACTTTTCCCTCTAGATGCGGCAGCAGTAACTAGTATATTTTCAAAGGTCGGCTGTTCTTGCTTTCTTCTCATACCACAAATGTAGTGGGTTTAATTGTATCCTGAGGTCCAAACTTTTAATGCAATATGCCAGTCGACCTTTGAAAACCGGTATTGGTACCGCCTAAAAATGTGTAATTTTATGGCCAATTGTCACTCGTTAACACCTTTAATAAATCGCCTTTAAATAGTTCAAAATGTCCGAAACAAGTACACTTTCATCGCTTGCAATTTCACTTGAAGATCAATATGGAGCACACAATTATCATCCTTTACCGGTGGTGCTCTCCAAAGGAGAAGGAGTTTATGTTTGGGATGTTGAAGGAAAACGGTATTATGATTTCCTTTCGGCTTATTCTGCAGTAAACCAAGGCCACTGTC
>JBJOHX010000049.1:0-11007 GCA_046047415.1 Bacteroidota bacterium
AATTCATATTTCACTGACTTTTACACCCATGTTTGTTTTTCCGGAAGTATGTTTTACCACTTTCCCTTACGGACTAACCTTAATCGGACAGTATATCGTTAAAAATGTAGTGTTCTTTGGAGTAATGTTGGCCTTGCTTAAATCGGAAGCGCGGGTTACCTCAGAGGGAACTCAAATTACAAGTAGGGGTTAATGGCCTGTATAATAGCCTGAGCTGATAAAACACCCGATTGTCGCCACACGGCCTGTCCGGATTTAAATAATATTAAAGTGGGCACGCCACGTACCTGATATTGCGAGGCAATGGCCGTGTTGCGGTCAACATCAATTTTTACAATTCGAATCCGACTACCAAGTTCAGCTTTAACTTCCTTTAAAACAGGGGCAAGCATTTTGCAAGGTCCGCACCAATCTGCATGAAAATCTACAAGTATTGGCGATTCGGAAGTAATAAGGTCTGTAAAGGATGCTTTCATGTTTTGCTTTTATGGGTGTAAAAATAAAGGACACGTGATATTTTATTCATGATGGAAGTCATGAATAAGGGGTAGTAAAATGCTTACATTTAAGTTTTAAAAACCTTCAAGTAATGTCTATTCGTATTGCCATACCCACAGATTTTTCAGAAGGTGCCGAAAAGGCAGCAAATTATGCTATGGATCTTTTTCGCACCCAGGCGTGCAGATTTTATCTGGTGCATACCTATACACCTTCATTTTTTAGGGCCGATTATTTACTGCACAGCCCCGGGCAAATTGGTTTGGGGGATTACTACAAGCAAAAAGTATTGGACCAATTGGAGGCTTTTAAACACCGGCTAATGGCGCAATCAAATCCAGACCTACATGAATTTATAGTTCATGCTGCTTTTGATAATCTGGATGCCGAGCTCAATGAAATGGCCCTAAAGGAAAAACTAGATCTTATTGCTATGGGGACCCAGGGAGCAACCGGGGCAAAAGAAGTGCTTTTTGGGTCGCATGCTGTACAGGTATTGCATAAAGCTAGGATTCCTGTTTTGGTTATTCCGAAAGGGGCAGGGGTAGAGGCGCTTAATGACGTGCTGTTTCCGACTGATTATAAAGTGAATTTTAAAAAGATTAAACTTCAAATTCTTAAAGACGTATTGATACGAAAGAATTCCAAACTACATGTATTACACACCTTTACGCTAGGAGATGATGCTCCGCAGCGCAAAAAGAACCGCGAAGCCTTAGAAAAAATAATGGGTAATATTCTTCTTGAATGGCACGATCGGCCCGAACAGCCCATAGTCTCTGCTATTAATAATTTTGCCGATGAGGTACCAGTGCAGTTACTTGTTATGGTACGCAATACTCATTCTATGTTGGAAAATCTGATGGTTACCCCTCTAATTCATAAAATTGGATTTCATACCCAAATTCCTTTTTTAGTTATTCCTCCGGCATAGCCCTAAACTTTGCCAGCCATTTTTGAAAATGATTCAATGAACCGGTCTGCCCCACACAAACCTAAAATTCTCAAATCCACCGGTGAGGAAGTGCGATTTTCTGAGCAAAAATTACGTAGGTCATTAAAGCACAGTGGGGCAAGTAGTGAAATCATCAATTCCATTGTTGCCACCCTATTGGCTGAAATGTATCCGGGAATAACTACGCGTGAGATTCACAATCGGGCATTCACTTTACTTAAATCGCACCGAAATGCCTTTGCATCGCGTTACAAACTTAAGAGAGCACTATATGAATTGGGTCCATCCGGATTTCCATTCGAAAAATTCGTAAGTGCGTTATTGAATCATTCTGGGTATGACACTAAAACCAATGAAATCATACAAGGGAATTGTGTGTCTCACGAGGTAGATGTGGTAGCGCGAAATGGTGGTTCTATAACGCTGATTGAATGTAAATTTCACAGCGATGAAAGTCGAAAATGCAATGTTAAAATTCCGTTATATATCTCTGCGCGATATCAGGATATAATACAATATCACCGCACAAAGCGTCCGGAAATGGAATTCAAACCGGGTTGGGTGGTAACCAATACTAGATTTACAACAGACGCAGAGGTCTATGGAAAATGTATGGGTTTATACCTGCTAAGTTGGGATTTTCCCCGAGGAACAAGTTTAAAAGATCGCATCGATCAGCACAGACTATATCCAATTACGGTAAGTGTGTTGCTTAGTGGCAGAGAGAAGGATTTTTTATTGAGTCGGGAAATCGTTTTGTGTAGAGAGTTGTTAAAAGCGCCCTATTACCTAGATCATCTGGGGATAGGAGAATCTCGCAAGCAACGGATTTTAGAAGAATTGCGCATGCTTTGTATCACTAAAAATGAGTCATGAAGGAAGCAACACTTGAATTCTGGGGGGCAGCAGGATGCGTAACCGGATCTAAATTTTTACTTGAAACAGAAAACAATCGAATCTTAATTGATTGTGGCTTGTTTCAGGGTTTAAAAGAGAATCGGAAGTTGAATCGTAGCCTTTGGCCTCGTGCCATGTCGGAAATAGATGCCGTGGTCTTAACACACGGGCATCTAGATCACGTGGGTATGTTGCCAAGAATGGTTAAAGATGGATTTAATGGGCCCATCTACGGTACTGCGCCAACCCTGGAGGTGGCCCGGATCATTTTGGAAGATAGTGCCGAAATTCAGGTAGAAGAGGCCAATCGCGCGGCTCAAGAAGGTTACAGTAAGTATACCAATCCCGAGCCGTTGTACACGCCCGAAGATGTAAAGGCTTGTTTGCAAAAATTTAAGGCCATTGGGCTAGATCAATGGCATACGGTTGGGACTAATCTAAAGTTTCGTTATCGCTATAACGGGCATATCTTAGGGGCTGCTTTTATAGAATTTCAAGCTGGACAACAGGTTCTGGTCTTTTCGGGTGATATTGGACGGCAATCTGATTTACTTATGTATCCCCCGGAGCGCCCCGAACAGGCCGATGTCTTAATTTTGGAAAGCACCTATGGGAATCGATTGCATCCGGATTTGGACCTTGAATCTGAATTGGCATCAGAAATATTGGAAGCTATTCGAACCAGGGGTACCTGTATCATTCCCAGTTTTGCAGTAGAACGCCTACAAACCGTAATGGTTTTGTTGTGGCAACTTAAACAGAAAAATATAATTCCGGCCAATCTGCCTATTTATGTAGATAGTCCCATGGGTGCAGAGGTTTGGAATTTGTTTTCCAGATTTCCGGATTGGCATCGCATTCGGCCGGAACAAGTACGGGCCATGCGCAATGCAATGACTCTGATTACCGATTATCGGGATACGTGGTCTGCAATAGACGATACCAGACCTAAGATAGTTGTGGCTGGAAGCGGTATGCTTAGTGGCGGAAGAGTACTTACTTATCTCAGTCAATTGTTAGACAAACCCGAAACGCGGATCGTCTTGGTGGGGTATCAGGCAGAAGGAACTAGAGGCCGAAACCTTATGGATGGTGCACATGAGCTCAAAATTTTCGGCAAATACATCCCGGTAAAAGCGCACTATCGGAATCTAGAAGCACTTTCCGCCCATGCCGACCAGTCGGATTTGCTTTGGTGGATGTCTCAATTAAAATCCCAACCGCAAAAGGTATTTTTGGTTCACGGCGAGGCTACTGCCCAAGATGCCTTACGGGTTAAAATTCATCAAGATTTGGGTTGGGAGGTTCAAATACCCAAACTTTATGAGACAGTACACTTAAGTAGCAAGGCCACACCCTGATATTTGTCATAGCAATTGACAGGACGTCGGATGTAATTTTAGATTATCAATTCTGGGAGGTTTTAATCGATTGCCGCTTTAGGCATAAAATCTGCTAAATGCTAAAGCTCCCGAGACTAAAAACGCTAGTTATGAATCGTCTGCCTCTTGTATTTGGATTGTTAATTGTACTAATGTTGTCTGCTTGCAGCGCAGTACGTTTGGAATCGTCTGAAAAAAATCCAGAAATTGTTCTTTTTCATGCTAATAAATTACTAATTGTAGGTATGAGCCGGGATCCTGGCGCTCGCAACGCTTTTGAATCCCGGTTGCAAAGAGCTTTTAACGCCGAAGGCATAGAGGCGGTCCGCAGTTTGGATGTTTTTGATGTTCGTTTTACAGAATCTGAGCGTTCAGAAGCAGAATTAGATGAGGTAGATCAGCGCCTTATTGATCTGGATTTCGATGCTGTACTAATTACCCGTGTAATTGGAAGTGAAACTCGAACTACCTTGCGAGAAAAGATTCAAGAAATTGATGCCTCGTACGATCGGTTTAGCGAAGATTATTTGTTGCATCAGGGGGTTTATTACGATCGCAGTTATTACGAATTGGCCACCGAATATTACACTGAGACCGCCTTGTATTGCATCTGTCAGGGGAAGGAACGCAACCTCATTTGGAAGGCCAGCATGTTGGTTTCGGACCCCACCAATGTCGATCAGGTAGTTAAGGAATACATCGGTTTGTTGTTGGAGGAAATGGAGCGTTTACAGCTTATTCTTGGAACAGATCTCCATCCATAAGGTTAATTAGAGCAGTGGGCTTATGGTACGTGCCGCTCCTTCGGCAAGCTTCACATGCCAGGGGCGATTTATAAAGGATTTTAATTCCAATAATTCACTTTTACTACTATCGCTTAAAAAATCTTCTCGAAGCCGGCGCGCCAAATCGGAATCGTAGAGAATGGCATTTACTTCATAATTGTGTTGAAAGCTTCTGTCGTCTACATTTGCGGTGCCCACCGTAGCCATGCAATCGTCTGTAGTGATTATTTTACTGTGTAAAAATCCTTCCGGATAGCGGTATATTTTGATTCCCGCCATAAGAAACCGCTGAAAATAGGATTGAACGCACCAGGATACCAATTGGCTGTCTGCTTGTGCGGAGACTAAAAGCCTGACATCTACGCCACTCAGCGCTGCCGTATGTAGTGCGGTCTGTATCGCAGGACTGGGAATCAGGTAGGGATTGGTAATATATACATGCTTTCGAGCCCCGGTTATCATTGAAAAGTACATTTGCTCCATTAAAGGAAAGTGATCGTCTGGTCCCGTAGCCAGAATTTGAACAAGACTTTCACCCCGGTTTTGAATAGACAGTTTTTCCGGTAGGGGCAGTCGGATTCCGGAAACTTTTTCCCAATCGTTAATAAAAACAGTGTCGAGATGCCAGGCGGCTTCACCTTCTAACATAAGGTGCATGTCGTGCCACATGCCTAGAGCCGGGTCTCCTTTGAGGTATTTATCTGAAATATTAATACCACCTGTAAATGCTATGGCACCATCTACAACTATTATTTTCCGATGGTTTCGGTAGTTGATTGAACTTATAGATTTACCCAATCTAAAGGGAAGAAAAGAATAAGGTTCAATACCTGCTTTTTTGAGTTTTTTCAGATAGGATCGACTCAAGGAATAACTCCCTATGCCATCATAAATAAGGCGCACTTCCACACCTTGGGCCTCCTTTTGAATAAATAATGCCAACAAGCGCTCTGCCAATTCACCTTCTTCAAAAATATAGTATTGGAGGTGGATTGTTTTTTGAGCACCCTCCAAAACTTTAAAAATAGTATCGAAGGTTACCTTGCCGTCTTTGAGCAGTTTAACAGTATTGTCTTTGGTAGTTGCATATCCTGCGCCGGTAGTTATTAAGGCTTGAATTTGAAGGGATTCTGGCGAGAATTTTGATGTAAGATTTTCTGGAAGGTTTTCGCTTACGGGAATCCGGGCACTTTTGAAATAACCCTTTTGTTTACGTCGGTTTCTGCCGACCAACAAATATAAAAGCATGCCTCCTACCGGTATGGTGAAGATGGCCAACAGCCAGGCCAACGTTTTAGAAGGTCTAACACCATTCAGCAGGAGGCTAATAATAATACTAAATGCCAGAATGGCATAAAGGGTAATCAGGACATAAAGCAGCATGTAATCCGCATCTGTAGTTCCCCGAATTTACATCAATTTAAAATTGATTGGAATACTATAGGGTACTTTTACCTTTTGATTACGCTGCCTTCCGGGTTTCATTTTAGGCAATGAGGCTATAATTCTTTGGGCTTCTAACTCAAGTAAATGATCCGGTCCCCGCATCTTTATTTCGGAAACGCGACCATCGGTGCCTATGGTAAATTGCACAAAGACCTTTCCTTGAATTCCAAGCTCTTCTGCGGTTTCCGGATATTTGAAATTGTCCCGAATGTGCTCTTGAATTTTTTCCTGAAAACAGGTACGCTGTTCGGCTTTCGGCACTCCTTCGCAACCAGGAAAAATGGGCACTTCTTCTATAATTGCAAAAGGAACAGTTATTTCTTCATCGGCCTCCAAAACGTCCAAATCTGAAGCATCCAGATCAATATCGGCAACTACCGTTTCCTGAGAAATTTCGGTGCTCTCAATTATGGTTTCCACCACATCCTCGGTATCCTCGATAACTTCAATAAATTCAGGTGCAGCCGGTGGTGGGGGTGGGGTTGTTTGCACCTGCTCGGTTACCGGGGCCTCTTCATTGAGTTCCTCCAGTTGAATGAGTTGTACAATCTCTTCCTGAGTGCTATCGTAGGTTTTCCATTCCAGGGCCCTCCAGGTTGCGAACAAGACTACAGCTAGGCCAATTACAAAATAAAGACCACTATCTCTGTTCAAGTCTGCTTTTGGATTTTTTTTGACTTGCATGGCTGATGATTTATACCTTAAAGGTAGCCGAGGTACGAACTAAAAAATATGATAAGCATCAGTTTTGAGATTTTACGTTTACATCTCGTAAATACTGATTTATTGAATTTTAATTTCGATCTTAATAGAATTGCAACAATTTTAAAACCAGTAACTTATACCTGCGCCCAGATAGAAAACAGGACTTAGAGATTCAATATATTCCAATTCGGTTCCAGTAACCGTTGCAGGACTTTGAGGCAAGGAAAGGGAAGGTACCATCGAACCGATTATATGTCCCTTTAAGAAATAGACCGGAATTGAAAATTCTAAGTTCATTAATTTAAAAGAAGAAACTTCCGAGATCGTCACCAATTCCGTAATGGTTTCAGGGTTATTATTCCCGCGCCCGGTTCCAGAACGGTTTCCTAATCGGCTTGTATTGTAGTAGGCTTCGTAAAAATATTGCGTTCCTGCATAGGCCGACACCGATGGACGTATCATCCGGGTCTTTGAAGTATTTATCCAGGTTTTTCCCAGTGTAATGCCGGTAAAAAAATCCGATTGCCCTTCACGGTTATAGTAACTCATTGCACTAAGACTGCTTTCCAAGAGTCCCCAATCGTATGTAATCTGACCTGAGAGGTTACCCGCGTTCTCCGAGCGCACATTATTACTCTCGTCATTAAAGAAATAGACTGTCCCCGAAATACTTCCACTAAAACGATTTTTGTCGAAGGTAAAACCTCCTGTAAACATAGCCAGATCTACTCTGGAATCTTCCGAGGAAATTAGATAGGAAAATGACGCATCCACAAATAATCCCGATTTATGGAAAAATCCTAGCGAAGGCATAAGATAGGGGGCCGGTACGGAATCTCTTCTCCCCATAAAAACGGCATCGCTCATAAAGGTAACGTCTGCCATGAGGTATGAGAAATCGGGTTGAACCGGTTGTGGAACCTCGGCTTGCCGGTCTTGTGCCCGGAGCACCAATGCCCCGGGCACCAATAAAACCATTACAATCAGTAGGTTTTTCATGATACAAGAAGGTTATCCGGAAATATCCGGTTTAGACACTCCTTTTCGGACCATATTTTTTGCCGGCACTGCCCGCTTTAGAATCATCTGTTTTTGAAACATATAGGTATTGCGGAAAAGCTGTCCGGAAGGATCTAGACATGCCCCATTTTCCAAGCCCTTCCTGGCCTGGTTTTCCAATTGGTAGGTCCCATCCGGAAATACGGTAGTTCCATTCTCTAGTTTCAATTGTTCTTGCAGCCGTATTTGTTCCTGATGCCGAATCTGGTATACATCTCCGTCTATCATCGTATAATGCAATCGTTCCTGGTTGCGTAACTGAACTTGTGCCTGACTTAACCCTGCGTTTTCCTTTTCAATTTTATGCCGGTATTGATATTCATTCCGGTATAAAGCACCTTCCCCATCCAAACATTCGCCCTCGGCCAAACGGTAACGCTTACCATTTGCCGCAATATAGCTACCGTTGGGTTGAATTACAGTTCCATCCGATAGGGTTTGCCGATCTTGTAGACGCAATTCGGCACGGTCTCGAATTTGTAAAAAAGTCCCGTCCAATGCTAAGATTTTTGTTTGATCCTGATCTTGAATTCTGTCCCGATCCCGATCCTGACCCCAAATAAACATTGAAGGCAGAACCATGAGATTAATAAGTATTAATACCTTTTTCATGACTGTACTTTATTTTAGTTACCGTCACAAAATTATTCGAGGTTTAGGGTACGGGCAATGACGGAGGTCATTTCCAAGTCTTTGTAATACAGTAACATAAGTTACATTTTTAGGTACAGGCAAATGCAATTAGACCATTTGTCTGAGGAATTTAAATCCGAACTGTTCCAAAGCTGTAAGTACGGGCTTTTCCCCCAACGATTACGTGATCCAAACCAAGTTGGCAATACAGTGTCCCAAAACGATCTGACAGCTGATATGCCTCCAAATTAGTCTTCTGCAATTGGGCCGCCCAATATGGAATTAATGAACAATGCGCCGAACCGGTAACCGGATCTTCGAATATGGTGGATTGAGGTGTAAAAAATCGGGATACAAAATCACAGGTTGTGCCTGGGGCCGTAACCACAACCCCACCTGTATTTAAATTGATGCGGTCAAATTTTACTCGATCAATACCAATGTTGCGCACCTCCGATTCGGAGTCGTAAACCAATACATAATCTCTCGATTTTAGTACCGCTTTAGGTTTAATACTCAGTGCTTCTTCCAGTATTTCGGGTAGTTTTGCCGGGATGGGAATGCGCAAAGGGAGGGTAAGAAAATAGGTGTCCTGATCTTTGGTTACCTTAAGTTTACCGCTTTGAGATTCAAATAGCACCAAATTCCCGGGGTAGTTTTCGTGCGTAAAAAGGACATGAGCAGCAGCCAGAGTAGCATGTCCACACAAATCCATTTCAAGATCGGGGGTAAACCATCGCAGTTGAATTTTTTGATCTTGATTAATAAAAAAAGCGGTTTCGGGTACTGCATTTTCCTTGGCAATTTGCAGGAGCAACGAATCAGGTAACCAGTGCGGCAGAGGGATTACGCAAGCCGGATTGCCTCCGAATACTTTTTCGGTAAAAGCGTCAATTTGATAGCATCGTAAGTCCATAAAGGAACTTTTAATTTGGAAAGGCTAAAAATCCGAGTTGCAAGGCGCCCAATTTGACATAACCTGCCTCATTCATATGTATGGGGTCATGATAAAACACATCTTTATTGTATATGGAATACCCTCCCAGGGTAAATTGATCCAAGTAAGGTATGCCGTGTAATTCACAGACCATTTTCTGCATATTTACATATTGCACCATTCCATTGGGTACATTTGGGTCATAGCCCCCCCGGTCGTTAAAGGCTTTGCTGGAGGTGAAAAAGTAAATGAGCGCTGCCGGATTGAGTTCATATATTTTTTTGATGCAATAATTGATGCCGCCGGCCTGTGTAGTTAGTTTTTGGGTATCAAAATTGTCAAATTCGGTGTAATCTGTATACCAACCAATTTCTCGTTTATTGGTGTAATCGTTGGTGGAAGCCCAAAGGATGTAAATGTCAAAAACCCCGGCTTCGTCCACTTGTTGTTGGAGCGATTTTCCCTGTAGGGACGAAAAACCTGCACCGGGTACTCCGTAATTGGTAATCTTCATGCCCAATTGGTTTTCCCAGTAGGCTTTTGCGCTGTTGCTCGGTGGAATAACTGAAACCGAACCTCCGAATACTGCCACGGTTTTGCCGTAGTTGGGAGACCATGTAAGGGGCCATTTCGGAATTTCTGATTGGCTCCGGGCAGGTAAAACCATCAGGAAACCAATAACCAGCAGCATTAAGGAAGAGCGATTCATAATAAAAGGTTTTACGTACTTTTTTAAAGATATTGAAAAGGCCTTGAATTAAAAAGAATTGCCTTTTAAACCGGAGCATGGCTATTTAAATTTCTACCCCTTTCTTACTTGAATTTAGAATTCAACTCATCCAAAAATCGAATTCGGCAATCACTTCCCAGCCTTTTGGCGATTGAAGGAGCAAACAGCTTAGACCATAGCTGCTTTTGGTAAATTTAGCATAGGCCACTTGTATCACACAATATTGGTTGGAGGCATCAAAGACCGGAGTACTTACAGAGAGTATATTTTGTCGTTTACCCGTTTTTCGGAACAATTTTTGAATTTGCTTTGCTGAAATACATGGATTCTTGGTAATACCGATCTTTGTGGTATTGGAGTCGAATTCCCAACGCCCCGCCTTACTTTTTAAGGCACCAATGCTCAAGGTATACAGGGTTTCTAGTGGTAGGGATATTTCGGCTTCGTACTGGTAAGCTTCCATATCGAAAAAAGTTAATGGGCGTTCGCACTGAATTAGTAGATTGGTAGCCCCTTTACCTTGCTCGGAGTCTAGGACGGCACGTAACACCTCTAAATAGCGTTCTTTTTGTCCGAAGGATAGCTGTACGAACAACAAGAGCAGTCCTGTAAAGCATTGTTTTAACCGCATGGAAAAGGTCTGAAATCGTCGGACGGGTTAAAGAATAATCCGGCGGTTTCGGTGTGGCTGGCTAGTGCATTCGCAAAGTATCCGCCCATACTGGAGCCTATTACTAAATCCAGTTTTTCCTGTTCTGCTTTTGCGAGCAGGGTTACAAAATAATCCGGGTTGTTGTACTCCATTGCCGGGGCAAATACACTAGTTGCTTTGGTGTGTAAAAACTCCACCTTTTTACCGCCGGGTTGGCTTTCAAGCCCGTGAAAATAGCATATCCGCATGTTTAAAAACGTTTCGCGTTATTTTTTCTTTGGGGGTTTACAATTTTTACAGTATTCCGCCAGCTCCTCTATACCGGCTT
>JBJOHX010000050.1:0-6571 GCA_046047415.1 Bacteroidota bacterium
TTTATGTAATTATGTATCGTAAATACCCCATCACTCTGATCATTCTGCGCAACATCATCAGGATCCGATACCCGAACCAATACCTCCTCAGATGGCGTTTGGGGTACCAACCAGTTAAATGATTTGGCGATAGAAGGAGTCGCAGATATAATAGTAATCCAATCGACACCATTATTGATAGAGTATTCTAGTTTTACATTTGAATTAAAAAAAGCACTATTCCAATTTATTTGAAATAATTCCGTCGGGAAAAGTTCTTCTCCTCCATTTGGGTTATACAATTGTATAAATGGATCTGCTTCTATTATTGTAAAATCAGTATCGCTAATATCTATAATATTGCCGTTTTGGGCATCGGTGATTTTAATCCTAGCATTGGAAGTTGGGGTATTAGGTATGCTCCAAGGGAAATTCCCATTGATGGAATAGTAATTTGAAATAATTCTAATCCAAGTACTTCCAGAATTGGTGGAATAATCTAGGTTGAAATACTTTGAGGTGCCTACTATATTCCAATTAATATCAAAATATTCGGTTCCAATACTCGTAATAATTGCATCCCAACCTTTACCTAACAAATTATCATTGTCAGAAATAAATTGAAAGGTTAATTGACCTTTTAAATTAGTAGCCGTATAGACAAGTTGATTCGTAAAATTACCTTGAATTGTACCCAACAAAGGGCTTGAAATATCCCCTCCATCAAAAACAAGTAATTTATCACCATTTTCAAAAGCAAAGTCTTGAAAAGTGGCTCTTAACTTATTAGTAGGAAAATCCGGTGATAATGTTTTAATATAGCTTTGATTTGAATAATTTGCAATTCTTCCACCATCATCATAAAAACTTCCTGTATTCAAAGTTTGTGGGACATTATTCATTATCACGGGTGTACCCTGAGCACCAACCGAAGCCTTAATAAACTCTCCTCCATTTGGATCTAATACCGTGATTGAAGAAGTAATTGAAAAATTAATTTCATTTTCGAACACCTTACAGGAAGAATCTAAATAATCTAGTAGTCTAATCTTTGTTAGTGAATTATTTGGAAGATTCGGCACTCTCCAAGTATAGTTCCCACTTGCGATTATATTTGTAGCTTCAGTTATCCAATTTTGCCCGTCATCTACAGAATATTGCACATTAATTCTAGAAACTTCACCAACATTATATGAATAAATTATATCAATATCATTACCCGCCACAAAGTTTTCGTTTCCTTGAGGATAAAGAAGTATTAAGGCGCCATCAATAACAAAAGCATCGTTACTCTGATCTTGAATAGCCTCATTAGTGGCATCTGTTACCCTAACTAAAGCATTTACAGAATTTACATTCGGAACATTCCAATTAAAGGTATTGGATACTGAATTATACGAAGTTGCAATAGAAACCCAAGTCTGTCCATTATTTTCTGAATAATAAATATTGAAATAACCGGACGTCCCAGAACTTTGCCATGTAATGGGGAAATTGACACAAGAACTTATTCTTTCACCGCCGTTTGGGGATGTTACTGTTATAGATTGTGATAATCCGGAAAAACTATAAAGTAGAACTAATAAAAGAATAAAACCGTTTTTCATAATAGCTAATTCAAAATCAATCTGACAAAGTATTTAAAATGATAAAAAACAGCAAGAAAAAATAGCCGCATTATAATGCAGCTATTTTTTCTTACATAATTTGTAAATAAAAAATTACTTATTTGCGAATTTTATATGGATATCCATAAAAATTTAAGTCAAGGACACAACCAATAGTCAAGAATCCCATTCAAGAAGACCGATATATTCCATCTAAATTTGTAGCATAATCGAATTCGATTTTTCAAAATAATCCACACAATTGACGACTAATTTTATTTTTAAAGAAGTCATTCACCCTTACTAGGTTCCTTTATTAAGAGCATAAAAAAACCGGACCCTTTGGCCCGGCTTTTCCATAGCATGTACAGTACTTACGCCTCGCAACTAACGCATTCCTTCTTCTGACGGAATTTTTGCGCAGCATTCATACTGTGCTGGTAGTAGAGCGATTTTAATCCTAGCTTCCAGGCCGTAACGTGGATCTTGTTGATCTCCTTAACCGGCATTTCCGGATGCACTAGAATATTGATAGACTGGCCCTGATCGATGTGATTCTGGCGGTTGGCCGCCTGATAGATAATGGCCAGCTGGTCGATTTCGGAATAGGTACGGAAAACATCTTTCTCGTGCTCGGTCAAGAAATCGAGATGTTGTACAGATCCGTCGTTGTCGCGGATACTGAGCCATACTTCCTGTGTATTTTTACCCTTCTCTTCCAGTAGCTTTTCGAGATAGGGGTTCTTTATCGTTGTTTTTATCTTGGCGATATCCTTTACGTAAACATTGGACCAGATTGGCTCAATTCCTTGAGAAACCTGACCTAAAATAAAGGCAGAAGATGTAGTTGGTGCAATGGCATTTAAGGTAGTGTTGCGACGACCGTACCCTTTAAGCACCTCAGGCTCTCCAAAACGGTCGGCCAATTCTGCAGAAGCCTTGTAAGACCGATCCTTAATGGCTCTAAATACTTCGCTGTTAAGGTCATAGGCACCCTGACTGTCGAAAGGCAACATTTTAGCCTGCAGCAAAGAATGCCATCCGAGTACGCCCAAACCTAAGGCGCGATTGGATTTTGCAAAATTGTAGGCGCGCTCCATAAACAGGAAGGTCTGACGGTCTTCCCGATCGTCGGAATCGCGGTATGATTCCAGCTTTTCAATGAATTCGGACAGTACGGCATCCAAGAAATACACCATGGTTTCTACCGCATCGGTATTTTTCCATTTGTCGTAGTGCAACAGGTTTACGGACGAAAGCACGCATACAAAAGACCACTCGTCGTTAGACGGCAACATGATTTCCGTACACAAGTTGCTGGCGTGAATTTGCAGGTTCTTCTCGCGATATACCTCGGGAGCTCCATTGTTGGCGTGATCGCGGAAGAAAATATACGGATATCCCATTTCGCCGCGGCGTTGTAGTACCTTGGCCCAAATGGATCGTTTTTCCTCGTCTCCCTCAATCATAGCCTCCATCCAGGCATCCGTTACGGTAACCCCATGGGTTAGCTGCTGAATGGTATTCCCTTCGGTTCCGATTTCCAGAAATTCATGAATGTCTTTGTGCTCTACGGGAAGATACGGAGAGAATCGACCGCGTCTTACGGAACCTTGGCTTACCACATCCACCATACGGTCAAACAACTGCATGATGTGCACAGCCCCAGAAGCGTATCCGTTATTTTTAACGGGAGCTCCTCTATGGCGTATTTTACCAAAGAATCCGGATGTACCTCCACCCAATTTGGACATCATCCCTACCTCCGACTGGGTGTAGAGGATGTTCCCCATATCATCATCAATATGCGAACCAAAGCAACTGATTGGTAAGCCCCTGCGCTTGCCAAAATTAGACCATACCGGAGAAGCCAAAGAAAAATAGCCCTCTCCCATGTAGCGGTAAAACTTGTCGGCATAACCCGGAATTCCCAAGATATTTTCGGCGCGCTGGGCAATTTCCCAGATGCGCTCTTCGGCAGTTACACCTTCAGACAAATACCCCGAGGCTAAAAACTTGCGACTATTTTCAGTGAGCCATTCAAAAGCAGGTTCGGGTGCCTGACTACCCGTTTCCTTAAGGAACTCCTTGCGGGCCTTAATCAGGTTTTCTACTTGTCCGGTTTTTGTGTCTTTCAATTGCTGATTCGAGGTGATTTCAGGCATGGCTTAAAATAGATCTTCGCTGGTTATACTTTGGGTTCTTTTGCTATAGTTGATGGAACGCTTCACAAAGAAGTCTCCGTGCTTGGTTCCGATAATTTCGTCGTCGAACCATTCAGTCTCGGCCAGAGCTGCCTGGTCTACCTCAAATATTTTTGCTACACCGATACTCTCCAACGATTTGTTGAATCGGTTTTTAATAAACTCATTAATGACGCGTTTTGGTAAAAAGTCGATTTCTCCTGCTTCAAAAATCCAATCCACCACTTCTGCCTCTGCCTCAAAGGCCTGTTTGCAAATCCGCTGAATCTTTGATGCATAAGCCGCATCGAACCAGGTTGGATTTTCCTCACGAATGATTTTGATTACATCGATACCAAAATCGCCGTGAATCTGTTCTTCCTTAGAAGTTGCCTCAACGGCATTGGAAATTCCTTTTAACAAGTTCTTGTGCTTGTTGAAGGCCATGATGATCAAGAACTGAGAGAAAAGGGATACGTGCTCAATAAACAGGGAAAATAATAAGATAGACTCTGCGTATTCTTGATTGTCTTCACTTTTAGAGTTCTTTAGCGCCGTCTCTAAATAGTGGACGCGCTTCATGATTACGGGCTTCTTCTTCAGATCCTTAAATTCTTCATTTAAGCCCAATATCTCCAACAGGTGGGAATAGGCATCGTGATGCCGAACTTCACTCTCTGCAAAGGTTGCGCCTACTGCTCCAATCTCGGGTTTCGGCATCCGATGATAGATGTCTCCCCAAAAGGTTTTTACGGCCACCTCAATTTGAGAGATAGCAAGCATGGTGTTTTTTATGGCATTGCGCTCTACATCGTCTAGGCGTGTTTTAAAGTCCTGAACATCGCTGGTGAAATTGAATTCGGTATGAATCCAATACGAGTGACGAATGGCGTTCGTGTATTCGTAAAGCTGAGGATATTCAAACGGTTTAAGGTTAACCCGCTTCTCAAAAATATTGTTCTGACGTTTTAGCGCCTGTTGATTCCTGTATAATATATAAGCCTTTGCTACATCGTGAAAAGCACTCCCCATGAGCTTGTCTTCTACGATGTCCTGAACTTGCTCTACGGTAGGCGTATAATCGGGATCCATTTCTTTTCTTCCCAGTAGGGTTTCGTACACCATCATCGAGATTACTTGGGCATCTTTTAGTGTGCCATGTCCCACCGCTTTCATGGCTTTTTCAACGGCGTGAGTAATTTTTTCCAGACTGAATGAACTGGTTGTGTAATCCCGTTTAATGATGTGTGTTACTTCCATTAAATAAAACTTAATTAGTTGATTTTTAATGATTTATCTTTTGTTTTATTTCTGATTGGCCCAAAAAATTGGCATCCCGGATAGGCTCTGGAATTATTTTTGAACGTCAAATTTTCAGTAATAACCTTAAGACTTTGTAAAGGTCAAACTTTGTTCACAAAAATTTCACCATTCTCAAAAGAGCTTTTCAACAGTTTTTTCAACGATATAAACAATAGGCAAAAACCACCCCTAAAACACTACAAAGAGGAGGTTAAATTTGAAGCCTGACGGTGTTAATTTTATTGAATTTTGGCGCTTTTTAATATCCGATTGTTAAAAACAATTTGAGATTTTACCGACAAACGGGTACAAAAAAGCGTCAGAACACACATCGATAACGTTCCTAATACACAGCTAACTATCCAATTCTTTTCTTCGATTTAAAGACCGGTGCCAATCTACATTTTTGATATTCTAGGTTCAGCATGGTTTTGACGGGATAGTTCTCGATAAGTTGGGTATTCTTAATACTTATAGTACTTTTTCTTAAATTCCGAAGGATTAAGACATTCCACTCTTATCCTCTTAAAATCAAACAAATGAGAAAAACCTTGCTAATACTTCTTATTCTCAGCATCAGTAACTCACAACTAAAATCCCAAACTTTAATCCCGCTTTGGCCGGATATGCCAAAACCAGCAACCGAAATGACCCTAGACCCTTCCCGGGGGTTTCTCTGGATTCAAAACGTACACTATCCGGAATTGGAAATATATGTTCCCACTCCCGTAAATGCCACGGGGGTTGGTGTTGTGGTATGTCCAGGGGGTGGATACTACGGTTTGGCCTATGAAAAGGAAGGGGTCGATATCGCCAAATGGTTAAATGCACAAGGTATTGCCGCCTTTGTCTTGAAGTACCGAATTCCGGATTTGGCCCAGGATCCCAAAAGCACCTACTATCCGGCTCAGGATGCACTTAAAGCGATTCGACTGGTGCGGGCAAGTGCAGAAGCATGGCATATTGATCCAAATAAAATAGGTATCATGGGCTTCTCGGCAGGAGGTCATTTGGCCGCTACCGCTAGTACGCATTACAACGACACAAAACTCTATGCGGAGGATTCTGACCCAGTAAGTTCCCGACCGGACTTTGTGATTCTGGGCTACCCCGTTATTACCTTTAATGATCCGTTAGCGCACAAGGGCTCCCGCACCAATTTAATCGGCGAGAATCCGCCAGATGAACTCGTTACCTATTTTTCAAACGAACTTCAGGTAACTTCAGATACGCCCCCCACCTTTTTGGTACATTCCGCAGATGATAAAACAGTGCATGTCAGAAACAGCATTCTGTTTTACGAAGCTTTACTCGATAAGGGAGTACCCGCGGCCTTGCACCTTTACCCCAAAGGTGGACATGGCTTTGGCTTGGCCATCAAGCAAGGGCATGAAAAATCTTGGTTGGATCAGTTGGCATTGTGGATTGGGGAATTAGATTAGGTTTAGACCAATCTGCTTTAAAGCGTATTTGAACCTGATTGGGTGGGACTGCTTTCCT
>JBJOHX010000051.1:0-63907 GCA_046047415.1 Bacteroidota bacterium
TGT
This sequence comes from Bacteroidota bacterium, assembly GCA_046047415.1. Classification (GTDB taxonomy): domain Bacteria; phylum Bacteroidota; class Bacteroidia; order Flavobacteriales; family Flavobacteriaceae; genus Robiginitalea. Next base: position 4 of record JBJOHX010000051.1, read on the forward strand.
TCCAAAGACGGCAGCGGACCAGAATCCAATCCAAATCTGGAACTGGCTATCGGAACCTGGCGACTCACCGAACTCAACATTGCTCCAGAGCAAGACATTGATGAAGACGGACAAAGCACAACGAATATAATGGATGAACTAAATTGTATTTCCGGGACACTGCAATTAAATGCCGACTATTCCTGGACCTTTTCTGGAACAGATGTTGTAATTACCACCATCACTGGTGGCTTGTTTAAATTTTTCTGTTCGGAATCGCCGCGCACAGCTCAGGGAATTTGGGATATAAACGGTAATGGCATTCGACTGGCCGATGATGTGGGCAACCTTACTAATTTTGTTTTAGATACCGAGGAAATACTTCTCATCAATACAATAGGGAATAGCTTACCCGGCTTACAGGCCGAGGTCTATTCCAAAAATTAATATAAGTTGATCCTACTCCGTCCAGGTGAAACCTGTGGCAAGCGTTGCATTTGAAGAACCTCCCACATAGATTGTGAATTCTCCAGGCTCCGCTTCCATTCGGTTATTTGCAGAATAAAAACTCAAGTCTTTACGTTGAAGTTCAAACTGAATAGTCTTGGACGCACCAGGTTCCAAAACTACTGTTTTGAATCCTTTAAGTTCCCGCAACGGACGCGTCCTTGATCCAAAATGGTCTCGAACATATAACTGAACAACCTCCTGACCTTCACGAGCACCTGTATTGGTTAAGGTTACAGAAATCTGCAAGGCTTCATCACCCGAAATTTTCGGCTTGTTTACCTTTAAATCGGAATAGGCAAAGTTGGTGTAACTCAAACCGTGCCCAAAGGCAAACAACGGCTCATTGCCCTCTACATAATGCGACCAGAAAACCAAATCATTGCCTGGGTTATTGGGCCTTCCGGTTGCGGTACGGCTATAGTATAAGGGAATCTGACCGGTGTTTTTTGGAAATGTCATAGGTAACTTTCCACTCGGATTATAATCACCATAAAGTACCTGAGCTATTGCATTACCACTTTCTGAACCTAAATGCCAGGCCTCTACAATGGCTGGTACATGTTCGGCGGCCCAGCCAATTGTTAAAGGCCGTCCATTCATTAATACCAATACAATATTGGGATTGACCGCATAAACCGCCTCCAGCAATTCTTGCTGTAATCCGGGTAGATCCAATTCGGAATAGCTTCGTGCTTCGCCGGTCTGAAAACCGTTTTCTCCCAATACCATAATGACCATATCTGAATTTCTGGCAAGGGCCACTGCCTCAGGAATCTCGCTGCGATCCGTAGTGTTGATATGCGTTTCAAAATGAAATAAGGGAGTGCCTTCTGTAAGTTTTACCCCTTGTGCATATTTGATTTCATTTCCGGAATATGCAGCTAAACCTTCCAACACAGAGACTGCTGAATTGGGCTCTGCTTTTAGTCTCCAACTACCTAAGGGACTATCCTTGTCTGCTGCCAATTGTCCAATTACGGCAATTTTTTTACCCTGTTTAGGAAGGGGCAATAAATCTCCCTGATTCTTAAGGAGTACAATAGACCTTTTGGCCATATCCCGTACAATATCAAAACGTTTTGGATCGGAGAGTACCTCTTGCTCCCGTTTTGGATCGCAGTATTTAAAAGGATCCTGGAATAGCCCGAGATCGTATTTTAGGTTTAGAATCCGTCTTACGGCATCGTCGATTAAACTTTCTGAGACCGAACCGTTTTGAACCAATTCCTGCAGGTGATTGAGATAGGCCATAGATTCCATATCCATATCACTTCCACCGATAACCGCCGCTTTGGCTGCCTCTTTTAAATCTTTAGCGTATCCGTGCGGTACCATTTCACCAATAGAACCCCAATCGGAAACAATCATCCCTTCAAAGCCCCAGTCACCTTTAAGTATTTCGCGCTGCAAGAACGCACTGCCTGTAGCCGGAATGCCGTTCAGGTCGTTGAAAGCATTCATAAAAGTGGCCGCACCCGCATCTAGCGTAGCTTTAAAGGGGGGTAGAATAACATCGAACAAGGTCGGCATACCCAAATCCACACGGTTATAATCCCTACCACCTTCACTTAATCCGTAACCCGCAAAATGTTTTACACATGCCGCTACGGTTAACGGATCACTTAAATCTGATCCTTGAAACCCTTTTACGCGTGCAACACCTACCAGACTCCCAAGATAGGGGTCTTCACCGGCGCCTTCCATTACACGTCCCCATCTCGGATCTCTAGAAATATCTACCATCGGGGCAAATGTCCAATTAATGCCGGATGCTGCTGCTTCTCTTGCTGCTAAAGCAGCCGAAGCCTCAATGGCATCTAAATCCCAACTGGCTGCTTCGGCCAAAGGTATTGGACTAATAGTTCGAAACCCGTGAATAACATCCTGACCAAAAAGTACCGGAATACCCAATCGGGTCTTTAGCGCTATTTCTTGAATTTTGCGCACCTCGGCCACTGAGGTAATGTTGAGCATAGAACCTACCCTACCCTCACGTAGATCCTTGTATTTTCGGGCCGCATCACCACCATCGGGTACGGGTCCAGTTACATCCCAAAAGCCATTGAATTGGTTCATTTGACCAATTTTTTCTTCCAGGGACATTCGTGAAATAAGGTCTGCGATAAACGCAGCTTTTTCTGATTGATTTTGTTGGGCATTTAAGTGGATGAAACCGATTAAAACTACCAAATGCAATGCAAAGATTTTTTTCATATGTTTTGGGTTTACAAATATTTAGTCGGCTAGCCTGTCGCATAAAATTGCTTGTAGACCAGGACTAAAAAATAACCCCGGTCCCTCGCACTTGCAAGCGATTGAACCGGGGAAACTATGATTCATTTTTGATTTTTATTGATATACACGAATATAATCTACCTCCATGGTCGATTCACCAAAAGATGCATCTATCACTCCGCCAAAATTACCGCCCATGGCCACATTACAAATCAGGAAGAAATCCTTATTAAATGGCAGTGTACTGTTATTTGACGTAGCAAAATACTGCTGATCGTCTACATAAAAACGAATTTCAGATGCGGTCCACTCCAGCGCATATACATGAAATTCGGTCGATGCACCAGTAATTGCAACTGAACCCGTTCGGGCATTTCCAGCGTGGTTAAAGGGATCGTGCGTAGTTCCATGTATAACATCTTGCATATTTCCGACATGCTCCATTATATCAATTTCACCGGAAGCAGGCCATGGATTGGTCTCAAAGTCCGACCCAAGCATCCACAATGCGGGCCAAGTACCTCCACCAGTTGGCATCTTTGCTCGAATTTCTACTCGGCCGTACTTAAATTTAAACTTCTGATGCGTTTGAATGCGTGCAGAGGTAAAATCGCTTCCCAAATAGGGTTCACGACGTGCAGTTATTTTGAGCATCCCATTTTCTACAATAACATTCTGCGAACGATTGGTATAGTATTGGGATTCGTTATTTCCCCAGCCGCCACTTCCGGTTCCAATATCGTAATTCCAAACGGCTGGGTCGGGAGCACCTGCCACCTCAAAATCTTCTTCAAAAATGAGTGTTTCAAAAGTGTCTGTAGACCCTCCACCACCGCCATTTCCTCCGGTTTCAGGAACAAAAGTGTAGTACCATGCCAGTGGAGCATCCCCGTTAAACGGACTACTAATACCACGAACGATAAGGCGGTCTGCGGTGAGTTCCATGATTTCGTACTGACCGGAAATTACCGCCCAATAACTCAGAAAACCATCGCCTAAATCCAAAGTACGGGTTCCGTCTGTATTTTCAATGACCACGAAATCATCTGTAAAGGCCGTTTGATCCGTAATATCCCGGCACTCATCGGCGTATTGACCTGGAGTAGCATTTGGAAAAAACCGCTTGACCTCCGTCCAGTTCATAAATACAAGATTATCTGCTCCGGGTTCTAGCGTGAAAGAATAATTGTTACTAGCATCATAATTAAAGACCAATACATCGTCGTAAAGACAAGGATTTAATTGGTTGGGGCCCGCACTGAAATATTCCGGATAAAAGTTGGTGAGCGGGCCTACACCGAAGTGGCCCCCAACGGTCTTGTTCCAAACCCAACGCTTCTCGCCATTTCCAGCAAGTTGCTGCAAGGTTTGGGGATCAATCAGTAGACGCACATCCAAATCAAGACTTACCGTTTTTGTGGAAGCCAAACCTCCGGGACTAAAGGCAATAACCGTTACCGGTGTAGTATACTGACCGGACTTGGTGTAGCGATACGATGCCGTTTCTCCGGGTCTAAGCACTGCGGGAGTGTCCCCGGGCACAAATACCACATGAAAATACAAAGCGTTATCTGCCGTAGGACTAACAGTTACATTACCTGATTGGTCTGCAGCAACAGCAACATTTACAACTAAATTTTCAGGTACCGTTAATTCGCCTAAGGCCGGCTCATCTTCCTGACAGGATAAAAATCCTGTCAGGGTGAGCATTAAAAGAAATCGTAATCGCAACATCATTTGCCAATTAGTTTAGGGTAATATCGTCGAAATAGAAGCTTTCGCCCTGACCGGTGGCCCCAAAATCTGGGAATAAGGCAATTCGGCCATAGGAATTTGCTGAATTAAATACACCAACAGCAGAAGTGGACATATCAAAACTTAAGGTTTCCCATCCTGCTGCTACAGTGGTTACCGCTTGAACCTCTGCATTTATTGCGGCATCATCTGCGTTTTCAATCTTGAATAAGATTGGCGTTCCCGCACGAGGAGACCAAACTTTGATTGTTACAACAGTACTCGATGAGAAGTCTATTGGACCGGCCAATAGCATTGTTGCTCCAGCCCAAACCTCTGCACCTGCTCCTTTTGTTATTTGAACAACTTTGCCGCTGGTGTTGATTCCGGTTGCATCCGGATTGTCGATTACACCCGCAAAGCTAACTCCTCCAAAGCCAATTAGATTGTATGTCGTATTTGCTGATTCAAAGCCTACAGGTAACTGAGGAAGTTGAGATTCGCTAGAAGCAAGAGCAATATCATCAAAATAGAAATCCTCACCTGCACCTAGGCTTCCAAAATCAGGGAAGATTGCAATTTTTCCGTAGGTATTGGCCGGATTAATGCTGCCATTGAAGTCAAAGCTCAATTCCTCCCATCCGCTAGCGGTTGTAGTTGTAGCGGTAACTTCGGCAAAAATACCTGCATCCGAAGCGTTCTCCAACTTAAATAAGATTGGAGTATTGGTTCGTGGAGACCAAACTTTCATTTTAATAGTAGTACCAGCAGAAAAATCGATTGGGCCAGCCAAAGTCATGGTAGAACCCGCCCAAACCTGAGCACCTGCGGTTTTTGAAATTTGAACCACAAAATCACTTGTGTTTATACCGGTTGCATCCGGATTTGGAACTACACCGGAAGGAATCTCGCTAAAATCGACACTACCAAAACCAATCCAGTTGTAAGATATGGTCGATGATTCAAAATCGGCAGGTAACTCCGGCAATACAGCTTCTGAAGCCGCCAGTGCAATGTCGTCAAAGAAGAAATCTTCCCCTTGTCCTGCATTTCCGAAATCCGGGAATAACGCAATACGCCCATACGAATTGCCCAAATTAACCAAACCGGTTAAATCAAAACTCAATTCCTCCCATGCGCCTGCTACGGTTGTGGAACTTGAGGCTTCGGCATTAATTCCAGCATCATCAGCATTTTCAACTTTAAACAGGATTGTAGTTCCGGCACGTGGAGACCATACTTTAATTTTCACGTTAGTACCGGCCGAAAAGTCGATAGGCCCGTCTAAGAGCATGGTAGCACCACCCCAAGTCTCAGCCCCAGCTGTTTTTGTCAATTGAGCCACTTTAGCGCTGGTATTGATACCGGATTGGTCCGGATTGGCTACTACGATTGCAGGATCTACGCCTCCAAAAACTTCCAAATTGTACGATACATTAGGAGTCTCAAAATCTACCGGTAATTGCGGTAATTCAGTTGGTGCAGAAACCAATGAAATTTCATCGAAATAGAAATCTTCGCCTTGCCCTGCATTTCCAAAATCTGGGAATAAGGCAACACGTCCATAGGTATTGCTCAAATTTACCAAGCCCGTCAGGTCGAACGTTAATTCCTCCCATCCTTCAGCAACAGTAGTAGATGAAGAAGCTTCTGCATTGATATTTGGATCATCCAAATTCTCCACTTTGAATAAAATGTTTGTGCCTGCACGTGGAGACCAAACTTGCATTTTTACGGTAGTACCGGCAGAGAAATCAATGGGCTCGCCTAAATCAATTGTGGCTCCAGCCCAAGTTTCAGCACCTGCTGTTTTCGATAATTGGGCAACACGAGCAGTGGTATTGCTACCGGATGCATCCGGATTCTCAATTACAATAGCAGGGTCTACACCTCCAAAACCGGTAAACTGATAATTAACCAATAAATCGTCAAATGTGATTGGGAAAACAACCGGTTGTACGGCTCCGATAATTTCAATCGCTTCAGTAACCTCGGCAGTAGCAGCGCCAGCCCCCATAGCTACCACACGAATGGAATAGGTTCCGGCAGCAGAATATTCATATTCTCCGGTTCCACCCACATTTACAGAGGCGGGTTCCTCATCTTCGGCTTCACCGTAATACACATCAAAAGTAGTTGCGTTATCTGCAGAAGGGGTTACCTCAATGGCATACGGGTTAGTCTCAGAAATTGCTATTTCCACGCTCAAGTTGGAAGGAGCAGCAAACGATATATTTACCGTTTGCGTAATCTGCGCGGTTAATCCGGTTGGTCCTACCGCGATTACCGTTAGGGTGTATGTACCTTCCGCGTAAGTGTGTGTAGTAGAAGCACCAGCACTAACATTGGTTGGCGTTTCTCCATCTACATCGCCAAATAAGATTTGGAACGAACTAGCTCCATCGGCAGATGGAGTTACAGTAACCGATCCGCTGTTATCTTGAGCAACATCCAAAATAACCTGAACATTTGAAGGTGCTTTTACTTCCATCCCAACGGAATCGTCTTCCGAACAGGCCGAAGCAAATAACAAGGCCGTAAAGGCCAAAGTGAGAAGTTTGATTTGTTTCATGATTGTTTACACGTTTAGTTAATAACCCGGGTTCTGCGACCAGCGATTCCCGGCAAGTTCAATTTCTATTGAGGGTATTGGAAATAATTCATGTTTTCCGGACTGGAACCCGGTAATGGCGGACGCAGCTTTTTGAGTCCGTACTAAATCAAAAAACCGGTGCCCTTCACCCATTAATTCTACCCGTCGTTCTCTGTAAATGGCTTCGGTTAGATTATTGCCGCTAATGGCCAATGGGGCAAGTCCGGCACGCGTACGCACCTGATTCAGGTAAGCTAGAGCACGGCTGTCGTCTACACCCCCTCGATTCAGGGCTTCTGCAGCCAACAGGAGCACATCTGCGTAACGAATAGCCCGATAATTGTTTGGATTGGTGAGGTTGGCATCACCGGTATTTAAATCCCCTTGTCTGGCAATGTATTTTCGATTGTAATAACCGGTATGTTCGTATCCCTCAACATAGGAGACGTCTTCATTGTCAGCAGCCCAAGCCTCAATATCCAAGATGGCCACATCCCTACGGAGATCGCCAGATTCGAAAGCCTCGTATGCCTCTTGTGTAGGGACGTTGAAACTAAAGCCAGATTCAAAAAGCGGCCCGGAATAATTCCGAATTCCGTTGAATCCAACGGCTACGTTGCCTTCGCTGCACTGCAAACAACCGAATCCTGCTCCCTCTACGTCTGTGTACTGTACTTCAAAGACCGACTCGACGGTATTTTCGTGGTCATTTTCGAAGAGGATACTATAATCTGCAATTAACTCATAAGGTCCATTGTTAATGACTTCTTCCAGGACCGGGACTGCTTCCTGAAACTTACCGCGATACACCCGTACCTTACCCAAAAGTGCCAGTGCCGCGCCTTTTGTAACGCGACCGGTTTCGGCAGCAGTATAGGAAAGGTTTTCGGAAGCATACACTAAATCGGCCTCAATTTGATCGTATACCTCGGCCGCCGGAGTACGTTCCACCACATCCTGATCTCCGAAAAGCAACCGTTTATCTACAGCCAATGGAACATCCCCAAACCATTTAACCAATTCAAAGTAATAATAAGCTCTTAGAAATGTTGCCTCTGCAAGAATTTGTTCTTTTCCTGAGAAATCCGTCTTATCCTTGAATTCCAAAATATAATTGGCACGATTTACCCCGGCATACATCCAGCTCCAAATATCTCTTAACTGCTGATTTACAGGAGTATGCGTCATGTTGTCAATTTCCTGAATACCGGGCACATCGGTGGCACTTTCACCACCTGCCAAGGTATTATCTGAAGCAATTTCTCCAAGCATTACATTGATGTAAGTTGCCTGAAGCATGTCGTAAGCGGCAATAAGGGCCTTTTGATAGTCTTCCTCGGCATTGAAGTAATTTTCTGAATCCTCATCAAAAGAATCAACATTCACAAAATCATCGCTGCAAGCACTGCCTATAAGTAGGAAAACAAATGCTAAAAATCCATGTAAGTATAATTGCTTTTTCATGGCTTAAAATTTGAGGTTTACACCTAGTAAATACGTTCTGGGAACCGGATAAAATCCGGGATCAATACCGGCTCCAATGGGCGCTCCGGAAGAAGCCGCCGGATCGTATCCCCTGTATTCGGTTAGTGTAAAAAGATTATTACCGGAGAGATAAATCCGCAACTTATCAATTCCCAGCTTATCGTTAAAGGTATTGGTAAACGTATATCCGATTTGTGCGTTCTGCATCCTAACAAAAGACCCATCCTCAACAAAATAATCTGAGAACAGGGTATTGGAAGTAGCACCAACTGTCAATCTTGGGTTTTCGATACTGCTACCTTCTCCAACCCAACGGTTTAGAGTGTAAATGGAACGATTGACCAGGGGTTGATTGCGCTCGTAATTCCGAACAATTTCATTACCTACAGATGCAAAGGCATAGGCTGTAAAATCCCATTGCTTATATCCGAAGTTTATGTTGAGACCCATGGTTGCGTCCGGGATGGGACTGCCAATAAAGGTTCGGTCATTACTATCTATTATATTATCCCCATTTTGATCTACAAAGCGTAAATCTCCAGGGCCGGAATTGGCTTGTTCGGCATGCGCATCTACTTCGGCCTGATTCTGAAAAATCCCATCGGTCTGCAACCCGTAAAAATAACCTAACGGTAAACCGTCTTCCATGCGGGCCGGCGGATCCTGACCTACCCCAAAACTTCCACCCGGAATAAACCCTACTCCATTGTTCACGGAAATCACCTCGTTCTTTAAAAATGTAATGTTATAATTGATTCCAAAATCTAGTACTGCCTCCGGAGCGGTCTCATAACCAATAGCGAATTCAAAACCCCTATTCTCTACTGTACCAGCATTAACAACTGGGGACCCCGATCCGGGTGCGGTAGCCCCGAGAATTCCAGAAACTGGCGGAGAAACTAAAAGGTCTTCGGTTCTCTTTTTAAAATAATCTGCTGTTACGGAGATATGATCGTTCCACAGTCTTAAATCCACACCTATATCCAACGTTTTCTGCTCCTCCCACTGAATTTCGGGATTCGATAGCGCGCCTACGGCTTTTCCAAATTGAAGCTCATTGTTAAAAACATAGGCCCCTTCTCCGGAAAGTACAGATCGGAAGGCATTGGCCGCAATACGGTCGTTACCCACAATTCCGTAGCTGGCCCGAATTTTAAAGAAATCTATCGCTTTACTATCCTTTAAGAATGCTTCGTCGGACATTATCCAACCCAATGAACCGGAAGGAAAATATCCGAACTTATTACGTGGACCAAAAGCAGTGGAACCGTCGCGACGAAGGACTAACGACATAAGATATCGGTCCTTAATTGAGTGCTGTAAACGCAAGAAATAAGACAGCAATCGCGAATCGAATTTACCAACGGTATTGATATAATTGTCGATGACATCGGATGCATTCTCAATACTTGCATTGGCATAGGAATTGTCTGGGATATTAAAACCGGTACTTCCGGAAAATTGACCGCTAGTTCTGAATGCAGACATGCCCAACGTAGCAGTGAATCGCTGATCTTCGCCAAAATCATTGGCATAATTTAAGAACGTATCCCAGGTGTAGTCTCGAAAGATGTTTTTACTATCTACCACAAAATTCCGGTCTACGTTAAAAACTTTACCGGATCCGTAGAAAGCGTTCGGGAAAAAAGCCAGACTATTTACCTCAGCATAATTGAACTGGAAGTTGGACTCTAGCTTTAATCCTTCAAGCAGCCCAAGCGACCCTCCAATTTTTCCACTGATACGATCAACATCCGTGTCGTTATACGTATTTTCAATTTGAGCCAAAGGATTGATGACCTCATTCCCCAAACCTTCGGCCAAAGTGTATAAACCTGAACCGTCCCGAACCGCAAATGTTGGGGCATTATTTAAGGCATTGAATAGCACACTCCCCAAACCTCCCTCGGCCAAAGTACTGCGATTGGTGCGTGTGTATAATACATTGGACGTGATGTTCAGGCCCTTAATAGGCTCCGAGTTAAAATTCATGCGAAGGGTCGCCCGCTTAAAATTTGATTTAGAACCGCCAACAATTCCATCCTGATCTAATAATGAGGCGCCAAATGAATAGGAGGATTTCTGACTTCCTCCGGATGCGGTTATATTGTGGTTCATGATAGGTGCGTTTTCGAACACCTGATTTTGCCAATCTGTGCCCAAACCTAATCCTACCAGATTTGGAAATGGAACAGCACCCCCACCAGCAACAAAGGCTTCATTAATTAAAACAGCATATTCAAAAGCATTAAGTACCGGAATGCGGCGCGAAGTTTGCTGTATTCCGCCCCAACCGTCATAACTGAATTTAAACGACGTATTCTTCCTACCGGTTTTGGTCGTAATAAGTATTACCCCATTTGCAGCGCGAACTCCATAAATACCAGCGGTTGCGTCCTTTAGCACATTAATACTTTCAATGTCTCCGGGATTCACAACACTTAAGTCCTCTATAACATTGCCGTCTACCAAAATAAGCGGACGGTTATCACCATTGGTGGATATACCACGAATTCTAATATTGGATGCACTACCCGGAGAACCGGATTCGGATGTAATCTGGACTCCTGCTACCTGACCTTGAAGCGCCTGCTCAATACGGGTTGGATTTAACTCCTCTATGGTCTCGGACCCCACCACCGCAACGGCTCCAGTAAGTTCCTTCTTAGTCTGAGTCCCATATCCGATAACTACAACTTCCTCAAGGGCGTTAACATCTTCCTGCAACAGAACCACTAAACTTTGAGACTGACGCACCGGAAAAGAGTACGGGGTGTAACCGAGATATGAGAAATTGATGATATCACCAGAAGTCAGGCCATTTAATACAAAGTTGCCGTCAAAATCCGTGGCTGTCCCGAGGGATTTCCCTTGAACCATGACATTGACACCGGGTAAGGGTTCGTTGGTGGTTACATCGCGAACTACCCCATCAATCTGAAAATTTTGACCCTGAACTACCAAGGACCATGCTAAGAGAAAAAAAGAAAATACATACCGCATTCCGGTTCATTTTAAACTTTCACAAATTACCTATTGTTTAGGTTGGGTCAGTTCATATTACCTCAACAAAAAACATACGAAATCAATTTTTGATTAATTTATTTAGATTAAAGTTAAACAAAATATTGATTTTACTAGGCTTACAGGCTGTTTTGGGTTAAAATTAAATAAGCGTGCCAAAGAGCGTGAAAAGCAGAATGTTGTGGTGATGTTGTGGTAAATTGTAGTTCTTAATGGAGCTTGTATAGCGCTGTTATAGACTTAAAATATAATTAACAAGGCTTTCTTCGTGATCTAAGTCCATTTTTTTACGCAAACGATATCGTTTGACCTCAACACTTCGTAAAGATATATTCAACAACGGAGCAATTTCCTTAGAAGAAAGATTTAGGCGGAGATAGGCACATAACTTTAAATCGTTTGGTGTAAGATCTGGGTGTCTTTTTTTAACATTCTGCAGAAAATCCTGATCGGCATTGTTAAAAGCGGATTCAAAGAATTCCCAATCCTCTTCATTGTTGATGTTTTGATCAATTGTTCGAATTACATATCTAACCTCGGGCGTACTAGCAGCCTTTTTAAGTTGATCCTTTATTGCATTGAGAAATTCATTTTTCTTAATAATACTCATTGTAGAAACCGCTAATTCCCGATTTTTACTCTCAATTTCTTGTCGCAAATTTGCATTGCGCATCTCTACCAATTTTTTCCTCGCCTTTAGTGCCTTTTGTTTAAGTTTTTTGCGCGCCTTTTCTTGTAATAAAGCCTGTTGTCGTCTGTAATAGGCCTTATAACTCTTATGAATAACAAAGCCGACGGCAAGAGCTATAAAGCCAAAAATTGCAATGGCCCAGACCTTGAGATACCAGGGCCTTTCTATCTCAAAATCGTATTGAATTTCATTTTCTGAGCGTGTATTCCCAATTCGCGAACGCAGGTGAAGGGTATAATTACCGTAGGGCAGATTTTCTATCCGGGTTGAAGCCTGGGTTGACCATGGTCCCCAATTTTCCTGATACCCCTCTATCCAGTATTGATAAGCCACCTCGAGATATTTATCATAAACCGGAACACTGTAAAAAAATTCAAGGCTGTTTTCCTTATAGGGTAAAATGGGGGTACTTCCATATAAAGGAAGCGTTTGCACACTATCGGAATTATAGAAATTTCGTTTTACGTTATGCAAAAAAATCTCCGGACTCGATTTCTTCAATTTTGAAAGGTCCAAAATTAAAAACCCATCGGACCTACCAATAAGGTATCGGCCATCTTTGAGAGGCACAATACATTCAAAACCAACAACACCAATACTTCGCCTGAAATCTTCGGGTACGGGTATATTTTGAGTGCGCAGTGATTTGCCCAAGGGGTCCGGCACTACGCTGTAAATATTGCGATTCCCAATACCCCAAAGACGTGGACTATTCGATTCGGAAATTAAGACCCCTATCGGATCATCAATTCCAGTATGCAACATTGAATTTAATGTAAGGTCCGGAACAAATCCATCTACCTTACTGTAGCTAAAAATTCCGCTGCTGTTGGAGTAGTATAGTATATTCCTAAATTCAAATAAACTTGCGCCAAATCCAAAGGCTGGTGTTTGTGAACTGTCGGTTACCCTAGTAAGGGAAGAATCCAGAGTCAGTCTGTAAATTCCCTTGTACTCATGATTCACAATCATCTGCCGGTCTTCCGTAAATTCAAAGAATCGGCTAGAGATGCCAAATCCCTCCAGCGAATTTCTGAGCTCCCAGCCCTTGGAATTTCGTGTCAGGAAAGAAATTCCTTGGTACCCGCCTTGTGCCAAGAGGTTGTCCCGACCTGGAACCTTTTTAATATTCCAGGTTCCCGGGTTATCCGAAATCAATAATGCCTGATTCCCAGAAATGTTAAAGGTTCCTTTGTGATGACCACAAAGCAGCATACCGTCAAATTCTTCAAGACACCATACTTGTCCTTCAGTTCCGGGAATAAGTTCAAAGGAGGGAGCGTCCAAATTACCCATAAATAATCCTTGATTGGTTCCAAGATAAAGGTCTCCTTTAAACTCAATTGCCGCATAAACTACCCCAAGATTACCTACCTTATCCCTGTATTCATTAAATGCAGAACCTCGATTTATAACACTAATTCCGTTATCTAATCCCAACCAAAGATTTTGTAGGTTATCTTCAAAAACGGACAAAACTGTATTGTTGTTTAAACCCTCTTCTTTGCTGATTTTTGCCAGAAAAGTCCCATCAGGTTTTAATAAAAGTAAGCCTTCGGATATAGTACCTAAGGCAAGGGTACCATCTCTGAGTTTAGCCGCACTATAAACCCGCAAAGATGTAAAAGACCGAAGCCCTTGAGGTAGATACGATTCAATTATTCCATCTGCACGTCTATAAAATTTTCCGTTTTCAGCAACCCAGGTTGGCACACCATCCATTTGAAACATACCCACCAACACCACTGATTTCAATTCAGAATCAGGTATAACTGTCTCAGGAACTCCATTCCGCAATTCCATTAAGCCTTCACCATCCCTTCTATAATATAACTGATCCTCAATTTTAAAAAGTTGGGATCGACTGGCTTCGGAAGGTAAAATCGTAATTTCGCCAGAATCTAGTTTGTAGGCATAAATACGTTTCAGGGACTGAAACATAATCCAATCTCCAAGTGCCTGAATCTGCCAGAATTGTTCGTCGGGAAGTAATTTGTCGCCCAGCGCTTTACTTAAGGAGGTGTAAATTCGATTTCCGGCAGCATCTTCATCCCAATACCCAAAATCCATATAACTTCCGGTGAAAACACGATTATCTATTGCCCGAACTGCACGAATAGCAGATCCATTTGGAGCGCTGTAGCGCTTCCAGGACACACCATTAAATTCAAGAAGTCCTCCGTTATTACCAAAATACATCCAACCCCGATCGGTCTGATCTACTGCCCAGTTCTGATTATCGGCACCGTAAACAGCAGGAGTAAAATTCCAAATGGGGGGCAATACCTGGGCATTCAGCCAATATAAACTAAATACGTTCAGGCAAAGAAATAACAGAAGATGGAGGGGGGAGTGACTAAAATATACAATCCGAAATTCGGACATGGGCCTTATAGAGCTAATTACACTAGACAATTTCAGCGCTGAGTCCAGCTTCCAGGAGCCGGGTACATCTCGGTTTCAGATCGGGATATTCACCGGTTTTAACAGTGCACTTACCCTTATAATGGACAATTAAGGAACATTGCTCTGCCTGCTCCGGAGTATGCTCACAAACATCCATTAAGGTATGGATTACATGTTCGAACGTATTGAAGTCGTCGTTGTATAGGACTATCTCGTTAAGACTTTTTTCGAGTTCCTCAACCAGATGGGATTCCTGCAATTGTTCTTTGGCACTCATCTCTGGGCGGTTTCTAACGAATATACTAAAAAATTTAAGCCCATACCCGGGTAAAAAATTATTTATCGGATTTTATAAGGTGAAGCGCAGTCCATTGATCCCGCTGTCTTTGATCTGTTAATTGCAAAGCGAATTCATTAGAACATTCCAATAAATCTGCTACGTCAGTTTCAAAAAAACCACTCAGCAATAGGTGTCCGCCTGGTTTTAAAACATCGCTAAATACTGGAATATCTGAAAGTAAAACATTCTTGTTTATGTTCGCAATAATAACATCGTAGGCACCCGAAATTTCAGATGCATCTCCAAGCACTACTTCAATTTCAGAATTGCCGTTTCGATTGATGTTTTCTGTGCAATTCTCAATAGACCAAGGGTCTATATCTATGGCTTTAACCGGTTTTGCCCCTTTTTTGGCAGCGAGAATAGCCAATACGCCGGTGCCGGTTCCCATGTCCAGCACAGATTGATTTGAAAGCTCCATATCGAGCAACATATCCAACATTAGCCAAGTGGTTTGATGATGTCCGGTCCCGAAACTCATCTTGGGTGTAATAACCAGGTCAAATTGCACCGGAGGTGCGGGTTCAGGATGAAATGAAGCCCTTACTCCGCAACGATTACCTAAACGAATAGGCTGATAGGATGCTTCCCAAACCGCATTCCAATTCTCAGTCTCAATTTCTGATAGGGTATACGAAATTTCACATTCTGGTAATGACCAATATGGAATACCTTTGAAGGCCTCCGGATTCCAATCTTCGGACCGGACATAGGCATTTAAACCAGTTTCGGTTTCCTCAAAACTTTCGAACCCAATCTCTGCCAGTGCCGCGATAAAAATTTCCGATGCCGGTTGCGGGGGATTCAGTGTAAGCGTAATGCAGTAATACATTAGTTACCGATTCCCGAGATTATGGCCACAAAATCGTCGGCAACCAGAGCCGCACCACCAATTAAACCTCCATCTACATCAGGCTTGGAAAATATTTCTGCTGCATTTCCCGGTTTTACACTTCCGCCATAAAGGATAGAGACCTGTTGTGCCAATTCTTGAGTATAAGCAGCGGCTACTATTTTTCGGATAAAGGCATGCATTTCCTGAGCCTGATCGGGAGTGGCTGTTTCACCCGTTCCAATTGCCCACACGGGCTCATACGCCAAAACTATGCGATCCCAAGCAGAAGCGGGTAGGTGAAATAAGGCATTTTTTAACTGTGATTCAACAACATTAAAATGATTTTCGGACTTACGGTCTTCCAGCTCTTCTCCAAAGCAAAATATAATCCGCATGGATTTGGACAATGCTTGATCTACTTTTTTTGCAAGTAAAGCGTCGTCTTCTCCAAAATAGGCACGCCTTTCGGAGTGCCCCAAAATAACTGTATTTACCCCTATAGTTGTGAGCATATCTGCTGCAACCTCCCCGGTATAGGCGCCGTTCTCAGCAAAATGCATATTCTGTGCAACCACCTCAATTTTTGAATCTGAGACCTGGTCCACCGCACTTACCAGATTAACAAAAACCGGAGCCACCATAACCTCTGCTTCGGTTACTGGCATTTTTTCGATCAGTTCTGAAAGTAATGTTTTGGTTTCGCTTGCCGTCTTATTCATTTTCCAGTTTCCGGCTACAATTCTTGCTCTCATTTAAATTTATTGTTTATATTATTCGACGCTAATTTCTTTTGAATTTGAAAACCGAAGATTACTTTTTTGGTTTTATCAGTTTATTCAAATCGTTGTAATGGACCTTATTCAGTATGACTCCTTTATCCAACAACAAAACCGCAGGATTGGAGCGCACAATGGTTTTAATAGCCGTTTGATCGGCAAAATAAAACGGGAAATCTAAACCAAATTCAGACTTCAGGTCAACAACCTTTTCCGGGGAGGAGGCAGTCAATCCAATAACCTTATATCCGCTGTAAATGGCAAGATCGGCAAGATCGGCAATTTCCGAAAAGGCGGGTTTAAAACTCTTATCCAAATCGTATGTAACAATCATCAAAAGCTTTTCTTCCTGCATTAACGACTCCGTGTAATCTTTTCCTGAGCGTTCCAAACTGAAATCGTGTATCGGAGGTTCATATCCAGCAGCTATTTCCCGGGTGTTAACTTTTATAAATTTGCCATTAACTTTTGGATATGATCCTGTTGTAACAAACGTTTTTTCCTGACCATTCACCTCAAAAATCCAACTGTATTCCACAACTGGTTTAGGAGCATCGGCCGGAATTTTAATACCATCTGGGATACTTGCTCCAATTTTATATGGGCGAAAATCTATCCAAGGTAAATGATTTAGCACGTGATGAGCGAAACCAATGCTGGCTGCAAGAGCAAGGAACCCGATTCCTACTTGAATTTTTTTTGGAAATTGGGATGTAATTAATTTTTGCTTCCAAACCAAAATCAAAATCAAAACCAACAATACCAAATCTTTGAAAAACGATTGCCATGGTGTCAACTTAAGGGCATCCCCAAAACAACCGCAATCCGTTACCTTTCCGGTTACTGCAGAATAAAGTGTTAGAAAAGTGAAAAACACAATAGTTCCCAATAGGGTCCAAACAGTTGCCTTAACCTGCAAACCTATAAGAAGAGTAACCCCTAGAAGTACTTCAAGAATCACTACAAAAAGGGCAATAGTTAAAGCTAATGGGGACAAAAATGCCAAATCCAGAACGGCAGGGCTAAAATACTCCTCGAGCTTAAAGGAAAATCCTATAGGATCATTGAGTTTAATAAATCCACTGATTAAGAAAAGTATTCCCACAATCCATCGAGAAACAAAAACCAGGTTTTTCATGTGTCTATTTATGAATTTTATTCTTCTCCCAAATGAATCAAGGCAAAAACAGCATAATTAAGCATATCGCGATAGTTTGCATCTATCCCTTCGCTCACCTCCGTTTTCCCGGCATTATCTTCTATTTGTTTAACCCGGAGTATTTTTTGCAGAATCAAATCGGTCAATGAACTTACCCGCATGTCGCGCCAGGCCTCACCATAGTCGTGATTTTTGGCCTCCATAAGGGATTTGGTCTGTTGTACTTCGGCATCGTAAAGATCAAGGGCTGCACTTAAATTTAGGTCGGGTTGATCGGCAACACCTAGTTTTAATTGAATAAGTGCAATTACAGCATAATTTATTATACCTATAAACTCCGGACGCTCACCTTCTTGCACCTTGCGTTCGGACTTTTCTTGCAGACTGCGAATTCGCTGTGCCTTAATAAAAATCTGATCGGTTAAAGACGGGAGTCTAAGAATACGCCAGGCCGGACCGTAGTCGTTCATTTTACGCCGAAATAAATCCCGACATTTATCAATTACCCCGTCGTAGGATTTGGAAGTATCCCCCATGAGTAAACCTATTTTATGTAATTTTCGCAGTATTTATTACCTCGAGGCCAAAAATACTGTTTTAAATAGATTTATTTAGATTTCGACCTAACCTTTCCAACACATGTTTATAAATTGCCGCGGACGATTGCTTGATTTGAATACCCCAAGAATTATGGGAATTTTAAATCTTACACCCGATTCATTTTATTCTGGGAGTCGTCTTCAATCCATCGATAGCGCCTTGTCCTTGGCCGAATCCATGTTAAATGATGGCGCGACCTGTCTAGATCTGGGAGGCTACAGCAGCAGACCTGGAGCAGCAGATATTTCAGAGGAAGTGGAAAAACAACGCATAATACCTGTGATTTCTGCCATTGTCTCCAGATTTCCAGAAGCTTACCTCTCCGTAGACACCTTTCGTTCCGGGGTGGCAAAAGAAGCGGTAGCCGCAGGAGCAGTAATGGTAAACGACATTAGTGCCGGACTGTTAGACCCAAGCATGCTCCCAGTGGTTGCGGAACTTAAGGTTCCATACATTTTAATGCATATGCGCGGAAATCCGTTAACTATGTCTACCTTGACCACCTACCAAAATCTAATTCAAGAAATAGTCTTTTACTTTTCGCAGCGGATTCGCGAAGCCCGTAATTCAGGAATTTTAGATATAATCGCCGATCCCGGTTTTGGCTTTGCTAAAACCCAGGAGCAAAATTTTGAACTGCTCTCAAAACTCGATGCTTTAAAGGTTTTAGAAGTTCCTATACTTGTTGGAATAAGCAGAAAATCCATGATTTGGAAAACCTTAGGCATCGATGCGTCTGCAGCTTTAAACGGAACTACCGCACTTCATATGGTTGCGCTGCAATCGGGCGCACAATTGCTCCGTGTACACGACGTAAAAGAAGCGGTAGAATGTGTAAAACTCTGGAAAGCACTTCAAGCAGATTCCAGCACCCAATCCTCCTAAATTTTCTACATTTACAAAAAACCTTAGGAATTTGAATGCCTTAAATTTTCTCGAGTTTGGTGTTACCGACCTCATAGACATTGTTCTGGTAGCATTATTACTCTTTTATTTTTACCGGCTGGTTCGAGGCACAGTCGCTATAAATATATTTATTGGAATTGTAATTATTTGGGGTTCCTGGAAACTCACCGAATTACTCAATATGCGCATGACCAATAGTATGGTTGGAGGTTTTATGCAGGTCGGATTAATTGCATTGATTATTGTTTTCCAACAAGAAATAAGAAAATTCCTGGTCGTATTGGGGTCTACAAATTTTGCAGACAAGCGTCGCTTTGCAAAATATTTTAAGTTTTTAAAACAAGAGGGTATTTCGCTCGATTTAAACATTGAAGCACTGCTAAGCGCCTGTCGAAATATGGGTAAATCAGAAACCGGCGCAATACTGGTAATTGAACGGGACACTGCCTTAGATTTTGTTAAAACAACTGGAGATCCTATGCGAATTCAACTGAATCAGCCCATCCTGGAAAGTATATTTTTTAAAAACAGTCCTTTGCACGATGGCGCTGTGGTGATAAAAGGCAATACAATTGTTGCCACACGGGTAATTCTGCCGGTCTCCAGATCTCAAAATATTCCACAGCGCTTTGGACTAAGGCACCGGGCAGCTTTGGGAATAACGGAACGAAGTGATGCGTTGGCTCTAGTAGTAAGTGAGGAAAGCGGACTTATTTCCTATATTAAAAACGGTGAATTTGTATTATTTCAAGACATGGATGAACTCGAGCGTTTATTGCGAAAAGACTTGAGCTAATGCAGAAAACCTACCGAGACACTTTAGTCGAAAACAATTCCTATGCGATCTCCTCCTCTTCCCGGAATTGTGCCTCGTATAAGGCGTCGTAATATCCTTTTTGCTGTAATAACGCTTCGTGAGTTCCCATTTCTACAATTCTACCCTTGTCCATTACAATAATCTTATCCACTTTTTTCACCGTGGCCAAGCGGTGTGCGATAATGATACTTGTTCTTCCTTCGGTAACTTTTTCAGTAGCCTTTTGAATCAGCTGCTCTGTATAGGAGTCCACAGAAGATGTAGCCTCATCTAAAACTAAAATGCTGGGATTTCGAATATAGGCTCTTAGAAATGCAATAAGCTGCCGCTGTCCGCCTGAAAGCATGGTGCCCCGCTCCTTTACATTGTACTGATACCCACCGGGGAGGCTCGAAATAAAATCGTGCACCCCAATTACCCGGGCGGCGGCGGCGATTTCCTCTTGTGAAATACTTGTATCCTGCAAAGAAATATTGTGTTCAATGGTATCTGCAAACAAAAATACATCTTGCAATACCACCGCAATATTACGTCGCAACGAAGCCAATCGATAATCCTTTATTGATGTACCGTCTATTTTTATGTTCCCGGAATCGATGTCATAAAATCGATTAAGCAAATTAATAATGGTGGATTTACCTGCTCCGGTTGCGCCTACTATGGCAACTTTTTCACCCGGTTTTAGATCAAATGAAATGCCGTGTAGTACTTCTTCGTCTGGCACATATGAAAAATGTACAGACTCAAATGCTATGGCTCCGGACATATGTGGCACTTCGATATTACCGGAATCCTCGATTCGGATTTCTGTATCCAGAATTTTAAAAACCCGACCTGCAGCAACCATACCCATCTGAAGCGTATTGAATTTATCTGCGATTTGACGCAAGGGCCTAAATAACATTTCAATGAGCAATATAAATGCAAAAATGTTTCCTAAATTTTCTGCGTTTACATCTACGATATCCTGTAATACCCCATACCAAGCGACCAATCCAATACCTATGGCCGAAACGATTTCGGCTATTGGGAAAAAGAATGAGTTATACCATACCGTTTTAAGCCAGGCATCTTGGTGTTTTTGATTGATGTCTCTGAATTTAGCGCTTTCAATTTGCTCTCTATTAAAGAGTTGTACAACCTTCATCCCAGTGAGTCGTTCTTGTACAAAGGAGTTTAGGTTTGCAACCTGAGTACGCACCTCGGTAAATGCAACCTTCATCTTTTTTTGGAAAATGCGCGTGGCATAAAGTATTACCGGTAAAATCCCAAAAACAATTAAGGCCAGCTTCCAATTGAGCACTAACATGATAATAGAGGCTGCAAGCATCTTTAATACATCGGCAACAATCATAAAAAACCCTTGGGAAAAAATTTCCCCAATGCGCTGCATATCTGCTACTGCACGTGTTACCAGCACCCCTATGGAGGATTTGTTGTAATATTCCATCCGAAAACCGAGCATGCGCTGGAATAATTCCTCGCGCATATCCTTTATTACAGATTCACCGAGCCAGTTTGCGTAATACGTAAATAGAACCTGACACACAACTTGTCCGACCAACACCCCAAACATAGCCCAGGAAAGCGTGAGCAGGTAATCGGAATCTTTTAATTTTATTGCACCGTTTACAATTTCTCTCAAAATCATTGGTGTATATAAAGAAAATACCGTGAGTAGTATTGCAGCTACGGCGGTTCCAAAAAAGGTAATCCGATACGGCTTTGTACTTGCCAGTATTCTTCGAAGCAAGTCTAAGTCAAAGGCATTTCCAGATTCTTTAGCCATGGGTAAAAACGGATTGCGAATAGATTATTTCGTTCAAATATAGCCCTTTTGCAGGTACAGAAGCTCCGGCTTGGGAGCGATTCCGGCTTTTTATGATGTCCTTAACAGCTTCCGGAGGCAGTTTGCCTTTACCCACCAAAAGTAAAGTACCCACCACGGCTCGGACCATATTTCTAAGGAACCGATCTGCTGTTATCGTAAAGACCCAACAATCAGATTCTTGCGTCCATACGGCCTTTTGTATGTTACAATTGTAGGTCTTAACATCTGTATTTGAACGAGAAAATGCCTTAAAATCTTTAAATTCAAGTAAATATGAGGCAGCCCGATTCATGGCCTCAAAATCCAAGGGCGTTTGCACCCAGTGGGCCGAATCTATCCAAAATGGATTTTTATCTTGTACAATTAAATAACGGTAGGTTCTGCTAATAGCATCAAAACGAGCATGTGCATTGGGATGTACCACATGCACTTGTTTTACAGAAATGTCACGAGGCAAGAAGGCGTTTAGCCGAGCCACAAAATGTTTGGGTAGCTCCTCGGAATAATCAAAATGTGCATACATTTCCTGAGCATGTACTCCCGTATCTGTTCTGCCGGCGGCTACTACCTCTAATTTTTTACCCAATAATAGTGACATACAGCCTTCCAAAGTTTCTTGCACAGATATTGCATTAGGCTGGCTTTGCCATCCGTGGTAAGCGGTACCTAAGTAAGAAAACTCTAAGAAATAGCGCATGCATATACGTTTTGGATTACAAAGATAGGGACCTTTGCGCACCGCTCCTACCCGAATGCGATAACTGCTTAAATCCAATTAACTGACGGTTGTATTTTTGGTTAATTGGGTGTAAAACAGGACGCTTTTTTGCTGTGGTGTTTAAATAATGCAGGGTTAATAAATATTTTTAACACGGGGATTTTGGGGAGTTTCCCCTTTTTTACTTCACCCGTTTTTCCAAATATTTTACACCCTTAATTTTGTTGAAGTGAGGTGCAAAAACGGCACTCTGTTTTCAATTGTTCCCCATGCATAGTATTAACCGCGCTTACCAAGTTCTATTACCTCCAAATCCTTGATTTGACTTCCATCTACTACAAAACGCAGCATTGTACGAACGGCGTGAAAGCCTGAAACTCCGGCTGCTCCAGGATTCATATGCAACAAATTAAAATCGGAATCGTGCATTACCTTTAGAATATGGGAGTGACCACATATAAATAATCGACAAGGCGCATTTCCCAATTCCTTCCGCACCCTTTCATTGTAACGTTTGGGATACCCGCCAATGTGAGTTATCCAAACTGGCACCTGTTCGCAAAGGAAACGAGAATCCAATGGAAATTCACTCCTGATCTCTGCATCATCTATATTTCCATAAACAGCCCGAAAAGGTTTGATTTGCTGTAAGGTTTCGGCAACGCTCCAGGAACCAATATCACCTGCATGCCAAATTTCATCTGCCTCTTGGGCATACTTTAAAATGCGATCATCCAGATGCCCATGGGTATCGGAGAGCAGTAAAATTCGTGTCATACCATCCAACTCATTTCACAAAAATACAACTGTATATACATTGAACCTTATAAAATGCAAGGACCCCGGCTACATGGGCCGGGGTCTGCGCACTAATACTACTAAGATTTAAGGCTTACCGTAACCGGTCCACAGATTTTACAAGTTCCTCATCCCGTTTAATGGCCTTATTGGCCAGCACTAATAAAACGACAGAAAAAATAGGGATGAGCAACCCAATACCCTTCTCAGAAGCAAAAGCCTCTCCGGATACTTTTAGGGTTCGGAAAACGAAAGATCCTAGTAAAAAAAGATTTAATAAGATATTTATCCGGTTTAAAACAAATTGTTGTTTCCGGTTTTTAAATTTAAGTATGGAACTCAAGGCAAGCACAACTGCACCTACAAAGACGAGTTGAATCCAGAGGGTTTGCGATGCAAATTCTGCCCTATCGGCCTCATGAATCCAGAGCGGGAACCAAATAGGCAAAAGCCCAGAAGCCAAAGCCACAAGTAGCAAGTAAACCGATTGAACGCGCTGAATCATAAAATATATTGAAAATGGGAGCGGTTACAACATATGATTGATATTTCGCCAGCTCATATTAATTTTCATCCCTCAAAAATAGATAGTTTTATATATCTGATGCAATTTTAATTTTAAAGTTTACAGCCACAGAATTTCAGTAATTTTAGAAATCCCCAGGTTAAAAGACACATGCTTGGGGGTTTATCACGAATTGTGGATCAAAAAATTAAATTTGTTAAATTTTATTTGTACTATTGCACAGTTATGTGTTAGAGCTTTCACCCTTTGGTTGTTATTTCCAAAGTTCTTCGCGAATAATATTCTCTTCCAATTTTTAGCACCAATAGTATTACCGTATAACATTTTTGAACGTATTTCATGTTTGAGATTTCCGAGCTAAAGGCTATGAAGCTGCCAGAGCTTCAAGACATAGCCAATAAATTAAATGTACCTAAGTATCGTACCCTTAAAAAACTCGATTTGGTTTACCAAATCCTAGATTTGCAAGCTAGCAACCCGGCTGCCGTAAAAGAACAGAAACCAGACACTTCTGAGACCCCGGAAAATCGGGCTCCAAAGCCGAAGAAAGGAAGAGATCGTCGCGAAGGCGGCAATAGAAATCGAAATCAAAATCCTGTGGAAGGGGAACCTACCGAAAAACAGGAAACCCCCGAAGCCCCTAAAAGACAAGAAGACCGAAGGGATCGAAAGGTGGAGCACAGAACTGAAAATTTACCCCAACGTTCAGAAAACCGGCCAAAAGAACAGGGTGAACCCAAAGACCGTAAGGATTTCCGCGAACGTAAAGATCACAAGGAGCATAAAGATCATAAGGAACAAAAAGAGCGTCCGGAATTTAAGGATCGCAAAAACAATAGAGAAAATCGCGAACCTAACGAATTCAACGATCGTAAGAATGGTAATTTCGACAAGGACCAACGCAACAAATACAAACAACCGGAATACGAATTCGACAGCATTATTGAAAGTGAAGGCGTATTGGACATTATGTCCGATGGTTATGGGTTTTTGCGTTCATCCGACTATAATTACCTCTCCTCACCAGACGATATTTACGTTTCTCAATCTCAAATTCGATTGTTTGGCTTAAAGAGCGGAGATACCGTTTTGGGGGCCGTACGACCTCCGAAAGACGGAGAAAAATATTTCCCCTTAATCAAAGTCACAAAAATAAATGGCTTGGACCCTGCGGTGGTAAGAGATCGCGTTTCATTTGAGCACCTTACCCCACTTTTTCCTAAGGAAAAATTTAGATTGGCCGATAAATCGAGTAACATTTCTACTCGTATCATGGACCTTTTTTCTCCTATAGGAAAAGGACAAAGGGGTATGATTGTAGCCCAGCCAAAAACCGGTAAAACCATGTTGCTTAAAGATATTGCAAACGCTATATCTGCCAACCATCCTGAGGTTTACCAGATAATATTACTTATTGACGAACGCCCCGAAGAAGTAACCGACATGCAACGCAACGTAAGGGGCGAGGTTGTTGCATCTACCTTCGATAAAGAGGCTTCTGAACACGTACGTGTTGCCAACATTGTATTGGATAAAGCAAAGCGCCTTGTGGAATGCGGACACGATGTTGTGATTCTGTTGGATTCTATTACCCGGCTTGCGCGCGCCTACAATACGGTGCAACCTGCTTCTGGAAAAGTACTATCCGGAGGTGTAGACGCCAATGCCCTTCATAAACCAAAACGATTTTTTGGGGCTGCGCGTAATATCGAAAATGGAGGTTCGCTGACCATAATTGCTACCGCCCTTACTGAAACCGGATCAAAAATGGACGAAGTAATTTTTGAGGAATTTAAAGGTACTGGAAACATGGAATTGCAGCTAGACAGACGGATCTCGAACCGCAGAATCTTCCCCGCTATAGATTTGGTGGCTTCCAGCACAAGAAGAGACGATCTACTGTTGGATGAAAACACACTTCAACGCATGTGGATCTTACGCAAATACCTCGCAGACATGAATCCAGTCGAGGCCATGGAATTCTTAGAACAGCGCATTAAACAAACGCGAACCAATGAGGAATTCCTCATGACCATGAACGACTAGTACAAATTAAACAAGTCATAGGACTTGAGCCCTAGTTAGGCCTTAAGACTTGGGACTAATGGATTTTTTATACATCAAAGCCGACCCTCAAAAGGTCGGCTTTGATATTTATTACATCTTGTAATCTCAAACGGAACGGAAAGTGTTTACGTTTTACTATTAATCCAAAAAAAACCGCTTCGAATTACATTCGAAACGGTTTAAATATAAATTTTGAGTCCGTATACTTACAGGGCAGCAACCTGACGCATTAACTTACTTTTTAAGTTGGAAGCCTTATTCGGATGAATAATATTTCGCTTGGCCAACTTATCAATCATTCCAACAACTGTAGGAAGAAGCTCAGACGCCTTTTGTTTGTCCTCCTCGTTACGCAATTTCTTGATCGCGTTTCTGGCGGTTTTATGTTGATAACGATTGCGCAGGCGAACTGCCTCGTTTCGGCGGATGCGTTTTAATGCAGATTTGTGATTTGCCATATGCTTTGATATAAAAGGCTCCTAATTGAAACCTGAAAAAATTAACTTACTTGGTAGCCCGTAGGGGAATCGAACCCCTGTTACCAGGATGAAAACCTGGCGTCCTAACCCCTAGACGAACGGGCCAAAAATAAAAAAACGTCAACCAATATAAAAATTGGTTCTGTAACTTGTAGCCCGTAGGGGAATCGAACCCCTGTTACCAGGATGAAAACCTGGCGTCCTAACCCCTAGACGAACGGGCCATACCTTCCGTTAAGGCAGGTGCAAAAATACAATTATTTTTTACTGCCGCAACATCATTTTGTGGTTTTTTTAGCCTTAATATGCCTTAGCAAAAAGGACCCGATAAGGCGAATGTTTTCCGGAGTAGATACAAACACCGGATTCGCCTCCGGGGTTTAAGGGAATACAGCGAATTGTGGCCTTTGTTTCTTCCTTAATACGCTCTTCGGTTTCTGCCGTTCCATCCCAGTGTGCCGCAAGAAATCCTCCTTCTTTTTCTAATACTTCCTTAAATTCGGCATAGGAATTCACAGGAATGATATGCGAATCTCGGTAAGCTTTGGCTTTCTCAAAAATCTGATTTTGAATTTCATCTAACAAATTTTGAATATGCGCTTCAATTCCAGCGATTGAAACTACCGATTTTTCCAGAGTATCACGTCTTGCGAGTTCGACGGTTCCATTTTCCAAATCTCTTGGTCCGATTGCGAGTCGGATTGGAACGCCTTTTAATTCGTATTCATTGAACTTATATCCGGGTTTGTGGGTGTCCCTATTGTCGTATTTGACAGATATCCCCAAGGCCTTTAGGTTTGAAATAATAGGCTTAACAGCCTCATTAATGGCTTCAAGCTGTTCGTCTCCCCTGTATATAGGAACAATAACCACTTGAATTGGGGCGAGCTTAGGCGGCAACACCAATCCATTGTCGTCACTATGGGTCATGATTAGCGCGCCCATCAATCGAGTAGACACACCCCAAGAGGTAGCCCAAACGTATTCTAATCCGCCTTCTCGGGTATCGAATCTAACATCAAATGCTTTTGCGAAATTTTGTCCCAAGAAGTGCGATGTTCCGGCCTGCAATGCTTTTCCATCTTGCATCAAAGCCTCTATACAATAGGTTTCAACCGCACCTGCAAATCGCTCACCCGGAGTTTTGGTACCTTTAATTACGGGAACTCCCATGAAATTTTCAGCAAAATGCGCATAAATTCCAAGAATAGTCTCTGCTTCTGCTATCGCTTCGACTTCCGTGGCGTGAGCCGTGTGGCCTTCCTGCCATAAAAATTCGGCTGTACGCAAAAACAATCGAGTACGCATTTCCCAACGGACTACATTGGCCCATTGATTAATCAGAATTGGCAAATCCCGATACGACTGAATCCATTTCCTATAGGTATCCCAAATAATAGTTTCAGAAGTAGGTCTAACTATAAGTTCTTCTTCGAGCTTGGCATTTTCATCTACGACAATCCCACTGCCATCCTCGGCATTTTTTAGCCGATAATGGGTAACTACGGCACATTCCTTGGCAAATCCCTCCACGTGACTGGCCTCTTTGCTCAGGTACGATTTAGGGATAAAAAGCGGGAAATAAGCATTTTCGTGGCCGGTTTCTTTAAACATTTGATCCAAAGCCGCCTGCATCTTTTCCCAGATGGCATAGCCGTATGGTTTAATTACCATACAACCCCGAACCCCAGAATTTTCGGCAAGGTCTGCCTTAACTACCAATTCATTATACCACTTGGAGTAATCTTCGCTACGCGTTGTTAGATTTTTGCTCATGTATATAGGTTTGGCACAGTACTTGCACTGTACTACATCGAAATAATTGGCCAAAACTAATTATTTTTTAGTAAGTTGAACAAGAAATAAAAATTGCTGCTATGTACTCTTCCAAAATCATCGGTACTGCATCCCGAACCATTATTGCAAGTACTGCCGGAATGTTGCTGTTTTCCTGTGGCACCTTCCAACAGGTCTCCTATTACGATAATGACGGGATTTACAACCCGGGTGCAGCCCAAGCGTTAACGGCTCGAGAGGACCGTTCTTCTTACCGGCCTCAGGAGCGAAATACAAATTCGTTTTATCAGGATTATTTTGGAGAACGTGCACAGGAATTAGATCAGGTTTTGGAAAATGAAATATTTACGGATATTGAAGCTTATTCCAGTATTGATTCCCTTGGTATTTCCAAAGACAGTCTTATAGGAAATCCAAACGACTATCTGGCCTATGAGCAAGACTACGAATCCTATCCGGCGTGGGGCGACCGCGGCGGCAATGTTACTGTAAATGTCTACGGTAGCAACTTTGGCATGGGATGGTACGATCCTTGGTACTGGAATGGCTGGGGCGGTTATAACACCTGGTTTCGGCCCTGGAGATCTTACGCTTGGAATGGCTGGGGCTGGGGTTACGGGGGCTACTACAACCCTTGGTTTAACTCCCCTTGGTTGGGTAATGGTTATTATTACCCCTATTACGGAAATTATTACACCAACCCTTATAACTTTTGGGGCTATTCCAATTTTGGCTATCGCAATTCGTCCTATGCCTTTAGCAGTGGTAGAAGGGGATATTTTAATACTTCAGAAAACCCAAGAGGAAATCGCTACGCACAAACCAGCAACCAAACAGTTTATCGCGTAAATAGCGGTAGGTCTAACACAACAAATAACGCTAGATTTTCAAGCCTACGCAGCACAACATCGCGCTCAAACAGTGATGCTGCTGTTCGAAATGAAACTTACAGAAATCTGCGCACCATAAGAAGTTCAACGCCCGGACCGGAAAGCATTCGAACGTACCGAAGTGGTATTTCCAGTTCCAGACTGCAATCTGCACCTACGGGTTCTTACGAAGCGCGCAGCGGACAAAATTATAGCCGCTCCAGTACATCAGGCACTACGAATACTGCCAGGTACAGAAACTCCAACTCCAGTATAAACCGGTCTTCCGGTACTTCGTATCGAAGCAGTGGAAGCAGCGGCAATAGCAGTTATCGATCTTCAGGCAGTAACATCAGCAGCAGCCGATCTTCTGGATCCAGCAGTGGCGCAAGCCGGTCTTCCGGCAGTAGCAGTAGTGGTGGCAGCAGATCCTCAGGAAGTCGCTCGGGTGGCAGTAGAGGCAACTGAAATAGAGTACATCCAATTTAACTTTTAAGAGTTTTCCATGAAACGTGTATTGACTTTCATCTTGTCTGGGGTATGCTTGTATGGCATGGCCCAAACCACTCAGGACGTCTTAAATTACAGTCTTGAAGAAGTTCAGGGAACTGCCCGATTTCAAGCCATGTCCGGAGCCTTTGGCGCCTTGGGCGGTGATTTATCTGCCTTAAACATTAATCCTGCAGCGTCGGC
Source organism: Bacteroidota bacterium (assembly GCA_046047415.1). GTDB lineage: Bacteria > Bacteroidota > Bacteroidia > Flavobacteriales > Flavobacteriaceae > Robiginitalea. Next base: position 29,872 of record JBJOHX010000051.1, read on the forward strand.
AGTTTTTGAAAACAACATTTTTACCATTACCGGTGGGGCTTACGGAAGAAATAATGCCGCCGCTATATCCGGATTGGCAGCTACCACTACCACTAGTAGCAGCTCAGATATAAATCAAGTGGGCGGAGTTTTTGTTTTTCGTAACACTGAGGGATCGGGTTGGCAAAAATTGGCCTTTGGCATCAACTACGATCTGGTTCAAAATTTTGACAACCAATTCCGTTTAATTGGAAGCAGTTCTACAGGAATTGACCGTTATTTCCTGAATTATGCGCAAGGTGTTCCTCTTGGCCCTTTGCGCGTTCAAAGCAATGAAACGGTAGTAGACGCGTATCTAAACATTGGATCGGATCTTGGATTTGCAGATCAACAGGCCTTTCTGGGATTTCAGGCAGGGTTTATAGACCCGGTTAACCCGGACGACGACAACAACAATGCTTACTTCTCCAATGCCCAGTACACCTCAGTAAATCAGGATTTGAATCAAATTACCTCGGGATACAACAGTAAATTTTCAATGAACATTTCGGGCCAGTACAACAATTCCTTGTACCTTGGCGCATCGATAAATTTGCACACCGTACTTTTTGAACGTCTGAATTATTTCAATGAAGGTGGATATAATCCCACCTCACCGATTCAATCTGCTTCTCTAGACACCTATTTACATACCGAAGGCACTGCATTTTCTTTGAATCTTGGTGCTATTGCACGTGTCAACAATACCCTACGCTTGGGTGTGGCCTACCAAACGGCCACCTGGTACAACTTACTAGACGATTTTTCACAACGCGCAAACACAGATTTTATCGATAAAAATCCCAATATCACAAATATTAACTTTAATGTAATAAACTACTACGAAGCCTACACCGTAAAAACTCCTGCCAAAGTTACCGGTAGCATGGCACTTATATTTGGGAAATCCGGCTTAATTAGTTTGGATTACGATTATCAAGATTTTTCAAAATCAGGACTAAGGCCTGTTTCTGATGGAAATTTTGCCTCAGAAAACGATTATATATCACGAAACCTTAGTGGTGCATCTACCTTCCGCCTGGGTGGTGAATTCCGTTTAAAACAATTGAGCCTTCGCGGAGGATACCGCTACCAGCAAAATCCATTTTTAGCAGGTAATTGGGGAGATCTTCAAGGGTATTCCGGGGGCATGGGATACACCTTTGGGCCCAATCGATTGGATTTGGCTTACAGTCAAACCAAACAAGACATTGCCGAACCTTTGTTCGACGGCGGTTTAAACGACGCCCAATTGGGGAGAACCCGTAATTACCTCACCCTTAGTTATACCCTTAATTTCTGATTTGCCCCGATAAAGTCATCCCGGAAATTTAATTTGGTGTCGTTACAGACCATCCCTACATTTAAAAGATAATCGCAAACAGCCGTGTTTTCAGAAGTTGAAGAATCTTTTAATATGTATCTTTGCATTTTAATTTAAAATAGCTAATGAAAATAGATTCCGCTCCGGAAGCTTCGCACGAGTCTTTAGGTGATGACCACCTTTCCAGCTCCGAAGACACCCCCTTGCGCGACGACGCATTCCTTTTGAGTGACGCCGAGAAAATGGATCGAATTACTCAAAATGTTCGGGATATTATGCTCACTTTGGGATTGGACCTTACAGACGATAGTCTTAAAGGCACGCCAAATCGTGTTGCAAAAATGTTTGTAAAGGAAATTTTTGGTGGTTTACACCCGGACCGGAGACCTCAATCTTCTACGTTTCAGAACAAATACAAATACGGAGAAATGTTGGTCGAAAAAAATATTGTGTTATACAGTACCTGCGAACACCATTTACTCCCTATTGTTGGAAGGGCACATATTGCCTACATATCTAACGGTACGGTTGTAGGACTTTCAAAAATGAATCGTGTAGTAGATTACTACGCTCGCAGACCACAGGTACAAGAACGTCTTAACATCCAGATTGTAAGAGAACTACAACGTGTTCTTGGCACAGAAAACGTAGCCTGTGTTATCGATGCAAAACACTTGTGTGTAAATTCCCGTGGCATACGCGATATAGACAGCAGTACGGTTACCGCTGAATACGGCGGACGTTTTAATACGGAAGAAAGTCTAAGACGTGAATTCCTGGACTACATTAATCTGGACACCCAATTTTAAGGTTTTCCAAAATGGCGCTATTTGAAGAGCAGAAAATACGGGTTTATAATTCCCTTGCCGGAGAAAAAGTGGAATTTGTTCCACTGCACGAAGGTCATGTAGGTATGTATGTATGCGGGCCCACCGTTTACAGTAACGTACATTTGGGAAATTGCAGAACCTTCATGTCTTTCGATATGATTTTCAGGTATTTACGCCATTTAGGTTACAAGGTACGATACGTTAGAAACATTACCGATGCCGGTCACCTGGAAGACGACACCGACCAGGGCGAAGATAAAATTGCAAAAAAGGCCCGGTTAGAAAAAATTGAGCCCATGGAGGTGGTGCAGCGCTATACCTTGGATTTCCATAATATCCTCCAAAAATTTAACCTGCTACCGCCCAGCATAGAACCAACCGCAACCGGGCATATCGTAGAACAAATAGAGTTGATTAAAGACATTTTGGATAAAGGCTTTGCCTACGAGGTAAATGGTTCGGTGTATTTTGATGTCGTTAAATTTAATTCCCAATATACCTACGGTAAATTAAGTGGTCGTAAGCTCGAGGACATGATAGCGAATACCCGAGACCTCAATGCTCAGGGGGAAAAACGCAATCCTCAAGATTTTGCGCTGTGGAAGCACGCAGAGCCCCAACATATTATGCGGTGGCCATCGCCTTGGGGCGAAGGCTTTCCCGGTTGGCATTTGGAATGTACTGCAATGAGTACAAAATATTTGGGCGAAACCTTTGACATTCACGGAGGAGGAATGGATTTAAAATTTCCACACCACGAATGCGAGATAGCACAGGCCGAGGCTTGTTTTAACCACAGTCCTGTACGTTATTGGCTGCATGCCAACATGCTCACCTTAAACGGTAAAAAAATGGCCAAATCTACTGGGAATAATTTGTTACCTGTAGAAATTTTTACCGGTGTAAACAGCCTTTTGAGCAAACCTTACTCCCCCGCAGTGGTTCGCTTTTTTATGATGCAAGCACATTACACCAGCATATTGGACCTAAGTGATGAGGCCTTACAGGCAGCGGAAAAAGGGTACAATCGCCTAATGGATGCATTAGCTCTTTTACCGCAACTTCCTACCGGCACCACTTCTGGTTTTGACGTGACTGCCTGGAAACAGAGGTGTTACGACGCCATGAATGACGATTTTAATACCCCCATACTGATTGCCCAATTGTTTGAGGCAGTAAAAGCGATCAATCTCATTCAAGACAACCGACAGGCGATTACTGCTTTAGACCTAGGCGAACTTAAACCTGCCTTTGAATCATTTGTTTTTGACGTTTTAGGATTAGAAAAATCACAAACACAGTCCGGTGAGTCTCAAAAATTAGATGGAGTTGTGCAATTACTTATTGGGATGCGCGATACCGCTCGTGCCGAAAAGGACTACGCCAAATCGGACCAAATCCGAGATGCACTTTCTGCACTTGGAATTCAACTCAAAGACGGAAAAGACGGCACTACCTTTACCTATTAATTATCTTTAGGAGCTTTGACGCAAGACCATTTAGGATCCTAGGCTTACCGGCTAGTTAATTTTATAGACAACATTTAAATAATAGCTGCTCTCAAACCAACATTAAAGCCATACCTCCTTTGCACTAATATTTGGATTTTGTTCACCATATCGGGATTGCCTATGAAACCAGGAAACCTATTGATTCGTACACTTGTTGGACTAATTCGATTATACCAGCGTTATATTTCACCCCTTACTCCGCCGAGTTGCCGATACGTACCCACTTGCTCCCATTACGCTATAGAAGCACTCCAAAAACATGGCGCCTTCAAGGGCAGTTGGCTGGCGATTAAACGCATTTTAAGTTGCAACCCCTGGGGCGGCTCCGGACATGACCCTGTTCCTTAGGTTAATAACTGTTGCAATGTGCTAAACCCGGCGCCCAAAGACACCTTAAACACCTTAAAATTACTTGGTTTTTACAAGTGAGAAATGCATCCAATACCGGTATCGGTTTTCAATTTTAGTATATTAGCCACTAAAACCAATTACATGCTTTTCTTAGGATTTACCTGGAACCCAGACGACACCTTGTTTAAGTTAGGAGTGCTTCAAATTAAATACTACAACTTGCTTTGGATTTTAGCCTTTGTTGTAGGATGGAATCTCATGAAAAAAATGTTTGATCGGGACGGTAAGCATCGGGAAGACTTGGATTCTCTATTTATTTACACAGTACTCGCAACCATGCTAGGCGCACGCTTAGGCCATGTATTCTTTTATGATTGGGCCTATTACAAACATCATATTGCCGAAATTTTATTGCCCATACGTGAAGTTGCCGGCGGCAATTTATTTGGCTTAATTAACGGATATGAATTTACAGGTTTTACTGGACTTGCAAGTCACGGAGCTGCCATTGGGGTAATTATTGGCATGTATTTGTTTAGCAAAAAACACCCTACATTTAAGTTGCTATGGGTGTTAGACCGTTTGGTTATTCCAGTTTCAATTGGGGCATTTATGGTGCGTCTTGGCAATTTTTTTAATTCGGAAATTAACGGTAAAATCACAGAAAGCAAATTTTTCCTAGCTACACGATTTATTCGAGATTCAGATGATATGCCGGCGGGTCGTGCCATGTCCATAACCCAGCAGACCACACCAAATGCTGCCTATAAAGCATTGGCAAACGACCCTCAATTTTCGCAATACCTAGAGGCCATACCCTATCGGCACCCGGCCCAACTGTACGAGGGCCTTTGTTATATCGCGGTATTTATAGTCCTTTATTTGCTGTATTGGAAAACAGAAAAGAGTGAGAAATCCGGCTATCTTTTTGGATTGTTTTTGGTGTTGCTCTGGACTGTACGCTTTATGGTAGAATTCGTTAAAAAAAGTCAGGGTGGATTCGAGGCCTCCTTGGGCTACCTGTCTACAGGGCAATGGTTGAGCCTTCCATTTATTTTAATTGGATTTTATTTTATGTTTCGGAAAACTACTGCAAATGGCAAATAATCGACAGCTATTAAGCGTATTTTCTGGAATTGCGGTCCTAGTGATCTTCTTTATTTTTTCGAGTTGTGCTCAAACTCAATCCCAAAGCATGGAGCAAGAACAGGTAACCTTTACCAAAGAAGGAACTCTGGAAGTGCGGAATCTTGAAAAAGATTCCGTATTGGCGCAATTCAACATAGAATTTGCCGAAACCGATTATGAGATTCAAACCGGTCTAATGTATCGAGAAAAATTGGGCAATTCAGAAGGAATGTTATTTCTTTTTAAGACTGAAGCACCACATGCCTTTTACATGAAAAACACCCTGATTGCGTTGGATTTATTGTTTATACGCAGCGATAGCAGTATCGCCCATATTGCGAGAAACGCCAAACCTTTAGATGAATCGAGTATACCCTCTGGAGCACCCGTTCAATTTGTTTTGGAAATCAATGCAGGTTTGAGCACCCAACTGGGAATAAAAGAAGGCCACAAGGTCTCTTGGCAACGATAAATCACTCTTTTATACCCATAAAAAATCCGGAACAGAACCTCCGGATTTTACTTTGTTAGGAATATAACTTTTATTTATTGCCTTTTAGTGGTACAAGTATTAATACCAAAAGGTTTGTAAAGCGGGCAAAAACTTATTAAACTCGTTAAGACAAACACCCCGGCCAGGACCAGCAGTACAATCCCTAAGGTTCCATCAATTGTTCCGTTGTAATACAAAATCGCAACTAGTACAGCTACAATAAGACGTATAATTTTGTCCGTACTTCCCATGTTTTTAGTCATAATGTTGAATTTAGGTTAGTAATATTGAAGATTCATATGATACGCTTCAATGAATTTTAAATTATTTTATCGCAATGTTCTTTGACCTCGAAGGTAATGCAACGCCCAACAAGACACTGTAACCGAAGTTACAGCTGCAGCACCACTTGCGATTTCCATTTTGTTAGCGCTGGTACTTCCTCTAATTTAGCAATAAAATCATATTAGGCCAATGCCAAAGCACGTTGCCATTTTTACAGATAACAACTCACGAAAAACCGAATTCTCACGCGAAATACTTAGTGGAAATGCTCCCGATTTTCTGTCTTATTTAAATGGTCTTAAAGGTGGATATTTCTCAAATATTGCTTTGTCTGACTTTTTAGAGGAAGAAGCAAAGCACTTACACTCCGAATTAAACGTACATCCGCAACGTGATCTAAAAACGTTTTCAAGCGGGGAGCGGAAAAGAACCTTACTACACTACCTCATGCAGCAAAATCCGGATTACCTAATCTTAGATGATCCTTTCGACAATTTAGACCGTGCATTTCAGCACGAGCTAAAACAAGAATTTTTGCGCATACAACAGAGTACTGCCATTATTCAACTGGTAAGCAGATCCGAAGACCATTTGCCCTTTATTACAGAGGCAGCCTTTCTGGAAGGAGAAATCTTAATCGGGTATCCCGATTACTCCCATAAAAATAGTACGCTATCAATTAACTCCGAAATCCGAATTCCGGAAGCCCCAAATAATTTGTTAGATGTTCCTAAAATACTGGTAGATCTGCGCGGCATTTCACTTTCATACGCCGAACAACCCATATTGGACAAAATCGTGTGGCGCATTGAAAAAGGTGATTTCTGGGAACTAAGAGGGCCAAATGGAAGTGGGAAATCGACCTTAATTACACTAATTTCAGGAGATAACCCTAAAGCCTTTGGTATGGAATTATACCTTTTCGGAGCTAAAAAAGGAAGTGGGGAAAGTGTATGGGATATTAAAGGACTTATAGGATATTTTACACCAGCTATGACGGACCGATTCAGAGGCTACCACAGTATTGAAAACATGCTCATTTCGGGCTTAAATGATTCCGTGGGACTCTACGTACAACCGGGTGACGGACAGCGGGCCCTAGCATTGCAATGGCTGAAAATGTTAGGCATGGAACATCTTAAAGACCAATTGTTTTGTGATCTTACGGCCGGTCAGCAGCGTCTGATATTCTGTGCGCGTGCAATGATAAAACATCCTCCTCTTCTTATTTTGGACGAACCTACCGCAGGTTTAGACGCAGCTGCAGCGACCCAAGTAGTCGCCTTAATTAATAAAATGGCGCAAGAGAGTGACACTGCCCTCCTATTCGTATCTCATAGGAATGAACCCGGATTACATGCCAAACGTATTTTTGAATTACGACCAAGCCCAAAGGGTTCCACGGGACACATCAGGAACAACTAGAAAACAAACCCATACGCTAAACTCCATGTTCTGGGAGGAAACTCTGAACACTTATAAACTTTATGATAAGATTGCCTTTGTAATTCCCACTTCAAACGCTGTGACAAAACCAACAAACAAAAAAAAACGCAGCTTATAGCCGCGTTTTTTTTTGAATTCAAGTCAATTTATTTCTTCTTTCCCGAAGTAATTTTAGCGGTAAGAGTATCGAACATAAGCGGAGTTGCAATAAATAATGACGAATAGGTACCTACCACAATTCCCACAATCATTGCAAACATAAATCCTCGTAAGGTTTCACCTCCAAAAATGAAGATTGCCAACAACACCACCAAAGTGGTTAATGAAGTATTCAACGTACGACTCAATGTAGAATTAAGAGCCATATTCGTATTCTCACCACCTTTCCAGCCGAGCTCACTAATGGTCTCACGGATGCGGTCAAACACAACCACCGTATCGTTGAGTGAGTACCCGATTACCGTAAGAATAGCCGCAATAAAAGCCTGATCTATTTCCATACTAAACGGCATAAGGGCACTTGTTAATGAGAACACCCCTAAAACAACCATAACATCGTGGAATACTGCAATTACAGCACCCAAAGAGAATTGCCAACGACGGAAACGCAATAGGATATAGATAAACACTACAGCCAGGGAACCAAAAACGGCCCACAAGGCATTCTTTTTAATATCGTCTGCAATGGTTGGTCCTACCTTACGGTATTTGAGTACTCCAATTTCATCGTTGGTACCTCCCGGCGCAAAGTCTTCGTAAGTAGTTCCATCTGGTAGGTATTTCTGAAGGTTTGTAAACAATATTTGCAAGATTTCCCCGTCGATTTCGGTGCCTTGCTCGTCTACCTTGTATTTGGTGGTTACCATAATTTGATTGGCATCACCAAACGTTTTAGCACTGGCACTTCCTAAGGCAGCCGAAAGTTCGCTGCCAATTTCAGTAGGATTTACAGGGTTCACAAAACGAATCTGATAATTTCTACCCCCAACAAAGTCTACACCCTGGTCCAGACCCTTTGTGAATAAGGAAACTGCACCCACAAGCACCAATAACCCAGAAACAACATAAGCGATTTTACGTTTTCCTAAAAAGTTGAATTGCAGGTTTTTAAATAGATTTTTTGTGATGGAAGTCGCAAAATCCAATGAACGGCCTCTGCGATTCAAATACCAATCTATAAGTAAGCGGGTTACAAAAATTGCTGTAAACAACGAGGTTAAAATACCAATAATTAAGGTTGTAGCAAATCCTTTAATGGGACCTGATCCAAAAACCAATAGTATTAAAGCCGTGAGTCCTGTTGTTATGTTGGCATCCAAGATGGAAGAAAGCGCATTGTCAAAACCGTCGGAAACAGCTTGGGCCATTCCTTTACCTTTAGCCAATTCTTCTCTGACGCGTTCGAAGATAAGTACATTGGCATCTACCGACATACCTATAGTTAAAACGATACCAGCAATTCCAGGTAAAGTAAGAACCGCACCTAAACTAGCCAAAACACCAAATATTAAAACAATATTGAATACTAAGGCTACATCTGCGAACCAACCAGCCCTTCCGTAGTACAAAAGCATCCAAAGAAGCACAAAGCCCATTGCAATGATAAAGGAAACAAATCCACTATCGATGGCTTCTTGACCCAAAGATGGCCCAACTACAAATGAGTCAATAATTTCGGCCTTGGCGGGTAACTTACCAGCGCGCAAAACATTGGCGATATCTTTGGTTTCATTTACAGTAAAGGTACCTGTGATTTCAGAACTACCTCCGGCAATACCTCCTGGCTGCGAAACACCAGGGGCAGTATACACCCGATTATCCAATACAATGGCAATACCTGTATTGTTGATGTTGGCCTCGTTGGTAAGTTGCTGCCATTCACGTGCACCACGAACGTTCATATCCATACCAACTGCTGGACGGTTGTATTGATCGAACTGATCACGTGCGTCGCTCACAACGTCGCCACTCATTCTTGGCAAATTGTCGCGATTCGATTTAAGTGCATAAAGGGCAGCCACTTCTACACCCTGAGAAGGGCGCTCCCACATGAACTTGGTGAATTGCACCTCTTGTGGTAATAGTCTGCGTATACGTGGCAAACGCAGCCATTGCCCGATTTCGGCAGTATCTTTTAAAGCTGCAACCCCCACTGCATATCCGGGTCCGCTTAACTGAAGTTTTTCGAACAAAGGATTGTTTTGGTTGGTAATATCCAAAGAGTCCTGAGCCACATCAGACAACAAAGAATCAATTTCACTTTCTGGCTTGGCTTTGGGTTGCTCGGCAGGAACCACAATAGATTTTAATTCCTCATTGGCCTGAATAAAAAAGTTGATTAAACCCTGATTTCCGGCTTCGTATGTTTCCCAAAACTCAAGTTGTGCTGTAGAAGACAAAAGATCCTGAGCTCTTGCAATATCCCTAGCCCCAGGCAATTCTACCAGAATTCGGCCGGAATTACCTTCACGTTGAATGTTGGGTTGAGTTACTCCAAAACCATCGATCCGCTCGCGCAATACCTCAAAGGCTGAAACAACCGCTTCGTCTACTTTACGACGAATGATTGGTTTTACCTGATCGTCTGTCATTTCAAAATTTACCTCATCGCTTAAGCCCTTATTGGCAAAAATATCTGGTGAGGCCAATTTGGTGTCGCCCTTAACCTCATCAAAAGCATCAAAAAATAGCTCCAAATAGGTTGCGTCGCTTTTTTTAGAAGCTTCATCTGCATTTACCAAAGCTTTGTTGAAGGCCGGATTCTTGCTGTTATTCGCAAGACCTGAAAGAATGTCTCTTACCGCAATTTGTAGCGTAACATTGATACCGCCCTTCAAATCCAAACCTTTGTTCAATTCCTTCTTCTTGGCATCTTCGTAGCTAGAGAATCCCAACACCGGGTTTTGGGCAATGGAATCTAAATATTTTGCCTCTTCTTTTTCCCTGAGTGCTACATAATTGTCGGTATCGGAGGGAATCGCAAGCTCAGCATACGATTGAGCATCACCTTCTAATTTAGCGGTGATAAAGGTGAAGGAAAGCTGGTAGATACTTACCAGTCCAAACAGCAAAGCAAAAAGCCGTATTAGTCCTTTATTATTCATGAGTTTAGTGCTTATCTGATATTCAGTGGGTTGCTGTAAATAGCGTGCAAATATATTATTTCCCTTAGGAACTGCCAATAAAATCGGCTTATTTGTGGCACGATACAATTACCGGGGCCAAAAATAGAAAAGGCGCCTTGCCGCAAGCGGCAAGGCGCCTTTATGCTATTGCATTTCGTTCTTAGAGTTCAAGCAATGCATTTACGGCATTTACAGCAGCTGCGCTTTCGGACATTTTTGCAGTTTCGGCCGCATCCAAATCCAAATCCACAATCTTTTCAATACCCGTTCTACCTAGAATTACCGGCACACCAATACACAAATCGCTAAGGCCGTATTCACCCTGAAGTAAAACAGAACAAGGCATCATTTTTTTCTGATCACAAGCAATGGATTGCACCAAAGCAGAAACTGCTGCGCCGGGCGCATACCATGCACTGGTTCCCAATAATTTCGTAAGTGTTGCTCCTCCTACTTTGGTAGCCTCTGAAACCGCTTCAATTTGGGTATCACTTAAAAATTCGGCTACATGAACACTATTTCTTGAAGCATGACGAGTTAACGGAATCATACCCGTGTCACTGTGCATTCCAATTACCATTCCATCTACATCTGAAATTGGAGCTCCCAGCGCCTCTGCTAAACGATATCTAAACCGGGCGCTATCTAGTGTACCACCCATTCCGATAATTCGATTTCGGGGTAACCCTGTAGTCTTATGTACCAAATAGGTCATTGTATCCATAGGATTGCTCACTACAACTATTATGGTGTCGGGGGAATGTTTGAGAAGGTTCGAAGCCACATCTTTTACAATTCCCGCATTGATGCCAATTAATTCTTCGCGAGTCATTCCAGGTTTTCTCGGGATTCCGGAGGTAATTACCACCACATCACTGCCGGCCGTTTTTGAATAATCATTTGTTGAACCAACGATACGGGTGTCGAATCCATTTAAAGAGGCACACTGCATGAGGTCCATGGCCTTGCCTTCTGCAACGCCTTCTTTAATGTCGAGTAATACCACCTCGGAAGCAAAATTTTTAATGGCTATGTATTCGGCACAACTGGCTCCTACGGCACCGGCACCTACTATAGAAATCTTCATGGGAATTGGGTTTAGAAAATGTTTTTTTAAGCGATGCAAAATTACAGAAAAACAAGCGAATAATCTGAATATTTTACCGTTTAATACTGCACTACAAAACAGCCGATTTGTTAAAAAAAATGCCGTTCGTCGAAATTACAACAGGATGGGATACCATTGGTCGAATTTCGACAATAGGCCCCAAATATCACCCGTTAGTACAATAGAAACCTACAATGTTATGCCAATTTTATTACCGGCTGCGGCCCGCCGTTTTGCACTGATGGGTGCGCTGATATTTGCATTGGGCAACTGTTCCCAAGTACCCGAAATTGACGACCCAGTGATTGGAATATGGGCTAAAACTTATCCCCAAAACGGCAATACTATTCGAGAAGAATGGATATTTAACGATGTGTATTTAGGGAGGTATCAGAAATACCAGAATCAAACGATTACCGTGAAAAGCGATTTTTCATGGAATGTTAATCAATCTGTGTACACCATTTCCTATCCAGCGTTAAACCGGGAACCTGAATTAGTAACCATTACACATAACGAAGAAACAATGCGCCTCGAAACTAATTCGGGCGATATTTTAGCAGAACGCGAATAATTTCACGAGCACACTATAAAAGCAAAAAACCGGCCCTTGAGCCGGTTTTTTTATTAACGGAAGCCTAGATGAACTCCGGCTGTTATTAGATCAAAATCGGCTTTGGTGTACTCTGCATGTAATCGGAAAAATCCGAGCTTTAATTTAGTTCCTACCGATGCGGTGACCCCGCTAGCTTTATTGGCAACGGAAATAGGATCATTATAGGTAGTTTGGAAAGGGCCCGTTGTTACCTGATACGATCCAAGCAAATCGAGCTGGGATTCCCCGCTAACATATCCCAATGTTCCATAAAAATTAATTATCGGTAAGGTAGTAGATATGGCAGCTAAAAAGCTCCAGGTGCCCATATCTAATGCAATTCGTTGATTTTGACCGGATATAAAGCCGGTACTTGAAAACTTATAATCACCACTTAGCTTTGTATACCCTACAAAACCAGATACCGCAATGGGCAATAATTTATTGGCAGGGACATGGGAGGTAAAATCGTGCATAAGTCCTACCCCGTACAAACTCACTTGTATCTCGTCAGTATTGACTTGGGGTAAAAACCTTCCTTTAATTTCGGTTCCCTTAATCAAGCCTACACTGGCTTGAAGATAACCCGATGGAATAAAATTTAATGCTGAACCAATGCCGGTAGGCAATTCAAACGATTCGGAAATCAATCCCAATTCATCTTCGATGACCACCCCTATCCCCGAAATATCACCCAAGGCTGTGGAAACTTGCTTGGATGTACTTCCGTCTGCAAACCTCAGGTTTTCATACTCAGCGATATTTAGCTCAAAAGCCGTTTTATCTGCCTTGCTTGCCAAGGGCGAAATTGCTCCAACAACAGAAATTTCAAATCCTCCTAATGGTTTTGCTTTTGCTGTATTGAGCCATGAACCGCCAAGATTGAACAATACACCTTCTGCTACAGGGCTTAAATACGCCTCGGTAAAACGATTAGCATCGTTGAGACCTGCAGCCAGCAAATCGTTGATATTGCTCTGAGCCGTTATGGTTCCTCCTGCGAAAATCAGACCCAAAAAAAGTTTTAATGAAGTTCTCATAGTTTTGATTTTGCCTAAAACTAAAAAACCCCGGCTGAGGGCCGAGGTTTTTGTTGTGAATGCCTGAAATTTATGCGTCAATATTGGCATAAACAGCATTTTTCTCAATGAATTCGCGACGTGGAGGCACCTCGTCACCCATTAACATAGAGAAAATACGGTCGGATTCGGTGGCGTTTTCAATGGTGACTCTCCGAAGCGTTCTGCCCTCCGGATTCATAGTAGTTTCCCACAATTGCTCTGCATTCATTTCACCAAGACCCTTATAGCGCTGTATATTTACACCTCCGCCGTATTCCTGACTAATTTCGTCCCGCTCCTTGTCTGTCCAAGCATATCGTTTTTTAGCCCCTTTTTTAACCAAATACAATGGCGGAGTGGCAATATAAACATGCCCTCCCTCTATGAGTTCGCGCATGTACCGGAAAAAGAAGGTGAGAATTAAAGTCTCGATATGGCTTCCATCTACATCCGCATCACACATAATAACCACCTTGTGATAGCGCAATTTTTCAAGATTTAAGGCCTTACTATCTTCTTCTGTACCTATAGTAACCCCTAAAGCGGTATATATATTTTTGATTTCCTCGTTTTCGAACACCTTGTGTTGCATGGCCTTTTCCACATTCAGGATTTTTCCACGGAGGGGCAGAATGGCCTGAAAATTTCGTTCACGACCCATTTTGGCAGTACCCCCTGCAGAATCTCCCTCCACTAGAAAGAGCTCACAACGTTCCGGATCCTGATCCGAACAATCTGCGAGTTTACCTGGCAAACCTCCTCCACTCATTGGATTTTTGCGCTGAACCATCTCACGGGCTTTGGCCGCAGCGTGCCGTGCTTGCGCAGCCAAAACAACTTTTTGAACAATCAATCGGGCATCGTCCGGATGTTCTTCCAAATAGTCGGTTAGCATTTCAGAAACTGCCTGACTTACTGCTGCAGAAACTTCCCGATTGCCCAGTTTGGTTTTTGTTTGACCTTCGAACTGAGGTTCAGCTACTTTCACAGAAACAATTGCTGTTAAACCCTCCCGAAAGTCGTCGCCGGAAATTTCAAATTTGAGTTTGTCGAGCATGCCTGAATTGTCGGCGTATTTTTTAAGCGTTGTAGTAAGTCCACGTCGGAAGCCCGAAAGGTGGGTTCCACCCTCATGCGTATTTATATTATTAACGTAGGAGTGCAGGTTTTCCGTGTAGGAGGTATTGTAAATCATTGCAACTTCCACTGGAATATCATTCTTCTCGCCTTCCATGGATATAACACGCTGAATTAGCGGCTCTCTATTCCCATCTAAAAAGCGAATGAATTCCTTTAGCCCTTCTTTGGAGCTAAAAATCTCTTTTATAAAATTGCCTTCCTTATCTTTTTGACGGCGGTCGGTTAGGCTTATACTTATTCCTTTATTCAAATAGGACAATTCCCGCATCCGGTTAGACAGCGTCTCATAGCTGTATTCCGTAGTCTGTTGAAAAATTTGGGCGTCAGGATGGAACGTAACCGTAGTTCCATTTTTATCTGAAGTTCCTATGCTTTTTACTGGATATAAGGCCTTTCCGCGCTGGTATTCCTGTTCCCAAATTTTGCCGTCGCGATGCACCGTAGCCTTTAAATGATCCGAAAGGGCATTCACCACAGAAACCCCAACTCCGTGCAGTCCACCAGAAACCTTATAGGAATCCTTATCGAATTTACCACCTGCACCAATTTTAGTCATAACCACCTCCAAAGCAGAAACGCCCTCTTTTCGGTGTAAGTCTACAGGTATTCCCCGACCGTTATCGGAAACCGATATGGAATTGTCTTCATTTATGGTGACATCGATGGTATCGCAATGCCCGCCCATTGCCTCGTCAATAGAGTTGTCTACCACCTCGTATACTAAGTGATGCAACCCCCGTGGCCCCACGTCTCCAATATACATTGAAGGACGCATGCGAACGTGCTCGATACCCTCGAGCGCCTGAATACTATCTGCTGAATACTTTTTGCTATTTGCCTCTTCGCTCATCGTTACTCTTGGGTTGAATTTCCGCATTTCTGCAATCTCGCAAATATACGAAATACCCCTGCGAACAGGGGTATTTAGGCCATTCAATGCCTACTCAAGTTATCAACAAATTTTGTGGAAAAACCGGGTTTATTTCACATAAGCGTCGCTGTGCACTCGAGCTACGGCACGTCCGGAAGGATCATTCATATTCTTGAATGCCTCGTCCCACTCCAAGGCTATTTTTGTGCTGCAGGCCACCGAAGGCTCCTGCGGAACACTCAATGCCGCAGCGTCAGAAGGGAAATGCGATTCAAAAATTGATCGGTAATAATATTCCTCTTTATTGGAAGGGGTCTGAAGCGGAAAACGGAAATGCGCATTTGCCATTTGCTCGTCTGAAACTTCCTGGGCAACCACCGATTTTAGGGTATCAATCCAATTGTAACCTACACCGTCCGAGAATTGCTCTTTTTGTCTCCAGGCCACACTAGACGGGAGATAATCCTCGAACGCCTTACGCACCACCCATTTTTCCATACGTTCTGGGGTTATCATTTTATCGTTTGGATTTAATCGCATGGCCACATCCATAAATTCTTTATCTAAAAAGGGAACACGTCCCTCGATCCCCCAAGCTGCAAGTGATTTATTGGCCCTTAGACAATCATACATATGAAGTTTATTGAGCTTACGCACCGTTTCTTCATGAAAATCCAATGGGGCGGGAGCCTTGTGGAAATAAAGATATCCGCCGAACAACTCGTCTGCACCTTCTCCTGAAAGCACCATTTTTATCCCCATAGATTTTATAACCCGTGCCATTAGGTACATTGGGGTAGAGGCACGTATGGTGGTAATATCATAAGTTTCCAAATGATAAATAACATCGCGAATAGCATCTAGACCTTCCTGAATGGTAAATTTAACTTCGTGATGGATGGTTCCAATATGCTCCGCAACTTTCCGTGCGGCAGCCAGATCTGGTGATCCTTCCAAACCTACCGAAAACGAATGCAATTGAGGCCACCAGGCATCGGTCTGATCATCGGATTCAATCCTTTTTTGAGCGTATTTTTTTGCCACTGCCGAGGTAATGGAAGAATCCAAGCCCCCGGAAAGTAAAACACCATAAGGCACATCGGACATCAGTTGACGATGTACAGCATCTTCCAACGCCTTGCGCAAGTGGGTTATGTCTGTAGGATTGTCCTTTACGGCCTCATAAGCCATCCAATCCCTAGAATACCAGCGCTGAAATCCTTCTTTATTGCTTAGCAGGTAATGCCCGGGAGGAAATAATTCTATGCGCGTGCAAATACCTTCAAGCGCTTTTAATTCCGAAGCAACATAAAAAGTTCCGTATTTGTCCCACCCGATGTACAGCGGAATAATACCCATATGGTCCCGAGCAATGAGATAGGTATCCGAAGTTGCGTCGTATAATGCAAAACCAAAAATGCCGTTCAATTCATCTAGAAAATCTGCCCCCTTTTCCTGATAGAGCGCCAAAATCACTTCACAATCGGACTCCGTGCGAAATGCATAACGTCCCTCGAACTGTTTACGCAATTCACGATGGTTGTAAATTTCCCCATTGGCTGCAAGAATGAGGCTGCCATCGGGACTCAGCAATGGCTGTTTACCCGAAGCAGGATCCACAATAGCCAACCGCTCATGGGCCAGGATGGCTTTTTCATCTGCATAGATTCCACTCCAATCTGGTCCACGGTGCCTAACCACACGAGACATCTCCAACATTTGAGGCCGTAACGCTTCCGCAGGCTGTTTTAAATCGAATGCACAAACAATTCCACACATAATGTTTAACTATAAATAACTATTTAGAATGCAAAAATGCCTTATTATTTAATAAATAAAAATTAAACGGGTTAATAAGTTTCATTTTGTAATTTATTTTTGATTTTTAGTGTATAAATATCACTTTGATTTAGGTTTTTTAAGCTTGAGGGGCTTAAAATGTAAGTTTTAAATTTTAACGTCACTTTATGAAGTATGCCAATCAAAAAGACTGTAGTTTTAAGGCAAAATGCGAATCTTATGAAAAACAGACTATTTTTTCTTACACTGCTTTCGGCGGTGGCCTTTTCGACAAATCTTTCAGCCCAGAACTTTCCGGGACTAGACAAGAGTCCATTAGACATGGCTATTTATCCCGGAAAAGATCCTGCGAAAGTTGTTCGGGTATTGTACAGCCGCCCGCAATTAAAGGGGCGGGCACTTTCTGACCTGGCACCTGAGGGAAAAATTTGGAGAACAGGTGCAAATGAAAGCACAGAAATTACCTTTTATCAAGACGTTACCTTTGGAGGGGCGGCCGTTTCCGCTGGCACCTATGCATTATTCAGCATTCCCGGTGCTTCCGAATGGACACTTGTTTTAAACAAAGCCTTACATCAGTGGGGTGCCTATACCTATGATGCCAGTGCAGATGTGGTACGTGTACCGGCT
Organism: Bacteroidota bacterium; assembly: GCA_046047415.1. Lineage (GTDB taxonomy): Bacteria > Bacteroidota > Bacteroidia > Flavobacteriales > Flavobacteriaceae > Robiginitalea. The sequence continues at coordinate 47,588 of JBJOHX010000051.1, forward strand.
AGTGTTAGTACGGCTTCAGATGCTGTAGAAGCATTTTCAATGACTTTTGAGGCAGACGGCAATGCCGCTCAACTCATTATGGGGTGGGACAAGACCAGAGTTTCTGTTCCTATAAGCTGGTAATTCAGGCATCGATCAAAAAAAAGCCGGCAACCCTGCCGGCTTTTTTAGTATACCTTGTGACCTCCAATAAAGGTTTGCAACACCTCTATATTTTTTAGTTTCTCGGGAGGCGCTTCCATTAAATTATCTGAAAGCATAATAAAATCGGCCCATTTTCCTGGGGCTATGCTTCCTTTTTCATTCTCCTCAAAATTAGAATATGCCGCCCAAATGGTCATGCCTTTTAAGGCTTGTTCCCGAGATAATAATTGATTGGGTAAAAATCCTCCCTCAGGATACCCGTGTTGATCCTGACGTGTAACTGCTGCATAAAAAGTTTGAATAGGATCTACAGCCTCTACCGGAAAATCTGTACCTAAGGCAATACTGCCAGAACGTTCCAGCAGACTTAAAAATGCGTACGCACCATCCATTCTACCGGCACCCAATCGGTCTTGTGCCCAATACATGTCGCTAGTAGCATGAGTAGGCTGTACAGAAGGCAATACTTTAGCACTGAAATGAATTAAATCTGCCGTGTCCAATATCTGAGCATGTTCAACCTTCCATCTTGGATCTTTGATTTCCTTCAAAGCGGCGGAATAGGCCCTTAACACAGCAATATTAGCAGAATCTCCAATGGCATGAGTATTCATTTGATAGCCGGCTTGTGCAATGCGCAACGCCAAGGCCTCGAGGTCCTTGGGCTCGGTAATCATGGCACCGTAATGTCCGGGCTGATCAGTATAAGGGGCTTTTAAAGCCGCACCCCTGGAACCCAATGCACCATCTGCGTAAACTTTTATGGCACGCACAGATAGCCGATCGGTTTTGAGCGGACTCCTGGAAAGATAATAATCCAAATTTTCCGGGCTATTACTTACCATGGCATATACGCGCATGCTTAGATCTCCCGTTCGATGTAAGCTATCAATTAGTTCAATTACATCACGATCAATTCCGGCGTCGTTTACCGTGGTTAACCCATTTTCAAATCCTATGCGCTGAGCCGCCAACAAACCCCTGATTTGGGCTTCGCGATCTGGTTTGGGCCACTTAGCCAACACCAATTGCATGGGACTGTCTACTAAAACTCCTGTTGGCATACCGTTTTTAAGTATCACCGCGCCGCCGGCCACCTTAGTATTACCATCGATACCGGCCAAATCCAATGCTTTTTGATTTACCAATAGGGCGTGACCATCTACCCGTTGCAATGCCACCGGTACATTCGGAAATAAAGAATCTAAGACTGTTTTATCCGGAAAGCCTTTGGCTTTCCAATCATTTTGATCCCAACCTCTTCCGTAAATAAACCCACCTTGAGCGCGATCTTGAAATGCTACCACCCTGGAAATTACCTCATCGAAACTGGTGGTTCCTATTAAGTTAACCACCTCTTGATTTTGACCTAGTCCATAAAAATGACAGTGCGCGTCAATAAAGCCGGGCACAATAGTTTTGCCTGCCGCGTCTACTTCCTGGGCGGCATGGTACCGATTGCGCAATGATGCCTCCGAACCAACAGCTATAAATTTGCCCGATCGAACTACAAAGGCATCTGCTGAGCTAAAATTGTCATCTACGGTGTATACTCGAGCATTAAAAACCAATAAATCTGCATTTTCTAAAGGTGCATTACATGCATAAATCAAGGTGGCAAGCACCGGTATTAAGAGACATTTTTTCATGAAATAGCAAGAGATTATTGAGATGTTAAAGATAACGATTTCCGGGGGCTACCGGTCTCATTGAGAATTGTTGACATGAAATTGAAACTCTACACGCCTATTTTGCTGTCTTCCGGCTGTGGTTGTATTCCCTGCTGCAGGTCGAGTGGCTCCAAACCCCTGCCATATTATGCGGTTCGAAGCTATGCCAAGTTGAATGAAATGATTTACCACAGCCATACATCTTGCTTGAGACAATCTGTTGTTGTAGGATGCAGATCCTTCCCCATCGGTATGACCGAGAATTTCAATAGACAGCCGTAAATCCGAATGCATGATTTCAGCAATTTGAAGCAGCTTTTGCGTATCAGCTAAGCGCAGTGCTGAACTGTCAAATTCAAAGTATATCGTTGGCAATTCTATTTGGCTACGGGCCGGTATCTGATTCAATTCATGATTCGATTTAGTGGGCCGAAGCACAACTTCATCGATATAATAATAAGCCCCTTTGTTTGCTAAAATCCCTGTTGGCCGATTGCGCGTTTTGGCGTTGGATTGAAAATTTCCAAGTGTCAGGTATTCCTCGTTACCGCGAGCCGTAAATTTAAATTCTATAAGCTGCCAATGATCGGTATCTTCATAAAATTCTGCAGCAGCTGTTTTCAGGTACTGATAGGGTTTGGGGGGGGTGCCAGACCAGAATTTCCTGCCCATCGGTTTTTTGGTTCGCACGCGTATTGGGTCTGAAGTCAATAAAGCATCAATTCCAGGAACTGCAAAATCGGACCGTTCGGCAAGACTCACAAAATACCTCAAGGTGTATTCCAGACCTTGTTCCAAAGGCTTATTTAACCTGACTTGTAAATATTCGCGATAATCATTTGGGGCATAGGCGTACAAGCCAACATAACCTTGCCCTTCTTTTGGCCACTGTGACCCGTTAAAGTTTTCCGGCACACCCAATACCGTGCTACATGCGTGAAAAAAATCTGTAGAACCCGTGGTAGGCATGCTCCAATGTTCCAAATCCTGGGCGGCATTCCCGGGATTGAGCGGGCAACTATTATGGATTTCAAATCCCGAATTTGGAACCAAATTTTGGGATTGTAGGCACCCTGCTACAAAGAGAAAAATAATTCCAATCCGCCTGGATTTAAGAGAAACTGCCATTGGCCAGGGGTTATTTTGTTCTTTTTAATTCAAAACAAAGAACGCTGTGCTTCGCGCTACCAATCAAATCGGTAACCCACTCCTCCCAGCAATTGGAAGCCTTGGACCGGAAAGTGTGCCCAACGTTGATAATTGGTATTTAAAACATTATTGGCCTGCAGAAATGCATTCCACTTGGTATTGATTCGGTAACTCAATTGTGTACTGGCATCAAAATAGGCATCCAAAACTAATGGGGTAGCTAGGAAGGAGACCGTTGCAGAAGTCATTAGATCCTGGCGCTCACCCATCAAAATAAACCTCATCCAAAATCCCCACCCCGATTCAGGCCTGAAATCGAGCAACAGGTTCGCCTCATGATTGGGCAGATTATATACCACGGCATTTGCATTGGATTCATATTCATATATGGACCCGCTCAATTGTAAATTAAAATTTCGATTTACCATCCATTGTATTTCTGCGGTAAACCCTAAAGTGTTAAAATCTTGATATACCACCTGAAATGAATTTCCAAAATTATAGGCTTTGGCATCGGTGCGCATTTCGTTTACAGGATTAAGCATAAAAAGAGGTGCATTTTGCTGCACTTCATAATTGGCGTGCAGGGCATAGCCAAAAACACCTTTGAGCTGCCCTCTAAAACCTCCATTAAAGTGATATTTTGTATCTGTAGGACGTATTAGCAATGTAGGGGAAATAAAAGGATTTTGCCTTGCATAGTCCTGAAATGAATTTTGGGTGAGCGATCCGTCCAAGCTGGCAAAAGCCACCAGCGCCTTATCACTTAAATTGATGTCACCCGACAGATTTGGATAAACGTACAAGCTGCCCTCCTGAATTTCAAGATCTGTTGCGTATACTAGATTTGCCCCAACAAATAAGCGCAAAGCCTTGCGATCAAAACGCAATCCCGGACGAATACCTAGCTGCAACCTGCCGTAATTAAAGGTTCCGGAATTGTCTAATTCCGATACCGGAGCATTGCCCATTCGGCCTTGCACCACATCTACAAAAGTCCCAATTGTGCCAAAGTAATCCCGTACAGGAAATTCCAGATTAAAATCCGAATGCAAACTGCTTTCCGACGCACTTGTGGCATCACTTATGGTTTGAGCCTGTACCGAGGCATCCTTTACAAAGGAATCCTCGAATTTTATTTTTCCAAACAAGTGACCGGTAAGGTAGTATTGAGCTACATCTAGCGAATCGGTAAAATCAGTTTCATTTGAACGGTACACTAATCCATACCAATGCTGCAGGTTATGTCCTATATCTGCCGCCAACTTCCAATTGAAATCACGCTCGCGGTGCGACCAGGCGGCATTGAGATGCGATTGGTAAAAAGCTGTAGGCAATGGTGAGAATTTAAGTTGTGCCAGAGCAGACTTGTGATGCAGTCCAAGATCTAACCGTTTACTACCCCGATCAAAATTGAGTCCCGTATACAAATCGGCCTGAGAGGTGAAAAAATAACCCATCGCTAAAGACGCAAAGCTGTTGTAATTGTGTTCGGGCTCACGGCGTTCCAAGCCTGCTGCCTTTCCTTTTGATGGCGTAAAAGTGGAGGCTACAGGAACGGTAATAAATCGATACTGTACCGGTATTTTTTGCAAGGCTTCCGTATTGTTTAACACGGGTAATGTTCTTAATTTAAGGGCCTGTGTTACTGCCGGATTGTACGACCCAATTACCGTTATATTTTGAGTATTTAAACTATCGGTTTGGCCCGAAACCAAAAATGGCCATGCGAGCAACACAAATACAAAACCTATTTCCCATCTCATGTATGACCTCATAACTAGTACTTTCCTTCAGGGTCAACATCGGCATTGCGCGCAGACTCCTGTAATTTGATAGCCTGCAGTTCTTCCCGCGCCAATGCCACTAATTCGGGATATTCCTCAAAATTGACAATCACATTTTCCAAAATATAAGTAGCCTGAAATGAATCGTCTAAAGTCTTAAAATTCTGAGCCATAAGTAACAACCCTTTACCGCCCCACTCTCGATACGCCGAATGGTCGCGCAGCAGGCGCTGTATCACAAGGTTGGAAGCTTCCGGATCATTTGCCTTTTTTGTAAAAAAGGCCTCATAATAGAGTGCTTCTGCCGTTGCTTCGCCAATAGACTCCTTCAAAAGGGTTGCGTAAGCGGTTTGGGCCTTTTGAAAATTTCCGGATTGGAAAGCTGCTCTTGCAAGAACCAACCGGGCATCACTACGGATACGCAGGTCTAAATCTTTAAATTCCAAAAGAGATTGTGCATAAGGAAGTGCCTGATCCAATTCTTGTCTTTCAAAATAACCTCGCATGAGATTTGACTTAGCAAAAACACGGTTTTGTAAAATATTGGCCGAAGCATCTAATCGTTTCAAATACGGCAATGCTCCTGCAAAATCTTGGCGCGACATGAGTAGATCCCCAATCCGAGTAAGCGCTTCTTCGCCAGTAGATCCGGCATCTGCTGCTGCAACTTGCTTAAAGAGTGGCAGGGCTTTATCGATATCTTGAGTAGACAAGAAGAGTTGGGCCAAGGCAAAACGAACCTTAATATGATTTGCCCCTGAAGGATATTGCTCCAGATAGCTTTCGTAGCTTTTTTGAGCCCCTTTCGTGTTACCTGATTCGAGCTGGCGGTTGGCAGCCTCGAACAAGGCTGCTTCCAATTCATTTTCCGTAATGGTGGTAAAATTAAACTGAGAAGCCCAATTTGCAAATGCAGCAACCTCACCAAGTTCTATGGCAACTAATTTAGCCGACTGAACGGCTTGGGCGGCTTCGGGATACTCGGGATACCTCTCCGCAATTTCTTGAAAAACTTCTAAAGCCTCTCGATTTTGTCCGCGATTAAAAAAGGTGAGCCCTTTGCGCATGCTCGCACTAACTACCCTTGGACTGTTTGGATAACTGCTTATCAACCGGTCGTATTCCCGAAGTGCCAGAGGTTCATTGCCCTGATCCAAATAAGTATTGCCGAGCTCAAAAAGTGCATCATCGGCCAGCGGGGAATTCGGGTAGCGTTTATTAAACGCAGCTAAAATCTCCAACTTATTTGACCCTTGCCCTAAAAACCCGAGACCAATGGCCTTTTGAAAATCTGCATAATCCTTTTGCGCACTTCCCGATTGTAGCGCCTGATCGTAGGCCAAAACTGCCTCTCGGTATTGACTGGTTGCAAAATAGCTGTCGCCTAAACGCAGTAATGCATCGGCCCTTTTGGAGGCATCTACACTCGTCTTACTGCAAAACGATGCAAAAGAATGTATGGCATCGCTAAAATGCTTGAGATTAAAATTAGCATAACCTATATTATAATCAATTAATTCCAGTTCTGCCAACCTTAAAGACTCTGAATCTCTCCTAAATTGTTCAAAACCGTTAAGTGCCTGAGCATAACGACCCATTTCATAATCGCACTCCGCATTCCAATACAACGCCAAAGCCGAAATTTGACCAACACCTCTAAGTCCGGCAGCCAACTGAAATAACTGAGCTGCATCACTGTACCGCTTAGACAGAAACAGTTCAATCCCACGGTAATAGGCTATTTTTTGGTAGGTTTTATCTTCTATGGAATTCCGATTGGCCTGAGCCAACTCTAGGGCAGCCTCAAAATTTCTGGAAGTGAGGTACGAATTGACTAGCAAATTCTGAATTTCAGAACTGCGCGAATCGCCGGGATACCGATCCAAATACCCCTTTAGTACCTGTGGCACAGATTCGTATGCATTCCCGATTTCATAGCTTAATAAACTATAGCTGTATAATGCATCTTGCTGAATGGCAGCGTCAAAAATCATGCTTCCGGCATTTCGAAATGCATGCAAAGCTTCCTGTTTCTTATCTGAATTTAAATAACATATTCCCAAATGGTAGTATGCATTTTGCGCTACAAAATCGTTTCCTCCAATGATTTTATTGAATTGTGCAATAGCCTTAATGTAACTATGCTGTTGGTAATACGCATAGCCTAACAAATAAAAGTCGGTGTTTGTCCAGCGACCTTCTTTCCCGCTATAGCCTTCCAGGTAAGGTATGGCCCGGTCGTATTGTTTAAGATTAAAATAACTTTCACCTATAATTTTATTGAGCTCCGAAGTCTCCTGAGTATCTGACTTAGACAGTTGGCGAGTTGCCTGGTCTATTGCCTCTTGAAAATTGCCCAATTTAAAGTTCATATCTGCCTGAAAATAGCCTAATTTTTCCTGCAGCAGCACTTGATCTGTAATTTGATCGAATTGACGGGTGGCTTGCTGATAATCGTTTTGCTGATAGGCACTGTATCCTAAATAATACTTAGCCTGCGACCCGTATTCTCGCGAATTGGACACTCGTTGTAGGTACTGTTTGGCTGCCTCGGGTCGGTCGGTAGCAAACAAACCATATCCCATTCGAAAATCAAATCGCTCCCTATTTTTACCAAACAAACCGGATCCATTGGCCTTGCGATACCAGGTAACAGCATTCGGATATTTCCCCTGATCGAAATAAAAATCAGCAACATCCAGATAGGCCGAATTCTGAAATACCGAAACAGGGTAATTGTCTACAAATCGGGTCATAAGCCTGTCTGCACCAATTTGATTTAATCGAACTGCCGCATTGGCACTGTAATAGGAGCTATTTGCTCTGGTTATGTAATGATTGGACTGATCCGAAATGCGCTCAAAAATTACTTGAGCCCCTTGATAGAATTTATTTTGATATAAAAAAATACCTTGCTGATAGGATTGCAATAATGCACTTCCCCGGTCCGATTCTTGTCCTAAAAAGAAGATAGGAATACATAACAAGTAAAGCAATAATATGGATCTGTTTCGCATAGCGACTGCTAGTTTTAACGAATGCAGCTTCCTATAATACAACGAAAAACATTTCGCTTTAAGTATGCGGCCACTTGCGAATTACGGGAAAATACACACGGCATCTCAGTGCATTAATTGGAACTTATTACCTTTATATCAACAAAACCAAACCCATGGCCGAATCTGTCCTAAGCTTAAAACAAGCCTCCATTTTTCAGCGCGAAAATTTGGTGCTCAACGAAGTAAGCCTAGAAATGAAAGCTGGTGAATTTGCTTACCTAATTGGCAAGACCGGTAGCGGTAAGAGCAGCCTCATTAAAACCTTATACGCAGATTTACCCCTATTAAAGGGTCACGGACATGTTGTTGGGTTTTCACTCCATAATTTAGAAGAACAAAAAATTCCATTTCTCAGGCGCAAACTGGGTATAGTTTTTCAGGATTTTAAGCTGCTTCCAGACCGAAATGTGCAGCAAAATCTGAGCTTTGTCCTGAAAGCGACAGGTTGGAAAGACGTAGCTGCCATGCAAAACCGAATTGATGAAGTTCTGGATAAGGTGGGTATGAAAACAAAGGGCTTCAAATTCCCTCATGAACTCTCTGGTGGAGAGCAACAGCGCATTGCAATTGCCCGCGCTCTGCTCAATAATCCGGAATTAATTCTCGCAGACGAACCCACTGGTAATTTAGATCCACAAACAAGTGTAGAGGTCATGAAGGTGCTTCAGGAAATCAATCAATCTGGCAGAACCATTCTAATGGCAACCCACGATTATGCCCTTATTTTAAAATATCCCGCCAAAACCATAAAATGCGATGGGAGCAGAGTCTTTGAAGTGGTGCAAAAAGCCGGTTAAATTTTGGCGTTCAGAATCTTAGGACCTATAAATGAACGTACAATCAAATAATGCCTCTGAGACCTCCCGAAAAAAGCACCCAATGCTGGGGGTCGTTCTTTTTGTTGTTTCCGTTTTATTATTTCTTTTTACGGGCCCTATCGGATTCCTGTACGGATTATTTTACACTGGAATTAAAAGCGGATTGAGCGGTGTGGGGCGGTACTTACTTCAAATTGCCATTTCGCTTGATCAGTTGGGAAATGTGCTCATGCAACACCTGCTCAATTTCCTTTGGATTAAAAAAAGTGGTTATCCTTTCGGAAACCGGGATGAAACCATTAGCAGTGCTTTAGGAAGAAACAAACAGGAAAAATCATTAACTCCCTTTGGCGAAGGCATAGACAGGCTACTGGATGTGCTAGACCCAAATCACACTTTAAATTCTATCGACTTTTATGTAGAGCCTACTTCCCGAATTATTGAGGCAGTGTGCTGGCTTCACCTTAGGGAAAATAAAGTGTTGTGCAGTAGAAGCAAACATCATAAAGCCTACCTGATACCAGGTGGTAAGCGACAAGCAGACGAAAGCGATCACCAGGCCTTAGCTCGTGAAATCCAGGAAGAATTAGGCATTGCCCTGTTGCCAGAAACCCTAATACACCTGGGGATTTTTGAAGGGCCTGCAGACGATCAACCCGCTGGGGTTCGAGTGCGATTAACATGTTACGAAGGCGCTTTTCAAGGTGTTCCAGCTGTTCAAGCAGAATTGGAAGAATTGGTCTGGCTGGGATATGCCGATCGGAACCTAATGGCTACGGCAGATCGATTAATTTTTGATCTTTTGCACCAACAAGGCCGGCTGAGCTAAGCCAACTGTCCTTTACCAATCTTTTTTTTACTTTTGCCCTGTAAAGCACAATGGCATGGAGGTACTTGGTATAGACGTGGGAGGTTCTGGAATTAAAGGCGCAATGGTTCATATGGAAACCGGAGAAATGCGCTCTCCACGCTATCGTATACCCACTCCCCCATCCCGCAAACCTGAAGAAATGGCTGCCGTAGTTGCGGAAATTGTAAAGCATTTCAATTATTCAGGTCCTGTAGGCTGTGGATTTCCATCCATTATAAAACACGGGGTCTGCAAATCCCCCGGCAACCTACATCCCTCTTGGATGAATCAAAATGTCGAAGCACTTTTTGAACAAGCCTCAGGAAATCCGTTTACCGTAGTAAACGATGCCGATGCAGCCGGGTACGCCACTATGAACTATGGCATTGGAAAGAATTTGAAAGGTTTTGTGCTTATGATAACTATAGGAACAGGATTGGGCAGTGGCGCTTTTTTAGATGGAAAGCTCATTCCAAACCTTGAACTGGGTCAGATTCCTTATAAAAAGTACAAGAAAATTGAAACCTGGGCAGCCGCATCTGCCAAAGAACGCGAAGGATTGAGTTATAAAAAATGGGGCAAACGTTTCAATAAGTTTTTGAAATACGTTGAACTCATAGCTGCCCCAGACACCATTATATTGGGGGGCGGAACCTCAAAAGACTTTGATGAATTCAAGCAATACATTACCATTGAAACTCCGGTAATCCCTGCCCTCCTTCAGAATGATGCCGGTATCATAGGTGCGGCTATGGCTTGCCTGGTAAATCATCCCGAACTGAATCGGCAAAAACCCTAGCGCAATAGATCTGTTTTGCGTTAGGCCTTACTGCGCTTGCGATCGGTTTCCTTAAGTTGAATTTTACGCAATCTCAAGTGTTTGGGGGTTACCTCTACGTATTCATCTTTCTGGATGTATTCCAAGGCCTCTTCCAAAGAAAATTTAATGGCCGGCACAATCCGAACCTTGTCGTCGGATCCTGACGCCCGAACGTTGGTGAGCTTTTTGGTTTTGGTAACATTGACCACCATATCGTCGCCTCTTGAATTTTCTCCGATAACCTGACCTTCGTAGATATCCTCTCCCGGATCAATAAAAAAGCGACCTCTTTCCTGAATCTTGTCGATGGAATATGGGATAGCTGTACCGTTTTCCATTGAGATTAAAGAACCGTTCTGACGCATTGGAATATCGCCTTTCATCGGTTGATATTCCAAAAACCGGTGCGCCATTACAGCCTCACCTGCGGTAGCAGTTAGCAATTGATTCCGAAGTCCTATAATACCACGTGAGGGGATATAAAATTCGCAATACATCCGCTCACCCCGAGCTTCCATATGAATCATTTCACCTTTGCGGATCGATACCATTTCTACGGCTCTACCTGAAACTTCTTCCGGTAAATCTATCGTTAGATGCTCTACAGGCTCACATTTGACACCGTCAATTTCTTTTATAATTACCTGAGGCTGTCCTATTTGCACCTCATAACCTTCGCGCCGCATGGTTTCAATTAAAACTGAAAGGTGTAATACACCGCGACCGAATACCATAAATTTATCGGCACTATCGGTTGCTTGTACCCGTAACGCCAGGTTTTTTTCGAGCTCCCGCTCCAATCGTTCTTTAACGTGTCTCGAGGTTACAAACTTGCCATCTTTACCAAAAAACGGGCTGTCGTTTATGGTAAACAACATACTCATAGTTGGTTCGTCTATGGCAATCGTTTTTAGGGCTTGAGGCTGTTCAAAATCGGCAACGGTATCTCCAATTTCAAAATCTTCGAGTCCTATCAGGGCACAAATATCACCGGTTTGAACTTCCGAAACTTTGCTGCGTCCCAATCCTTCAAAGGTAAACACCTCTTTTATACGGGTTTTCACGATTCGACCATCGCGCTTAACCAAGGAAACAGGCTGATTTTCCTTTAATACCCCACGCTGCAAACGACCAATGGCTATACGACCGGTATAGGAAGAATAATCCAAAGAGGTAATAAGCATCTGAGTGCTTCCTTGTTCGGGTTTAAAAATCGGAATATTATCGATTACCATCTCCAGTAAGGGCTCTATACTGTTTGTTGGTGTTTTCCAATCTGAACCCATCCAATTTTGCTTGGCAGATCCGTATACTACTGGAAAATCCAATTGCCACTCTTCTGCTCCCAGTTCGAACATGAGGTCAAAAACTTTTTCATGAACCTCTTCGGGTGTACAATTTTCCTTGTCTACTTTATTAATCACCACGCATGGCTTAAGCCCGAGATCTAAAGCCTTTTGAAGTACAAATCGAGTTTGAGGCATTGGCCCTTCAAAGGCATCTACCAACAGTAAAACACCGTCTGCCATATTCAGAACCCGTTCAACTTCGCCCCCAAAATCGGCGTGACCTGGGGTGTCAATAATATTTATTTTGGTGTCCTTATAAGTTACAGAAACGTTCTTGGAAACGATAGTAATACCGCGTTCACGCTCCAAGTCGTTGTTGTCCAGAATCAATTCTCCGGTTTGTTGATTGTCTCTAAAGAGCTGACAATAATGCATAATTTTGTCTACCAGCGTAGTCTTTCCGTGGTCTACGTGGGCAATAATGGCGATGTTTCGGATATCTTTCATAGGGTGCTGAAAACGGGCGCAAAGATACGTCTATTTCCGGTTTAACAGCCTATTATTGTGCTATCTTTGCAAAAATTTAGCGCATGAATCTTTCAGGCATTCCTCAAATCAGTCATCCCAACTCCAATAATTTTTTTCTTTTGGCCGGTCCTTGTGCCATTGAAGGCGAAGAAATGGCAATGCGAATTGCCGAACGAATCGTTACAATTTCGGATCGACTGCGAATACCTTATATATTTAAAGGTAGCTTTAAAAAAGCAAATCGCAGCCGCGCAGATTCTTTTACGGGCATCGGAGACGAGAAGGCGTTAAAAATTCTAAGCAAGGTTTCCCAAACCTTTGGCGTGCCCACGGTTACGGACATTCATCAGGAGTCGGATGCCCAACTCGCTGCTGCCTATGTTGATGTACTTCAAATCCCGGCATTTTTAGTTCGTCAAACCGATTTAGTTGTTGCCGCAGCCGAAACGGGAAAGGTGGTCAATCTTAAGAAAGGCCAATTTATGAGTCCGGAAAGTATGAAGCACGCCGTGACTAAGGTTACAGAGACGGGAAATGAACAGGTTCTAATTACCGATAGAGGAACCATGTTTGGGTATCAGGATTTAATCGTTGATTTTAGAGGTGTACCAGTTATGAAACAATATGCACCGGTAGTGCTAGATGTTACCCATTCACTGCAGCAACCCAATCAGGCTTCCGGCGTTACAGGCGGACGGCCCGAACTTATTGAAACCATTGCAAGGGCAGGAATAGCAGCGGGGGTAGACGGTATTTTTATAGAAACTCATTTTGATCCAGCAAATGCCAAAAGTGATGGCGCCAACATGCTTCATTTGGATTTATTCGAAAATTTAATGGAACGATTAACCGCTTTACGAGAGGTGGTCAACGGATTTTAATTATCCGAGCAAAAATTTACGGACGGCCTCGGTATTCATTTCTCTGGTAAAAGCATCTGCAATTTTCTGAATGTATTGCGCCGGGGTTTTGTCGGAAATCCGTATTTCTTTTTTCCCATAATCAATATCGAAGTAAAAGGCCGAAAAATCTCCCTTCAATTCACGCTCAAGGTGCTGCATTAAAAATCGGGTAAGTTTGGGACGCAAACGATATTCTATGTCAATACAAGTCTTATGGACTTCCTGACTAGATTCGCAATCCAATATCCAATTAATGTTCACGTGTTGCTTAAAAAAGTTTAACAATTTAATAAAAAAGGAGAATATCAAATTTATTTTTTTGCAGGAAGTTATAAGATTAGGTGGTCACAACCCTTAGGTTGCGCCATCGGTCCAAACCTCAAAAAATAATTGTACCTTATTTATCGTGAATTAGTCGTACCCTAAAAGCAATAATACCTAACCACCATGAAATCCAACAAATACCTCTTGCACTTAATTGCTCTGTTTACCATAAGTGCCTCCTTGTTTGCCCAACACAGTCACTCGGGCGCTCAACCGGTAAATTTTCCTGATATTCCAGGATACAATACTATTGTGGCAGACCTGCATCAGCATACTGTCTTCTCCGATGGAAGTGTTTGGCCAGACATACGCGTTATGGAGGCCCTTCGGGAGGGCATGGACGCCATTTCACTTACAGAGCACCTGGAGTACCAGCCCCATGGATCGGATATTCCGCATCCGGATCGGAATCGATCTTATGAAATTGCGATTAAAGAAGCTGCAGATCACGACCTTATGATTATTCGGGGGTCCGAAATTACTCGTATGGCCCCTATGGGACACAACAATGCCATTTTTATAAGCAACGCAAACGAATTGTTGGCAGAGCAAGCCGAGACGGCTTTTTCTTCGGCCAAATCCCAAGGTGCTTTCATCTTTTGGAACCATCCTGCCTGGTATGCACAGCAACCACAAGGGGTGCCAGTACTTAGCGATTTTCAAAAGGCCCGAATTGCAGCTGGCGAACTCCACGGTATTGAGGTAATTAACAGTGTAGATTATTCCGAAGAAGCGCTGGCGATAGCCCTTGAACAAAATCTCACCATTATGGGCACTAGCGACATTCACGGACTCATAGACTGGGACTATACTGAAAAAGGCAATCACCGACCAGTAACCCTGGCTTTTAGTAGCACACGTAGCCCCGAAGGACTCCGGGAAGCGCTTTTTGCAGGAAGAACTGTAGCGGTGTACAATGGCCTCATGGTAGGTAAGGAAGCCTATCTTAATCCCTTTTTAAAGGCCTGCGTAGCGATTAAATCGGCAGCCTACATCCCAAAAACCGATATTTTGGAGGTAGTCCTAATGAACCGCAGCAGCAGCGAATTACGCTTTGAAAACGCCATGCCATACACCTTCTACAGCAGTTCGCCTGTATTTGAAATTCCGGCTGGCGGTGAATTCACCTTAAAAATCAAAACGCTTCAAAAAAAGGATGGAATTGAACTAAAATTAAATGCACTCGGAGCCTACTCGGCACCCAAGATTCACCCGCAGGTATCTTGGGAAATTAAGGTGCAATAAGGCCTACTGTTTGCCATCTACGTAATCTTGCAGATAGGCATAACGAGGAGTTAATTGTCCATTTTTAGTCATTCGTGCACGTTCCAAAATGCCATCGGCATCCCCATTAAAAAAGGCCGGGATGATTTTTGAATAAAAGGCTTGCCCAAAACCCTCACTCGCATCTCGGGGTAGCTCGGCAGGCAAATTATCTATAGCCATTACCGCAATGGCATTTGGATTTCGATAGTTCACTTCGGATTCGGTTATTGGGTCGTAGCCATAAATGGGGTCGGCAATGGTTGAGGCCCTGAGCGTACAGGCTACAGGACCATCTATGTCGCAACTAATATCTGCAACCACCTGAATTTTAAAATCGGCTTGCCGTGCGTCTTCCCGGGTAAAGAGATACGGAGATCCTCCACCAAAGAAATGCCCGGCCATATATAAATCAGTGACCCGGGCAAACCTGAAAAAATCGGATCGGTATCGCTCTGGATGCGCAAAAAACTCTGCTTTATCGGCAGGCTTCCCATCTGCGCGTTTATTGTAATCCAAAACATCTATTTGACAGTATACTGCCTGCTCAAAGGTCTCGTTTAAATAGGCCGAAACTGAAACTTCACGCATGCCCATTCCCTCGAGCATTTCGCGCGCGCCATTTCCAACACGTCCACAACCGGTGAGCAACACCTTAATTTTGGGTAGTTTAATTTTTTTAAGTTCAGAAATAAGAGCTTCCTGATCTTTTAGCTGGTATGCTCGAGGCATTTGGAACAATCCCGATTTTAACCCAAAGGTCAGAAAACCATTGTAGGCACCTACAATTCCGGCATACCTGCCAAAGGCCACCAGGCGCGCACCTGTAGGATCGGTCAATACCTCGTGGTCATAAAATTCAATATGCTTGTCCAACAATGCACGAAGAAGATTTCGGTTATACGGCTGCTTTTTTATGGTATGCGAAAAAAAGAAATAGACACGCTCCGGAATCAAAGCTTCTATGGGTACTTCTTTTACTCCGAGTAGTACCTGGCATACCGTCATATCTTCACCTAATAAAAGTCCTGCACTTTCGTATTCCTGATCCGAAAAGACGCGAATCGCCGACGGCTCAATCTGAATATTAGCTTCCGGGAATTGGGACAAGACGTTTTGGCAGGCCCCGGGAGACAATACCACCCGATGATCCGGTGGATTTTTGCGTTCTTTTATAATTCCGAACTTCATCATTTGATTTGGTATGAAATTTGCTCAAATGTAAATGGAATACACAGGGTTTGCAAACCTGCAGGAAAGGAACTTTCGAACATCCGAATTGCAGCGTAAATTGATTATTTTTGTAAACTTTCAAATCGTTCTTTGAAAATTATGGGGCCGACTGGTTTTGACTGCAAGACCAATGGCTACGTAAGCATGCCGAGCGCTGGTACACAGCTCGTTAATCTCATGATCCAACCCTTTTAAATGGCGAGTCTAACTACGCTTTAGCTGCCTAATTGACTGAATCACAGTAAGTCATGGCCCAGTCCCGCAAGGCGGGAGAGCTGAATGTCTTCGGGTAGCCCTTGTTGTCGGCGACCCATTAGGAGGCACCATTAAAGACAACATCGTGCAGTCCTTGCTTCGCGGACGGCATCAAATCTAAGAAGCTACGTGTGTAATGGGCGGTTTTTGGTCAGTTGCACGCCGACAATCAATCAAAAACTAAGCATGTAGAAAGCCTAGTTATTGCTTGTTTGGACGAGGGTTCGAC
>JBJOHX010000052.1:0-22945 GCA_046047415.1 Bacteroidota bacterium
AAGACGGTCAGTTTATGATGGACGGTAACGACGGTGGGCTAAACATCAGCCGTGATGGTGGGAAAACCTGGCGTTTTGTAGGCAATCTGCCGCTAGCCCAATTTTATCACATCCGAACCGATAACGAATACCCCTACAACGTGTACGGCGGTATGCAGGACAATGGCTCCTGGAGAGGCCCGGCTTATGTTTGGAAAGCCCAGGGAATCCGCAATTCCTACTGGCAGGAAATCGCCTTTGGCGACGGCTTTGATGTGGTTCCGGACAAGGACGACTCCCGATACGGTTTTGCCATGAGCCAACAAGGCTTTGTGGGCCGCTACGACTCTCAGACGGGCAACGATTACTCGGTCCGGCCTACCCCTCCGGATGCCACTACCGAACTGCGCTTTAACTGGAATGCCGCTATCGGTCAGGATCCGTTTAGCAACAGCACCTTGTATTTTGGCAGTCAATTTGTGCACAAAAGCACCGACAAGGGGCTAACCTGGGAGATCATTTCGCCCGACCTCACCACCAACGATCCGGAAAAACAAAAACAAAGCGAAAGCGGTGGGCTCACCATGGATGCTACCGGAGCCGAAAATCACTGTACCATCTTGGTAATAGAACCCTCGCCTGCAGAACAAAATATGCTGTGGGTGGGTACCGACGACGGCCGGGTGCACTACACCCGCAATGGCGGCGCAACCTGGACCGAGGTTACCGCTAATATCAAAGGCTTGCCCAAGGGCAGTTGGATACCTCAGATTAAAGCCTCTGAGCGCAATCCCGGAGAAGCTTTGCTGATTGCCAACGACTATCGACGCTATAATTATACGCCTTACGCCTACCGCACCAAGGACTACGGAAAAACCTGGACCCGGATTGTTGACGGAACAGATGTACCAACCTATACCCTATCGATTTTGGAAGATCCCGAAAATCCGAACCTGATGTTCCTCGGCACAGACGACGGCTTGTATCTCTCCATGGACGCCGGTGCCAACTGGCAAAAATGGGATCACAACTTCCCAACGGTAGCCACCATGGATCTGGCCATTCACCCCAGAGAGCAAGATTTGGTCATTGGAACATTCGGAAGAGCAGCCTGGGTACTGGACGATATTCGTCCGCTTAGAGCTATTGCCGGAAATGCATCTGTACTGACCAAAGACATCAGTCTTTTCCCGAGCCCTACTGGGTATCAGGCAGCCTATCAGCAGCCTACAGGCCTGCGGTTTGGCGGCGATGCCGAGTTTAATGGCGACAACCGGAGAGGGGGCGCCATGATCACCTATTACCTGAAATCGGGTTCAAAAACTAAGAAGGAGGCCAATTCTAAATCGGATGCAAAAGATTCGGAGGCAGGCAGCGAAACCAAATCGGCATCTAAGGACTCGGTTATCTTTAAATTCTACGACGGCGAAAGGCTTATCCGCACCCTGGCCTACAAAACTCCGGATTCTGCAGGATTGCACCGTATTTATTGGGGTATGGACGAGTCCGGTGCAGACCGTCCTTCCCGCTCCCTGCGTAAAAGCAATCGGGAACCGGGCGGACCCCGCGTTAAACCCGGGACCTATAAGGTAGTTGCTCACTTCGGAGACAGCAAAGATTCCACCAACATCACCGTAACCTCCGATCCGCGACTAACCGTTTCCGAAAAAGCAATTAGCGATACGTATGAGGCTGGCAAAAAGCTGGAATCCTGGCAGCAATTGGCCGCCAATGCCGTTCGGCAGCTGGCAGAAAGCAAGAAAATTGCCGAAGACCTCCAGAAATCACTGAAAGAAAAAGATAAGGACGGCTTTAAGGAGGAACAAAAGGCCTCTAAGGAAATCCTCAAACAAATCGACTCGTTAATGGCGCTTTATATCGGTAAGGAAGATAAACGTCAGGGCATTACCCGGAATCCAGAAATGACCGTGATGACACGCCTACAAACGGCATACGGGTATGCCTCGGACCGACCTGACGGTTTAACTTCAACCGAAGTACGCTTGATGGAATTTGCCGAAGCGGACTTGAAAAAGGCTCTGGAGACTACCAACGGTTTCTTTAACGAAGCGTGGAAGACCTATCGGGCTGCGATGGAGGCCCTAAATCTTTCGCCCTTTGACGAAACCAAAAGTTTTAACCTAGAATAAATTCGAAGCCAACCCATTACAATTCAAAGATCTATGAAATCCTTTTGGTTCTTTCCTGTCGCCCTGTTGGCCATAGCCTGTAAACAGGAGGCTAAAGCCCCGGAAACGGTTCAAAACCTAAAAAGTTACTCCATCGAGCAAATGATGGACAACGAGAGTGTGGGTGGTGGCAGCTTTGCTCCGGATAACTCCAAATTACTGGTGCACAGCAACCGATCCGGTATTTTTAACCTCTATACGGTGGGCGTTGCAGACGGAACCTGGACGGCCTTAACCCAGTCCGACAGTTCTTCTGTGTTTGCCATTTCGTATTTCCCGGAAGACGAGCGCATCTTGTTTCGGAAAGACAACAACGGGGACGAACTGTTCCACATCTTTTTGCGGGAAACTGATGGCAACGCAAAGGACCTGACCCCGGAACACGGATCCCGGTCCCTGTTCTCGAATTGGGCCAAAGACGGAAAATCGTTCTTTTACACCTCCAACAAACGGGACAGCCGCTTTATGGACGTGTACCAGATGGATGTTGCCACTTTCACGCCGAACCTCATTTACCAAAATGACGCCGGATACGATGTAAACCTAATTTCCGGGGATGGAAACCGAATTGTATTGTCCAAGGCGATTAATACAAACGACCGGGACTTGTTTGTTTTTTCGATTTTGGACGGCAGTCAAGTTCAGATTAACGAGATCCAGTCCGGCAACTCCGGACAGGATTTTTCACCAGACGGAAAATTCCTGTATTATACTACCGATGCAGCGGGCGAGTTTGCCTACCTGATGCGGTACGATTTGGAATCCGGTAGCCGGGAAAAGGTTATCGAACGCAATTGGGATATCGTTGGTACTTCGTTTACTGAGGCCGGGAATTACCGGATTACCTATATCAATGAAGATGCCAAAAACACCCTTGAAATTGAAGACACCGCATCTGGGGAGCCCCTATCCATGGCCGGTACCGAAACAATGGACATCACGGGCATAGCCTTTTCAAGGGATGAATCGCATATTCGCCTGTTTGCCGGGGGGGCCAATGCGCCGGGAAATCTCTATGTGTACAATCTGGAAAGTCAGGAATTAAAACAACTGTCCGATGTATTAAACAAGGATATCGACCCTACCCACTTGGTCCGGGCAGAGGTAGTGCGCTTCCCGTCCTTCGACGGATTGGAAATTCCAGCAATTTACTACCGTCCCCATCAGGCCAGTTTAGAAAATCCGGCTCCCGCCTTGGTGTGGGTGCACGGCGGGCCCGGAGGGCAGTCTCGTCAGAACTTTAGTGCGTCTCTCCAATATCTCGTAAACCACGGCTATGCCATATTGGCCGTAAACAATCGAGGCAGCTCGGGATACGGAAAAACCTTCTATCAGCTAGACGATCAAAATCACGGCGATAAGGATTTAAAGGACTGCGTTGCCGGCAAAGACTGGCTGGCCGCTCAACCCGAGATAGATGGCGAAAAAATAGGAATCTTAGGCGGTTCCTACGGCGGGTATATGACCATGGCCGCCCTTACCTACACGCCCGATGCATTTCAGGTTGGGGTTAACCTGTTTGGTGTGACCAACTGGATCCGGACCCTGCGGTCTATCCCACCTTGGTGGGAATCCTATAAAGAAGCCCTATATACCGAATTGGGAGATCCCAATTCTGCCGACTCGGTGCGACTCCGAGCAATTTCGCCTCTGTTCCATACCGACAAAGTAACCAAACCACTTATCGTATTGCAGGGCTCACAAGACCCTAGGGTATTGCAGGTAGAGTCCGATGAGATTGTAGCAGGGGTACGTGCCAATGGTGTTCCGGTGGAATATGTATTATTCGAGGATGAGGGGCACGGATTTGTCAAGAAAGAAAATCAAATTAAAGCCTACAGTAGTATTTTAAATTTTCTAGAAACCCATTTAAAAGGAGAAGCCACAGTTCCAATTCGAGACGGTGCGCTGGAACAACCTGA
This sequence comes from Bacteroidota bacterium, assembly GCA_046047415.1. Classification (GTDB taxonomy): domain Bacteria; phylum Bacteroidota; class Bacteroidia; order Flavobacteriales; family Flavobacteriaceae; genus Robiginitalea. Next base: position 4,091 of record JBJOHX010000052.1, read on the forward strand.
ACTAAAAAAGTAAATCTTATTCATGAAGCATCTACTTTTAAATGCGCAAACGATTAAAAACAAAATATCTAAAATAGGACTGTTTGTTCTTTTAACTTTTCATTTTACCATGTCGGGCCAAGAGACCGGGGAAGCCAAATTAGGGGCTTGGTATATGTATTTTGGCACCTTAAAGTTGAGTGAAGATCTAAGTATACACAACGAAGCCCAATTTAGATTTTACGATTTGGGGTCGAATTTCAATCAACTTTTATTAAGGGCCGGGCTAAATTTTCATATGAATCAATCGGCAATCCTTACCGCGGGCTATGCATATATCGATACAGACCCTACATACATAGATTCCAATGACGTGCCGCAAATTGAAATGGGAAGAAATATCCCCGAACACCGCATATTTGAACAATTTATAAAAAAACACAAGATTGCCTCACTGCAAACAGAACATCGATTTCGACTAGAACAACGATTTCTTACCCCCGGAGATACGAGGGAAACCGAACACCGAACCCGATATCGCTTACAACTTACCCAACCCTTGGGAAAACAGTTTTTCATAAACTTTTACGACGAAATCTTTGTCAATCTACAGCACAATTGGTTTGGGCAAAACAGATTATTTCTGGCCCTTGGCAAACATATAAATCAAAACCTAAGTCTTCAATTCGGTTATTTGAGAAATAATTTTAGCGAAACTGCCTTTAATCGGCTGCAGTTGGCCCTATTCTGGAATACAGATCTACGCAAAAATCGCTAAAAGGCCATTGGCCACTTCCCGCTATGAGAGTTAAAATCCTAATATTGATGTTACTTTTGGGGTGCAACAACTTAGCTGCTCAACAAAATCTCAAAGAATTTCCCGGCATATGGTATACCTATTTCGCCGATTACGGAATAAATGAGAAATGGTCCATACACCATGAAACCCATATGCACTTATATGAACCCTTTCAAAACTTTAATCGCTTTGTAATGCGTGGAGGTGCCAACTACAATTTGACTCCTACCCTAACTGCTTCGGTAATTTATCACTACAGCACCAGTGATCCCACCCGTTTAGATATAAATTCCGTAAATCGACTCGATGAAAATCGATTTATGGAACAACTGGTGTTTAGACACGGAACAGGCAAGTGGAAATTATCTCACCGAATTAGAGTAGAGCAGCGTTATCAAAGCAAAGAGGGAGAGCCGTTTACGGCACATCGCGCGCGCTACCGCTTCCTTGCGAATCATACCCTTGTCGGTCCATTTTATTTTAGCACAGACGGAGAAGCCCTAGCGGAAAGACAAGACCATACCAACATGAGCTACAGACTTTCAGGAGCTTTAGGTGTTTACCTCCAACAAAATTTGCGGTTTCAATTAGGAATTACGCACTTCTTTCTACCCGAAGGCCGACAAGACGATCGCCTGAGGGCCTTACTTTTATTTCGAACCCCTCCGACCAATAAAAGGACGCAAGTAATACCTGAGGGCGAATAAAAAAAGACCCAAAATTAGAACCAATTAAATAAGCCCGATTTTAGGGTAAATATTGCTTATTTTTAATGAATCAAAATTCCACTAAAACCATAAAAATCATGAAGCGTTTAATGCTAGGTATTGCAATAGGTTGCTCTATAGGGCTTTCCGGATGCAAAAATGGACAAAAAGGATCTGAAGGGCCAATCACAGAAAATGACAACCCAACCACTCAAAAAGAAGTTGTGGTAGAAGAAAAAGTCATTTCACTGATTATGGAACCCAAAAGCGATAGCAATGTAACAGGGACTGTTACTTTTACAGAAAAAGAAGGTAAGGTCACAATGCACGCCCAGTTTACAGGACTCACTCCAGGAGAACATGCCATACACCTGCACGAATCTGCAGACTGTTCTGCTGCAGATGGGACCTCTACCGGAGGACATTGGAATCCTACGAGCCAACCGCACGGAGCATGGGGAGCAAACACTGGATATCACCGGGGTGATATCGGGAATTTTACAGCAGACGCCAATGGAAAAGGATCCATTCATTTCGAAACCGACCTTTGGTGCATTGGCTGTGAGGACCCCGTAAAAAATATAATAGGAAAAGGTGTCATTGTACACCAAGGTGCAGATGATTTAACTTCTCAACCTAGCGGGGCTGCCGGAGCGCGCATTAGTTGCACGGGCCTTATTGAATAATAGCGCAAAAACATTGTAATAAAAAAGCCGGAATTTTCCGGCTTTTTTATGCATAGCATAAGTAGGTAATGGGTGTATATTATAAAATGCGGGCGAATCGTTCCTTTGCATAAACTCAACTTGGATTCGCCCGCAGAAAAAAGGGTGTCTTTTAAATCATACCATTTTGGATTCTATATTCCTATTTATAAGGTTTCAAGGATTGTTGAGCCAGATAAATTTTGACGCCCGCTCCTATCATGAATACTAGCCAGACTAAAAACATTGTAAGTTCCATAACGTCTTAATAATTAGGTTCTACGTGTAATTTTGGATGGAATTCCAAAATCGTGATTTGGGTGCTTTTGCAGGAATAAATTTACAAAAAGTAAATCCTTTTATCCGTGGAAGTACCCGAAAATTCGACGAAATGCACACCTCCCAATTCACAAAGCACCAATCGGCACGCGTAATAAACCATGCAGATACTAGGTCTTATCGACAAACTACAACATTCAAAAACCGATTTGTAATTTTGTTCGAAGTGTTTGTTTTTGGACTAAAATAAGTTCTAATTTCGCATTCAAATTCAAAAGGAGATGAATCCATCTGCCTCGGGTTGGGTTAATAAATTCGGTTTTCTGTCCCAAAAGCATATAAACTCCAATGCTTCCTTTCTGGAATTGCACCAACAGCTTCGTGTGTTAGGATTTACCTACGGTATGAATACCGCAATCCCAGAATTTATACGACCCACACATGCCCTTACTCAAGACGAGAAAGCCAAAATAAATTTACTTTTTGGTCTAAAGTCTACCTTCGAGATTTCGTATCCTTCTGGTGTCTATTCCGAATTTCTGGATTCCTTACTACGTTTTTACAATCAATTGGGAATTGGACATTTGAATTTTTTACAGAAAATGCTTAGCGGCGGCAAAAATTCAGACCAACTCGAAAAACTAATCGACTCCAGGGTTTATCCAGAATCAAATCTGTTATCTAAAATCTTTAACCCGGCACTAACCAATTCTCTTTTATTTATAGACGTATTAACGTATAGGCAATTTTTACTAGGGGAAAAGGCCAATCGAAATGTTGCCGGAGAATTGGAATATTTGGTTTTAAATATTACGTATCAGGCGCTAGATTCCAAACCCAATACCCCAACAGATCTTAGATTACGAGAACTATTTAAGTCTTCTTTGACCTTTCTGGAAGATAAAGCGTTTCGGGAAGATCGCAATTATCGCAGTTTACTGGCTACCTATAATAATTCGGATGCCGCAAGGTATTTTTTAGACGTTGCGTGTTTAACCGTTTGGGAAGATCACAGACTGGATGTTCAAGAATCTCGGTTTGTATTGGATTTGGGTGCCGATTTAAATCAATCAACACAAGAAGTGCTTTATGCAATGCAAAATGTAGCCGAATTCTTTGCGAAAAATACCGGACATATAGATGCATTGCACAAAAACAACAGTTTTGACACCATGACCAAGTTGGTTCAAAAACTCATAAAGCGCAACAGTAAAAGATTGAAACGCGAATTACTGCAAAGTCGCGAATTGGTGTATTTGTTATCCAAATCCACTGTTAAGGATCTTAATGATAAAGAACGTACTAAAGTACGAGAACAATTGATTGACATTTTTAAATCTATCCCCTCATTGGCTATTTTTATGCTTCCTGGCGGAACGGTTTTACTTCCAATTTTCATTAAGCTCATTCCCAAATTACTTCCCTCTTCATTCGACGAAAATCGCGTAGAAAAGGAATAGTTCCCAATAGCAATTAAAATAACCTAGGAGTCTCATATTCGATTTTTTGAACAGGCCAACCTTTCCAATCCAAAATCGAGTCTTGGTCTCATAAAAGAGGTATTATTCCAACCAAAGCCTAAAATCCCTCACGCGTTCCCTTGCCACAATTATTTCAGCATCCGAGAAGGTATTAAGCACAAGCTTTAATCTGGAATTGGAATAGGCAATAATATCCTTGATACAATTGATGTTGACACAAAACTTCCGACTCACCCTAAAAAAAGTTTCCGGCTCCAGCTCATTTTCCAGCTGCTCCAGGGTCTGGTCTAGCAAGTATATTCTCCCCTCTCGAGTGGCCGCATAGGTACCTTTGTTCTCGCTGTAGAAACACTCAATATCAGAAACCGATATGATTTTAAGATGTTGGCCTACTCGAACCGTAAAGCGCTTTTTGTATTCGCGATCCAACGGGTTAACCAGCAGTTTTCGGATCTCCTCATAATCGAACTGCACCGGAGGCGTGGCTGCTACCTGATTTCGATATTTGTTTAGAGCCGCTTCAAGTTCGCCCTCATCAATGGGTTTAAGTAGGTAGTCAATGCTGTTGAGTTTAAAGGCCCGTAACGCATATTCATCGTATGCTGTGGTGAATATGATTGGAGCGCTAATGGTAACCGAATCAAAGATTTCGAAGGATAGTCCATCCGACAGCTGAATATCTAGAAAGAGTAAATCCGGATTCGGGTTTTCGCGAAACCAGTTTATGGATTCTTCAACGGAATGAAGCATCTGAATATTCGTCAATTCAAGGGCTTCCAGCATTCTAGAAAGCCGTCTTGCCGCCGGCTTTTCGTCCTCAATAACTACTACCCTCATAGCGATGGACTATCGGGATTGGGACCTTCGTTTTCGGCATCTTCTTGCGCCATAATTCTGGCGATTTGGCGCTCCTCCCATTTGGCGCCAAAAAGAAAATTGGGTACAAATACCCGAATACCGTGAATACCCAGACCTATTCCCCAGAATAAGGGTGTAAAAAGCATATAAAACTGAAAAAAAGATCTTCCGGCCTGCATGTGAGAAATTCCATTTCCGAGAATTATCATCAAATTAATGAAAACATAAATGGTAGCATGAACGCGAAAGCCTTTAATTTCTGCTACCCGCTTCTGCACTTTACGGTATTTGAACGAATCGGTTTCCATATTACTCCCAACGCCGATTTTGTTTCTCATCTTCTTCCATAAACTTCCGGATTTGCCGATCTTCCCAGTCTTTGGAAAAAAAGGGATTCCAGCGAAAAGCACGGGCCGCATGAAAGGCCAGGCCAATTCCCCATCCGAAAGCCGCCCACAAAAACCATTTATACCCCCAAAAGGTAATATAGTTAATGATAGCCAGCATCGTAATTACCAAAATATAGGAAGTCAGGTTTCCATAAAATTTCTTGAGTTCGGCTACCCGTTCCTGAGCCCGTTGGTATTTTTGATCTTGATTGCTTTTTTCCATTTCAGTAAAGTTAATGTGTTTCTGATTAAGGCCTATTCGTTATCTGCGGCCATGAATTCTTCAATTTTACGAGCCTCCCAGTTCCGGCCATAAAAAGGATTATAGCCAAAGGCGTCGAATCCGTTCATGAGTAAACCAAATCCCCAGGCTACTGCCGGAATAACGGCCCACGGAAAGCCGCTGGTCTGATAATTAACAAATCCCAGTACAGGAATTACCAGGCAATATACAATCAGGTTGGAATAAAATCCCTTTATGCGATTAACACGATTTAAGGCCTTTTGGTAGCGAATTGAATCTGCTTTCATTTTTATTTTTTTGATTTTATTTGATGGAGTAAAATTCTAGTTTTTGCCTGCCTGGAACCAATTAAGTTTACCGAACTGTTTGGTATTCAGGATGAATTGTCATTTTAAAAATCCTCCCTTTCCATCAACTCCCGGATTTTGCGTTCTTCCCAACGCTTTCCCCAAAGCGGATTTACGCCATAGGCTTCCATGCCGTGCATTAACAAACCAAAACCCCAACCCAGTGCCGGAAAAATCGCCCAGGGAAACGAGGTGGTTCTGTAATTGATCCAAATCAACAGCGGAATTACTAAAATATAGGCCGTCAGGTTTGCGTAAAATCCTTTTACGGCTTCCAATTTTGCCTTAGCCTTTTCATATCGTTTGTCCGCTATTAGGGATTCTTGCTTTTTAACGGTCGACGCTCGTTTTGTCAATACCGGTAAAAGAACCCGGAATTCTGATTCCGTTTTATGCAGTTCAATTTTGCGATCGGAAAGCAGGCGGTAGCGTTCTTGTATGTTTTGCAAACCGACTCCCACCGACTTTTGTCGAGTTTGCCGCGGCTCCAAATTGTTGATGACCTCCAAAACACCATTGCCCTCACGAATCTCGATTCGCAGTGGCTTTGCGGATGTTGCCACATTGTGTTTAACCGCATTCTCTAGCAGGAGCTGCAACGAAAGCGGAACTATACGTCCTTCGGATTGGATAACATTTTCAGGTATGGAGAACGTAAGGCTGTCCTCGAAGCGCATGTTGAGCAGGTTGATGTAGGTTCGAGCAAAATCGAACTCCTCCTCCAAAGAAACCAGTTCTTTGTGCTTTTGCTCCAACACATACCGGTATACCTTAGATAAAGCCGTGGTAAAGCGCTGTGCCTGCCTTGGGTCCTCATCGATTAAACCGGAAAGTACGTTTAAACTGTTAAAAAGAAAATGTGGATCGAGCTGATTCTTGAGGGCATCGAATCGGGCAGATGCGTCCCGTGCAATAAACTGATGCTCCTGAATGCGATTTTTCTCCCGGTGTCGGTTGTACAAATAACCGTATACCAATCCCGAAATAAGCATGGCAATCAAAAATACCCGAATTACAAAAGTCAGTTCGTCGTCTCGAAATAAACCGAGTAACGATTCATTGGCAATCCAACGGGAAAGTATCTTAACCAACAATACCGAAATAAGCGAAATTGCCCCATTACCTAATATCGCCAATGGCAAATAAAGCCGGGAAAAGATGCGGGAACCGAACCATGCAAAACTTAGACGAAATGCGTAGGCATTTACAGCGTAGAGCACCCAGCAATACACCAAATGCATCCCTAAATCCGTAAACTGAGATAGGTTTAAAGCCGATGTCTCCCCGGAAAGTAACATGTTTAGGAAGCTCAAAAAAACTTTCCAGTTTAAAACGACATAGATTCCAATTCCCAATAGAGTAGCCCGCCAAAATTCTCGAAACAATACTTGCATATTCATGATCCTTAATCAATTGCTTAAAATACAAAGTTTAACCTGTGTAAATTTTTATAATTCCAAATTATTCAACACCATCCCATAAGACGAGGTGTTGAATTTGTTGACCGAACTGTAGAAATAATTTCGAGTACAAGAAAATCAACCTCCGAATGGTTAAATTTGAAATCGATTACGCAATCTATGTATATACCCCAAAAATACAAGGAAGAAAATCCGGAACGCATTCGCCAATTTATAGAAGATAACGCCTTTGGCATTCTGGTAAGTGGTGGAACAGAACGACCCATGGCAACACATCTGCCCCTTGCAGTATGGACAGATGAACAAAACCAGTGGGTATTAGAAGGACATTTTGCCAAGGCCAACCCCCAATGGCGCGCAATATCTGACGGAGAAATAGTCCTATGTATTTTTAATGGACCACACGCCTACATCTCTTCCTCATGGTATCGGGAGGAAGACGTTCCCACCTGGAACTATCAGGCTGTGCACATCAGGGGGCGTTATAAAAAATTAAATAACACGGAATTGTTACAAGCCTTATCACGCATGATGAATAAGTATGAACAACATTCCGACCAGCCCGTTACGCTCCACAAATTATCACCAACGACCTTAAAACAGATTCATGGTATTGTAGGCTTTCGAATTGAAACCTTAGAGGTAGAAGCAGCTTTTAAACTGTCTCAGGGTCGTGTGGCCGATCATTCCAGAATTAAAGAAGAACTTAAAAAACGTGGAGGTATGTCCTCGGAGGTTGCCAATGCCATGGAAGAATAAGATGCATTTGGCTAATTGAAGAATTCGTACCTTTAAGTAATAGCTATTCTATGTTACAAAGCAAATTCTGGCAAGGCTTCTTTGCTATCGGTCCGTTGGCAGGCATCTTACTTTTATTGGTAGGGTATTTAATATTTCTTTTTTCTATGGTAATCCATGCAGATCAAATTCAAGAAAATGGAAATCTATCGTTCTCCTTTATCAGTGGATTGGGATTTATTTTGGGAATTGTTTTTCTGTGGGGGTTGGTTTCAGTGGGTAGTTTGATTTTCTACATAGTTCACGCTGCCAAGAATCCCAACCTCAGTGCCAACAATTATCTCTTAGTCTGGATTCTACTCTTCATTTTTACAAATGGCATAGGTCAACTGATCTATTGGATTGTTGAAATACTGAACAAAAAAAATATTGATCTTATTCCCGGGTCATGAACGCGAGGCGAAATTTCATCCGAACCGCCACATGGGGCGCAGCAAGTTTTTCACTACCTGCTTTATCCCTTAATCTCCCTTTAGAAATGAACCTACCAAAGATTTCGTTGGCACAATGGTCATTGCATCGTGCCTTTCAGCAAGGACAGCTTAACCCGATTGACTTTCCCGAAATTGCTCTAAAAGAATATAATATTCCTGCGGTAGAATACGTAAATCAATTTTACAAAAAACAACGTTCCAATCAAAAGTATTGGAAGGAATTACGCCGCAAATCAGAGGATTTGGGCGTAAAAAATCTACTAATAATGGTAGATGATGAGGGACTGTTAGGTCATTCCAACCCAAGAAAACGCCGAACGGCCTTAGAAAATCACATAAGATGGGTAGAAGCAGCCAATCTTTTAGACTGCCATGCCATTCGTGTTAATGCGTTCGGCAACGGAACAACATCACAACTAAAAGATCAACTCGTGGATAGTCTGAGTCGGCTAGCACAGGTGAGTTCTGAATTTGGAATTTCGGTATTGATTGAAAATCACGGTCACCACACCTCGGATGCCGATTTCATGACCTCCATCATAAAAGCCGTGAACCATCCCGGATTGGGCACCCTTCCAGACTTTGGGAATTGGTGTTTAACCGCCGACTGGGGAAGTACCCAAGGTGGATTATGTACGGATAATTACGGGCCGGTCCGGGGAGTTAACGCATTTTTACCATGGGCAAAAGGCGTGAGTGCCAAATCCTATGATTTTGACTTACTTGGCAATGAAACTCTTCTCCCGTATAACGAGCTACTTAAATCAGTAAAAGAAGCTGGATATGCCGGGTATATTGGGATTGAGTACGAAGGAAATCGACTTAGTGAACCCGATGGGATCCGGGCCACAAAGGCCCTTGTGGAGCGCATCTGGACTGAATTACCTTAATACTAATTGATCCCCATGTCTAAAACGGCACATCACAACATTCGGGTGGTCCCGTATGAGCCTCAATATGCTGAGGCTTTTTATCATATTAATAAGATTTGGATTGATCGCTATTTTATGATGGAACCCAAAGACCATGACGCGTTGGAACATCCAGAAGAAAACATAATCTCCCCCGGAGGAACCATTCTGGTTGCCTTAGCGAATTCGATCCCCGTTGGCGTTTGCGCACTGCTGCCTTCCAATCGTAAGGGATGTAAATTTGAACTTGCTAAAATGGGGGTCTCAGAGCACTTTCAAGGATTGGGTATTGGCAGATTACTTTGCGAAAAAGCACTCGAAACAGCGCGAAAATTGGGGGCGGCCAAAGTATATCTGGAAAGTAATACCATGCTTACTCCGGCACTCACGCTCTACAGAAGTTTGGGATTTCGGGAGGTAGATGGTGGAAAATCCCCTTATAGCCGTAGCAACATTCAAATGGAAGTACTGCTCTAATCCTAGTTACACAAAATAGGTTTAGTTTAGATTATAAGTAAATCAAATACCTTGAGATTCAATTATTTGATTTTACTATCGTTTTTGTACTTTTATAAACACAAAGCTGCATGAGATGACTATAACCCAATTGCAATATGTATTGGCGGTTGCAGAGCACCGTAATTTTACCCAAGCCGCAGAAAAAAGCTTTGTAACTCAGCCAACCTTAAGCATGCAGGTACAGAAATTGGAAGAAGAATTAGACCTTCAAATTTTTGATCGGAGTACAAAACCGATAACCATTACCGATGCAGGTAATAAGATAATAGCCCAAGCAAAAAATATTGTACAAGAGGCTGCCCGAATTCAAGATATTGTAGCCCAAGAAAAAGGATTTATAGGAGGGACCTATAAACTCGGTGTTATCCCAACGGTAATGCCAACCTTGCTTCCTATGTTTTTAAAGGCTTTTACCAGCAGATATCCTAAGGTTGCATTGATTATACGCGAACAAAGTACCGAAAGTCTTATACAGAATCTGTTAGACGGACAGCTCGATGCGGGAATAGCTGCAACCCCTTTAGAAAACGAAAGCTTATTGGAACGTCCATTGTACTACGAACCCTTTGTGGCTTATATCCCAAAAAGTCATCGGCTTAGCAATACTACTGCACTTAGTCCAGACGATTTGGACCTGGAAGACATCTTATTATTGCAGGATGGGCATTGTTTTCGGGACGGAGTAATAAACCTGTGCAAGGCAAACAAACAAAAGGAAAATGAAAATTTTCATTTAGACAGTGGCAGCTTTGAAACGTTAATTAAGCTCGCCGATGAAGGTCTTGGTATGACCTTACTCCCCTACTTGCACACTTTAGATTTAGATCAAAGTAAACAGTCACAAATTCGCCATTTTAAAAGTCCACCCCCGGCGCGAGAGGTAAGTCTTATTTTCCATAAAAAGGAATTGAAATACCAAATTACCTCTGCTCTAAAAGATGTAATTACAGCGGTGGTCCGGGGAGCTATTACCTTTCAGGACATTCAACTTGTTAGTCCTACCAAAAAATAAAGTTGCAATAAAATCCCCCGTAAGAAACGGGGGAACATGTTAGGAAAAATTAAGTACTACCGGTTGTAAATCAGGTTTATCGGTTACGTAATCCTGTAGCCACCTTTTAAGCTCCGCAAGTTCTTTAGGAAGCAAGGTTTTTAAAGCTTTTTTAAGTTCTCTGCTGAACAATTGCGCGTCGAAACTTACTTTTTGGAGTACCGTTTTAGTGTACTCCAACATTCCTTTTGCCATTTTCAGAAAGTTATTGTTATAGGTTGTTTGAATAAAGTAACCAAATATTACCTTTAGTTGTTGTTTGGCTACCGTTAAAAATATGATAATATTAGTTCAATGACTTTTAAACTCCCTAATTACGAGCCAAGAAAGGTTTTTTTGGCCCTGCATTCAACAATTACATTGTTGTTATTTGTTTTGGCCGTTGGGTGTGCACCTCAAGGTATTCTTAAAAAAAATCTTGAACAACAACTTCAAATAACACAAGAAAGCAATCACATTTCTGGCTTTCATCTTATAGACGCATCAACGGGCGAAGTCATTTTTAGTAAAAATGGAAAAATGGCCTTTACTCCGGCCAGTGTTGCCAAAATTTTCACCCTTTACGCGGCACTTAAAATGCTGCCAGAACAACTCCCAGTGCTGCAATATGGCATATCAGGCGACACCGTCTATATAACAGGTACCGCAGACCCAACAACCCTACATCCAGATTTACATGACAGCACTGCTTTGAATTTTTTGAAGAAATACAGTAACGTAATCCTGGTCGATCGCCCTTTTGCAGAATCGGCCTGGGGTCCGGGTTGGTCTTGGGAAGATTTTGATCAATATTACTCACCGGATCGGTCTGCCATGCCCATTTACGGCAATATATTGCGCATGCGAAGTCTTGGTGATAGTTTAGAAGTTACTCCTAGGCTATTCAGGGATAGTCTTTTAATTGAGACCGGAAAATTTAACCGCCGTCAAACCCGAAATCGCTTTCTTCGCAAGCCCGAAACAGAAGACACCTTAGACATACCTTTTATAAGCAATCCAGACTTGGAACGGACACTCTGGTCCGAGGCTTTAGGTCGCCCTATGCATTCAGGTACTTGGCCCAACGGATTAGAGGCCAAAACGTTGGCGGGTATGTCAAGAGATACCGTATGTCAACGCATGATGCGGGTTAGCGACAATTTCTTGGCAGAGCAACTCATGCTACAGGTGTCTTCTCAGCTAGGAGACACCTTGAGTTTTAATACAGCTCGGAACATATTGTTGCAAACCTACTTACCCAAAATACCTCAAAAACCAAAATGGGTAGACGGATCGGGTTTAAGTCGTTATAACTTGTTTTCTCCGGAAACGATAGTTTATGTTCTATTTAAAATGTATCATGAAATACCGGAAGAGCAACTTTTTAATCTAATGGCCCAAGGCGGGCAAAATGGAACATTGAGGAACTGGCATTCGGAAACTCCTATTCCCTATTTGTATGCCAAGAGCGGCTCCATGGGCGGTGTTCAAAATGTAGGAGGATATCTTAAAACCAAATCGGGAAAAACCTTGGTGTTTGCAAGCATGAACAATCACATTACAGGACCTGCACTGCCTGTTAAACAACAAATGCATGACATTCTGAGATGGATATATCTAAATTATTGAACTCTTAGAGTGCATGGGTAGTGGCCCAAAAAGCAAAGCATGTTGCAATAGAATTAGTGTTTTGGCATCACGGCATTGTCCATTTTTAACAAAGTCCCTTATTTCAGAATAGGAGTATTCAACCAGTACTATATCTTCTGACTCTTGAGGATTCCCGCCACCGGAATGCACCTGCAAATGCGGATAATATTCTGCCATAAAAAGATGTAAGATTTCAGTAACGGCCCCGGGAGAGGTATAAACAGACCCTATTTTAGATACCTGTGCTATGTTGTATCCCGTTTCTTCAAAAATCTCTCGTCGAATCGCCATTTCCGGGTCTTCTTCGTCCAGTACACCAGCGCAAACTTCAAGAAGCATCCCGTCCGAATTACCATTTAGGGCAGTTGGCATTCTGAACTGCTTGGTAAGTAATACGCATTTACGACTGGGGTCGTACATCAATACTGCTGCTCCATTTCCCCGATCGAAAACTTCTCGTGATTGGGCATCCCAGGTTCCGTCTTGGCGAAGGTATTCAAACCGATAACGATACAATTTGTACCAGGCATCTGATAATACCTCTTTCACTATATTTCGAACTCGATACATCTCTGGCGCATGCACGTCTGGTTATTAAGTTTGTAGGCTATTAGAATCGATTGTCTCCATCAAGTAAATTGCCCAGACCTCCCAATATACTACCTTCTCCTTTATCTTTTCCACCTCCCTGCGGTGCCGCTGCCAACACCCTTCCGGCCAAGCGACTAAAAGGTAACGATTGAATATAAACGGTTCCAGGACCTTGAAGTGTAGCGAAAAATAATCCTTCTCCTCCAAATAGTGTATTGCGAATGCCACCTACAAACTCTATATCGTAAGTTACGGTTTGGGTAAACCCGACAATGCAACCAGTATCTACTCTCAATACTTCTCCGGGTTGTAAAATGCGTTTGGCAAGAGTTCCTCCGGCGTGCACAAATGCCAGACCATCGCCTTCCAATTTTTGCATTATAAATCCTTCACCACCAAAGAGGCCCCTGCCTAGTTTTCTCGAAAATTCAATACCTATTGAAACTCCTTTTGCGGCACAAAGGAAAGCATCTTTTTGGCAAATGAATTTACCGCCCTTTTCAGACAAGTCAATCGGGACTATTTTTCCGGGGTAAGGAGATGCAAAACTAACCTGACGTTTTCCCTGTCCTACATTGTAAAATGCGGTCATAAAAAGGCTCTCCCCGGTTAAGATACGTTTACCGGCGGAAAATATTTTACCCATAATACCCTCATCTTTTTGCGAACCGTCACCAAAAATAGTTTCCATTTTAATGTCTTGATCCATCATCATAAAGCTGCCGGCCTCGGCGACCACCGCCTCCATGGGATCTAACTCTATGGAGACGTACTGCATTTCCTCTCCAAAAATTTCGTAATCGATCTCGTGCGCATTCATATACGAACTGGTTTAAGGGTTAAGAAGATTGATAAAAAATGAGGTCTAAGGTTTATTATTTTAAAGGGCCTGTTTTAGCTTAAAACTCCATTCAAATTCGAAGGCACTCACCGTTTCACCTTCGGAATTGAGCCCTACCGAACGCATCCAAAGCGTTTGACCTTCTCCGGTTTCAATGGCCTTATCGATGGCGCCACGGATGGCCTCGCCCTGATCGCAGGTAAAGGTAATTACCCCTTTGGCCTTCTTGGAAAAATTGGCCCTATTGTTTATAACCAGCATCGAAACCGGTTTCCCACTTCGTCGAATATGATGAATGGCCAAGGCACCTGAAGCAAATTCGGCTGCCATTCCCTGTACGGCCCAGAACATCGAATTGAAGGGATTCTGATTTACCCAACGGTGGCGAACCCGAGTAATAGCCAAAGTTTCCGTGAGTTCATGCAGTCTTACCCCACTCCACCAGGCCGCTGGAATTTTAAAAAACATATACGAATTGAACTTGCGAATAAAGGACCCCATAACACCCGGTGTTTGAAGTAAAGGTATTAAAAATTGAAGGGACGTAAATTGTTAAATTTATATAAATTTTAGTACTATGTTTTGCATAATACCTTTTTTTGGATATATATTTGCATAAGAAATAACTATGTTGTGCCTGATTCTATCTCAAAACACGAAAAAAACCTAGCTGCCGCCATTCACGGGTCCGTATTTGCAAGGTTCTTTGTACCCATGGGACAATTTTTATTGCCTCTGGTACTTTGGCTTGCCAATCGGAAGGAATCTGCCTTTGCAGATTACCACGGGAAACAAGTTCTGAACTTTCAGATCAGTATGCTTATCTACAGTTCCCTTGTAGGACTGGGTACTATCCCGTTTGCCCTGGGATCACTACCCGGATTTCGGAACTGGACCGGGTCATCGTCACCCTTTTCGTTATTTACCGAATTCCACATACAAATGGATTCCCCTTTTCAGAATTTTCCGGAATTCTGGCTGCCCCTGGGTATTGGTGGAATACTGGTATTGGGAATTTATGTTACCAACATTGTTTACACCATTTTGGGGATTGTCAAATCCGCAAACGGTGAATATTTTCGGTATCCCCTATCCATAAAATTTATAAAATGAAAAAGACCGAAATATATTACCCTATCGCTATTGTTTTACTGCTATCCGTGTCAATGGCAAAGGCACAGGCAACTGCAACATCCGATTTATATCAAACCCTTTTTGAATTGGATTCTACCTATTTTGAAGCCTACAACACCTGTAATTTGGACGTCCAGGCCAAAATCCTGGATGACGAATTGGAATTTTATCACGATATGGGAGGGCTGAGTACCTCCAAGACCGAAATTCTGGAAAGCATCAAAAACAATATCTGTGGTAAAGTTACACGAGAATTGATTCCAGGGTCCTTTGAGGTTCACGAAATCAATGAATTTGGGGCTGTAGCCATGGGGTTGCATCAGTTTCAAAACAAGGAAGAACCCAATGCTATTCCCAAACCGAGCAAATTTGTAAGCATCTGGAAAAAATCCGATTCCCGCTGGACCATGTACCGAATCATTAGTTTGCATTAACGTAAAAACTATGAAATAAAAATTGCTGTGAAAAAGAAACGTTTAAACCGCTTCCGCATACTCGGAATGTATTGAGTAGGAAGTACCAATTCGAAACAATCGTATGAATATAGAAAACACAAAAGCGCAAATGCGTAAGGGGGTTCTGGAGTATTGCATTTTGTCCATATTGCGTAGCGAGGATAAATATGCATCCGAGATTCTGGACACCCTAAAGGACGCTAAAATGTTGGTGGTAGAGGGAACCATTTATCCACTGCTTACCCGGCTAAAAAACGCAGGGCTTCTCTCCTACCGTTGGGAAGAATCTACCTCCGGACCACCCAGAAAATACTATGGCCTAACCGAGACCGGAAAGGTGTTTCTAAATGAATTAAACGGTACCTGGGAAGAACTCAGTACCGCTGTGAATCGGGTCACTCAAACCAAAAACAACTAAAATGAACAAGACTGTAAATATAAATCTGGCTAACCTGCTTTTTCACATCGATGAAAACGCCTACCTCAAGCTACAGCATTATCTGGAGTCCATTAAGCGTTCGTTTAACGGTACGCCGGGATGTGATGAAATTATTGCGGACATTGAGGCCCGAATTGCGGAACTATTCCGCGAAAAAATGGAAAACGACCGTCAGGTGATTACTATAAAGGAGGTGGATGCCGTAATTGCGATTATGGGACAACCCGAAGATTATCAAATTGATGAGGAAATATTTTCGGACCAAGGTCCGGGTGGAACCACTTCCGGAACTTCAGGATATACTAACCGAAAGTTCAAAAAATTGTATCGGGACATCGACAACAAATTTATTGGAGGGGTGTGTGCCGGGATGGAACATTATCTTGGTTTTGATGCCCTTTGGATCCGGTTACTATTTGTCCTGTTAGGCATTTTTAGCGGTGGGTTTGGAATTGTGGCCTATATCGTGCTTTGGATTCTGGTTCCGGAGGCCGCCACCACCTCACAAAAACTGGACATGACCGGAGAACCGGTAAACATAAGCAACATTGAACGCAAGGTAAAGGAAGGCTTCGACGATGTAGCCGAAAAGGTGCGCAATGTAGATTACGATAAAATGGGGCAGCGCATCAAATCCGGAGGCAAATCGTTCTTTGATGTACTTGGGGACGTCATTATGTTCGGCTTTAAGGTTATCGGAAAATTTGTGGGCATATTGCTTCTTATTATCGGTACCGCCGGGATGGTAGGCCTTTTTATCGCCATGTTCACTGTTGGCCTAATCGACGCCATTCACATACCCGGAGTAGATTTAATCGGCATGCTAAACGCAACAGACGCTCCAGTTTGGGTGGTATCCTTATTGGTTTTCCTGGTTGTGGGAATTCCTTTCTTTCTGATTCTTTATTTGGGCCTTCGGATTGTGGTTTCTAACCTGAAATCGATGGGAAATATTGCCAAGTTTTCACTGTTGGGGCTTTGGCTGATATCGGTAATTGCCATAGCCGTACTCAGTATTCGGCAGGCCTCGGCGCACGCCTTTACAGGCAGCGTTTCGGATACAACCCCAATTGGGCTCACTCAGGACTCAGACAGCTTATTGATCCGATTTATAGATTCAGGTTACGAAGACGAACAAGGGCCAATAGTTGGCGGTATGAAAGTTCGCTATGACGAAAACAACAATCCCATTTTGATGGCAGACGATATTTTGTTGGACGTGCTGAAAAGTACCGATTCCCTTTTGCACCTTCAAATTCGGAAGGATGCGGATGGCAGCTCTATGGCCGATGCCCGAGACCGAGCCGGTCAAATTGATTACAAGTATTCCTTTAACGAATCGGTTCTGGAACTGAATTCGTATTTAAGTACGGCATCTTCAAATAAGGTTCGGGACCAGCAAGTGCGGATTACTTTGTATGTTCCGGAAGGCACAAAAGTGAGCTTCGACAAATCGGCGCGCTATTTTATTGGCAGACGAACCGATACCAAGCCCGGAATAGGCAGGCGAGATATTCCGGATTTTCGTTGGCAAATGCAGGCAGATGGCAGTTTAAAATGTCAGAATTGCCCTACTCAAATTCCCATTTCTTCCTCAAATGGAAGCAGCAATCGCATTCGGATTGACGAGAATGGAGTTGACATTGACATTAAAGACGATAATGACAGTTTCCGAATGAAAATCGATGAAGAAGGCATCGACATCAAAGCAAATCCCGATAACCGCAATTGACAATTCAACCGTTCCAAACCGCAATTCGGTAATGAATTTTGGCAAGGGACACGAGAACAGAAGAATTTTAACCGTAGAAAATTTAATTAAACATACCTACCATGACAACCTTAGCAAGATTAGCAATCGCTGTAATTCTAACCCTATTGGGATCCTCCTGTCAGCTGGACCTGAACTGGGGATCCGGTGTTCGGGGAAACGGCACGGTAATCCGCGAAAACCGCAATGTTCAGGAGTCCTTTACCGTAATTTCGGCATCAGAAGGCATGAACGTATTTTTAAATCAGGGCAATGACTTTGAGATAACGGTAGAAGCCGACGAGAACGTCATGGAACTGATCGGTACGGATATTGAACAGGGGGAATTGCGCATCCACGCAATTGAAAACATCGGCAGAGCTACCCGAAATATTTACGTTACACTTCCCGAAATTACAGGAATGCATGCCTCCAGTGGCGCAGACATTAAGGCTATCGATGGTCTCAATGCCGATAGATTGCGTGTCGATGCCAGCAGTGGAGGCGATATTCGGGCAGCAGTAACCGCAGACGAAATAACCGCGAACTGCAGCAGCGGAGCAGACATATACCTAAGTGGACGTACCCATCTTTTAACGGCTACAGCCAGCAGCGGGTCCGACATTAAAGCACGGGACCTGATTTCCCAAATTGCCGAGGCCAATGCCAGCAGCGGAGCCGATATTGAGCTGTTTGCCAACGAATCGCTTAAGGCGAACGCCAGCAGTGGGGCAGATATCCGTTACGACGGCGAATGCAAACTGGATTATCACAAGTCGTCGTCCGGCAGTGTTCGTAAATTCTGAACTATACCCTTATTTAATTAGCTGTTACTACCAGAAAATGCCCGGATTTCACAGTCCGGGTTTTTTTTTGCGGGTAATTCACTACATTAGAAAGAAATATTATACCCTTGAAATTAAAGACTAAAGCGTATGTGCTGCAGCTTACCCATGTTTTTGGCATATCACGAGAGCGGCACAATACTCAGGATACCCTTATCGTATCCTTAGAACGAAACGGTTCCACCGGGTACGGTGAGGCTACCTCCAATCCCTATTATAAGATAACGGTTAATTCCATGCAAGACGAAAT
>JBJOHX010000053.1:0-21752 GCA_046047415.1 Bacteroidota bacterium
AATGTACTGCGGCCAATTCCTGAGCCATGATACCGGTTCGGTTTAAGGCATTAAAATCCAAAGTAAAAATTAGGGTAGCCACCTGTAGCAGTTCTACGCCTTTTTGAACGTCTTCTTCGTAATAGGTTATCTGATTTGCACCAGGCATCCATTTTAAAAAATCCGGAAAATCATTTGGTGCTAAAACATGTGATTTGTGACCGCAAGCATTAAGGAAACCTGATAAACCAAGACTCGACCCAATAGCGTCTCCATCTGGATTGCGATGCGGTATTATTACGATTTGCTGAGGTGTTTCCAACAGCACTTGGAGTTGCTTGGCTTTTTCCGTATTCATGAGGTCAAATATACAATTTAAAAAACCCAGTTTAAAAAGCTAATTTTATCACTTAAAGCCCAACATAAAAATGCTTCGACTCATTCCATTACCCCTGCTTTCGGCATTGTTGTTTTGCACTGCTTGCAGCAATCAACAGGATCTCTATTTTACAATTGCCTTTGGTTCATGCAACCGAACAGAATTACCCAACGTGCTTTGGGATGATGTATTACAGACCAACCCCGATGTGTGGGTGTGGGGAGGAGATATTGTTTATGCAGATACTGATAGTATTCCGCGCCTGGTGCAAGCCTACCGCGATCAAACCAAGGTTGCGGAATATCGTAAACTGCTTGCTGCGGTTCCGGTTATGGGTACATGGGACGATCATGATTACGGGCTAAATGATGGTGGGGCAGAATTTGCGGTAAAAGCTCAAAGCCAGCAGGCTTTCCTGGATTTTCTTCAGGTACCCGCAACAGATGTGCGCCGCAAACAGGAAGGGGTATATTATGTTCAGGATTTTAATCACAAAGGAGGTCATGTAAAGGTAATTGTACTCGACACCCGTTATCATCGCTCCCCGCTTACTCCGGATACCTCCGGGATAAAACGATACGTTCCAAACACGGCCCTGGAGGCTACCATGCTTGGAAAAGCCCAATGGGCATGGCTCGAGAATACCCTTCGCAATTCCGAGGCAGATTTTAATGTCATTGTGAGTAGTATACAAGTATTGTCCGACCAACACGGATTTGAAACCTGGGGCAATATGCCTCGGGAACGGACTAAACTTTTATCGCTCATTCACCAAAGCGGGGCTCGGGGTGTGGTTTTACTTTCCGGAGACCGTCATATTTCTGAATTCTCTACTTACCGTGAGGGCGATTGGACTTATCCTGTAATTGATTTTACCAGTAGTGGCCTTACCCATGTGTACTCTGAATTTAAAGGGGAGGAAAATCCTTATCGGGTAGGTGAGGTTGTTTCTAAGCTGGCTTTTGGCCTTGTGCGATTTAACTTCAATTCGCATACCGCTTCTTTCAATATAGTGGGTGATGGTGGGGTCGTTTTAGGGACTTTGGAGCAACAGTATTAAAGTTGCGGGATGGGGTAGGAATACCTACTTTTGCAAAAAATTTGTATAATGACAGGAAATCGCACATTTACCATGATTAAGCCCGATGCTGTAGAAAAAGGATACATTGGGGCCATTCTGGAAAAAATAACCGCTGCAGGTTTTAATATTATTGCCATGAAATATACGTGGCTCAGTCGGCGGGATGCCGAAATATTCTATGGAATTCACAAGGAACGTCCGTTTTTTGGAGAATTGGTGGATTTTATGACCCGAGGACCGATTGTGGCCGCCATTTTAGAAAAAGAAAATGCTGTTGAGGATTTTAGGGCACTCATTGGTGCAACTAATCCTGTAGAGGCCGCCGATGGCACCATTCGTAAGATGTTTGCGGTAGACATTTCAGAAAATGCGATTCACGGCTCCGATAGCGATGCCAATGCAGGCATTGAAGGCGCTTTTCACTTTTCTGGCAGGGAAATTTATTCTTAACGATCCTAAAGGTTCAAAAAAATGCTCCCCGGCTTGCGCAGCAAGTCGGGGAGCATTTTTTATTGGAGTATAAGGGATTCTACCAATTCCTTTCCAAGGTGTTCATTTAGCAGTTCAATAATTTTAGATTGTCCCAGACTTAGTTCTTCACGTAAAACGGATGAATTTAATTTTACCTTCAATTGACCCGATTTGAATTGTACTGACCGAGTATACGACGCTACTCCTGGCCCCAATACATCATTCCAGGCCTTGGCAAGGTCTACCTGATCCAGTCCTTTTTTTAGATTGTTTTCACTCAGGAAGGATTCAAGTACTTTTTGAATGCTTTGGTTTTCATCTTTTCTGGCCATTACTCCAAGATTTCAAAAGGTTCATACCGATGGTAGCGATATTGCAGTCCGTTTTCATGTCGCGTTTCCAACCGATCCTCATTAAGGACCTCAAGGGTTTCTTCCCAGCCGTTATCCTGAGAATTAAACAGCAGCACAATGTGATTTTCGCGCTCTAGAACGGATAAGGTTATAGCTGCTGCGTTTACGCTAAAGCGGCCATTTATTTCGGGTTGTACTTTTTTGAGCAGGCCCTTCCCGTCTTCCAGATGGTAAAAGTCCACGGTGGTGGTACTTGGAGGGAAGTCTCGGGTTTCTCCATTAGGAAAAGTGACCTGTTCAATTTCCCAATACCCCGATAAGTACTGCAGATCTGCCTTGGTTGGGGTTTTTGTACAAGATATTAGCAATGTCCCAAATGCGAGCAATAACATCCTTAGGTGAAGTCTACAGGTCAATAAAGGCATAGCTTTGATGTGTTTTTTTAACTACAGCCTCTGTACGATCGGCATGGGTATCACTTATAAAGATTTGTCCGAATACATCTTGATTAACCAAATTTACAATGTGGGAAACCCGATGTTCGTCCAATTTGTCAAAGATATCATCAAGCAGTATAATAGGCATCCCGTTTACCTGATTTTTTATGTACTGAAATTGCGCAAATTTCAAAGCAATCAAAAACGATTTTTGCTGTCCCTGACTCCCAAATTTCTTGATAGGATGGCCTGAAATTTGCATGCTCAAGTCGTCTTTGTGAATACCTTGTGTGGTGTATTGCAACAACCGGTCACGATCTAAATTTTTTCGGAGTAGCGTACCCAAAGGGGCTGTGTCTAGCTGACTTTCATAGCTTAAGCTTACCGGTTCTTCGCCTCCTGAAATTGCTTGGTATTGGGCTGAAAATAAGGGCTGAAATACCGACATAAAAGTTTGGCGTTCCTGGTAAATGACATTGGCTAAATTTTCTAATTGCAAGTCATAAACTTCTAAAGTAGTCGCATCAAAACTGTGGTTCGCAGCAAAAAATTTGAGCAATGCATTCCGTTGTGCCAATACACGTTGGTAATCTAAAACCTTATTGAGGTATGTTTTATTGGTTTGTGAAATTACTCCATCTAAAAATTTCCTGCGGGTTTCGCTGCCCTCCAGAATTAAATCTCGGTCTGCCGGTGACACAATTACCAATGGAACGGTGCCAACGTGCTCAGAGAGTTTTTCGTAGACCTTACCATTGCGTTTCAAAACTTTTTTTGCTCCTTTTTGGAAGCTGCAAATGATTTGCTCCTCCTTGCCGTCTTTGGTAAAATTACCATCTATCACAAAAAAATCTTGACCGTGGCGAATGTTCTGAGTTGTAACCGGATTGAAATAACTTTTGCCAAAAGCCAGGTGGTAAACGGCGTCGAGTACATTGGTTTTACCAATTCCATTTGGGCCTACCAGACAATTAATTTTTGAGTCGAAAGCAAAGGATCCCGACTCGAAATTTTTGTAATTCAGTAGGGATAAGTGATTTAGAATCATATGGAAATACTAGCGAGCAAGAAGACAAAATTTCTAAAAATACGAATATTTTACCGTTAGATTTTGGATAAAACCTTTATTTTTGCGCGACCAATAATACAAAAAATGGCAACATACCAAAAAAGAGGTTTTAAACCCAAAAACAAAGCGGAAGAAGATCAGCAGGTAATGGAGCAAAGCACCACAGCCGAAGTTTTTAACACGCTAGACACAAGTGCCTCTCGTACAGAGCAGTGGGTAGCAAAGAATCAGACCTATATCTTGGGTGTTATTGGTGTTGTTGTAGTAGTGCTTTTGGGTTACTTAGGTTTTCAACGTTTTATTCAAGAACCCAAAGAGCTAGAAGCAGATCGCGAAATCTTTTACCCCATGCAGTATTTTGCTCAGGCACAGCAAAATGAGAGTTTATCGGATTCCTTATTTACATTGGCCTTAAACGGAGCCGAAGGTAAATACGGATTATTAGATATCATTGAAGAGTACTCTGGAACACGCGCTGGTAATCTGGCAGAATATGCTACAGGAATCTCCTATCTGCATTTAAATCAATATCAAGATGCAATTTCGCATTTGGAATCGTATAATGCCGAAGACGCCATTCTTGGAGCAATTGCTCAAGGCGCAATTGGTGATGCCTTTATGGAATTGGGTCAGACCGCTGAAGCACAAGGGTATTACGAAAAGGCTATTGGTCACGACAATAACAACTTTACCACTCCGCTTTATTTGCAAAAAGCTGGTGTTGCCGCCTTGTCGTTAGGATCTTTTGATGAGGCTTTGGAATATTTTAACCGAATAAAGGACGAATTTCCAGATGCTCCTCAGGCTACCGGTGTTGAGGCTTACATTGGTTTGGCACAACAAGGCGAATAATGGCCACCTCCGGAAAGAACCTTTCGGCTTACGATAAAAATGTTCTACCAGATGCGAGGGCCTTGCGTATAGGTCTTGTGGTTTCTGAATGGAATTCGGAAATTACAGAGGCTCTGTATTCCGGTGCATACGAGGTGCTCCTGGATTGTGGTGTTAGCGATCAAAATATCATACGTTGGAATGTGCCTGGTAGTTTTGAACTCCCTTTCGGATGTCGAAAAATGCTGCTACGGGAAAAACCCGATGCTGTAATTGCTATTGGTAGTGTTATTCGCGGAGAAACCGCCCATTTTGATTTTGTTTGTCAGGCCACGGCCTTAGGAATTAAGGACCTAAACATACAGCAAGAAATTCCCGTTATTTTTTGTGTGCTTACAGATGATACTATTGCTCAGTCCAGGGACCGCAGTGGTGGCCGGCATGGCAACAAAGGCGCAGAAGCTGCAATTGCAGCAATTAAAATGGCAGTGTTGGGGTAATTGTTAGCCGCGCTTACTGTTAACAAATTTTAGTTGTACACCTCAGGAATCCTTCCCCTTTTTGCCTATTTTTGGATTAGCACTTATGGGACGATTTTCGAGGCTTCGCAAAAATAAAAAATACGATTACCACCCCCGGTTCTACGATAACCAAGGCCAGGGCAGTCCGTTTAAAATCGAGCATAAACTAGATCAGTTTCGCACTACTGCAGAAGGTCCGGGAGGTCTTAAAACCCGATGGAATCGTGCTCTAGGAGATTTAAGACAGGAAGGTGATACCCAACAGCGCTATCGTTTCCTTATTATTTTGGCCATTCTTATTTTTATAGCCCTGTTTATCTTGGATTTTGATTTATCTATATTTTTCAAAGACTAATGAGAAACCGGATTCATTTGCTGCCGGATCATGTAGCCAACCAAATCGCTGCCGGAGAAGTAGTGCAGCGACCTGCATCGGTAGTCAAGGAGTTGCTCGAAAATGCAATTGATTCAAGCGCAACTCGCATAGAATTGATTGTCCGGGATGGCGGTAAATTATTGGTGCAGGTTGTGGACAACGGATGCGGCATGTCACAGGCCGATGCCATGCTTTGTTTTAAAAGACACGCCACTTCTAAAATCAGTAAGGCCGAAGATTTATTTAAGATTCAAACTAAAGGATTTCGGGGAGAGGCTTTGGCCTCAATTGCTGCAATTGCACAAGTAGAATTACAAACCCGCACAGCAGATTCAGATTTAGGAATAGGCATTCGCATCTCGGGTGAGGTTCAAGGGGATCCAGAAGAAATAGTTACCCCGGTTGGCACATCAATTCAAGTAAAGAATTTGTTTTTTAATATTCCTGCGCGTAGGAATTTTCTTAAAAGTGCTCAGGTCGAGTATCGGCATGTTTTGGATGAATTTCATCGAGTGGTGCTCGTGCATCCGTCAATTTCCTTTCGTTTTGTGCATAACGATAGCGAAATATTTAATCTTTCGGTAGCTAATCTGCGGCAGCGAATCGATCAGGTATTTGGTAATCGAATGCTCGACAAGCTTGTGCCGGTTTCAGAAGATACGCAGTTAGGTATTATTCGTGGTTACATTTGCAAACCTGAGTTGTCCAAAAAGAGTAGGGGTGAGCAATATTTTTTTGTAAACGATCGCTTTGTCAAGAGTGCCTACTTTCATCATGCCGTAATGTCGGCTTTTGAAGGATTGCTGAAACCCGATTATTATCCGGGATACTTTATCTATTTCGAAGTGCCTCCCGAGTCCATAGATATTAATATTCATCCTACAAAAACCGAAGTAAAATTCGAGGACGAACAATCACTCTACGCCATTTTAAGGGCTGCTATAAAACACAGTTTGGGACAATTTAGCATTGCACCTGTGCTCGATTTTGATGCAGATCCGGCTTTAGACACCCCTTACAGTTTTAAGGATAAAGACGCTCAATTTCCTGCGGTGTCGGTAGACCGAAATTTTAATCCCTTTGAAAATACTGCTCCAAGATCAAAAGGTGGTGCGTACAATAAGGGAGGGGCATCTCATTGGGAAGCCTTGTACCAAGGTTTGGATCAGCATGTACAAGAAACCGATCAGCAACCGCAGTGGATTATTGAATCCGAATCCACACAGGAAACCCTGTTTCAAGATGGCTCATCGGACCTTAATGTGGTTTCCGGCGTATTTCAAATTGGCAGAAAATATATTGCAAGCCCAATCAAAACGGGAATTTTAATTGTAAATCAACAACGCGCTTATCAACGTATCTATTACGAACAATTGTTGAGCAACCTCGGGCGGCATATACCTGCCACACAGGCTTTATTATTTCCGATAAAGCTTACATATTCACCTTCGGAAAGGCATATTTTAACGGTTGTTGAAGACGAATTATTGGGTCTTGGTTTTACCTTTGTTACCAGTGCGGAAGGTGAAATGGAATTGACAGGATTACCTGAGCTCATACCGCCTGATTTTGGCAAGGCCGCTATAGATGATATTATTGCAGCCTGGCAACAGCACGATGGAGTCGGAGATTTTTCTCAGGCCGATCGTATAGCCAAGTCTTTATGTAAATCTTTGGCGGTAAAAAGTGGTACGTATTTGAATCAGGCCCAACAACAAGCATTAATTCACGATTTGTTTAGTTGTAAGGAGCCAGATTTAAGTCCTTTTAACAAACCGATCCATACTCAGCTTAGGCTCGATGAATTAGATAAAAAACTCAACAATTATGGGTAGGATTTCCGATGGAATAAAGCATTTGCTTATTCTGAATGTATTATTTTTTCTGGCCTCGAATATATATGGCGACAGGTTAGTAGAACTGCTAGCCTTGTGGTTTCCCTTGAATTCAAGTTTTGCATGGTGGCAGGTGGTTTCTCATATGTTCATGCATGGGGGCTTTATGCATCTATTCTTTAACATGTATGCCCTGTGGGCTTTTGGTTCCCCACTTGAGCGTATGTGGGGTACTCGAAAGTTTGTATTTTTTTATTTTTCGGCCGGTTTGGGTGCGGCATTAATTCACAGTGCGGTTAATTACTATTATGTCTACCAAGGTATTGAGGCTTTGGCGGCTGCAGGTTTGGATAAACAGGATTTGTTGCAATTATTGGTAGATCACGGTAGAAGCTGGACCGACTGGGTTTCTGAACCGGTGAGTCAGCGTTTACCAAATGAAGTGTTTCCGGTTATTAAACAAATGCACGATTCCTATTTTACGCCCGCTGTGGGGGCTTCGGGTGCTATTTACGGTATATTGGTAGCCTTTGGTATGTCCTTCCCCAATAGTGAGCTTTTCCTGATGTTTTTACCGGTACCTATTAAGGCGAAATACTTTATTCCTGCTTTAATTGCCCTGGATCTCTTTTCAGGAGTTACAGGATATTCCATATTTGGAGGTGGAATCGCTCATTTTGCTCATGTGGGTGGAGCCCTTTTTGGGTATCTAATGATGTGGTATTGGCGTCGAAATCAATTTAATCGCAATCGTTGGGATTTATGACAGGAGGCGGATTCAGTTATCAATTTGCACGATTTAGTCCGGCAGAAAAACTTATTACCATAAACGTTGCCGTTTTTTTGGTTATAAATCTTATTGCGTTCTTATTTGGAATACCCAATAACCTATTAGAATTCTGGTTGGTGTTGCCCGATAACGCTACGGATTTTATTTTTAGGCCCTGGACACTAGTCACCTATTCATTTTTGCACGCGAGTCTTTGGCATCTCTTTTTTAATATGTTAATGCTGTATTATGTAGGCCGTATCTTTTTGAATTTTTTTAGTGTCTCGCAATTTTACAGTGCCTATTTTCTTGGAGCCATGCTTGGTGGGAGCTTTTTTTTGTTGTCGTATTCCCTTTTTCCTGCTTTTGCATACAGCAATGCGCCTCTGGTAGGGGCTTCGGCGGGTGTAATGGCAATATTGATATTCATATGTACCTACTTACCCAATCAGGAGGTCCGAGTTTTATTTTTTAATGTAAAGCTTTGGAATGTGGGTGTGTTTTTTGTAATTCTAGACTTGGCCATGATACCACTAAACAACAATCCGGGTGGACGCATTGCCCACCTTGGAGGAGCTTTATTGGGCTATATTTATGCCACTCGGCTGGCGCGGGGTTCGGACATGGGAGCGGTTTTTTATAGCTTGTTGCACCGTATAAGGGGCATATTTATCCCACGGCAAAAAAAGGCGCCTCTACGAACAGTACATCGATCCAAATCCCAAGGGATTAAATCAAAGCATCCAGAAAAAGCAGCCTATCAGCAAAAAATTGATCTCATTTTGGATAAGATCAGCACCTCTGGTTATGAAAGTCTAACTCAGGCCGAAAAGGATTTTCTATTTAAAGCCGGCAAAGAAGATTAATCCTATGCGCCTGATTATTCGCTTAATTTTTCAACTTATTACTTGGTTCTCGGCTGGACTTATGCTCACCTTGGGCTGGGTTTATTATTGGCCCATTACATGGCTTCCAGTTTTGGACGGTTTTGGGAACTTCGCACATGTGCTCTGGGTTTTTAATGTACTCCTATTGGTGGGTTGGATTTTGGCACGGAGCCGCATGGCTTTGGTGCCTTTAGCAGCGGTATTTATTAGTTTGATCACTTTTGAAAACTATTACCGTCCAGGAGTTAATTTGTCACAAGCCCATGAGACGACTGGGATTAAGGTAATGAGTTATAACACCCATTCGTTTGAATTGTTTAAATGGGGTCGTGATGAGTTTAAAGCAAACAATATGCTCGATTTTATTCGAGAAGAGTCCCCGGATATCTTATGTATGCAAGAGTTTAGCTACGAAGCTCGCAGGTTTTTAGTTGATAAGTTGCCTTACAACTATATCTCACCTCAAAACGAAGGTAAAACCATTCAGGCTATTTTTTCAAAATATCCAATTCTGTCTGGTGAAGTACTAGATTTTCCAAATACCCGGAACAGTGCCATTTTTGCTGATATTTTAATGGGAAAAGATACGGTTCGGGTTTATAATATTCATTTGCAATCTTACCGTATTGAAGGGTACCGCTTTTTAATTCGTGATAATGGATTTTGGTTTATGAATCGATTGGCCGAAACGTCCAAGATGCATCGGGAGCAGGTTCGTTTGCTCAAAGCGCATCAGGCCAAATCTCCTTACCCAGTAATGATTTTTGGCGATTTAAATGTACCTCCGTATTCTACTACTTATCGAAAAATGAAGGAGGGTCTTATTGATACGTATGCCGAACGCGGGAAAGGATTGGGTACCACCTTTTCATTGGCGGGTATACCGTATCGCATTGACTGTATTTTAGTAGACCCAGCGTTTTCTGTAATTAACCATCAAAATTTTGATGTGCCCTTTTCGGACCACTATCCAATAACTGCGGTCCTAAAGCCCAATGCGCATTAGCCAACAGTCTGTAGCATCGGCGGCAATATGAATGATTAATCCAAAGGCAATTAGTCTAATTTTGGGAAAGGCAAATAGCATAAGGTAGCATAAAATTGCCCCATAGGAATGCAACAAATGAAAACCAATACTGCAACGATTTGCATCAAATACGGGATTGGCCAAAAGATGATCGGCATCAATGAGCATGCCCATCAAAAGTAATAAGATTGCCTTGAGACGCATTTTTGGATAAAAGAAAAATGCAATTCCAATGGGAACCAGAAAATGTATACTATAATGCAACAGTGGCCTAAGCATGCCACGGGAGTTGAATTTGGCTCAGGTATTCCAAGGCAGATGGCCCTTCGTTAAAAAGGAGATCTAAACCACTTAAATCGGGTATAAACCCATGCCGCTCTTCAAAGACTTGTGGATAGGTTGGCAATGCTACGGCGGGTCCGGATTTGGCCGATACTAATAAACGACCGTCTAGGAATTCCTCCGGTATCTCCTCGAATTTTGTCGATCTATTTTGCGGGAAATCGATGCCTATTAAACCACACAATAATTGCATGGAGGCCATATTCAATTCCAAAAGTGTTTGGTGTGACTGGTCAAAAAAGTCCCTTAAATCATCTTCGTAATACTCAAAAAAGGGCGCAGAGCGGTAGGCGGTTTCAAGACTACGCCAATGTAGCCGCTGCCATTTTGAATTGCATTCCGGACGGACATTTCGGGTTGCTTGTCTGCCTTGGTTACCGCCGGTATGCTGAATGGGGATGTTCAATAGTTGTCTCCCCCGATCGTTACATATAATGCAGCGGTTGCGATAGGTTTGTTTTTGGTAATTGTCATGAACCTCCCAAATTACCTCGCCTTGAAGTATGCTTGCAAGGGTTACCGCATTCGGAAAATAGGCAGGATGCAATAAAATATTCATGATGGAATTATTCGCGAATTGCTTTTTTTCTCCGTTTACGAATAAAATAATCAAGCACGAAATACAATCCTAGTGCAATCAGAAAATGTTTAAAGTAGGAATTGGGTGTGCCACTTCCGGAAACGGTTGTGAAAATACGGTCCCAACGCGGTTTCCAATGGGCCATACCTTCGTTAAAATTGTCAAAACTCATCCAGATAAATACGGGTTTGCCTACAATATGGTTGGCCGGTACATAACCCCAAGCCCGGCTGTCTTCCGAGTGGTCGCGGTTGTCTCCCATCATCCAGTAATAATCCTGAGCAAAAGTGTAGGAATTTACAGGGACCCCGTCTATGAGTACCGAATTCCCGGATATTTTGGCATTATGCCCTTCGTAGTCGCGTATTATTTTACGATACAACGGGAAGGTTTCGGGGGTTAATGCTACTCTATCGCCCTTGCCCGGAATGTAAATGGCTCCTAAATTGTCGTAATTCCACGGGTACCGTTCATCCTGTGGAAAGATATTATAGCCAGGTACTCCTGCAGGCTCAATCAGCTTAACCACAGAATCCACACCTGCAATTCCTTTAAGCTGTGTTACCATTTCATCGGTAAGTGCTACGGACCGATCCCTAGATGAAATTTCCCGAATTTGGGTAATTCCGGCTTTGCGAACGACATCAAGTGGAAGGCCGGCTGCCGGTGTTAGCAAGACAATCTGTCCATTTTGTGATTCTGCACGATAGACATAAGATTGAAGTGCGTTAATTTGTTGCCGACCTGCACCTTGAACCACATAGGTTCTTAAAAAGTCGTTGGCACCAACCTGCTCGAGCCATCGGGTAGATACGCCTTTTTGAGCGTATACGGTGTAGTCGTACATGGGTTTGGCCCGATCCGGCAATTCCAGCTGCTTTCCATTGATATATACAAAGCCATCAATAACTTGCAACGTATCCCCAGGCACACCTACACAACGCTTTACATAATTCGATTTTTTATCGATAGGTTTGTCTACGCGTTTTTCTGCTCGAAAAAATTGACGAACCGTATCTGCTGGCCAGCTAAATACAACAAGGTCGTTTCGGCTAACTTCTTGAAAACCAGGTAAACGCAGATAGGGAATTTGCGGTTTCTTTAAATAGGATCGCACTCCTAAGACTGGTAAGGTATCGTGAACCATGGGTGCGGCAATTGGAGTCATGGGTACACGCGCACCATAATGAAACTTGCTCACAAATAATAAATCTCCAATTCTAAGTGTGCGTTCAAGCGAACCTGTAGGAATTACATAAGGTTGAATAAAATATGTGTGTACTAGTGTCGCAGCAACTACAGCAAATACAATAGAGCTCACCCATTCGCCGGAAGCAGATTTTGGATTTAAATCCCGAGCCGAAATATACGCGCCTATTCCATTTGCTTGGTGTTGGCCTTCACTTTTATAATTGATAATGTAGATGTAAAATCCAAGGGTAAGTAGCCCCAACCAGGTATCTTTTAGGGTGTTGTATCCAAAACTGCGCAAGGTTTCTACCCAAACAACCGGAATCATTAACAAATTTATGATCGGTATAAAAAGTAAAAGTACCCACCATTTGGGCCTTTGAATGATTTGCATTAATACAATGCCATTGTAAATAGGTACAAATGCCTCCCAAGCCTTTCTTCCGGCGCGGTTGTATAATTTCCATGTTCCTGCTCCGTGAATCAGCTGCACGAAGAAAATAAAGAGGATCCACTGTGTAAATTCCATATTGTTTTTTTTCAAATAACGCCCAATTCGGGTGTTGGTTCAAATCGATTAACGGAGGTTTAACACATCCGACATATTGTAAACCCCTTTTTTACCCAACAACCATTCGGCAGCCAAAACGGCACCTAAGGCAAATCCTTTTCGGTTATGAGCTGTGTGAATAATGTCAATTTGGTCTACCTCTGAGCGATAACTTATTTTGTGGGTGCCTGGGGTATCGCCTTCACGCAAAGAAAATATAGGCAATTTACCAGGTACTACAGATTCCTTAGACCAACCGGTGTAGGAACTGTTTGCTATAATATCCTCTGCCAGAGTTATTGCCGTACCACTTGGGGCGTCGATTTTTTGAGTGTGATGAATTTCTTCCAACGCAGCATTATAGTTTGGTGCCGCTTGCATAAGTTTGGCCAAATGCTTGTTCAATTCAAAAAATAAATTAACACCAAGGCTAAAATTCGAAGCGTAAATAAATGCCCCGTCTAAAGCCCTGCACTGTTCACGAGCGGTGTCATAGTGCTGAAGCCATCCGGTGGTACCACTAACTACAGGAATCCCGGCTTTAAAACAACTGCTAATATTATTAAACGCGGCTTCTGGACTGCTGAAATCAATCGCAAGGTCTATGGCCGAAAAATCCATAAGGTCTTCTGGGGAATCAACCCTTGCAGTTATGTCATGCCCTCTTTCAAGAGCGATTTGCGCTATCATTTGTCCCATCTTGCCAAATCCAAATAATCCAATCTTCATAGGTCCTTAAAATGAGATATGAAAAGCCATGCCGTAATGCGGATTTCCGGAAATCGGATGCGCCTCCAAATAGGGTTGCATTTGCATGCTCAATTCTTCGTTTACGTTGTATTGTTTTAAATGCGCATCGACATTGGCATCGATAATATTTAAGGCATATAGGCCTATAGTTATGAGTAACGATAAATCCCTGTCTCGTTGGTAGCGTTCTTGTGCATCTTGTAAGGCCTCATTCGACAAGTTTGGCGAGCTGGGTGTAATGCCATCGGAAGTGTTCAAGTCCCAGAATTCATCGTCTGTAAACCCTGCACGCCTGCGTTTAAAGGCATCTCTGAATCGATCGTAAAGCGCGTCGTTAAATAAATAAGCATAGGTTCCAGTGCCTATTGCCCCCCAAACCAACGGAATTTTCCAATAGCGCTTGTTATAAGCCTGTCCAAGTCCCGGGAGAACTGCCGAATAAAAAGCAGCTTTGCTAGGAGCCAGGGGGTCAATAGAAGCAAAAGTCTCTGAAGTACGTTTAATCTTTTTTGGTTTCGTTTCGATTTGTACCGAGTCCTTGTTTGAAACCGAATTTGGGTTATCCTGAGACCACGTGGCCCAGGATAGCAGCAGTAGCAGCAGAGATAAAAGGTTTTTACGCACCTGTAATCCGTTTTTTGAGCCTGCTGAATTCTTCTTGATTTTTAAAGCTAATGGTAATTTTTCCCTTTCCTGAACCGGATGCTTGCACGGTAACCGGTGATTCTAAAAATGAACTTAAGGCCTCTAGTCCTGCTGATGCAAAATCAGGTAAGGATTTGGCGGTACTAGCCCCAGTAGCTCCCCCAGCCTTTTTCTCCTGGTATGCGCGAACTAATGCTTCGGTATCGCGTACCGATAAGTTGTTACTTAAGATTTTTTCGTAAATCGACAATTGATCGGCTTGTTTGTCGATATTGATAAGTGCTCTGCCGTGCCCCATGCTAATAAATCCGTCTCGCATACCGGTTTGAATAATGGGGTCTAATTTTAACAGTCTGATATAGTTGGTAATGGTACTGCGCTTTTTCCCAACACGCTTACTCAGCAATTCTTGAGTAAGTCCAATTTCGTCTATAAGTCTTTCGTACGACAAAGCGATTTCCACCGGATCAAGGTCTTGACGTTGAATGTTTTCAACCAAAGCCATTTCTAAGGATTCCTGATCGTTCGCCAAACGAATGTATGCCGGTATTGTCTCTAATCCAATGCGCTTAGAAGCCCGATAACGTCGTTCTCCGGAAACCAATTGGTAGCGGTTAAAGCCAAGTTTTCGAACAGTTATAGGTTGTATTAGCCCCAATTCCCGAATAGAATCTGCCAGTTCTTCAAGGGCTTCCTCATTAAAGTTCGTTCTAGGCTGATTGGGATTGACTTCAATATATTCCAGATTGAGCTCAATAATATTTCCAACCAGCTTGTCGGCATTTTGGTCTGTAGCCGATTGAATATCGTTATTTGGATCACTCAATAAGGCAGACAATCCTCTTCCCAAGGCTTGTTTTTTCGTCGCTTTTGCCATTATACCGCTTGTCTGTTTTTTTGGAGCAATTCATGTGCTAAACTCAGATAGTTTTCGGCACCTTTACTACTTGCATCGTATTTTATTATGCTTTCACCAAACGATGGAGCTTCGCTCAGTCTTACGTTACGCTGAATAATCGTTTCGAAAACCATTTCCGAAAAATGTTTTTTAACCTCATCCAGAACCTGGTTGGAAAGTCTTAAACGTGGGTCGTACATGGTTAATAGCATACCTTCAATATCCAGTTCGGGATTGTGAATGCGCTGAACACTTTTGATAGTGTTTAGCAATTTTCCAAGGCCTTCCAATGCAAAATATTCACATTGAATGGGAATGATAACCGAATCTGCTGCAGTCAATGCATTGAGTGTAAGTAATCCCAGAGAAGGAGCACAGTCAATAAGGATATAATCGTATTGAGACCGGATGGGCTCAATGGCCTTCTTTAACATGTATTCGCGCTGGTCCTGGTCTACCAATTCTATTTCAATGGCAACTAAGTCTATATGTGCTGGTATCAGATCTACATTTGGAGAATCGGTCCCTATGATAGTTTTTTCTACGGGCTGCGTATGTTCCAATAGCTGATAGCTGCCGTTGGTAACTTCGTCTACTACCACACCAAGACCAGAGGTTGCGTTGGCTTGGGGATCTGCGTCAATCAATAAAATCTTTTTCTCCAATACCCCCAAGGAAGCGGCAAGATTAACCGTTGTAGTGGTTTTTCCAACCCCTCCTTTCTGATTTGCTACAGCAATTATTTTGCCCATTGTAACTTTTTGTTTGGGGTTAAAAATACGATTATTTGATTTCTCAGAAAAGTCAAATTGTTAACATTTCGTGAAAAGTAAAATGCGCTTTATGCCCTATTTTCTATAGTATTTCAATGATTTAGAGCCTTTGTGTTTGCCTATTTTTCTCTCGCCTCTTGTAGTAAATTTAGGATTTCGATAGCTGCTTCACTGATTTTGGTCCCAGGTCCGTAAATTCCCGCCACTCCTGCGTGATGCAAAAATTCATAATCTTGCTTTGGTATTACCCCCCCAACCACAACCATAATATCGGAACGATCAAAATGTGCCAATGCCGATAGCAGTGCGGGCACTAAAGTTTTGTGGCCAGCGGCTAGGGATGAAACTCCAAGGACATGTACGTCTTGCTCTACGGCTTGTTTAGCCGCTTCCTCCGGAGTTTGAAAAAGTGGCCCAATATCCACATCGAACCCGAGATCCGCATAGGCAGAAGCTACAACATGCGCACCCCGATCGTGACCGTCTTGCCCCATTTTGGCAATCATGATTCGCGGTCTCCGCCCTTCGTTTTCGGCGAATTGATCCGATAGTGCTTTTGCTTTTTCAAAGGATAAATCGCGTTTCATTTCACGAGAATACACTCCGGTTATGGATTGATTGCGGGCATGATACCGGCCGTACACCTGTTCCAACGCCAGACTAATTTCTCCTAGTGTTGCGCGGTTTCGGGCGGCATCTATCGCTAAAGCTACTAAATTTTGCTTTTTCCCGTCCGTATCCCCGTTCAATTTAGCAGCAGCTGCGGCTCTAAGAGCGTTGAGAGTCGTTGTAACGGCTTCCTGATTTCTGTGTAACCGCAGCTCGTGAAGTCGTTTTTCTTGCTGCTCTCTCACTGCCGTTTGGTCTACCTCTAGTATCTGCAATTGATCTTCCTCCGGATTTTGGAACTGGTTAAGCCCCACGATTACCTCTTGCCCACTGTCTATTTGTGCCTGCTTTACGGCGGCTGCTTCTTCTATTCGCAGTTTTGGTATACCTGCTTCGATAGCCTTGGTCATGCCACCCAGTACTTCTACCTCACCAATGAGTTTCCAGGCTTTTTCACATAGTGCTGCAGTTAACGATTCCAAGTAATGACTGCCACCCCACGGATCAACGGTTCGTGTTAATCCGAACTCTTTTTGAAGAATCAGTTGGGTATTTCTTGCAATACGCGCAGAAAAATCAGTAGGCAATGCAATCGCCTCGTCCAAAGCATTGGTGTGCAAGCTTTGGGTGCCACCAAAAACTGCGGCAGCAGCTTCTAAGGTCGTGCGCGTGATGTTGTTAAATGGGTCTTGTTCGGTGAGGCTCCAGCCACTGGTTTGGGAATGGGTTCGCAGCACTTTGGATCTTGAATCTTTAGGGCCCAGGCCCTCGATCAACTGAGACCACAATAAGCGCGCAGCCCTTAGCTTGGCCATTTCCATGAAATGATTCATCCCTATCCCCCAAAAAAAGGAAAGTCTGGGAGCAAAGTCGTCTAGGGATAATCCCGCAGCTATTCCGGTCCTTACATATTCCAACCCATTGGCCAGGGTGTAGGCGAGTTCCAGGTGCGCCGGGGCACCGGCCTCGTGCATATGATAACCCGAAATGCTGATGCTGTTAAATTTGGGCATATGTTTGCTCGTATAAACAAAAATATCAGCAACCAATTGCATGGAAGGCGAAGGCGGGTAAATGTAAGTATTACGCACCATGAATTCTTTGAGGATATCATTTTGAATGGTACCCGACAACTGAGCTGGTGTAACGCCTTGTTCCTCTGCTGCTACAATAAAGAACGCCAAAATTGGAATTACTGCACCATTCATGGTCATAGATACCGAAATTTGATCTAAAGGAATTTGATCAAATAATCGTTTCATGTCTTCTACGGAGTCAATAGCAACTCCAGCCTTGCCAACATCTGCAGAAACTCTCGGGTGATCGCTGTCATACCCCCTGTGAGTTGGCAGGTCAAAGGCCACGGAAAGTCCTTTCTGCCCGGCGGCTAAATTATTGCGGTAAAATGCATTACTTGCTTCTGCGGTCGAAAAACCGGCATATTGTCTGATGGTCCATGGCCGTTGCACGTACATGCTGGGGTATGGCCCTCGTAAATAGGGCGAAATGCCGGCGGCCAGATCCGAATTTAAATGATGAAGATTAAAATTTGAATCCTTATTTCCGTTTTCAGGAATACTTGTATTCCGATTTAGGGATTCCCCAACCAGCGGCGCTTCCCAACGCATATTTTGAATTTTATCGCGATACATGCTGCATTCGATTTAATTCGTACTGCTCTGCAAGTCTTCGCAGTACAACCGGTTCTATTTCTGTTTTTCTTTTAGCGTTTCTAGAAGTGCTCAGTTGGCTTCCCAACACCGCTGCTTCGCGTAAATCAGGCTGGAAATTGCTACCCACCAAGACGCGTTGGCCGGTATTGAATAATTCTTGTTCCTTATTGGCGCTAGCCCTAATTTTTTTCTGGAGGGTATGGCTTTTTAGTTGTGCAATTAGTCCGCCACCTTGTACAATGGATTTAAAAAGTGCAACGGCCTTTTTACCCAATTGGTTGGTGAGGCTTTCCAAATAAAATGCGCCTGCTGCGGGATTGTTAGCCTGCCCGAGTCCAGCTTCATGCCTTAAGATAAGTAATTGATTGAGTGCCAAACGTTGGGAAAAGGGATTTGAGTCTTTAAATGAGACATCGTAAGGTAGATTGAAAATGCAATTGGCCCCACCAGAAATTCCTGCGGCGCATTCCATGGTTGTGCGAATAAGATTTGTGTTAAAATCGAACTTGGTTTTATTTCGCGAACTTGGCTGCACCTGAATTTGGCATGCTGTAGGTTGCTCCAAAGTTTGTGCCAATAGCGCCCAGGCGTGTCGTAAAGCGCGAATTTTCGCAATATCGGTAAAGTATTCTCCTCCGAGTGCCACCTGAAATATGGGTTCTTGCAACCATTCGAATCCAATTGATTTTTCTGTAGCTAAGTTCAGGTACTCATAAGCCTGTGCCAAGGCATACGCGATTTCCTGAACGGCATTAGCACCGGCGTGCTGATAGGTAGCTACCTGAATCAGTAGTCTTGGATTTAGGCCTGCGGCTGCGATCTTGTGCGCAATTTCAGGCAACAGGTCCAAATCTGCCTGTTTGTTCTTTATCCAGTTTCCAGTAAGTACTAATTTTCCAATGGGATCGAGTAGTACCTCGGTCGTACCAACTACAGCATTAGGGAGCTTTTTGAATGTAAACGTGTAGGGATTGGCAGGTATAATTTGAATGGAATCCGGGCATTTGGCATTATTTACAAGCCATTCCGGAATATCTGTTGGGGTTTCAGGTAAGTGTAGGACCCAACGGTCTATTCCTAAGTCTTTGGGATGGGATTCATTTAAGGAAACACCAACACCCGAGGCGCTAATGAAGGTTCCAATTTTCCAGGAATCCGGTAGAGAATAATTTAAAGGTGCCCCTTGCGGAAGGTCTTCCCGATTGTAAAAAGGTTTTATACGTATATCTTCTAAAATTTCAGAAGTAAGCAATGCGTTGTAATCTCCTCCCTTAAGGCCGGCTTGCAGGGCCATTTTCCATTCCTGAGTCGAGACCGGTTGAAGTCCGGAAAACCAATTATCTTTAATCACGGGACTTGGAATTAATGCTGTCCTGAAATTCAATAAGGTAGATTTCCTCGTCCTCTTTTTTAAGGAAATACGTTTCTCGGGCAAATTTTTCGAGTTCTCGGGGGTTGGAGAGGGATTCAATAAGTGCTTTGTCTTGGTTAATCTGATCCCTTAAAAAGTCTTTTTGTTCCTCTAGCTTTTTTATCTCCTTTCTTAATTCCAGGTGAATGAGCATAGAATTTTGATCGAAAAATAACATCCAAATCACAAAAATGGTAAGTATTAGCACGTACAAATTGCCAATAATTTTAAACCATTTTTTTTGTTGCAATCCCTTCCAGATCATATTAGATTAGTTTTTCGGCAATGATGGTTCGCACAATATTGACAGCTACCGTGTTGTAGCGGTTGTTGGGAATAATGATATCGGCATATTCCTTTGTGGGTTCAATAAATTCCTCGTGCATGGGCTTAAGCGTGGTTTGGTAACGTTCCAAAACTTCTTCCAGATCCCTGCCGCGTTCGGAAATATCACGTTTAAGACGTCGAATCAGACGCTCATCAGAATCTGCGTGCACGTAGATTTTAATATCGAAAAGATCTCGCATTCCGGGATGACTCATAATCAAAATACCTTCTACAATCATCACTTTTCGTGGCGGGGTGAGGATGGTTTGAGAAGTTCGATTGTGATTCTTAAATGAATACACCGGTTGAGCTACAGGAATGCCGCTTTTAAGCTGTCGTAAATGCGATTCCAAAAGTTCAAAGTCAATTGCAGCCGGATGGTCAAAGTTTACCTTGCAGCGTTCTTCGAAACTCAAGTTCGAAAGGTCTCGGTAATAGGAGTCCTGAGAAAGTATACCAACCTCAGAATCTGGTAATTCACTAGTGATTTGGTCCACTACCGTGGTCTTTCCACATCCCGTACCTCCTGCAATTCCTATAGTTAGCATCCCTGTTGAATTTTTACAAAATTAAACATTTCACCGCTTGCTTGCCGGATTTAAACCGGTAGGATTGCAAGTGTCTAATTCACGGATGCGGATTAAAATTCATTACGGGTAATACACGATACCGCTACATGAATCCCTTCGGGCACCGGTCACCGATGCCAAAACGTTGGTTTTGCCCTGCAGTTGTAAAGCCCCAAGAAGGGCAAAAATTAAGGCCTCCTTAAAATCAATTAGTTCCGAATCTGGAATTATCCATTGTATATGAGAATCGCTTTTTAGGCGCAGCAATTCCATGAGATAGGTATTGCGAGCTCCCCCTCCTGTAATAAGTACGGTAGCTTCCGCTTTAGAGCGCAAGGCTGTTATCTGTTTTACAATTTGTCCGGCAACATGCTCAGATGCCGTTCGCAGGTAGTTCGAAGGAGTATCTTGGAACTGTTTTATCACCGGGATTACTTCGGCTTTAAACCATTCAAAACCTGTAGATTTCGGAAAATTCATATGGTAATACGGCAATGCGTCCAACGCCTGAAGTAAGGGCCTGTTGATTATTCCTGTTCGTGCCAAGGCACCGCCGGCATCAAAATCAAAACCGGCGCCCTTGCTCAGATAGTTTAATAACATGTTGGCAATGCCTATGTCGAATGCGATGCGTTTTCCTTTTTGTTCAAAGGAAATATTGCTAATCCCACCAAGATTTAGACAAAAATCGTATTTACCAAAAAGGATGCGGTCTCCAATGGGTACCAAAGGTGCACCTTGCCCTCCTAAAGCTACGTCTTTGTATCTGAAATCCCCTATTACCGGAAGGTCGCAGGCCAACGCAAGGTGTTGCGGACTTCCCAACTGAAAGGTAAATCCCAAATCTGGTCTGTGGTGTATGGTGTGCCCGTGACTGGCCACGGCATTGGGGGTTGCCCCGGTGTCATTTAAAAACTCACGAACTTGAGACCCCAGCCAATTCCCGTATTCGGCATGAAAGGCAAGTAGTGCATCCCCAGGTAGTTTTATGGCGTCTTCTAGTCGGTTTCTTAATTCCGTGTTATAGCTTATGCCTCGAGTTGCCTCAATGGCATAGGTCCAGGCTCCAGCTCCTGGAGTGAATTTGACCAGGGCAATATCCAATCCGTCTAATGAGGTTCCGGACATGAGCCCAATGATGGTTATACTGGAGGTGCTCATATGCCTGTAATTGCTACCGGTAACTGCCCTGTAAGAACCGTTTCATTTATAAAGTGATTGGCTGCTGCCTCTTGAAGGGCCTTTAAGGGTTGATAGGCCATAATAAGGGCTAGAGCAGCATCTACATTTATTTCCGTTAAGGCGTAGGGGTTACCAAAATGATATACCCACACCTTGTGGGATGCAAGAAGGTTCTTGAGAGCGGCAAGGGCTGCCGTAGAAAACCCGAAATGCTGGGGTGGTTTAATACTGGGTGGC
>JBJOHX010000054.1:0-2556 GCA_046047415.1 Bacteroidota bacterium
AGGTCGCAAAACTACAAATATTTCTCATTTTTGC
Organism: Bacteroidota bacterium; assembly: GCA_046047415.1. GTDB lineage: Bacteria > Bacteroidota > Bacteroidia > Flavobacteriales > Flavobacteriaceae > Robiginitalea. Next base: position 35 of record JBJOHX010000054.1, read on the forward strand.
ACAAATAAATGTCATGAATCAACACCCACTAAAATATGCCGTACAGCAATTGCTGGAAGAAGCCCTGAAATTTCCAGTGAATGTGGCCTCTATTCGGGCCTTAAATGGCGGCTCTGTCAATTCAACCGAAGTGGTAGAAACCGATCAGGGAGCTTTCTTCATTAAGCACAATCGGGCAAGCCAGCATCCCAATATGTTTAAGTTGGAGCGGCAAGGGTTGGATTTGCTGCGTTCGGCCAATGCCGTGCGTGTGCCGACAGTGTACGGCGTCATTGAAGCCGAAGGCCAGGAAATATTGGTGATGGAAATGATTGATCGTGGTACACCCCATTATGATTTTTGGCCGGAATTTGGCGCCCAACTGGCCCGCCTGCACCGCACCGAAGGCACTGCTTTTGGACTGGATTACAATAATTTTATTTCATCCATTCCTCAGGTAAATACCCCCAGTTCGGATTGGGCCAGTTTTTTTTATGAATGCCGCTTAGCCCCAATGGTTAAAAGGGCCGTTGATTCAGGGAAAGCCGATTTAGAACTGGTAAAGCAATTGGATCGCCTGGGTGCTAAACTGCAAGAAATTTTCCCCGTTGAAAAACCATCGTTGCTGCATGGCGATTTGTGGGGAGGTAATTTTATTTCTGATTTGAGCGGAGATGCCGTTATTTTTGACCCGGCCGTTTACTACGGTCACCGGGAAATGGATTTGGCCATGAGCAGATTGTTCGGAGGCTTTGATCCTGCCTTTTATTCCGGTTATGCGGAAGAATGGGCCCTTGAACCCGGTTGGGAAGATCGGGTGGCCATCTGCAACCTCTACCCCTTATTGGTGCATGTCAATTTATTTGCAGGCAGTTACATCCAATCTGTACGGAATGTGCTAAGCCGGTTTTAAGGCTTGCAAGGTTGCAAAGATTGCTCATTGAATGAGAGATGTTGGACTTTTGATTCAACAAATTAAAACTCTCATTTATGAAAAATTCAAAAACCGTTTATCATTTTGTTTTGGACCAGAGTGGTTCAATGTCGGACGTGCGCGTGCAAACCGTAGATTTATTCAATGCTCAATTGAAAGCCCTACGTGAAGTTCAAGAGGCGCATCCTGAACAGCATTTTTACGCAGCGCTTACGGTGTTTAACTCGGATGTGTACCACAACTTTGGATTTTCGCCGGCCAGCAGCATGCCCGAACTGCGCACGGCAGACTACAACCCAAACGGAGGAACAGCGTTGAATGATGCCATTGGAGATTCTGTGGCGCGCATTCAAACCTTTTTTGCTCCCGAATTGCGCGCCAAAGAAGTAAGTGTGGTGGTGGTAATCTTGACCGATGGAATGGAAAACGCCAGTCGGCGCTTTTCACCCCAAGCCATATCATCGATGGTTAAAGAATTGGAGGAAACCGGCGACTGGTCCTTTACAATTTTGGGTGCCGATTTCGATGTGCATCAAATGGCCAATCAGCTCAGCATGAAAGACTCCTCGGCAAAGCACTATTCAAAACAGGATTTCTTTTCCATGCAAAAGGATCTAACCCATTCTATTCATTATTATGCCGAGCAAAAGAGCTCGGGATCGGTGCCCAGTGAATTTTTAAAAGGAACTAAAAAGTAATAGGATTGGTGGCAATCTAAAAAAATACGGTCAGGAAAATACTACTAATTCTTCTGACAGTATTGATGCCCTTACAATCGGTTGCACAGGTACATGTTAAAGGATATTATCGGAAAGACGGAACGTAGGTCCGACCGCATGACAGGTCTAACCCTGACGGAAATCCAAATAAAAATTGGAGCTGTCCTGGAAATACGAATCCATATACCGACACGACACCAGATAGAGATAGGCTGCTTATCGCTGAAACAGGTATCTCATAAGACAATCAGAAGTTTATGCCCCTGAGCGTCTATATGTACAACTGAGTCAAGCCAGAGTCTTCGGACTCTGGTTGCAGAGAAGTAAAACCCAGTGAATCATCCTACTCTAGTGGATGAATAATTTAAACTAATATCAAAGTGAATCTTACACACACATTTTACAAAGAAAACGGAATCTGGTACATTGATCTCCCAGAATTTCTTGACGCAGGCCTAGGCACTAAAGCCAATCTTATGATGGTTGCCGGAGCCGATACATTTCTTGACAAAATTTCCAACAACGGAAAACGCGTCAAAATAGAGATCGGAGGTGAATTTAGTACAATGCAAAATCTAAATCACTACGATTATCATTTGCTTAAAACAAACTATGGCATGGACAAACAACTACTTGATAGTGTTGGTCATGCCCCTGTTGATTACGGGGCATACTATGATGCAACAAAAATAGGAGCTGATGAAATAGATCATAAGCTATGGTTATGTCCTGTAACTGAATATGTATTCGGCGGTTATTATCCTGAAGTAATTTACATCAAGGTTCTTAGCGTACACTAGGAATAGCTGTTATTTTTTGGTTACCTACACCGGCCTCTTGCCTAGCTCGAGCCGGTGTAGTATTTTTAAGCCGATGAAGGTTCACCTAAT
>JBJOHX010000055.1:0-2607 GCA_046047415.1 Bacteroidota bacterium
TCGTGCGGTGGAACGTCTGCAATCCGAAGGAAAAACCGTATCCTGGATTGCTATTGACGGTAAATTGGCAGGCTATTTTACCGTTGTTGATCCGATAAAACCCGATTCCCGGTCTGCAATAAATCAATTGAAGGCGATGGGCCTCGAGGTTGTAATGCTAACCGGAGATCATGAAAATACTGCCCGCTTCGTAAGCAATGAATTAGGGCTTTCGGGCTTTTATGCCGGACTTTTGCCGCAGGAAAAATTGAACATACTTCGGCAAAAGAAAGATAACGGAAAACCGGTAGCTATGGCCGGTGATGGAATTAATGATGCGCCCGCGCTGGCTGCGGCCGATGTAGGAATTGCAATGGGCACCGGTACCGACGTCGCTATAGCCAGTGCATCCGTTACTTTGGTTAATGGGGACTTGAGTGGGTTGGTAAAGGCCCGAAAACTTAGCGTTGGGGTAATGCGCAACATAAGACAAAATTTATTCTTTGCCTTGTTGTACAATTCGCTAGGCGTGCCAATTGCTGCCGGGGTTCTCTATCCGCTTTTCGGGGTATTACTTTCGCCAATGATTGCTGCAGCTGCCATGAGTTTTAGTTCAGTTTCCGTTATCACCAACGCACTCAGATTACGCGCTATTTCCATATCTTAGCGGTATATGGTATCGCGGAAAACAGGGTTGAAAATTCGGAAAATGCATCGCTATTTGGGCATTTTTCTCGGCGTTCAGTTCCTGTTCTGGACCGTAAGTGGTCTTTACTTCAGTTGGACCGATATCGATGAAATTCACGGGGATCACTATCGTATCCTGCCTCCGAAGCCAATCGCTTTTGACGGGCTGATGTCGCCGCAATTATCATTTTCGGAGCCTATTGTTACTTTGGAGCTTCGCAATATTGCTTCAAAACCCTATTATTGGATCAATAATACCGTTTTACTTGATGCTCGAAGCGGTCAAAGACGGTCGGGAATTACCGCCGAAGAGGCGGTCGCTGTTGCGGCCTCAACTATTCGAAGCGATTTTCACATTGTGAAAACAGAAGTCATACACCAGGTGGGACCCCATCACGAATATCGGGATAAACCCTTGCCTGCCTATGAACTGACCTTTGATGATCCCAGTCAATTAAAAGCCTACGTTTCTATGGCCGATGGGAAATTTCAAACAGTTCGGCATCGCAGTTGGCGTTGGTTCGATTTTTTATGGATGACCCATACCATGGATTATAAGGGTAGAGATGATTTTAATTCACTCGTGCTCAGATTCTTTTCCTTGATGGGACTCATTACGGTTTTAAGTGGATTTGCGCTTTGGATGGTAAGTACACCACTATTCCGTAAAAGGCATAAAGGCTGAGTTTTTCAGTGCAATTACCATTTTTTGAGGAATTTAAGAGGGTATTGTTCTTCTGGATTTTTTGTATTTTAGAAACATACCAAAAGTCAAATACCCCAAGCTAATGGCCAAGCCCACCTTTTTTACTGCATCCGGATTTCTGCTTAATTCCTTTGTTTTTAGTTTTTTGATTTCCGGCATATCCTGCAAAAATGAAATCAAGGAAACCCGGAAAGATGAAGTAAAGGCTCCAAACATCATATACATATTGGCAGATGATCTCGGTTATGGCGACCTTGGGGCCTACGGTCAAAAGTTAATTGAAACGCCTAATCTGGATAAACTGGCAGCTTCCGGTATGCTGTTCACCCAACACTATGCATCAGCCCCGGTTTGTGCACCGTCGCGCTACATGCTCTTAACGGGTAAACATTCCGGACACGCTTATATCCGGGGTAACGACGAGTGGCGGGAACGGGGAGCGGTATGGGATTATCGGGCCATGGCCAAGGATTCTACCTTAGAAGGGCAGCGTCCCTTGCCGGAAGATGAAGTACTGCTGCCGCAACAACTCAAGACGGTAGGGTACCGAACCGGAATTTTTGGAAAATGGGGCCTCGGAGCACCGCATACGGCTTCCATACCAACCCGAATGGGATTTGATACCTTTTTCGGTTACAACTGCCAGCGACAGGCACATACCTATTATCCACTCCATCTTTACGAAAACGAACACCGGGTTCACCTCAATAACGATACCATTGCGCCGCATAGTGGCTTTGCCTTAACCGGCGGCAATCCCGATTATGATTTTTTCGATCAGCAAGATTATGCTCCGGAGCTCATGTTTGATGCCATGATGCAATTTGTAGACAAAAAATCGGATGTGCCTTTCTTTTTGTATTGGGCGACTCCAATTCCGCATGTTCCCCTTCAAGCACCTAAAAACTGGATTACCTACTATCGCAATAAGTTTGGACCTGAACCACCCTTTGAATCCGGTAACGGCACCGGATATTTTCCACAGGAGTTTCCCCGGGCGGCTTATGCTGCCATGGTTTCCTATTTGGATGAGCAGGTTGGTAAGCTTATTGAAAAGCTAAAAGCTAACGGTCAATACGATAATACCCTAATTATTTTCACCTCCGATAACGGTCCTTCCTATGCCGGGGGTGCCGACCCGGATTGGTTTAGGAGTGCCGGACCGTTTAGGGGAGAATACGGCAAGGGAAAGGGATTTGTTTATGAGGGCGGTATTCGGGTCCCTATGATTGCCT
>JBJOHX010000056.1:0-13566 GCA_046047415.1 Bacteroidota bacterium
AATCGCTAGCTTAAGGTCACTCAAATATCTTCACTTGGGGAAATTCAATAGGGGCTTTAATATGAATGATTTTAAAAAATACAGCATCGAATTTACCCTGCTTTTCTTGGCCGTTACCCTCGGTTTTTTTGCAGAGAATTACCGGGAATATCGGGTGGAGCGTGACTTAGAAAAGCGCTACCTGACTTCGTTAGTGGAAGATTTGGGGCAAGATACCGTCAAAATCAATTATAGCATTTGGTCTAAGGAAACCAAAGATCAGTATTTCGACACCTTAAACACGATTCTAAAGACTACCCCCAAGCCCTGGCCCACCCGTAAGCTTTATTATATTGCCCGTTTTCTTAGCATTCGGGAACCGTTCTACGGCACGGAGGGCACCCTGCGTCAGTTAGAGAATTCCGGTGGATTTCGATTAATTCAAAACCATTCACTGATAAGCCGAATTAACGAATACTCGGCAGCCAAGGAGAAGATTTACAAGATCCAGGAAATGCGGGATTTTTACAATATCCCCTACAAAGAAGCGGTGAGTGCGGTGTTTGAGCCGGCTGCCTTATCCGTGTTATTTGACTCCAAAAAGCACCAGGGAAAATTGTATTACATGCAGGAAATGGACTGGGATCCACCCCTGTTGGGTAATGACAAGGAAGTAAACTCCTTTTTTTTCTGGGCCTCTAACGACATTTTTGTAGAACGCAATCTCGCAGCCCTGTTGGGGCAATTAAAGACAGAGGCCACAGCTTTAATGCACGAAATTGAGATAGAATCAAATCATTTGAAGCAATGAAATCCTGGAAAGCCTATTTTTTGGAATTTTTGATGGTCTTTTTGGCGGTTTTCCTGGGCTTTTGGGCAGAAAGTTACCGGAATGATCTTGCCGATAGCAGACGGGTTGTAAAACTAAAAAATGCGATTCAACGCGATGTCAAAAAAGACCTCAAACAAATAGAGGAGTACATACGTCAGGCAGATTTTAATCTGTCCATGATAGACCGAATGGACTCACTAATTTCATTAAACCCCATTGAGGTCGATCAGAAGGATTATTACAACACCATGGTAAATTATAGCGTGGCATACATGTTTGTGCCAAGTGATAAAAGCCTCACCCAGGCCGAAGAGGCTGGGATAATACAGAATGAGGAATCAGACAGTTTAAGTTATTATGTACTTAAATATCAATATTTTCTAACGGATTTGAAATTGGTGGAAAAATTGTTGAGTGATGAGTATGCGGTATACCTTCAAAAATTAGTCCCCAAAATCACCGAGCCGGAACTCTACAGAAAAGTGTGGAGGTACCCCCTTAAAGAGGTGGATCAAAAACAAGGAATACGGGAGATTTCTTTGGAAGCCAAACGTGAGCTGCGATATTTTTTTGCCAATGTTTCCTGGTATTACGATGCCATGAAGGTCAACGCAGATTCCATGCGGTTGTATGGGAACCGAATCATCAGGCAAATAAAGAATTAGGTATAATAGATTAGTTTGAAATAGAAAATTGAGTCTAACCCAACTGCAAAATAACATCATGTGCAATCCCCTAGGAACATTTAAACTCTGCACCTGAAGTCAAAAAGTGAATTTTCTTATCAAAAGAACGAATATCCGAAATGGGTTTTAGGAGCGTCCTTTATTTACCCGTAAAGCCAACAATTTTCCTTTTTAATGGGGTCATAAAATTACCTGCATTATAATGATACTAATTTCTCTGGTCTATTTTTCTTAAGATTTGTAACTTTTAGGAAAAAGTTGCGAGTGGTGAAAAAATGGCTTGTAATCTCCATGCTTCTTGGGATTGGGCAGATTGCTGCAGCCAGTAATGAAGAACCGGCCTTTGATTGGTTGCGCATTAATCCAATCTATTCTTTTGACACTTTTGACTGGACCCAATTACCCGCCGGGATTTCTCCGGAAATGGTGCAGGGCCTATTACACCATCCCATTTCAGAAAATCAGGTTCCTTTAACTATTTTACCCCTGGACGGGCAGATATTTGCCCTTACTACCTGTCGGTTCGATGTACTCTTATGGTCCGGAAGTGAATGGGTAAACCTGTATAAAGGCTATGCGGCAGGCTTTAATTGCCGGAACGATTTCTTTATTCGTGACGGTAAACTTTATTCCTATGGGAAATACGGTTTTTGGCAGGCCCATAGCGAAATTCTGAACTTTAATTTCAAATCGGGCACTTGGGAAAATTTAACGGCCAGGTATCTGCCACCTTATTATATGGGACATGCGGCATTTAATGCTGAGTTTGGCTTATTGTCCATTATGGGGGCCTATGTAAATCAGTCGTCAGGTCTCAATCAATTAGAAAATAATGGATTTTATTTTGACTTTGAAGAACAAACCTGGCAAAAGGTTGCCGTAGGAATACCAAACACCTCAGAAATTACCTTATGGATGGACGCTTCCTTTGATCTTCAGGATTTTGGTGTGTATTTATATCGCTACCAGGCTGAGCATGGTTTTTTGCTTTTTGACAAAGAAGATTTAGGACTAATGTTCAAGAAAGTAGATTATACACCAATTCAACAGGCAAGCATGACCTATGCATTCAAAAATGAAATCTGGTTTTTCAATGAGAGCGGACCGGGAGTACATTATTCTTTTGATGAAAAGGGCTTGATTTCTTTTAAAAAGGTAGGCGAGGTTAAGCTTCTTGATGCAGCTACCGAAGCAAACCCGGCGAAAAACGATTGGCGTAATCCATTACTTTTACTGTTATCTTTTGTCGTTTTGGGGCTGGGGGGTTACGTTATAGTGCTGCGAAATAAAAATAAAGCCCTACCTAATTTGGTTCCCAGACCTCCTAAATGGGAGGTTGGTGTGGAGGAAGATTCAAACGGGGATATAGATGCGATAATTGGGCGATTAGTCCCCTATGCAAATCAATTTGTGACAGTAGATACCTTAGACGAGCTTTTAGGTATTACCCACATCGACAACCCTGATTATCGTAAGGTAAAACGATCTCGTTTAGTAAAGGCCATTAATGCCGTGTATAAGGAAAAGAAAAAGGCCACATTAATTGAGCGAAAACGTCTATCACACGATAAAAGATTGGTGCAATACAAGATTTACGGTAAGTAACCGATTTGTTACCGATTACATAAATTAACCGCTCCAGCATTTTTAGAAATACACTGAAAATCAATTTAATATAGATTTTATTAGCCTTCTAAAATTTGGTATCATCCCGAGCCGATACCCAAGTTACCGGATATGTATTCCGCATTTTAGCAATCCTTATTTTCTTAGAGAGTAATTAAGTTACTGTGTCATGAAATATGGATTCTATAAACTCTTCACCTTGGTTTTACTTCTGGGGGTGGTTTCCTGTGTTTTAGTGGTCTGTATTAAGTCACTACTGCTTACTTAAAAAAGAATCTAATAGCATTGGATTTTCAGATTATATAAAAGCCTTAAACCAACCAGATATGAAAAAACTTGTTATCCTGTCAGTCCTAACTCTTTTTGCATGCAACAAAGACAATGGAAACCAATCAGATGACGACGAAGTTCAAACGTATTCCATTTCTATTACTATCGAACCCCAGGAAGGCGGCACCGTTGATCCTGATGGAGGAGCATTCGATGAAGATGAGGTGGTAAATATCTACGCCACACCAAATCAAAATTATGTATTTATAGGCTGGTCCGGTGCGTATGAAAGCTCCAATAATCCATTAGCATTAGTAATGGATACGGATTATGAAATTATAGCCCATTTTGGAATTTTAGATGCCGATGGAGATGGGGTAACCGATGCATTAGATTCATGTGCCGATACCCCGGAAGGGGTTCCTGTCAATGAAACGGGATGTGCTTTAAGTCCCGTTTACCTGGATGAAAATGGGGTAACTGTAAAGGCCTATGAATGGGCCGAGATAGGAGACTCCGGAATTATAAACGGCATAACCTATACCGTGGTAGACGAAGCGATGCTGCGCGATAGGGTTGCAAATGGCGAAAGCGTAGAAAATGTTTGTACCACCCGGGTATCCAATATGTCTTTATTATTCAATAACGGTCAAGGTAATTTCAATCAGAATATTTCCAGTTGGGATACTTCTAATGTAACGGACATGAATAACATGTTTAGTGGAGCAGGCTCATTTGACCAAAACATTGGTAATTGGGATACATCGAATGTAACCGATATGACCCTGATGTTCAATCTTGCAGGCAGGTTTAATCAGGACATAGGTATGTGGGATACCTCTAAAGTTACCAGCATGGTTATGATGTTCCGCTTTGCAGGTTTATTTAATCAAAATATAGGAAATTGGGATGTAAGCAGCGTCACAAACATGCACGGTATGTTTGATAATGCCAGATCCTTCAATAGTGATATCGGGGATTGGGATGTATCTAAAGTAAACAGCATGTTTGCCATGTTTTCCGAGGCTATTTCATTTAATCAAGATATAGGTAATTGGAATGTAAGTAGTTTAAATTCAATTATGGGAATGTTTGGAGGTGCATCCGCCTTTAATCAGGATATTTCCAATTGGAATTTTCCTGCAGTGACCAACACCTATGCTATGTTTAAAAATGCCAGTTCCTTTAATCAGGATCTATCGAATTGGAACTTAGTGGGAGTGACCGGCGTATCTGAAATGTTTTACGGAGCAACTTCTTTCAATCAGGATTTATCGGGATGGGATCTTTCCAGAGTAATTGAATGCACCAATTTTAGTTATAATACCCCTGCCTGGGTGCTTCCGAAACCAGTAATAACAAATTGTATAGAATAATTAAATATATCACCCCAAGGTGATTCGTTCAGGTCTGAAATCTTAAAACATAAAGACTTTGAATTTAGAGTTTAAAAATTGTAAAAATGAAAATTCAACATTTATTACTCGCCTCCTTTATAGTCCTATTCGGATGTAGTAAAGACAAATCAGGAATTGAAACCGATTCCGTTAACATTAAAGTGAATCTAAATCTAAAGACCGAGTTTTCACTGAAGCTGGACGGCACCTCTGGGGTTACAGGAAAAACAGACTCTGAGTTTATACATTCGTACGACCCGGAACTCACCATCCGATTCATTTCGGAGGCCTCAGGACAGGCCAAAGATTTCGTATACAATCAAAACGAGTCCGAAAACCTATCCATTTCCCTCCCATACGGCAGTTATACCTGGCAGGTAATCCCGTCCATTGAATCAGGAACACCATTTGCTGATTTTTTGCCGCTGCACGGCGAATCAGAGGAGTCCATTTCAATTGATCAAGCTAATGTGGAATTGGATTTAACGGTAGAAACGGATTATGCCCTTGTTACAGTAGATTCTCAACAGGTTACATCGGCCACATTGAACTCTGGTGAAAACACAATGTCGATGCCTATAAAAGAAGGGATGTACTATGGATATGTGCTATCTGGGTTAACAAATGTCGTTTTTGAGGTTACCGACATCTTGGGTAATAATTTATCTGCGGATTTAGGATTGGTAGAGACTTGTAAACATTATAAGTATATCTTGGAAGTTTCGGATATAGGTGTAAATATTTTGAGTTGTGATTGTGAGGTTTTTGAGGTTGAGGAGAGATATCTAACCCCATCAGAAAATTTAAAGGGTATCTGGACTAAAGTACTGGATGTGAGCAATATGCCTTCAAATTTTAATTTGGATGGTTTCCATGAAATTACTCAATACGCCTTAAATAAGGAAGATAGCCAAATTTATATTTTATCGAATACGGGCAATAGATTCATAAAGTATAATATTGACCTAAATTCATTCGAAGAGGAAATTGTTCAATACAACCTTTCGCCAAGATACCACTCTATATATAACCCAGAAAAGAAAAAAATTGAATACCTAAGAGCGGGAAGAGAAACAGTTTATGAAATGGACTTGACAGATCTTTCGAGTACGCTAATAGTATCTTCCGCTTTTGATGCCAATCATTATAATGCCAGTTTTTTCTATAATCCATTTACTAAAGAAATTGGGCAAATTTTTGGGTATGGATACTTTTCGGTTAAAAATTCTTTGGCAAATTTAGATGTAACTTCAGGATGGGTTATTGATATACCAAATTCATTGAATTCACCTCAGAAAAGAACTAATGCATCACTTTTTCCGAATCAAGATTATTCTAAGATATATGTGCTTGGTGGCATAGGAAATCAAAGTGGGAATCAGCGTGAGTCAGAATGTTCAAACCTCGAAACTATTCCATCTGCTACTGATGTGGGAGTTTATTGTTTTCAATCTGATATTTGGCAAATTAACCTGGAAGATAATTCAGTAACTCAGATTTCCGATTTCGACCCTGGGATGAGAAAGTATGGGGCTATGGGTTATAATTATCAAAACAATATTTTAATTAATTATGCTGGCTATCTACCAATGGCCACATATTCTCCTAATATGTATACACGAATTGAAAATTGGGATTTCGATTTGTTAATATTTGATATTTCTAACACTGATAAGGGATGGCGTGTCATTGAAGAATCGGGAGATATTCCAAGTCAAATAATGACTAAAAGCTACTTTGTATATGTAGAAGCTCGTAATTTATTTTATTACTTTAGGAATGATGGAGTTTGGACTTTGAAATTGTAATCAAATCATGTATTATTTCTAAGTTGATTTTATTCAGGTTTATACAATTTTAAAAATCGGTTTAAAACCAAAATATAAATTACCCGCATTATAATGATACTAATTTCTTTCTACAGTTTTTAGCAAGTTTAGTAACTTAATAGAAAAATTACGCAACATGAAGAAGTGGGTCCTGATTTGCCTTTTGGTTTTGGCGGGCGGGATAACATTGGCCGAATTTAGTTTCCATTTTTAAATTATAGTTAAGCAAAAAGCCTGTTTTTTTAAGTAAAGCAGGCTTTTGGTTTTCCGCTAAACCCCCATAAATACAGACCTAAATACAATATTTTTGGAATTACTGCTTTATATTGAACGATCATATTAAAATATCATTTAAGGTTATGAGGATACTGCGTTCCCTTTTCCTGGCCGGATTGGCCCTTTTATGGTCTTGTTCAAAAGATACCGAGACTCCCAAAGAAACCGGAGCCCAAACCTATACAATAACCGTATCTGCAGGGGAGGGGGGAACCGTAAATACCCAGGGAGGTACCTATGAGCAGGGGGCAAAGGTTACCCTTACCGCCCTACCTGATGCCGCCTATCTGTTTACGGGCTGGTCTGATGGGAATACCGATAACCCAAGAGAGATAACGGTGTCTGCTAACCTTACACTAATCGCCAATTTTAGACTAATTGCACTTCAGGCAGTGGTTTCCAGGCCCATTTCTCCCTTTTTAGAAGGAACTCAGGCTTATTCCGGAACCAATCTGAATTTGAATCAGTTCGATAGGGTTCTGGGCACCCATTCGTCCTTCTGGTATATAGAATCAGAATTGAGTCAGCTCAATGAATGGACCGCGGGCAGGGGATATCTCACCAAAGATTTTAATAACGACGGCTTTACCGATCTGTTTGTTTCCTTTCTGACTTCCGAGCAGGAATCTGTGCCGTTTAAAATGTATCTCTACAATCCGGGCACTCAAGAATTCGAAGACCAATCAAACCGCATACAAAACAATACCGGACAGCCCTTTAACCGCAAGGCGATGTCTGCAGATTTAAACGGGGACGGGATTTTGGACGTGGTAGCGGTAAGCCATCCGGAGCGCGAGGCCGAGGAGTTTTCGTATTTTGATGTGGTGATGTCTTCCGGAACAGGAAGCTGGGAACAAAAAACGCTGGAAAAGCGCAGTAGAATGGCCAATGGCCCAGACGACGGCTATTACCACGGATTTGCGCTGGGGGATGTGGACTTGGATGGGGATATCGACATTGTAATGGGGATGTGGCACAATACCCAAGAAGGCATTACCACCTACCTCAATGACGGACTGGGGAATTTTACGCCCCAAAGGGCCATGCTGGTACAATCCGATATGACCTGGGAATTAGAAACCATGTCCTTTACTCAGGAGTTAATCGATTTTAATGGGGATGATTGCCTGGACCTCATTTTTTGGGGGTCTAGTGACATCGTAATCAAAAAAGGGAATTGCGACGGTACCTTTGGCCCGTATTACATTCAAATTCCGGTGAATTTTGGCATGGATTTTAGGGGGATGGATTTGGACCAGGACGGCGACCAGGATTTAATTATCCTAAAAGATGACTACACCGACAATCAAATCATCTATGTATTCGAAAATCAATCCACCACCAATGAATTTATCCTAAATGAGGCATCTAGTACCCCGGCACCCAAATTTGGTATCGGTTATATTTCGCTAATCGACCTAAACGGGGACGGAAAAATGGATGTAGTTCCGGCCGGACCGCTGCGCGGTTATGACGACTTGGATCTGACCGATGGCAGCCTGAATCCGTATTACCCGAACTCTCCGGTTCTGTTATCTACCGGAAATTTCACCTTCGAGATTGCAGATAATCCGATACTTACCCCATTGGAACAGATTTCCTTTAACACTGCAAACGGAACGCTGCGCTGGAAGGCCGCCTTTCCCATGCAGAACGACGATGCCTCTCAGCCCTACGACCCCAATCAGGTGCGGGGACAGATCGCCTCCTGGAAAATTTACTACAGCAACGCTCCGTTTACCTTTGCCGAGGAAACCGGTGTGCAGGTGCTCACGCTGGCATCGGAAGCGGTTCAGATAAGTACCAACACCTATGGAGAATCGCAATTTAGCGCCGCTCTGGGCGATATTGCGGCAGAGGGGGTGTATATCCGTATTGGCTCGGTAGACAGCCGGGGCATAAAGTCCAATCTAAGTTATATGGTTCAGTTAGAAGGCGAATAGGTATACCACTTACTCCTCATACAGATTGTCTCCGTTCTCAGCCACCTTTATAAACAGGGGTTTGGTGTAGCATTTTTCGGAGACATTTTGTTCTACACAGTGTTGTTTTTCGCCTTTTATGATGTAACCGCCGTCTGCATCGCCGGATGGGATGATGGTTCTTCCGTAGTCGTTAAAAAATCCACCGTAGGTACGGTACCACTGTTCCTTTCCGTTGGCATCCAGTTTGGTTAAATACACATCCAGATTGCCTACCCCATAGGAACTGGTATTGCCCAACACCAAAAACCCGTTCGCTACTTCCAGCACAGCTTCTACGTAATCCCAGGAATTTCCTCCGATTTTGGTCTGCCACTCCAGTTTCCCACTTTCGGTATATTTTTCCAGGATGATGTCGCAAATAGATCCATCCGAAACTCCGTCTTTGGTGTAGCATTCCGTGTTGTAAAATTTAATTTTGCCCCCATCGGTGGTGGCAATTTCTTGTTTGGAAGGGTTAATAATCAACCAAAAAGTAAGCAGTAGTATTTTCATAGCCTTGGATTGTATTTCCGGGTTCTTCTAATATAGAAAGAGTTCGTTTTTTTGAAATTGTTACACGATATTTTAAAAAAGCCTTTAAATTTTATAGAAGGTACCATTTTTTGAACCTTTTTGGCAAGCATCCACCTCAGAATTCTCAAACTAAAAAGTATCTTCGCCACCGCAAAAAATTAGCTCAATTAAACACATGAAACCGTCCACCTTTCGCCGCATATTTCATTTCGCACTTATCACAAGTCTTTGTTTGTCAAACGCCTATGCGCAGGAAAATCAACCCAGCCTAAAATTGAGGCCCCTGCTGCAGATGGCGCTCGAATTGGGGGGAGAACCGGTAGCCACAGTCGATTTTACCAACGGTAATTCGCAAAACGTAAACGCCGGGCAAGGGGTATCCCTCGGGGTTGGAGGCGAATTGAGCTTTTTGCCCAAAGCGCAATTTCGGCTAAGAGGTAGCGTAGGTTTTAAATACGTTACCACCGCTGCAGATAACGCCCACATACGCCTAACGCGTATTCCGCTAATATTCACTGCAAACTGGGTGTTTCATCCCAGCTGGCGCATTGGAGCCGGAATTGTAAGTCATCAAAACATCCGATTTAATGCTGGCGGTCTCGGGGATAATTTTACCTTAACCAGCTCCCCTGGGCCCATTTTTGAGGTGGCGTATAAGGGCATTGGATTGTCGTATACCGCACTTACCTATTCGGACTACTACGGCGCCCCATTTAATGCCAGTGCCGTTGGGCTCACGTTTTCTGGGGTGTTTTAGCCGACTCTACTTGCCTTTATTTGGAGTCAAATAATTGAATGCTAAACTGTAAGTATTCATCAGGTTTTCGAAAGCCGTTTTCCTGCTTGGATATTCTGGATTGATCAAAGTTTTTTATCCAAGGAATTGAAAGAGGCGTATGCCAGTTTATTGACGCAAAGATTTAAGAATTTAATGAAGTAATTCATAGCGCTAAGCAAATCGAAAATATCCAAATCAGGGTTACCCGTAGGCGTTAGGACTCTTCAATATTCCTGATATTAAACAATATTTCATCTAGTTGAATTAAAATTGCAGTAACAAATTCGTAATTTGTGAAATAGATTGGCTAAACACAAAGGCGGACCGGTAAGCACATTTAGAAAAGTTTCCAGATTCGTTCTCAATGCAGTATTTAAGATGAGCGCAGCAGAATTAGATAATATCAAGAAAGAACTTACGGAGTGGATTAATACATTAACAGATGATTCGTTGGTAGGCGTCCTTAATGCTGTTAAATTATCTTACGAAGGGAATGATTCTGATTGGTGGGAACAACTTAGTTTGGGTGAAAAAAGAAATATTCTTGAAGGAGTAAAGGATTACGAGCAAGGTTCCATTATTGATTCTGAGGAATTCTGGAAGAGTCTTGTGAATGAGCGAGATTCTTAATGTTATTTGGACGAGGCGTGCCCTCAAAAATGCTTTAGCTATAAAAGTATATTTGGAGTTCCATTTCACCAAAAAGGAGGTAACAAAGTTTGAAAGATTACTAAGACAATTTGAACGAACCGTATCTTATTTTCCCACGTTGTATCCGGAATCTGCTACCCAAAACCTTTTGAGAAGGGCTGTAATTCACAAGAATACAACGGTTTTTTACATTTATGATCAAAAACGGGTGATTGTTATAGCTATGAAGGACAATCGCCAGAATGAGGCAGGTGCGGATTATTAACTCAGATTGCTTAAGAGAAGTTTAGTGCTCCTGATTATGCCCCTGAAGTGAGCGCAGCCCTACTTCAGGGAGTTTATTTTTTTCAATGCTTCCCAAATTATTGAAGTAGAACCTTTACTGACGCCCGCGTCCTGTGCGTAGATTTTCCAGTCGGCCACGGCACTTTTTACCGCGTTAAATATGGCTTTTGGATTTTTCATGCCAAAAGCAGTTGCCAATTCAAGGAGATGCTGCGCTCCTGGTGATTTACCTTCGCCCGCAATGGTAGTGCTGTGCATCCCATGCGAGGTGTTCGAAAAGGTTAGGTCATAGGCCGGGGCCAACTTCCATTTCCCGGTAGCATCCATTAAAAAGGAAATATTCTTGCTGTGATCGTCCCGATTGTGACTATAAACATTGAATGCAGCTAAGCGAATTACTTTACTGTAGGCCTTCACATGGTTTTCGAGCCGAAAAGCACAGTCCATTATGTGTCCGTAATCTAAATTACTGAACCGAAAATTATCATGTAATAACCCGCTTACGGAATGTAAATGCAATCGGTCATTCTGAATTCTATCAAACCGTTTGGTGCCAAAATAGGTTTTCCCCGATGCTCCAGTGAATAATCTACATTCCGACATTTCAATTCCAGCGGCCAACGCCATTTTATAGTAGGCAAATTCTATTTGCGCAATATCGGGTAGATCGATAGTTGACGGGAATTTGATTATCCAGTGCTCATAGCCCTGAGGGAGTTTGGATTGCCCGTGAATCAGGTGATTGCTTTCCGGATTATACCCCACAAATATTTTAGGTCGCGCTCCAACGGAGGAACCACCAAGATGGTACAAGGCATCAATTACTTCAGACGGTGCGCCAGAAAGCACATTATAGGTCTCCTGAGAAATTTCATCCAACTCCATTAACCGGTTACCCTTAACGTCGGTGTTACGAGATGGCTTATATATTAAGGCACCCATACCACCAGAACCCACAAAGGCCAATCGATCCAGAGGTGTAATATTATTTAGGGGTATTCCCTTGGAAATCAACGATCTGTCTACCAATAATCTACCCCATCCATCGGGCAGGGAATCATTGAATACTCCAAACAACCCATCAAAAAATGAAATATCCGCTGTTAAAATTGAATCTGAAATTTTAAGTTTAAAAGGGGAAATTTCTATACCTCTTTTTAGAAAGGTTTCGTCGAATTTAAAATAAATAATTCCGTTATCGGAGACCAATTGTCCAACTGGAATTTCGGGTTCCGAAAACCGGAGGTAAACATGTAGTTTTTTAATTGGTTCCAATTGAATTGCTATGAATTAAATAGTTTTTCAATTTGCTTTAGGTTTTTTTCGGGTTCAAGAACCCTTTCAAAATCTGATAGCCGGCCCAATACAAACACCAATTTTAAAAGCGATTCCAAAGAAATCTGACCTTGGGTTTCGAAACGCTTTAAACTGCCTAAAGACACGCCAGAGCGCTCGGCCAGGTCTTGCTGAGAAAGCCCCTTTTGTTTTCGGAGGCTTTTATGTTTTTGTGCAAGTTCTAAACGGACATCTAAAGGAAGTTTTTCGACACTGTACTTAAGCATAATAATTAGTTAATATATTAGCTACATCTATCAAATATACAAAAAATAGCTAATATATTATCTATTTAAGTAAAGCTAATCTTAAGAGTCTTTGTTTCGGGAAGCCGCCTTTAGGGCTCTTAAATTACACTTATGCAATTTAGGCCTACTGCCAAAGCTCGCTTCCGGCTTAAAAGCGTCCGAAGCATTGAGCCGCTCCAAAAACCGTTTTATAAGCGGGCGTCTTTATAAATTTTCCCGTCTTTAATAATAAGTTTCAAAAACTTTTGGGGGTCGGTTACCACGCTAAGGTTTTCCAGTGGATTGCCATCATACAGTAACACGTCTGCATAGGCTCCGGGTTGTATCACTCCCAGGGGGCCTTCCAGATAGGGATTGGTTTTTCCCGATAGTCCCAACAACGCTGCATTTCCGGAGGTGGCCTGCTTTAGTATCTCTACTGGTGAATACCATTTTAGGCGGGCAGTAAACTCGGTTAGCGCCAGGGATTCCAGACCTAATCCGCCGTAGGCGTCGGAGCCAAACCCGAGGTTTACCTCGTATTTTTTAGCCAAATCCATTTGCTTTTTGGTGCCTTCCAGCACAATATTGACTTTTTTTGAGATCTCTGGTGGAATCTGGTCCTGACCTGGCGCCCACAGATCTGCCGGGGCATCAATCCAATAGGCCTGCGGAACCAACCAGGCATCCTTTTCTTTTAGCAGTTTAATGGCTGCTTCGTTCATGAGGTGGCCATGGTCCAGGCATTTTACACCCGCCTCCAAAGCCCGGATAGCCCCATCTGAATTGTAGATGTGAACCGCCACATAGGTGTCCCAATCTTCCGCAGCTTCTACCGCTGCCCGGAGTTCGTCCGGGGTAAATTGTACCGAATGAATGGGGTCAAACTCGGAGCCT
>JBJOHX010000057.1:0-3605 GCA_046047415.1 Bacteroidota bacterium
GTTATCTGGGCATTTTTCTCGGCGTTCAATTCCTTTTTTGGACCGTCAGTGGTCTTTATTTCAGTTGGACCGATATCGATCAAATTCACGGTGATCACTATCGAATCAAACCTCTGAAGCCGGTTGCTTTTGACGGGTTGTTGTCTCCTCAAATATCCTTCTCTGAGCCTATTGTTACTTTGGAGCTTCGCAATATTGCCGCAAAACCCCATTATTGGATCAATAATGAGGTGTTGATTGATGCCCGAAGTGGTGAAATGCGGTCGGGAATTACCGCCGAAGAGGCTATCGCCATTGCGGCAGCAAATATTCGAACTGATTTTCACGTTGTGAAAGCAAAGGCCATACACCAGGTGGGACCCCATCACGAGTATCGGGATAAACCTTTGCCCGCCTTTGAACTGACCTATGATGATCCCAATCAATTAAAAGCTTACGTCTCTATTGCCGATGGGAAATTTCAAACGGTTCGGCATCGCAGTTGGCGCTGGTTCGATTTTTTATGGATGACCCATACCATGGATTACAAGGGGAGAGATGATTTTAATACCCTTGTACTCAGAATCTTTTCCTTAATGGGACTCATTACGGTTTTGAGTGGATTTGCGCTTTGGATGGTGAGTACGCCACTATTCCGTAAAAGGCATAAAGGCTGAGTTTTTCAATTACAATAACCATTTATTTGAGGAATTTAAGGGGGTATCGTACTTCTGAAATTTTTGTATTTTAGAAGAATACCAAATGTGAAATACCCCAAGCTCATGGCTAAACCCACCATTCTTTATAAATCCGGATTTCCGCTGTATTCATTTGTTTTCTTTTTTTTGATTTTATGCTTATCCTGCAAAAATGAAATCAGGGAAACTGCAGAGGATTGGGTAAAGGCCCCAAATATCATTTACATATTGGCAGATGACTTGGGTTACGGAGACCTCGGGGTATACGGTCAAAAGCGGATTGAAACTCCCAATCTGGATAAACTGGCAGCCTCCGGTATGCTGTTTACGCAGCATTATGCCTCCGCACCCGTTTGTGCCCCATCGCGATATATGCTCTTAACGGGTAAACATTCCGGACATGCCTATATTCGAGGTAACGACGAATGGCGTGAACGGGGAGAGGTATGGGATTACCGGGCCATGGCTAAGGATTCTACCTTAGAAGGGCAACGTCCTTTGCCGGAAGATGAAGTATTGCTGCCGCAACACCTTAAAACGGTAGGGTACAGAACCGGAATTTTTGGAAAATGGGGCCTTGGAGCTCCGCATACGGCTTCTATCCCGAATCGAATGGGCTTTGATACCTTCTACGGTTACAACTGCCAGCGACAGGCCCATACCTATTATCCACTCCATCTTTACGAAAACGAACATCGGGTTCATCTGAATAATGACACCATTCCGCCACATAGTGGCTTTGCCTTAACCGGTGGCAATCCCGATTATGATTTTTTTAATCAGCAGGATTACGCTCCGGAGCTCATGTTTGATGCCATGATTCAATTTGTGGATGAAAAGTCGGATGCCCCTTTCTTTCTTTACTGGGCAACCCCAATTCCTCATGTTCCCCTGCAGGCACCTAAAAACTGGATTACCTACTATCGGAATAAGTTTGGGCCCGAATCCCCTTTTGAATCCGGTGATGGAACCGGTTATTTTCCGCAAGAATTTCCCCGTGCGGCCTATGCTGCTATGGTTTCCTATCTGGATGAGCAGGTAGGTAAACTCATTGAAAAACTAAAGGTAAATGGTCAATATGACAATACCCTAATTATTTTCACTTCAGATAATGGACCTTCCTATGCGGGGGGAGCCGATCCGGAGTGGTTTCAGAGTGCCGGGCCGTTTAGGGGAGAATATGGCAAGGGTAAGGGATTTGTTTATGAGGGGGGTATTCGGGTGCCCATGATTGCATCCTGGCCGGGTAAAATTGCCCCGGGTTCGCAATCGGATCATCTTTCTGCCCAATACGATTTACCGGCTACACTGGCGGAATTAACCGGATTTGAGTTCCAAAATTCGGGAGATGGGGTCAGTTTTTTACCCGAACTCTTGGGACAGGCAAATCGGCAACAAGAGCATCCTTTTTTACTTTGGGCTTTTCCGGAATACGGCGGTCAATTGGCTATCCGCAATGCGAAATGGAAGCTTGTCCAGCGCGGGCTTAACGACTCCTTAGACAATCCGGCCCTAGAACTTTACAATATTCAAAGCGACCCGATTGAGCAAAAGAATCTAGCATTGGAGCAGCCTGAAATTGTTGACAGTTTACTTCAGATTTTGCGAAAGGAATACCGTGTTCCCGAAACACCCAGATTTCAACTAAAGGAATGGGAAAATACCCTATTCGATTAAACCAAAGCAGTTAGCATATTTTGATAACTTTTGAGGTAATCCGTAGCCCTAATGCCTTATTTTTGGGGTTCGAATATTTGAAAAGACTACAGTCATGTCTGAAAACAGAGAACGCTTTAAAACTTTAATTCTCGGGTCAGGACCTGCAGGCTATACTGCGGCTATTTATGCTGCGCGTGCAGATCTTAAACCCGTAATGTACACCGGAATGGAACCCGGTGGACAACTTACTACTACTACCGAGGTGGAAAATTTCCCGGGCTATCCGGATGGAATTGACGGACCTACCATGATGGTTCAGTTGCAGCAGCAAGCAGAGCGATTTGGTACCGATGTCCGAATTGGAATGGCTACTGAGGTTCGCCTTAGTGATACGCCCGGGGGTATTCATGAGGTTGTGATCGATAATAACCTTACCGTAGAAGCCGAGTCCTTAATCATAGCTACGGGTGCATCTGCCCGGTATTTAGGTTTACCCAGTGAGCAAAGGTTGCGTGGAGGTGGTGTTTCGGCCTGTGCCGTTTGTGACGGATTCTTTTACCGCGGGCAAGATGTAGCCATTGTTGGAGGTGGGGACACCGCGGCAGAGGAGGCTTCTTACTTATCAAAAATTTGCAGTAAGGTAACCATGCTGGTTCGTAAGGATGAACTTCGCGCCTCAAAAGCTATGCAAAATCGAGTAATGAGTATTCCCAATATCGAAATCCGGTTTAATACGGAGATAGATGAGGTGCTGGGCGATCAGGTAGTAGAGGGCCTTCGTATGGTAAACAACCAAACCGGTGAAAAGGAAGAGATTGCCATTACCGGCTTGTTTATCGCTATTGGTCATAAGCCAAATACCGACATCTTTAAAGGTCAAATTGAGATGGACGAAACGGGTTATCTAAAGACTATAGGAAAATCCACCCATACCAATAAACCCGGAGTTTTTGCCTGTGGAGACGTTCAGGATAAGGAATATAGACAAGCCGTTACTGCTGCCGGTACGGGATGTATGGCCGCTCTGGATGCCGAACGGTATCTGGCGTCCGTGGAGACGGTATAGTATTCCATAGACTATATAAAAAAACTAAATCCCGGGTAATTCCGGGATTTTTTATGCGTAAATGCTAACAGGTATTATTACAGAATGCAGCTTTTTGGCAAGTTTGATTTTAAGGCTGTTTAAAAAAGGATAGCAGTACATCCGATAAGGTGTCAATTTGCGATTGGGAATGGGCAGCGGTCAGTACAATTCTACTTGGGGAT
>JBJOHX010000058.1:0-5079 GCA_046047415.1 Bacteroidota bacterium
TGCAAACCCCGAAATAACCACGGTATCTGGATCTAATACGGTTATGGTTACGGTAAAGGTAGTGGTTGTTTGACCGTCCTCTGCGGTTACCGTGTAGGTCAAAGGGCTGGAGAAGTCACGCGCCAATCCGGATGCAGGAGTTATGGTTGCCCCTGCTGAAACTGCAATTTGTGGTGCCACATTAGTAATGTCCGTACCGTAGGGCACACTAGCAGTAATAGTATTACCCGAAATGGTTGCAGTAACCCCACCAAAGCTAAAATTGGTAATCAAAGCTTCATTGGAGAGTTCAGGATCTTTCTCACAAGAAGAAAGAAGTGTAAAGAAGGCTATGGTTAAAACCTTCCAATTGAATCGAAGTTTAATCATGATTTGTGAATTTAGTTATAGAGAATTAAGAGGTTATTAATTTGAAACATCCCACCAAACCCGAATTTCCTGAGTATCTCCCCCCATTTTTTCTACCGCACTTAGAACATTTTCAGGATTTAATCTTCTTTCGGCGTCACTATACGTTAGTCTTCTCGGGAATACTCCATTATTTATGGATCCTTTAAATTGCAGAGGAGAAAGTTCCGGAAACCCGGTTCTTCTTTTTTCGAACCAGGCTTCTATGCCATTCATGCACAATGAAATCCATTTTTGAGTTATGATTTGTTCCAGTCCGTTGGCAGGGTTAAACTGGATTTCGGGCTGGGACAGATAGTTATTTATTATTGAATCGTCGGTGATGTCATACATTTCCATGGCTGCCCGAATTCCCAGACTGTAAAGTTGTGCGGCGTCTTCATTAAAGTAACCTTTAAGAGCTGCCTCGGCTCTCAGAAAACAACTTTCGGCAAAGTGCAGATTATATGTGGCGCCATCTTCCTTCAGAAAAGCTTCTCCAACCCGGCTGTATTGGTCAAAGTATTCCAGATCGAAAACAGTTTGTTCATTAGGGTCCAATCCGTTTTCCAATCCGCGGTATTCATTATCTGTTTTGGCAGGTTTGGCATAAACAGAAAGTCTTGGATCTTGGGTTTCCTTAAGAAAGTCTACCAGGTGCGCAGACATTCTGGTGTTGTTGAACACTTCTGTCACCAGGATCGGATTTCTGAAATAGATATTGGAAGAAGTTGCGTCCCATTGCATTTTATTACTGTCCGTGTTGGATTCCATAAAAACCGCATCGGCCAGATCATTCATTATATTTTGGGTAACCTGGGGGGCTACGTTTTCTATTCGCAGGGCGATTCGGAGTAGGAGGGTATTGGCAAATTTTTCCCATTTTGTCAAATCCCCATTATAAATAAGGTCGGCATTGCCATAAGAGGCATAGTTGCCGGGTTCTTTCAAAAGCGATTTTCCCTGATTGAGTTGATCGATCAGGTCCAAATAGATTGATTCCTGAGCGTCGAATTTGGGTAGCGGACTTCTAAAGGCTTCGGAATAGGGAATATCTCCGTAAAGGTCCGTCATTCGTTGAAACAAATAAGCGCGCCAGATTCTGGCAATTCCTTCCTTATGTGGGTTTTGACGTTCAATGCAAATATCAATGGTATGCGTTACATAGAACAAGGGCGCAATTTCCCAGGACTGGTCTCCGTACATTCTGTCCCAGATATCCGAAAACATACCGTAATTCGGTTCGTAATGGTCTAAACCACCGGAACCGGTGATGGTGTTGTATTGCATGTACTGGTTTCCGATATAGCGTTGCAGCCGGTCATACATGTACCAGGTCATGCTGCCTCTTTGGGTAGCCACAGTAAAGAGACCATCCGGTTCCGTAGTTACGGCCCCTGTCCTTGGTGTGTTGATTTCATCAAAATCTTTTTCACAATTCATCAGAACCAGTGAAAAAACAGCAATCAAATAGGTGTGGACTAATTTCATCGGATTCCTATAATTGAAAGTTTACTTTAACACCAACACTCCTCGTAGTTGGGAATGCAAAAGTTTCTATTCCTTGGGCTTTTCCGGATGAAAGGGAGGCTTGGGGCGCAAATCCTTCGGTGTTCCTAAGGAGGTATCCCAAATTGCTGCCAAATACGCTAAAGGAGCAACCGTTTAAGTGTAATTTGGAAGTAAAGGATTTGGGAAGAGAATAGGCAACGGAAACTTCGGTTAATCGAATAAAGGAAGCATCAAACACATTGGCTTCATTAATTCCGGACAAACGGCTAAAATACCGTTCCGGATTCAGGAATGAAGTAAGCGGTTCCCCGGATTCGGCAACTCCTGATATGGGTATCCCACCGGTTGGAATCCATTCTTCGGGTCGGTATCCAAGTTCTACGCGCTCTCGTTCTGAAGTATACCAGCCTTTTCTGCCCAAAAGGGTATGGTCCAAGGTTCCGGAAGCAGATCCACTGGAATAAGACGAACTAAAAATGCTTCCGCCGAGTTGGGAGTCGAGGGAAACATAAATTGAAACGTTTTTAAAGGTAAGTGAGTTTGTCCAGCCCAGCATAAAATCCGGTTGCACATGTCCCAGGATAAAATCGGCACTTCCGTCTTCTTGAATTTCGGCCTGAGGTAAATTAAATTCATCCAGAATCAGATTTCCGGCTGCATCCTTTAAAAATCGGGTTCCAACCAACAAATCGCTTCTCTCATCGGTTCGGGCCTGAACACTAATTCCGGAGCGGCCTCCGCCAAGAATGAGAAGTGGAAGTTCTTCTGTTAATTCTAAAACTTTATTCCGGTTTAGCGAGAAATTAAAATTGCTGTTCCAGTTAAAGCTTGTTTTGTCGATGGGCGTTGTTCTTAAGATTACTTCAACACCCCGATTTCGAATGGATCCGGAGTTGATCCACTGATCCTGAAATCCTGTGCTGCTCGCCACAGGGGCTGTAAAAATTTGATCGTATGAATCATTTTGATAAACACTGGCATCCAAACCTATGCGTCCCTTAAACATCCTGAGATCAATACCGAATTCGTATGCAAGGGTACTTTCCGGTCGAATAAAGGAATTGGGACCAATTCGTGGTACACGGGTAAAGGGTTGACCCAAATGTCCTGTTGAGGTGGTATAATTAAAAAAGAGCGCACTCGTTGTGAGACTGTTCGCATTCCCGACTTTTGCCACCGAGGATCTGATTTTGGCGAAATCAATAAAATCAGGAAAATTATCCCAGGTATCGGACAGTACCCAGCTTAAATTGGAGCTCCAATAGGAGAAGCTGCGATTATTGGCTGGAAGTACGGAACTCCAGTCGTTTCTCCAGGTAAGATTAAGGTACAGAAACTTTTTCCAGGAGGTATCTAAGGTTGTAAAAACTGAATTTAAACGACGCTCTGCTATGCCTTGAGTCGCAATGATTTCTCTAAAGTTATTGACTACCCATAAATCCGGATTTACAAGGTCATCTCCGCTCGTTGATAAGCTTTCAACGTTATTGTCTACCCTACTTAGTCCACCGGTTAGGCCAAAATCAAAATTCTCAATCTCCTTTTTGGCTGTCAGTAGTAAATCATAATTGCTTATTAGGCGATCACTCACACTGTAGGCATACGATGCAACAGGAGATGTTTTGTATACTGTATTTTCTGCAATTCGCCGTTCCCGTGTATCCGCAATATAGTCCCACCCGGCACGCGCGTTTGCCGATAGCCAGCTATTCAGGTCAATATTTAAATTGAAGTTGGCCAGTAGCCGATTGCGGATGTCCTGATTGGTGTTGAGGTTTATTGCCCAGTAAGGATTTTGATTGAAACTGCCTTCGGTTCGCCCGTCCCAGGTAATAACCTTGCCCGATTCATCGATGTACTCAACCAAATCCGACAGTTGAACCGACCTGGGCATAATGTAAAAGTTTCGCACCGGGTTATCGGGAGACCCTCCAAGATTGGGACGGTTAAAGGCGTTTTGGTTGAAATAGCTCACTTTCGTGTTGAGCCTAATGGACTTATTAAGAGTATTGTTATACGATAAATTCAGGGTTTTTCTGTCTATTCCGCTGTTAGGCATTATACTCTCCGAATTCAGTAAACTTCCGGAAAGCCTGAATTGACCGGATTCTTTACCGCCGGAAACCTGAAAGTCATAATTTTCGGTTACACCATTTCGGAAGAAGTCCTGCATTTGATTGTAAACCGGGGAAAAGGGCACTTCATTACCAAGCCAATTCGTCTTCGGCGCTCCGTCGTACGCAGGTCCATAGCTCAATGAATTAAAACGGGTAAATTGCCCTTGGGAGCCGCGGCCATAGGAATTTTGGAAATTCGGAAAAATATAAGGTTGGTCTATAATCACCGAGGAGCTCACCTGTACATTTATGCCTTCTCGTCCTGAACCTGTTTTAGTTTCTATAACAATAACACCGTTGGTTCCTAATGAGCCGTATAGGGCGGTTGCACCGGGCCCTTTTAATACCGTAACCGATTTAATATCATCCGGATTTATGGTACTCAGCGGGTCTCCATAATCAAGTCCGCCATCTTGGGTGGCATTGTTTTCTCCCGGAGCACTGCTTACTATGGCTCCATCTATAACAAACAGGGGCTGGTCGCTTCCTGTTAAGGAGCTGCTGCCCCTAATTAAGATGCGGTTCGACGAGGCGGGACCATTGGATGTGGAACTTATGTTCAGTCCGGCAACCTGACCGGACAATCGATTTACAAAATTTAAGTTGGTATTATTCGAAAATATTTGCTGATCAACCTTTTGGACGGCATAGCCCAATGATTTTTCTTGTTTGGCGATTCCCAATGCCGTAACTACTACGTCGTCCAATGCAACCACCGAAGGTTCCAGGAATAAATCACCAATAGCATTGCGATTAGCAACAGCTTCTAGTGTTTCAAAACCTAGATAGGAGATTTCTAAAACATCACCCGTTGAGGCTTTTATTTCAAAAAAGCCATCGAAATCTGTGATTACACCTGCACCCGAAAGGTTTTTGTTAATTACGGTTGCCCCAGGAAGGGGCTGATTGTTCGATTTATCCAGAACTCTGCCTGTTACAGTGACCTGTGCATGCAAAAATGACACATAGAGCATGCATATCAGATTGGCAAAATATTTAAAAGCCACTTTATTAACTAATTTTAGTATATAAGGTGAATATATTAAAAAAATTTAATAATAGG
>JBJOHX010000059.1:0-24938 GCA_046047415.1 Bacteroidota bacterium
ATCTACCCTTAGTACAACTCAAATATTAATGAACTCTACATCTAATCGTTTTGAAAATGGAATGGGTAACGATAGTGGTGAATTGGGTCACAATTTAATGGATCATACGTATCGCATTGGAGCCATGGGAACGGTAGAGGGATTTGAAGATTCCTACTACAGCGGTCGTAGACCCAACGGCATTTATATTCCGCGTTATGTAAATCTGGACGAATCCAGCAAATCAGATAGCTTTGTTCGCGGCTTTGGGTTCCAAGGAGGAGGTGGAAGAGCCGGATCTTCTGCTGCAGCAAATATTGCTGATTTTGGAGCAGCCTATAAAGACAGTATTCTTAAGCCGGGGCCTTGGGAATTTTTCATTACAGGATTCTCTGAATGTTTGCCTTATCACGAGAATCAGGTGCGATTAGATACTAAGAGTTTAGACAAATGGGGACAACCTACTTTGGCCATTGATTGTGAATTTAAGGAAAACGAAAAGGCCTTAAACAAACAAATTCGGATAGATGCTGTTGAAATGTTGGAACGTTCTGGGTTAAGAGACATTGTTAGTTTCGACAACGAACACGAACCGGGCTATGGGATTCACGAAATGGGAACCGCCAGAATGGGACATGATGCCAAAACGTCGGTACTGAATGGCACCAACCAAGTACATGGTGCGCCCAACGTATTTGTGAGTGACGGAGCCTGCATGACTTCTTCCTCTTGTGTTAATCCTTCGCTAACCTATATGGCCTTAACCGCTCGTGCAGCTAACCACGCCGTAAGTGAACTTAAAAAACAAAACCTGTAAGAAATGAATAGACGCAACGCCTTAAAATCTGCAGGCTTACTGGCAGGTGCCAGTATTGCAATTCCTTCAATTTTGAGTATTCTGCAATCGTGCCAAGGGGCTTCAAGACCGGAGTGGCAACCAGAATTCTTCACCGAAGAAGAGGCTAAATTGGTTGGAGCATTGGCAGACACCATTTTACCCACCACAGCCACTCCTGGTGCACTGGATGTAAATGTAGATATCTTCATAGACACCCTAATTGCGAAGGCTTTTGATACTAAATCACAAATGGATTTCCGCAATGACTTGGAGGCCTTGAATTCAAAATGTAAAGAAACCTTTGGCAGTGGTTTTTCCGAACTTGGCACCACGGATCGACACGCTTTCCTGCAAGAGGCCGAACAAAATTCCGGAACCATTAATCCCGGGGTTTGGGGAACTTCGGTTGGAGTACAAAAGCCGATTGGGTTCTACCGGAGCTTTAAATCTACCATCATTTGGGCCTATTTTAGCTCTGAACAGATCGGAAAAAACGTATTGAATTACGATCCCATTCCTGGTGATTTTCACGGGTGTATTCCGGTATCGGAGGTGGGCAACCGTTGGAGTTTATAAGCTTAGATTCAAGTTTAACTTTACAAAATTCAAGTCTTTTTGTGAAAATCGACCAAAGAGGTTGCAAAACAAATTAGACCGAGGTTTTATTTTAGGTCATCTAAATTATCCAGAACGTAACACTGCTCCCACTGTGCCATTCCAATTTTAGGATAATATCCTATAGCCTTAGGAGCTGCTAGTAAAATAAGCTTTGCCAGCGGCGTTTCCTGTTTAATATGCCAAATGAGTGCTTTTCCTATGCCTTGATGTTGATAGGCTTCATCTACAGCAAGGTCAGACAAATAGGTACAATATAAAAAATCGGTCAAGGCACGTGCTACCCCTACCAACAACCCATTATGCCTTGCAGTAAAGATTAAATTGCCATGTTCCAGCATTTTTGCAAGACGCTCGGGAGCATCGATAGGTCTTCTTTCGCCCAAGGTAGAACGCAACAGGATAGACCGAAATTCTGAAACGCTTAAATTGGCTTCCAATTGATATGTAAAAGATTGATTATTAGGCATATGTATTCAAATGTCACTTTCAATTCGTTACAGTTATAAAATATGAAGAGGACGGAACCTGGGCCCGCCCTCTTACTAAAAACAATCTAAAATGCTCCAACGCCAAAATGACTTACACCATTCAGCGAATTAACCTATTACCCTACGCCTGTTCCCAAAAAATGGTTGATCGTAGAATCGATTCCCGGTAGCCCGATACAACGCATTAGCCAAAGCTCCTGATACTGGCGGAAGCGAGGGTTCTCCCAATCCCGTAGGATCAATTTCATTTTCTGCAAAAAAGGTTTCAATTTCTTCAGGCGCCTGATGATGCCGAATTAATTGATAGCTATCGTAATTGCCTTGGTCCGACCTACCCTCACTAAAACTTAGTGCGCTATAACTCGCATGACCTATACCATCTACAATACCTCCTTCAATCTGATTTCTGGCGCTAAGCGGATTAATTACTATCCCACAATCCACCGCACACCACACCTTCTTTACTCTAGGCATATTATT
Source organism: Bacteroidota bacterium (assembly GCA_046047415.1). Taxonomy (GTDB): domain Bacteria; phylum Bacteroidota; class Bacteroidia; order Flavobacteriales; family Flavobacteriaceae; genus Robiginitalea. The sequence goes on from JBJOHX010000059.1 coordinate 2,404, forward strand.
TTCCATCACCACATCTACTACCTGAGCTGCATAGGAATTGTGACAGAAATAGGCAGAAACCCCTCTGGAAACCCCTGCGGGAGGTTCCATATTCCAGTTCGTCTTATCGCGAATCAAACGAAGTACACCCGCATAACGCTCTGGATCATAATCATTCTTAGCCGGGTCACCCACCGGATTATTCTTTGCACGCTCAAAAAGGTCCAGTCTAAATGCTATGGGATCTTTACCGGCCGCCTCGGCCACCTCATCCAAAAACGCTTGTTCTACTCCCGCCATAAAATTAGACCTTGGTGCGCGCCAAGCTCCAACAGTTACATTACTCTTGAGATCTGCCTTCTCTGCGAGATAATTCTCTACCGCACCGGCGGGGAATCGATTCTCAAAAACGGGTGATTCATTCATTCCCACACCTTTTACATGAAAGGCAATTAAAGTTCCATCTTTATCCAAGCCAGCTTTATAGCGCACCTTGTACGAGGGTCGGTAAGTTCCCTGACGCATATCGTCCTCACGGGAATAGACCAGTAGTACTGGTGCATTCATCCTTTGAGAAATCCGTGCCGCCTCTACGGCAAAACTTCCATAAAGTCGACGACCGAAACCTCCCCCCATACGGGTCATCCCGATATCAATCTTCTCCTTTGGCATTTGGAGTACGTCTGCCAGAGTATTCTCCAAAAACTCCGGGGTTTGAATCGGGCCCGTTAATTCAGCCTTTTCTGCGGTAACATGGGCAAAAAAGTTCATGGGCTCCATAGGATTATGAGCCAAAAATGGCGCGCTATAGGTTCGCTCAATTACCTTATCGGCAGACGTAAAGGCCTTTTCTACATTGCCGTCCAAACGGGCCGGCTGTTCCACTGGCGTATTTAATAATTTTTCCATCTCCGCCTCGTGATAGCTGGTACTCTCCAGCATACCGGTAACCTCCCATTGGGCTTTTAAGGCTTTGCGCGCCTGCAGACATTCCCAAGTAGATTTTCCGACAACAGCTACCATCTCATCAATGGCTCCGCCATCTGACCATTGCCGCTGAACCCCTTCTGGATATACCACAATTGGGAAGGCATCTAGTATCCCAGGCATTTGTTTAACGCTACTGACATCTGCATCCTTTAATTTCATTCCAAATGCAGGCGGATGGACCACCATAGCATATAACATCCCTTCCCGGCGGACGTCTAACCCAAAAAGGGGCTGCCCACTTACAATTTTAGGACCATCTACATTTTTGCGGTCTGTACCTACAATGCTAAACTCCTGAGGTGTTTTTAGGGTAACTTCTTCGGGAACCTGCAAGGCCGCAGCCGCTGAGGCAAATTGCCCATAGCCTCCGGAACGGTTACTCGACTTGTGATATAACACCCCCATAGCGGTGGTGATTTCGGAAATAGGAACCTGCCAGGCAGCGGCCGCAGCGGCTTTCAACATCTGTCTTGCCGTAGCTCCTGCCATGCGCAATGCCGGCCAGCTCTGCCGTATAGACTGACTACCACCGGCCAATTGGCGTGTAAAGATCTCCGTATTTAGTGGGGCTTGCTCTACAATGACCTGGTTCCAATCAGTATCTAATTCTTCGGCAACAATCATGGGCATTGCCGTTTTAATATTCTGACCAATCTCGGGGTTGGGAGACATGATAGTTACCCGTCCATTTTCGCCAATCTTTAGAAATCCATTTATTTCGAACCATTCATCGGGCATGCTTAAAGCTGCCTGTTTTCCTGCTTCTGTACTGCAAGACGCCAGCCAGCTAAAACTGAGTACCATTCCCCCGCCTACTAAAGCAGATGATTTAATGAACGAGCGTCTTCCCAAATGCGTTTTAATAATTGCCATTTTGCAAGTCTTTCTATGGTCGATTTAACTCAATTTTTGCTGTTCTGCGGCCAATTTTATTGCCTTTTTAATCCTCACGTACGTACCGCAGCGGCAAATATTGCCATTCATAGTACCTTCTATTTCGGCATCCGTAGGATTTGGATTGCTTTTTAGTAAGGCCACTGCAGACATAATTTGCCCAGCTTGGCAATACCCACATTGGGGAACGTCTACCTCCAGCCAGGCTTGCTGAACCGGATGATCTCCGGCCTCCGAAAGTCCCTCAATAGTGGTTACCTGCTGGTTTCCGACTGCAGATACAGGCAACATACAAGACCGCGTAGCCACATCACCTACATGAATGGTACAAGCACCACATTGGGCAATACCACATCCGTATTTGGTTCCAACCAGGTTCAAATGATCCCTAAGCACCCACAACAGCGGGGTAGACGGATCTACGTCTACCTGAAGGCTTTTCCCATTAATATTTAAGGTAAACTGCGCCATGATTATTTATTTATTGGAATTTATAAATTATATCGCGGAGGACTATACTACAAAATGTTAAAAATTACGAGTTAATCTTATCTGCCCGTTAAATTTTCGAGATTCTCTGGATATCGGGCACCTTTTACCTCAACTAAGGAACAAGCATGGTTTAAATCTTTCATTTCTGAGGGGCTAATCTCAATTGCTATGCTTCCTAAATTCTCCTTTAGCCGATCGATTTTTGTGGTACCAGGTATGGGAACAATCCAGGATTTTTGACCAAGAATCCAAGCCAATGCAATCTGGGCAGGTGTTGCCTCCTTTTGTTGGGCGAAATCCTTTATTAAGTTCACGAGTTTAAGGTTAGCCTCCATGGCTTCCGGATTAAACCGAGGTATGGTTCCTCGAATATCGCCTTGGGTAAATGAACGTTTAACATCAAATTTACCGGTAAGATATCCACGTCCCAGAGGACTATAAGGAACCAAGCCAATACCCAGTTCTTCAAGAACCGGAAAAACATCCTTTTCGTGTTTACGCATCCAAAGGGAATATTCGCTTTGCAGCGCGGTTACCGGCTGCTCGGCATGTGCCCTCCTAATGGTGCCGGGGCCTGCCTCCGAAAGTCCAAAGTACTTTACCTTACCCTCTTGGATTAAGTCCCTTACCGTTCCGGCAACTTCCTCAATTGGTACCTCAGGATCTACCCGGTGTTGGTAAAACAAATCCAAACATTCCACCCGTAATCGTTTTAACGAAGCCTCTGCTACACGTCGGATATGGTTCGGTCTGCTATTTACACCACCTGTACGAACATCACTTAAGTCAAAACCAAATTTAGTAGCAATTATTACCTGTCCTTGATAGGGTTCTAAGGCTTCTCCTACCAACTCTTCATTTATGTATGGACCATAAGCTTCGGCCGTATCAAAAAAGGTTACACCAAGTTCCACGGCCTGGCGCAGTATTGCAATGGCATCCTTACGCTCCGGGAAGGGGGCATAGCCAAAATTTAGTCCCATACAACCCAACCCTAAAGTTGAAACTTCTGGGCCGTTGGCTCCCAATTTTCTTGCCTTTACCATTCTGATTTACGCCTAATTACTTGTAGATTTTCTATTTGCACTCAATCTATTAAATATACCAATTTGACTCCAAACTGATATATTCTAAAAAATAAATAAGAAGCTAAAAGACTCTAAATACAATCTTTGAGTTATTTTGAACTTTTATTTTGGAATTGCCATCCCAAAACATAATGAAACTAATTTTTATGTTTTCCTGATTATTAAACCCTTCCGTCTTGCAGTGTATCTATTTGATTAAGTTTACCATGAATTTAACCCCATCCTAAAAGTGGATCTACCGATTCGAAAAGCCATTGGCTACATGCTGTTGAGTACTGCCTCTTTTGCCGTAATGAATGCCATAATTCGGGGACTCAATCATCTACCGGCCCTTGAGCTTGTCTTGTTTCGATCCATTGGTTCTGCAGTAATTGCTACTACCTTTCTCGTAAAGCAAAAAATACCAATTTTAGGAAAACTCAGGGGGTTATTGATTTTAAGAGCAATTCTGGGGGTTTGTGCCATGTCTCTGTTTTTCACATCCATAAAATTCCTTCCGTTGGGAATTGCCGTTTCCCTGAGGTACACTGCTCCCATTTTTGGAGTTATTTTGGCTTGGTTTATCTTGGGAGAACGTATTGGGAAAGTCCAGTCGGCATTTCTGTTGCTGGCATTTATGGGGGTCCTTATTATTCGAGGTTTCAATAACGACTTAAATCCTTTAGGCCTATTAATCATTTTAATTGCTGCAGGATTTAGCGGTACGGTTTATATAGCCCTGCGCAAAATTGGAACCCGGGAACATCCTGTGGTAGTGGTAAACTATTTTATGGTCCTCGCCACCATAACAGGCGGGATCGCCTCTTTATTCAATTGGGTTACCCCATCGGGAATTATTGAAATTACATTGCTTCTATTACTGGGAGTTGTGGGATACTTTGGTCAACTCTTTATGACCAAGGCCTTTCAGATAGGCCAAACCCAACAAGTAGCACCATTTAAATATGCCGAAGTGGTTTTTGGACTGATTTCGGGAATGCTTATTTTTGGTGAGTCCTACTCCTTATGGAGTTTTGTGGGCATGTCACTTATCATTATTGGATTGTCGTGTTATGCTTTAATATCCCGGACTTCCTAAACGAGATAAGCCTCAAAAAATGCTCATGGGTACTTTAATTGGCTAAACGCGCACGCACAATTCCAGATATGGTACCACCATCTGCCGATCCGGCCAATTCCTTGGTTACTACTCCCATTACTTTACCCATATCTTGCATTCCTGTTGCACCAAGTTCGGTTATTACCCGGTTTACGACAACTTCAATTTCGGCAGGGGTTAACTGTGCTGGTAAAAAAGCCTCCAAAACAGCTATTTGTGCTAATTCGGCCTCCGCCAAATCATCCCGACCTTGTCCCGAATATATAGATGCGCTTTCTTTCCGCTGCTTCACCAATTTCTGTACCAGAAGCACTCCTTCTTCATCAGAAAAATCAGCTCCGCCTCCTTTGTCAGTTTTGGCTAGGAGCAATGCAGACTTAATAGCTCTAAGAGATTCCAATGCAACAGTATCCTTGGCCTTCATTGCGGTTTTCATGGCGTCCATTATGCGTGCTTCAAAATTCATAGTTTTCAGTATTTAGGATGTAAAGATAAAAAGAAAACCCCTGAACCGAGGTGCAGGGGTTTAACACAATATAACAAAGTACCTAATCTACATTATCGTGTAAAAAAGAATTGTTGGTCCTAAGCCGTAATTCATCGTTACTATCTTCCCCAAGTGTGGTTCTCGACACCTTTTCGGAGGTTTCCTGTGATTTAGAAAGGTCTACTCCCTGACGTTTATAGGCAGGTTCTTTTTCTATTTCGTCTATCGTAGAACGATTGTGTTGAAACCGGTAATTAAAATCTTTAAGCTTACGACGGCGCTCATCTGCACGCTCCTTAAGAATTTCATCTATTGGTCTATCTGTAGGATCTGCCTTTGTTACCTCTGAAGGGGTATTTGGCACTATCGTTTTTTTCTCGAAAACGAGTTCATCCTCAACGATTTTTGGTTCAAAATGCTCGGCCTTGGACTTGGCGCCAGTAAGTTGCTCTTCGAGCTCCATATAGTCTTCAAGACTGTATCGCGTTTCGCCTTCATGCTCAAATTCCAGAACAGGGGTGACTTCGATATAATCTTTTACAGGTATAGCCTTTATATCCTCGTCTAAATCAAAAGTAATGATATGTTGTTTTTCTTCTGGGTCGATTTCCGAAGCCTTAAACGGTTCATCAAAAATCAAACTAAATTGATCCTCCGCCTCAGTGTCGGGAGCAACAAACTGCGGATCTACAACTTCAATTTCGGCAACCAAATCGCGTGAATCAATAATAATAAAATCATCCGAACTTACCCTTTCTGGCACAACTTCTTCATAGAACACATTAAAATTCCTTATGAAATGGGTTGTGGGTATTAATCCTTCATCAAACAATTTTGGTGCTGGCACCTCAAAGGCCAATTCCCCTACCTCATCCAAATCAAAATCAAGAGTCCTAACAATTTTAGGAGGAGAAAGGTCTTGTTGCGCCTTTTGATCGTCTTCCAGAGTATGAATGATTTTTTTGGATTCGGTATTCACGATCTCATCTTGTTGATCTACGTTAAAACCAGTGGCAATAACAGTAACCGAAATGGCTTCTCCAAGTTCCGTATCTTCTCCTACCCCCATAATAATATTTGCACCATGGCCAGCCTCGGTCTGAATAAGCTCATTGATTTCGCCGATTTCATCGATAGTAATTTCGTGGTTGCCCGACACAATCAACAACAGCACATTTTTGGCTCCGAATATTTTATTGTCGTTCAAAAGCGGTGAATCTAATGCCTTCATTATGGCCTCGTGAGCCCGTGACGTACCAGATGCAGCAGCCGATCCCATTATGGCCGTGCCGCTGTTGGAAAGCACCGTTTTGGCATCGCGTAAGTCAATATTCTGAGTATAGTGATGCGTAATTACTTCCGCAATCCCCCGTGCCGCTGTAGACAACACTTCATCTGCTTTTGAAAATCCTGCTTTAAAACCTAGATTTCCATAGACTTCACGCAATTTGTTATTGTTAATTACAATAAGCGAATCTACATTACCTCTTAATCTTTCGATACCTTGCTGAGCCTGATCACAACGCATTTTGCCTTCGAACTGAAAGGGAATGGTAACAATACCCACAGTCAGTATGTCCATTTCCCGAGCCAGCTTTGCAATTACAGGTGCGGCTCCAGTTCCGGTACCACCTCCCATTCCGGCAGTTATAAATACCATTTTGGTAGTTGGTGACAACATGCGTTTGATGTCCTCCATGCTTTCTAAGGCTGCCTGTTGCCCTACCTCCGGATTGGCGCCGGCGCCCAGACCTTCGGTTAGTGAAACACCCAATTGAATCTTGTTGGGAACCGGGCTGTTCTGTAAGGCTTGTGCATCGGTGTTACACACCACAAAATCAACTCCATTGATTCCTGCCTGAAACATGTGGTTGATGGCATTACTGCCGCCACCGCCCACGCCTATTACTTTTATGACGTTGCTTTGGTTTTTGGGTAAATCAAAGGTGATATTATCCATTTCCATAGGGTTGTGTTTTTTAATGCTCGTTTTTCTTTATCGATTTTTTATTCTGTATTGTCCAAAAATTCCTTGAACACATCGGCCCATTTGTCTAACACGGATCTCCGCTCCTTGCGCTGCGTTGGTGCAGCTGCTGGTTCAGCCGTGGCTCCCTCCAGAATTAATTCCTGTTCGGATTTTTGAGGAGCGACAATGGCATTTCGCTTGCCTGTTTTACGCCTGTGTTCCACTGCATTCATAAGCAAACCAACAGCAGTAGCATACATGGGACTTGCTATTTCCGGGTCCGAGTCACCTGCTAAATGCTCGTTGGGATAGCCTATACGGGTATCCATTCCCGTAATGTATTCTACGAGTTGTTTTAAATGTTTTAACTGACTTCCTCCACCTGTCAATACAATCCCGGCAATAAGCTTTTTCTTTTGTTCTTCGTGACCATAGTTTTTGATTTCTAGGTAGACTTGTTCAATTATTTCCACTACACGTGCATGAATAATCTTGGAAAGATTTTTTAAACTTATCTCCTTGGGGTCACGTCCTCTTAGTCCTGGTATAGAGACAATTTCATTGTCTTTGTTTTCGCCTGGCCAAGCAGAGCCAAATTTAATTTTCAGCAATTCTGCCTGTTTTTCAATAATAGAACAGCCTTCCTTAATATCGTCCGTAATGACATTCCCTCCAAATGGGATTACTGCCGTATGCCGAATAATTCCATCTTTAAAAATGGCCAGATCCGTTGTACCTCCACCAATATCTATAAGAGCCACACCGGCTTCCTTTTCTTCCTGACTTAGCACGGCATTTGCCGAAGCCAAGGGTTCCAGCGTAATATTGTCCAAATCCAGACCTGCACTTTTAATGCATCGACCAATATTTTTTATCGATGATATCTGACCCACTACCACATGGAAATTTGCCTCTAGCCTGCCGCCATACATCCCGATGGGCTGCTTAATTTCGGCCTGACCGTCTACCTTGTATTCTTGAGGCAGCACATGCAATATTTCCTCTCCGGGCAGCATTACCAACTTATAGACCTGACTTATAAGTTTTTCCAAATCTTCTTCCCCAATCACCTCTTCCGAATTGGAGCGTGTGATATAATCACTGTGTTGCAATGATCTAATGTGCTGCCCTGCGATACCTACCGTTACAGCACCTATTTTTAATCCGCAGTTGGTTTCTGCCTGCTCTGCTGCTTGCTGAATAGATTGAATAGTCTGTGTTATATTATTGACCACACCGCGGTGAACGCCCAAGCTTTTTGACTTACCCATTCCAACCACCTCAATTTTACCGTATTCATTTTCTTTACCAATAATGGCAACAATTTTGGTGGTTCCGATATCTAGTCCTACCGAATAATTTAAATCATCCATTGTTTTCAGATTTTGGTACACACTACCTGATTCGTAAATTCCAGATTAACAATCTTGTAGTTATTTAGGCTATGTTCTTGCAGGGCCCTTGCATAAAAGGCCTTAAAATTTTTAAACTTTAGGGGCAATTGCTCAGCCTCCCCGATTTTGACATTAAAATCACAACTGCGCAACCTGAGTTCATAATTCCTCTGATTCCCAATTCGGATTCCAATAAGATTTGGACTCATAAATTCGTCTTTGGCAACTGCTTGAATTATGGTGTAGGCATCTTCCAAACCTTCCGCGGTAATATTGCCAGAAATAATGGGAACTCTAGCTGAATGATGCTGAGATAGCGGCATTTTTTTTCCCTCGTCGTCCAGATAGTAGGGGTAGTCACCTGAAATTCTTCCGATAGGATGCCTTTGGACAATAAAAGCGTTAAGTTGTCCATCCAGGGACACAAAAACCTGTGCATTTTTTACCATATCATGGGCCTGAACGGCAGACTCTACAGTATTCAAAACTATCTCATCTTTATCCACGATTGGGAGTGTTCCTATATTTTGTATTAACAATTTATTAACCGCATCTTCGGTGATGTAAAGATTTTCTTCCCCTTTGAACACCACGTGAACATTATTAATACTGCGCTTCTGATTTCGTGCTTCCGAAAACCCGTAAGCACCCAAAAGTGTCAATATCAAAACCAACAATCTAATAGCTTTCCAATTTGGCTTCATTCAATAATGCCTTTTTTATGGGTTCAACAAACAGACCAATATCACCTGCTCCAATGGTGAGCACGATTTCCGGATTATACGCCACGATTTGCGAGACCAATTCCGCTTTTCCAATTAATCGTTTCTCGGGATTTTGAATCTGAGACAACAACCATTCCGAGGTAATTCCTGGCAAGGGCTGTTCACGGGCCGGATAAATATTCAAGAGCCAAACCGTATCCATGGCCGCCAAACTTTTAGCAAAATCTGAAGCAAAATCACGCGTGCGGGTAAACAGATGTGGCTGAAAAATTCCGAGAATTTTTTTGTTTGGATGCATTTCTCGAATTCCGGATATCACGGCGTCTATTTCCGTTGGATGATGCGCGTAATCGTCTACGTAAATTAATTCTTCGGTATGAATTTGATACGAGAAACGTCGTACCACCCCTTTAAAAGAAGCCAGGGCATTAATCAATAAATCGGAGCGATTGGTGACTTGCAACGCCATAGCAAAAGCCGCCAGCGCATTTAACAAATTATGCCTGCCCGGCTTACAAAAACGCACGTTAGTAAAGCGTTCATCTGGGGTTCGAATATCAAAATGATAACAGCCCGATTCTATCCGAAGATTACAAATTTCGTAATCCGACTGATCTTCAATACCATAGGTCAATCCCGCAATTGGCAATCCGTTTCGCACTATAAGTTTACCATTCGATTTAAGTTGTCGACTAAAAGTGACAAATGCCTCTTGCAGGGTACGGTGATCACCATAAATATCTAAATGGTCGGCATCCATAGAAGTTATGCAAGCCACTGTTGGGTGTAACCATAAGAACGACCGATCAAACTCATCTGCCTCGACCACAGCCACTTCGGTACCCTCCAAAAGAAAATTAGAGCCAAAATCTTCCGAAATACCTCCTAAGAATGCCATAACTTTACAGTTGGCTTCCCGAAGCAAATGGGCCAAAATACAAGAAGTAGTGGTTTTTCCATGCGTGCCGGCAACCGCCAGACAACGTGTAGCTTCACTCAATATCCCCAGTACCTCTGCGCGTTTTTTAATTTGAAAACTGCCATTCCTAAAAAAATCCAGCTCCTGGTGATTGTCCGGAACGGCAGGAGTAAAAACCACCAAAGTCCCCTTGGGCTTTTGAAAAGCTTCAGGGATAAGGGCTACCTGATCTTCGAAATGTAAATCTGCACCTTCCACAATGAGTTCATCTGTGAGCGGCGAGGGCGTTTTATCATAACCGGAAACTGGAATGCCTTCATGCAGAAAATACCGGACTAGGGCAGACATACCTATACCCCCGGCACCAATAAAGTAAACCCGTTCTATTTGGTTATGTCGCATGATTAACATGAATTAATTTTTCAATTTCATCTACTATTTTACGAGTTGCCATTGGCTTACTTTCGGCCAAAAAACGAGCCCCCATGGCCTGCATGCGCTGAGGTTCAGCGATCAATTCAGAAAACACCGAATCGAATTGGGAGGGCAATTCGGATTCACGTAACATAAGGGCTGCACCCTTTGCCACCATAGCCTGGGCATTCTTGGTCTGATGATCTTCTGCCACATTTGGAGACGGTATAAAAAGTACCGGCTTCCCCACCAGACTAAGTTCAGATACCGATCCGGCACCAGCTCTTGAAACAATAAGATCTGCAGCTGCATAGGCTTGGGCCATATCGGTGATAAATGGCAATATGGTAACGTATTCCGACTCTAGATGCTTATACCCTTCGTAATACCCCTTTCCACATTGCCAAAGAAGCTGATAACCCAATTTTTGAATGGATTTGGCTTTAATTGCCATTAGCTTATTGATTGTTCTTGCGCCTAAACTCCCACCAAGAATTAACAAAACTGGTACATTGGGCAACAACCTTAAAGCCTCTTTGCTTTTTTCCTTATCAGGAAGTTCCGAAACCAATGCTTCGCGGACCGGATTACCAGACAACAACAAGGAAGGTTTAGGGAAAAATTGATCCATGTGCTCATAGGCCACAAAGATTCGCTCAGCCCTTCGGGAAAGCAATTTATTGGTTACTCCCGCAAATGAATTTTGTTCTTGCAATACATAAGGATAGCCAAGCATGGCAGCCATAGAGAGTACAGGCCCACTTGCAAATCCCCCGGTTCCAATTACCAAGGTTGGTTTAAACTCTCGCAAGATGCGATAGGACTTCAGGATACTGCTTAGCAACTTGATTGGAAATAGTAAATTTTTCCAAGTTAGCTTGCGTGCAATTCCTGTAATCCACAAACCGCGTATTTCATATCCAGCCTGAGGCACTTTCTCCATTTCCATACGGTCCTTAGCTCCCACAAACAAGAACTTGGCATCCGGATTCCTGCGGCGCAATTCGTCCGCAATAGCCAGTGCAGGATATATGTGTCCTCCGGTGCCTCCCCCGGAAATTAAAAATCTATATCGGTCCACTTAATACCTCTAAAGGGTTAGTTTCTTGTTCCGTTTTTTCTGTTTGTATTTCTTGCGAAACTTTCTGTTTGCGGCTTGCACTTAAAACGATACCAATAGCCAGACAAGTCATCCAAATTGAGGTTCCTCCACTACTAATGAGCGGCAAGGTCTGTCCGGTTACGGGAAAAAGTTCCACCGCAACGGCCATATTTATAAGCGCCTGAAAAACAATTGGCAGCCCCACACCAATAACTAACAATCGGCCAAAAACCGTTTGATTTGCATTGGCAACTACCAGTATACGATACAACAGCAGTAGATAAAAAAACAAAAGCGACAATCCACCAACAAGTCCATATTCCTCTACAATAATTGCAAAAATGAAATCGGAACTGCTCTGTGGTAGAAAATTCTTCATGACGCTTTTTCCTGCCCCATTACCAATAATTCCGCCGGTTGCAATGGCAATTTTTGCTTTTTCTATTTGGTAATCGCCCTCAGAATCTGTACCGTCCCAAAAACTTTCAATACGGTTCATCCAGGTGTCTACTCGATTAGGGAACAGTCCGGGAACCGCCTTTGCCAAGGACATAAACAAGACTAAAAACACCAAACCACTACCTAGTATTCCCAATAAATATTTCAGAGGATATCCACCCAAAAAACACAAGGTAAGCACCATGCTAAATAGAATGGCTGCGGTGGAAAAGTTTGCGGGCAAAATAAGAATTAAGACAAAAAAAACAGGCAACCACAAGGGCAGCAAACTTTCGCTGAAACGAATCCGTTTTTCCCGGATTTTACTTAAGTAGCTGGCAATATAAATCATGAGGACCACTGCAGCCAAGGTAGAAGTCTGAAAGGTTATTCCCACTAGTGGCAAACGAATCCATCGGCTGGCATTGGCTCCACCGATAGTAGTTCCTTGTGCAAGTGTATACAAAAGCAAGAGTAAAACAGCTGGGAGTGCGAGTAGTGAAAGTCCCTTGAAATAATTAACCGGGATACGATGCACACTATAAATAATTCCAAATCCAAGAATCAGCAACATGGCGTGTTTTAATAGATGACCAATGGTTGTCCCATTACCCACAACATAAACCAAATTACTACTAGCGCTGTATACAGGTAAAAATGAAAACAGCGAAAGCAGGGCAACCACTGCCCAGATTGCCTTATCTCCTTCCAATTTTAACAGCGCCCCTTTCATCTTAAAGATTTTTTACTGCCGATTTAAATTGATTTCCGCGGTCTTCGTAATTCTGAAACAAATCAAAACTGGCACATGCCGGAGATAATAAAACAGTATCGCCGCGTTCTGCCAAATTATAGGCCACCGTAACCGCCTCGTTCATGGATACGGTCTCAACCACAATTTCGACAGCGTTTCCAAAAGCATCCAAAATGCGGCTATTATCTATACCCAAACAAATGATGGCCCTAACCTTCTCCCGAACGAGAGGCATTAAAGTCTGATAATCGTTCCCTTTGTCTACCCCCCCTACAATCCAAATAACAGGCGTGCTCATGCTCTCTAATGCGTAATAGGCAGAATTCACATTGGTAGCCTTAGAATCGTTTATGTATTGCACGTGTTGAATTTTAAGTACGCGCTCTAATCGATGCGGTGCACCCAAAAAGTTAGCCACACTTTCCCGAATACTTTCTTTCCGGATTCCAACCAACGCTGCAACTGTCGCCGCTGCCATTGTATTTTTAATATTGTGGCGTCCTTCAAGCGCCAATGAATCGGTAGTCATGGTTATTTCGTTTTTAGGAGTATTGATTTGAATTTGGTTCCCCTTTAAGGAAGCCCCATTTTGTAAAATTTGTTCTAATGAATATGGCCAACGAATGGCCTTGCAGTTTTGTGTCAAAATTTGCTCAGCAAGGACTGGATCATCCAAATCGTAGATAAAATGATCCTTTTCCGTCTGATTTTCACAAATCCTAAATTTTGAAGCGATATACTTATTCATATCGTAGTCGTATCGATCCAAATGATCTGGTGTAATATTTGTGATTACGGCTATGTGAGGGTGAAATTTGAGTATGCCATCGAGCTGGAAGCTACTTACCTCCAATACGTAATAGTCGTATTGCTCTCTTGTAAGCATTGCTGCAAAACTATCCCCGATGTTACCGGCCAACCCTGCATTTATTCCACCGTGCACGAGCAGGTGATGCGTGAGCATTGCCGTGGTAGTTTTACCATTACTTCCAGTTATCGCTATTATCGGTACCGTACAGTACCACGAGGCAAATTCCAATTCAGAAACTACAGGAATTCCCTTTTCCTTGAGCGCCATAACCAATGGCGCCTTATCCGGAATTCCTGGACTTTTAACACAGAGGTCCGATTCCAATACGCGCTCCTGGGTGTGCAGTCCTTCTTCCCATGCTATTGCAGCACCATCTAAAATGGCCTTGTATTTAGGAGCAATAGAACCCCTATCGGATACAAAAACCTGAAAGCCTTTATTTTTTCCCAATATTGCAGCGCCTGCACCACTTTCTCCACCACCCAGAATTACCAACTTCCCCCCCGAATTAAGAAGGGCTGTTACAGTTGCTATTTCGTTTTCTAAAGCCTTCACTGTTAACGTATTTTAAGGGTTAGCATAGTTAATACAGCTAACAAAATGCCTACAATCCAAAACCGGGTTACTATTTTACTTTCGTGATATCCCTTCTTTTGATAATGATGATGTAGCGGAGCCATCAGAAAAATTCGCTTGCCTTCACCTAGGCGTTTACGGGTATATTTAAAATATCCGACCTGTAGCATAACCGACACAGACTCAGCAAAGAAGATTCCACAAAGCAAGGGCAGCAATAGCTCTTTACGAACCATGATAGCGATTACCGCTATAACCCCACCAATGGTCAGGCTACCGGTATCGCCCATAAACACCTGTGCAGGATAGGCATTGTACCAAAGAAAACCCACCAATGCCCCGGTAAGTGCCGCAATAAAGACGACAATTTCTCCTGCCCCAGGGATGTAAAAAATATCTAGATAATCGGAATAAATAACGTTTCCAGAAAGCCAGGCAAAGATCCCAAGTACCAAAACAATAATTGTAGAGGTACCAGCTGCCAAGCCATCTATACCATCGGTAAGATTGGCGCCATTTGAAACTGCGGTTACTATAAGAATAACCACCGGAATAAACAACAACCAAGCATAGGATTCCGCCCCGGGAACCAAATATCCCACCCATTCCTCGTAGTTGAGTTCATTGTCTTTAAAGAAGGGCATGTTTGTGGTTAGCGACTTTACGGGTTCGGTTTTTTTAGACAAGTCCTGCGCCTGAATCATTGTTTCAGCGCCTCCCGTTTTACGAATTTTAACCTCTGGGTGCAGGTAGAGTGCAATTCCCACTAATAATCCAAGTCCAACCTGACCAAATATTTTAAAACGACCTTTTAAGCCCTGCTTATCTCGTTTAAATATTTTGATGTAATCGTCTATAAACCCAATGGTTCCCATCCAAAGCATAGTAAGTATCAGGAGAACTACATAGATATTGTCGAAACGGGCAAATAGCAGGGTGGGAATAAGGGTTGCTCCAATAATAAAGACACCTCCCATGGTGGGTGTTCCGGCTTTTTGTTGCTGTCCTTCCAAACCGAGATTACGAACTGTTTCCCCAATTTGTTTGCTTCTTAAAAAGCTTATCACCTTGTTTCCAAAGAAGGTGGCAAGACCCAAGGAAAGTAAAATAGCCATTGCCGCTCTAAAGGTTAGAAATTCAAAAAGGGTTGCCCCTGGCAATTGGTATTGTCTTTCTAAATATTCAAAAAGATAGTACAACATAGGTTGTTCCTCTTATCGCCAAATGGCGGGTTTACATTTCTTTAGGTCCTAGGAGCCAAACGTTCCAGCTCGTATTGGACTATTTTAAAGTCGTCAAAATCCTTTCGGATACCGGCGATTTCCTGATAGGTTTCGTGTCCTTTACCAGCCACAAGAATATAATCTCCTGGTGCAGCCAACTTACATGCTGTTCGAATGGCTTGTTCACGGTCTGTAATTATTAATACTTTACGCAAATGTTGAGGAGATACCCCTCCTTGCATGGCCTCAATAATGCGTACAGGATCTTCTGACCGGGGGTTGTCCGAAGTAAAAATCACAGTTTGACTACTCGCAGCAGCGATACCCCCCATAAGCGGTCGCTTGGCCTGATCACGATCACCCCCGCATCCTAGAACTGTAATTACAGATTCGTTGCCGGTTCTAATGGCCTCGAGGGTATCCAAGACGTTTTTTAATGCATCCGGAGTATGTGCATAATCTACGATTGCTGTAATGCCATTCCCCGAAACAAAGGATTGAAATCGGCCGGCCACGGCCTCAAGAGTACTAATCCGTTTTAGTATTTCCAGATGTTCAAGACCCAAGAGATTGGCAGCTGCATAAATTGCTAAAATATTATATGCGTTAAAGGCACCTATGAGCTTAGTCCAAACTTCATGTTCCTGAATTTTAAGCAGCTGACCATCTACCTGCTGTTCTAAAATTTGAGCGCGATAGTCTGCATAACTCTTTAAAGCATAGGTGTATTTTTTGGCACCACAATTCTGAAGCATAAATGCTCCGTTTTTATCGTCGGCATTTACCAAGGCAAAGGCCTTTGAAGTCAGGCCGTCGAACAGGCTTTTTTTGACATTGCGATAGCTCGCAAAATCCTTGTGGTAATCCAAATGATCGTGGGTCAAATTTGTAAAAATTGCACCTGCAAATTGCAATCCTGCGGTGCGTTGTTGGTCTAACCCATGTGAACTCACCTCCATAAAACAATATTCAACACCAGCCGCGTTCATCTCTGCCAAACGCAGATTCAAGATTAACGCATCGGGCGTAGTGTGCCGCGTATCGTATGCTTTTTCATGTACCAAAATTCGAATGGTTGAAATCAACCCAACTTTATATCCCGATACCAAAAAAAGTTGATACAATAAGGTGGCAACAGTGGTTTTACCGTTAGTTCCGGTAACGCCTATCAATTTTAGATTTTTCGAAGGATTATCGTAGAAATTTGCAGCAACAAGTGCCAGTGCACGCTTTGAATCAGCCACTTCAACATAGGTAACATGCGCATGAAGCACCTCTGGAAAAGTATCGCAAATAACGGCTATAGCGCCCGAGCGGATTGCTGTCTCAATAAAATCATGGCCATCTACGGCAACACCACGAACGGCAACAAACAAGTCGGACGTCTCCACGGTTCTGGAGTCAAAACACACAGCGCGCACAGCGAGTCCGGTTGTTCCCCGAACTGCCGAAATAGACACGCCGTACAATAGATCCTTTAACACCTTCATGACAATTCCAAAACAATATGTTTTACGCGCCCCAACGCTGTTCCCTCAGGAACAGATTGTCGTTGAACCTTTCCAATTCCGCGTACCTCTACAGTAACGCCTAAATTCTCCAACATTGCAATGGCATCCATGCCGCTCATACCTTTAAAATTTGGCAAAGTGGTCCGGATTTTATTCACCCGATTGTAATAACTGTCGTAATCGTCTTGAATGTTTTTTACCTGTAATTCCAATCTAGGAATTACGGTTTCAATGGGTTTATTTGCTATTATTTTTTGGGCTACAGACTTAAAAACAGGCCCTGAAACATCGGCTCCATAGTAACCAACACTTTTATCGGGCTCATGGATAATAACAATACAAGAATATTCGGGATTTTCGGCAGGGAAATAGCCCGCAAACGTTGAGATATAGGCCAGTTTATCGGGATCCTTGGCTGCGTAGTTTTTTTGGGCAGTTCCCGTTTTTCCGGCTATCGTGAAATAAGGACTGTTTAACCGATGGCCTGTCCCTTGCTTTTTAAGTACCACATTGCGCAACAGTTGCTGGGCCTTACGAACAGTTTCCGGCGAACATATAGCTGGGTTTAGCACTTCTTTATCGAATCGAACGATTGTGCGATCCCATTCCTTTACCTCACGTAAGAGTCTGGGCCGAACAAGTTCGCCATTATTTGCAATAGCGTTGTAAAAGGCTAAAGTTTGCAGCGGGGTAAGTGCAACCTCGTAACCGTGCGACATCCAGGCCAAAGATATCCCGGACCAACCTGGGTCACCAGGATTGCGAATTACCGGACTCCCCTCTCCCTTGATTGGCAAACCTAACTTTTGATCCAGCCCCATTTGCTTGAGTCGATTAACAAAACGCTCTGGATTGGACTTATATCCGTTGTGAATTATTTTGGCAAAAGCCGTATTGGAGGAAACCACAAATGCTTCGCCAGCACTTATCTTTCCATAACCCCCATGGTGCGAATCACGAACAAGCCTATCGTATATTCTCCAGGTTCCTTTTTCGGTATCTACAACGCTAGCGGTGTCGATTAATCCATCCTCCATGGCTGCAATAATAGACATCAACTTAAAGGTAGATCCAGGTTCGTGAGCTTCCCCTACCGCATAATTTAGTCGCTCGTAATAGTTGCCTGATTCGGTTCGTCCCAAGTTGCTAATAGCCTTAATTTCTCCGGTTTGTGTTTCCATTACAATAACACAACCGTGTTCCGCCTTGTAGTATTCCAATTGGGAAAGCAACGCATGATGCGCAATATCTTGAATGTTGATATCAATAGTAGATACCACATCGTATCCATCCTTTGGTTCAACAATATTATCGAGACCTATAGGCTTCCATTGTCCGTTTGCAATCCGTTGTTTAAGCCGCTTGCCTTCTACCCCTCTAAGGTATTCTCCAAAGGCACCTTCCAATCCTACTCGGGTAGCATATCCATTTTCATCGATACGTTCGTATCCCACGCTGCGCTCGGCAATTTTACCTAAGGGGTGCTCCCTAACCGTTTGCTGCTCCACAATTAAACCACCGCGATTAGCGCCCTTTCTAAAAAGTGGAAAGCCAATAAGCGCCTTATACTGGGAATAATCCAGATTTCGGGCAATCAGAGCATATCTGTTTTTATTTGCCCTGGCCTTTCTTAGGGATTGTTCAACCTGCGAGATTGGTTTACCCAATAATTGAGCAAGTGCTTTGGACAATGCTCCTACCTCTGATTCAAAATCCTCTGACCTAACAGTAACCGCATCAAAATGAATGGTATACCTGTTTACTGAAGTAGCGAGTAAACTACCGTCTTCGGAATATAAATTCCCCCGATTTGGCGCAATGGTGACCATTTTTTCGGTTCGCTGATGCGCCAATTCCCGATACGTTTCACCATCTACAAGCTGAATATTAATCAGCTTAAATACCACAAAGGCAGCAAAGAGCACGAGCACTGCTGCCACTAGGTACAATCTGATCATGATTTGCTTGGGTGTTATTGCCATGATTAGGGATTGGAACGAACAATTATTTTATTTGGAGGAGTAACAGCTGGAAGCAATCCGCTCAAACGGACACGTTCCCGAACTACCGATTCCAATTTGAGTCGTTGAACTTTGGACCGAATATCCACAAACTCGCTTCGCAACTCTTGTACCTCCAGACTCAATGCCGCTATTTCGTGCACCTTTCGATCCGCAGCATGAGAGCTCGCAATCATTATGGTTGCCAGGACAGAAACAAACACCAAAAACAACCAATTTCTAGGCGCGTCGTCACTTACCAAAAAGGTCCCTTTCAATATGGAAACTATTCCCTGTTTCATGTCTGCTTACTGATAGGCTAATAGTTAATTTCGTTCGGCAATTCTCAATTTAGCGCTTCGCGCCCTTGGATTTGAGGAAATTTCCTCGGCATCTGGAACGATTAGCCCCACTACCTTTTTAAAAGGAGCCATGGAATTTCCGTAAAAATCACGATCGGCCTCCCCTTGGAATTTCCCGGCACGGATAAAACGCTTCGCCAAACGATCCTCCAACGAATGATAGCTAATCATACTCAACCTACCCCCGGAAAGAATGAGATCAGGAGTCTGCAACATAAAATCCTTTAACACCTCAAGTTCGCCATTGACCTCCATGCGTATGGCCTGGTAGATCTGTGCCAGTTCTTTAAATTCTTTGCCTTTTTGTAACAATGGTTGAACAACTTCTTTTAATTGCCCAGTGGATTCTATACGATACTGCTCTCTGGCCCGCACTAGGGCTCCTGCCAATGGACCTGCCTTTCGCAATTCACCAAACTCACGAAATAATCCCCTGAGCTGTTCAAAAGAATAGGCATTTACAACCTCCTTGGCCGTGAGGGCTGCCCGGCGATCCATACGCATATCCAAATCACCTTCGAATCTTGTTGAAAAACCGCGCTCGGCGCTATCGAATTGATGGGAAGAAACCCCAAAATCGGCAAGAATACCATTTACCTTAACAACGCCATAGAATTTGAGGTACTGTTTCATGTACCTAAAATTCTCTCCTATCAGGGTAAACCGTTGGTCTTCCGGAGCGTTTGTATGTGAATCCTGATCCTGATCGAAGGCGTACAACCGGCCTGAAGCACTCAATCGATTCAATATTTCACGACTATGACCTCCACCACCAAATGTAGCGTCTACATAGACGCCGTCTGGCTGAATATTCAGACCATCTACAGAAGCCTGTAACAATACCGGATTATGATACATCGTCCCCATCATCTCCCATTACTTCTTCGGCCAGATCCGCAAAGTCAACCGCAGTTTCTTCAAGCACTTGTTCGTACAGCGCTTTATCCCAAATTTCCACAATGTTAATTGCCGAACTCAGTACCACCTCTTTGTCAATCTTCGCAATATCAATTAGGTTTTTAGGAATCAACAACCGACCGGCAGTATCAATTTCAATCATGCGAACCCCTGCCGAAAAACGCCGAATAAAGTCGTTGTTCTTTTTCTTAAATCGATTTTTGCGATTCATACGTTCCATGAGCAGATTCCACTCCGACATGGGATACAATTCCAAACAAGGCTGAAAAACAGAACGCTTAATCACAAACCCCTCGGTCAACAAAGGTGCCATCTGATTTTTAAGCGTAACAGGAATCATGATGCGCCCCTTGGCATCGGCCTTACAATCGTATGTTCCAATGAAACTGATCACAAAAAACGGGTTGATTCCGGAAATAAAACTCAAATATATGGAAATTATTACCACATTTTACCACAATTTCCCACATTGTTGAAAACTTACGTCTAATAGGAAACTTTTTACTGTTTACATCAACAAAATCAGCTAAACTCAAGTGGGAAAGATTATTTAAGGCTATCCTTTTTACAGCAATTTTGTTACGAGCAAACTGAAATTTGCTATTAGGTGGAAATACCTATATTTGCCAGATTCACATTATCAGTACCCCAGCATGGAGGACCAGATTATCAGGGACGGGAAGTATTCTTATTTTGAGCACGGGGAGGGCACTCCCCTTATTATCCTGCATGGTCTCATGGGAGGATTGAGCAATTTTGCAGGCGTAACTAGCTATTTCCCCAAGAAGGGTTATAAAGTAATTATTCCGGAGCTCCCCATTTACGACATGCCGTTAATCAAAACAAATGTGCGTGCCTTTGCCTCTTATTTGGAAAAATTTATTACCTATAAAGGATTACAGGACGTCGTTTTACTCGGTAATTCACTCGGAGGACATATTGGATTGTTGCACACTAAATTATATCCCGAAAAGGTAAAAGGACTAGTAATTACAGGTAGTTCGGGCCTATACGAAAGTACCATGGGCGATAGCTATCCCAAGCGTGGCGATTACGAATTTATCAAAAAGAAGGCACAGGATGTTTTCTACGATCCTGACGTTGCAACCAAAGAAATTGTAGACGAGGTCTTTGCAACCGTAAATGACCGGATGAAGTTGGTAAAAACTTTAGCTATTGCTAAGAGTGCCATTCGCCATAATATGTCTAAGGACTTACCTAAAATGCATACCCCAACTTGTATTATTTGGGGAGAAAATGATTCGGTGACCCCACCCAATGTAGCAGACGAGTTCCACAACCTTTTACCGGATTCCAACCTGTATTGGATACCAAAATGTGGACACGCACCCATGATGGAACATCCCGATACCTTTAATCAGATTCTTGAATCCTGGTTAACTCTTCGGAATTTCTGAAAAAACCCAAGTAGCGGGAATAATCCTGCCTAAATTTTCTAAGTGTATGAAGGTCAAATCCGCACAATTCCTGACCAGCAATACTCAAGTTTCCAAATGCCCTTCGGAACCCTTACCCGAATACGCCTTTATTGGAAGGTCAAATGTGGGAAAATCTTCCCTAATTAACATGCTAACCGGGCAAAAGCATTTGGCTAAAATCTCGGGCAGACCCGGGAAAACTCAACTCATTAATCATTTTCTAATTAACGGGGATTGGTACTTGGTAGATTTACCGGGATACGGTTATGCCCGTGCATCCAAAACGGATAAGGCTGCCTTTCAAAAATTAATTCAAAAATATTTTAAGGAACGTACTCAACTTATTTCTGCTTTTGTTTTAGTAGATGTACGGCATGCTCCCCAACCCATTGACATGGAATTTATGGCTTGGCTCAACAGCATGTCTATTCCTTTTGCTATTATTTTTACCAAAGCAGATAAACTAAAGCCAGGAGCTCTGGATCGCAATATTGAAACCTATCTGCACGGCATGGAACAGGCAGGGTGGGTTGCATCTCCTCCTTATTTCCTAACCTCCTCTGCATCTGGGGTTGGGCGCGATGCTCTGCTGGATTATATTTTCAGTATTAATACAGAATTCCGCGGAAATCAGAATTAACCCCTAAAACCTAAAAAAGACCAACTATTGGCTTATGGCAGGGGGAATTATAGGTAAAATGACCCGAGAGGGCCGGCTGCTATCGTGGTAAACCGAATTATTTGCAGGCACCATTTCTGAATCCGAAGCAATCTCATTTCCGGTATTTGGATTTCGATCGTAATGCGGAGCCATACTGCTACTTATCTGAATACGAATACGATGCCCGGCTTTAAATACATTTGAAGTATACAGTTGACCAATTTTAATTTTATAAACCCTGTGGGGCTCCATGAGTTCTTGTTTATTTGTCCCGTTTCTATAGCGCATTC
>JBJOHX010000060.1:0-51821 GCA_046047415.1 Bacteroidota bacterium
CGGAAAACCAATACCCCAGTACGCGATAAATGTAATTAGGGTTGGAATACGCACATCTTGTAATCCGCGTAAGGCTCCCAGGGTAACCACCTGCATACCATCGGAAAGTTGAAAGAGCGCAGAGATAATAAGTAATTCTGCAGTTATTCGAATCACTTCAATATTGTCTGCACGGTTTACCGGATCTGAAAGATCAAGATACAGCGTAGGCAACCATGATCTGCCTACCATAAATGCCAATGCAAATATGGCCATGGTTATCAGGGTCATTAAAAAAATTGATGCCGCAATGCGTCTCAATTCAGGAAAATTTTGCCGCCCTAACTGATTTCCTACCCGAATCATTGCTGCAACACCCAATCCGGTAGCAAACATAAAGGTCATACTACTGAGATTTAGAGCAATTTGATTTGCAGCCTGGGGATTTTTTCCCAAAGTACCGCTCATCCAGATTGCCGCAGTAAATATGGCCACCTCAAAAAAGAATTGTAAAGCCGAAGGAAATCCAAGGCCCATAATTTTACGAAGCATTGCATTTTTAAGCGGTTGGAATCGAAAATGCTGTACAAACCCATCGAATTTAGGGCTACGGCGAAATAGATACCACAAAAACACGCACATTACAACCCGGGAAATCAAAGTTCCAATTGCAGCGCCAACCACACCCAATTGGGGAAATCCAAGATTTCCAAAAATGAGCAAATAATTCAATAGAATGTTGATTGCATTTGCCACAATCGTGGCATACATAGGAAACCTGGTTTCAGAAAGCCCATCCGAAAACTGTTTAAGTGCCTGAAATATTATTAGAGGCACCAAGGACAGCGCTACCATATCCATATAAGGCAAAGCCAAAGCAACCACTTCGGGAGGCTGCTGCATTTGATGCATTAATGGTCTTCCCAGTACAACAACTCCAAATAACGCTATACCTAACAGCGTACATAAGATAAGTCCATGACGCAAAACGCTGCGTACCTGCCTGGTGTCTTGTGCGCCATCGGCTTCGGCAACCAATGGAGTGATGGCTGTTGAAAAACCAATCCCTAAAGACATGGCCACAAAAACAAAACTATTTCCTAAAGAAACGGCTGCCAATTCTGCAGTTCCGAGTTGCCCTACCATTATATTATCTGCAAAAGCAACAAAGGAATGCCCTAACATTCCCAAAATAACGGGAGATGCCAATTTAAAATTATACTTGAATTCCCGCGTATAAGCCGTTAAAAATGCCATCTAAAATGGAGTGTTAAATTAGTCCTCGGCTTTGGCAGCTTCCCAATAGACGTCCATTTCCTGCAAGGTCATGTCATGTAGTTTTTTTCCCGCCACTGAGGCTTGGTTTTCGAGGTATTGAAAACGGCGCATAAATTTTTTATTTGTTCGTTCCAGGGCATTTTCGGGATTGACCCCCAAGAATCGAGCGTAATTTACCAAAGAAAAAAATACATCGCCCATCTCTTGTTCCAGGGCATCACGGCTGCCGGCAGCTCGCTCGGCCTCCATTTCTTCCAGTTCTTCCCGCACCTTTTCAAAGACTTGCTCCGGTTTTTCCCAATCAAATCCAACACCGGCTACTTTTTCCTGAATGCGATTGGCCTTTACCAAAGCCGGTAAGCTATTTGGAACACCTTCTAAAACACTTTTCTTCCCCTCGGACAACTTAATTTTTTCCCAGTTAGATTTTACTTCTTCGGCATCGCTTACCTCCACATCACCATAAATATGCGGGTGACGGTGAATCAATTTATCGCTAATGGCATTTGCGACATCGGCAATATCAAATGCCCCGGTTTCCGATCCGATACGAGCATAAAATACGATGTGCAATAAAACATCACCTAATTCTTTTTTTATCTCGTCAAGATTGTTGTCTAAAATCGCATCGCCCAACTCATAGACTTCTTCTATTGTGAGGTGCCTTAAACTCTGAAGCGTTTGTTTCTTATCCCAGGGGCACTGCTCTCGAAGTTCGTCCATTATGGTCAGTAACCGATCAAAAGCCTGAAGTTGAAATGTTCTGGAATTCATCGTGAAGGATTTGGCGCAAAGGTACAAATCCGGTGGTTTTGGCAAGCCCGGGAATTTGGTGTATTTTTAATATTCCAACCTATACCAAGTAGCATGATGATTCGAATAATACTCATCATTCCTTTGGCGCTTGCGCTGTTTGCTTGCCAAACCCAACCTCAGTACGATGTGATTCTAAAAAACGGGCTTGTACTCGATGGCAGCGGAAGTCCGGCAATACAAGCCGATATTGGCATTCGGGCAGACACCATTGCAGCTATTGGAAACCTAAGTGCTTCCAAGAGTCGCTCTGTTTTGGATGTGCAAGGGCAATACATTGCTCCAGGATTCATAAATATGC
Organism: Bacteroidota bacterium; assembly: GCA_046047415.1. Classification (GTDB taxonomy): domain Bacteria; phylum Bacteroidota; class Bacteroidia; order Flavobacteriales; family Flavobacteriaceae; genus Robiginitalea. Next base: position 2,372 of record JBJOHX010000060.1, read on the forward strand.
TCAGTTGGGCCAATGAATCATTACTTGTAGACGGCAGATCCCAAAGCGATCTAAGACAAGGTGTAACGCTTGAGGTTATGGGGGAAGGCCATTCCATGGGACCATTAAATTCAAAAATGAAAGCCGACATGCTTTCTGGCCAGCAAGATTATAAATTTGATATCCCCTGGACCAGTTTAGGTGGGTATCTAAGACATTTGGAAGCCCAAGGAACATCAACCAACATTGCTTCATTTGTGGGTAACGGTACCTTGCGGGAATACGTTATGGGTTATGACAAACGTGAACCCACCGTCGCCGAATTGGAGGCCATGAAATCATTGCTGAATATGGAAATGGAGGAAGGTGCTATGGGGATATCTACTTCTCTAATTTACGTGCCTAGCGGACATGCCAAAACACCCGAAATTATTGCATTGGCACAGGTAGCTGCTGCCCATGACGGAATGTATATTTCGCATATTCGAAGTGAAGAAGACAGTTTACTATACGCCGTAAATGAGGTGCTTCAAATTGCGGAAGCTGCTAATGTGCGTTCGGAAATCTATCATTTTAAGGCTTCCGGAGAAGCCAATTGGCATTTATTGGACAGTGCTATAGCCTTGATTGAGCAAGCCCGATCCAAGGGACTCCCGATTACAACAGACATGTATATGTACAATGCGAGTTCTACGGGCCTAAACGTTTTGATGCCTTCCTGGGCAAAAGCAGGCGGGCACGATAAAACAATGGAATACCTAAGCGACCCCGCAACCCGTAACAGGATTATTGAAGAGACCTATTTTCACGTTCCTCCAAAAAACATCTTGTTAGTTGGGTTTAAAAATAAAGCAATGCGGCATTTGATCGGCAAAACGGTTGCAGACATTGCACAGGATCGTGGAATACCTCCTGCACAAGCTGTCGCCGATATTATTTATGAAGACGATAGTAGAATTCAGGCGGTTTACTTCTCTATGGATCCGGAGAACATCAAGAAAAAACTTGCGCTACCCTATATGTCTATCTGTTCCGATGCCGGATCGTATACCAATGAAGGCGTATTTTTGGAACAAAGTACGCATCCCCGAGCATACGGGTCATTCACACGCTTATTGGCCCATTATGTGCGTGACGAAAAAGTGATTCCGCTTGAAGAGGCAATACACAGGCTAACTGCGCTTCCCGCGGCAAATCTTAAACTTGAACGACGCGGACTATTGCGTGCCGGCTATTTCGCAGATCTAGTGGTTTTTGATCCAAATACCATACAGGACCACGCTACTTTCGAAGATCCGCATCAATATGCCACCGGCGTACACCAGGTTTTTGTAAATGGCGTTCAAGTTATCCGGGACGGAGAGCACACTGGCGCAACTCCGGGACGATTTATTAAAGGACCAGGATTTAAAATTAAAAGTTAACCTATTCGTATGATCAGAAATATAAAACACAGTCTAAAACCTCTTGCAATTTTATTCCTTGGGACTGCATGGTCACAACAAACAGAATTGATAGCTCCGGAGGCCACTTTAAAACTAGTAGCTGAAGCATTTAGTTTTACAGAAGGACCCGCAAATGCTGCCAATGGAGATGTTTATTTTACCGACCAGCCCAACAATCGCATTCACCTATGGAATGCAGAAACCAACGAAGTTTCTGTATTTATGGATCCAGCAGGAAGGGCAAACGGCTTATGGATGGATGCTCAAGGGCGGCTGCTAGCTGCTGCCGATGAAAAATTCGAATTGTGGCGCATTGGAGTAAATGGACAAATTGAGGTGTTGGCAGACAGTTTTGAGGGCAAACATTTCAACGGCCCGAACGACATTTGGGTACATCCCAACGGCATCATATACTTTACAGACCCTTATTATCAGCGCCCGTGGTGGGAAAGAACCGCAAAAGAATTAACCGAGGAACAGGTATACATGATTCGTCCCGGAAGTTCAGAAGTGGTTTTGGCGGCTGGAAATTTTAAACAACCCAACGGTATCATTGGCACTGCTGACGGAACATTGCTCTACATTGCCGATATTGGAGATCGAAAAACATATCGCTACCGAATTCAGCCCGATGGCACGCTATCGGAGCGCACATTGGTATTTGATTCCGGATCGGACGGGATGACTCTCGATGTGGACGGAAACATTTACATTACAGGAAATGGAGTACACATTTACAGCCCGGATGGTATGCTATTACACCATATAGAAGTCCCTGAAAGATGGACCGCCAATGTCACATTTGGTGGTCGGGATGGCAAAACCTTATTTATAACCGCAATGGATTCGGTTTACACCCTAAAAATGAATATTCAGGGCATGTATACCGGCAACAATTAATCTAATAATTCAATTTAGTATGATTAACAAAATCCTGTTTTTAGCCAATGCCCTATGTTTTTTTGGTACTACGTTCGCTCAGTTCGACAGCATTCCCTTGTCACACAATACAGCAAAAAATATTTCCTGGGAGGGTTCCGAGAAGCATTATTTCAGTCCTATTTGGGATACTCAAGTGGTTACAAATGTATCCTCGCCTAGCCTAGAAGTATTTAGGCCTGTACGAGGTACAGAAAACGGGGCAGCAGTAATTGTGGCTCCTGGAGGCGGCTTATTTGGTTTAAGCATTGAAAGTGAAGGTAAACAGGTAGCTCAGTGGTTGGCACAAAAAGGTTTTACGGCATTTGTACTAAAATACCGCCTGGTACCCACAGGCACAGACGGTGTTCTTGAAATTTCTGAACAATTTACCTCGAACCCGGCCGCCGCCATGCAACGCGTACAACAGGTACTCCCCTATTCAGTTTCTGATGGATTAGCGGCTGTGGCATATGTACGCAGCAACGCGGCCAGCTACAATATTGATTCGCACCGAATTGGGTTTATGGGCTTTTCTGCAGGTGGTGCCGTAACCCTAGGCGTGGGATATGAAGGGCTTGCAGATCAGGCGCCTGATTTTTTGGTACCGGTGTATCCCTGGACCGATGCCTATGCCGTAAAACCTGCGCCGGAAGCGGCTCCGCCTATGCTGATCATTTGCGCAACAGACGACCCCCTTGGACTTGCCAACGGAAGTATTGCCTTATATCAGGCATGGCATAAGGAAAACAAAAATGTTGGACTACACATGTATAATAAAGGTGGGCACGGATTTGGCATGAAAATACAAGGGGTCCCATCGGACCATTGGATTGAACGCTTTTTTGATTGGTATCAGGTTTTATTTTAAGTGTACTATAACCATGAATAACACCTCAATTTCAATTCGAACCCGAGACCTTTTATGTGTCTTCTTACTATTTTTTGCCCCCCTAACTCAACTTAAGGCCCAAGATCCCTTGCGGTTTAAGACTGAAGTACAGCAACTGAAAGAAACATTGACTGCCTCATGGAATCCGTATAAACCCACGGTGCTCTTTACCGGGAGTTCTAGTATTCGGATGTGGCACAATTTGAGTGAAGATTTTCCTGAATTCCAAGTTGTCAATACAGGATTTGGAGGTTCACAAGCATCAGATTTACAATTCTATTTAGCAGACCTAGTATTGGCATACAACCCGTTAAAGGTGTTTATATACGAAGGCGATAACGACCTGGCCAGTGGAAAATCTGTGGGCCAAACGCTTAAAGACCTCAGATTGTTGGTAAAAACCATCCATTCTCGCTATCCCGGATTACCGGTGGTACTTATTGGTGCTAAACCCAGCATTAGTAGATGGAACCTTAAAGGCAAGTATCAGCGATTTAATCGCAAACTAATGAATTGGACCAAAAAACAGGTGCACACTTCTTTTGCAGATGTGTGGAAACCAATGCTTTCACAACCTCAGAAACTAAACGAAACACTTTTTATTTCCGACGGTCTTCATATGAATGCCGAGGGTTACCAAATCTGGAAAGGGGTTATTGGCCCTTTTTTGTATTGAATAACTAAATCTAAAATGTTAGACATAATTATGAAAAAACACAATTGGATTAATCAAACCCTAACCGCAGCCTGTGTTGTATCGCTTTTGGGATCGTGTGGAGGACCTACAAGGCACCAAATCGTATATCCGCAAACCGACCTTAGCACAACTGCTCTCATACCAAAACCGCTCAGTCTCAAAGCATCTGGAGCTGCCTTTGGATTGAGTCAATTCACTGGCATATATACCACTGTACAAGAACCTGAATGGGAGGCCGTGGCCCAATATACAGCTACTGAATTGGGAGCTACAACCGGACTGGTACTCCCTGTAAACCCCGATGCAGCTACAGAAATTCACAACGGGATTTATTTAATGCAGCAAGACATGGGAGGGCCGGAATCCTATGAGATCCGCATTGGAAGGGATTCCGTACAAATTCAAGCAACAAGCGCCGAAGGAATTTTTCGGGGTGTTCAAACCTTACGTCAACTCGTACCCGAAATAGCCAATGATAGCCTCATTGATTATCCAATATGGGTGCTCGCAGGCGGAAATATTTCGGATCGGCCTGCATGGTCCTATAGAGGTGGAATGTTAGATGTAGCCCGTCATTTCTTCTCCGTATCGGATGTTAAGAAGTACATTGACATCATGGCCTATTATAAAATGAATGTCCTTCATATGCACCTTACAGACGATCAAGGTTGGCGCATCGAAATAAAATCCTGGCCTAAACTCACCGAGGTTGGCGGCAGTACTGAGGTGGGTGGTGCAGCCGGTGGATTTTACACTCAGGAAGAGTACCGGGATATAGTAGCTTATGCAGCTGCCCGGTATATCACTATAATTCCTGAGGTAGATATGCCAGGACACACGAATGCAGCCTCAGTCTCTTACCCTGTACTAAATGGCAATGGCAAGATTCCTGAATTGTACACCGGAACGCACGTAGGATTTAGTACTTGGGATACCCGCAAGGATACTGTGTACACCTTTATCGACGACGTAATTCGTGAGATTTCTGAAATGACGCCCGGACCCTACTTTCATATAGGTGGCGATGAGAGTCATGTCACTAAGCCTCAGGATTACATCTACTTTATTGAACGTGTTGCTCCCATCGTAAAAAAGTACGGCAAAACCTTAGTAGGCTGGGATGAAATTGCCAACGCGAAGTTAGACAGTACCGCTATTGCACAATTTTGGGCCGACGAGGACAATGCACGCTTGGCTGTAAACCAAGGTATGAAAGTAATTTTATCCCCCGCTAAAAAGGCATACCTAGACATGCAATACGACACGCTTTCTCAATTTGGACTGCACTGGGCTGCTTATATTCCAGTCGATACCGCTTATATATGGACACCTGAAACCTATGCAGACGGTATTGCCCCCGAAAATATTTTGGGTGTAGAAGCCCCACTTTGGTCCGAAACCATAAGTGAAATCGGCGAGCTCGAATATCTGGCTTTCCCAAGGCTTCTTGGGTATTCGGAGTTGAGCTGGAGTACTCCAGAAAATCGGGATTGGGAAAATTACAAAGTGAGACTTGGAGCTCAAACGCCCTATTTCAAGCGTATGAATATTAATTATTATCCTTCTTCACGAGTGCCTTGGAAGCAAAAAGATTTACCTGCTCCTATCCGTGACTAAGAGACATAAAAAAATCCCCCGAATTTTTCGGGGGATTTTTTTATGTCTAAATCATAGCTGTTATTCCTGAACGCCAGGAAGACCTTCCGGTTTGGCGTTTTGCCAAGAATAGACTGCGGCCGGCTTCTGGGTAGGCCAAACCTCATCTAAGGTATCCCCTTTGTACATCCGTCCGTTTTTAATCACATAATCTACTGAATTGGAATTCCTAATGTCTTCTAAAGGATTATCATTGAGAATTACCAAATCGGCCAATTTCCCTGCCTTTATACTACCTAGGTCCTTATCCAGACCAATAGCCTGGGCTCCAAGTATTGTCGCAACTTTAAGTGCATCGTGAGCCTTCATGCCTCCACTGGCCATAGACCAGAGTTCCCAGTGGTATCCAAGTCCTTGCAGCTGTCCGTGACTTCCAATTCCGGCGAGTCCGCCAGCCGCAACCAAATCCTTCATGAATTTGGCATGCTTTGGAAACACGTGTTCCTCGTCCATAAACCAGGAACCCCTGCGACGGGATTTTTGAGCTAGTTCTTCGTATGGCGTAAAATGCTGCAGTTTGGAATCTCCCCAAACATCTTCGGTTTCATAATAGTAATTTTCTGCCCAAGGACCACCATAAGAAACCAACAATGTGGGCGTTACCGCCATACCCGATTCGGCAATAGTTTGGATAACATCCTTGTAAATTGGGTTGATTGGTAAACTGTGTTCATGCCCGGGATAACCATCGAGCAATTGTGTCATATTCAGTTTAAAATCCAGCCCTCCTTCGGTGGTCGGCATTAACTCCAATTCCCGGGCAGCCATAATTATCCACTGCCGGTGCTGGCGATTGCCAACCAAATACATTTTTATGGTCTTGGTATTGTAATATTCGCTGTATTGGCGCAAAATATCCTTGGTATTCTCTAGGCTAGTCAATTTATAGCTCCAGTACCCTACACCAGGGCCCGTGCTGTATACTCTCGGACCATTCATCATTCCAGCATTAACCATGTCCGAATAGGTTAGGACATCGGTGGTTGCCGTTTGCGGATCTCTGGTTGTAGTAACTCCATACGCCAGATTGGCATCGTATATCCAAACATTGTTGCTGTGTATTCCCCAGGTAGGCCACATGTGCGCATGGGTATCCACAAAGCCAGGAACTACTGTTTTGCCCGACAGGTCTATCAATTTGGCATCGGAAGGCACATCCAAACTTCCGGTTGCCCCTACCGCAACAATTCGATTATTGCGAATTAGGACCTCCCCATCGGGAATGATCTCATCCCCTTCCATAGTGATGATTCTAGCATTCTTGAGTAATAAAACGCCTTGTGGAATATCCAATTGATACTTAAGGACAATTTTAAATTCCCTAGCTTCGAACTCCTTTTTGGTTTCGTCCTTTTTGGATTTGTCTGCGTCGGCGAGAGAATCCTTTTTGATTGGATTTTCCTTCTCGGCCTTGGCAGCCGCCTTTACACTATCTCTAAATTTTTCTCCCGCCGCAAGATCGTATCGGAAATGACTAGCGCCCAAGGACCAATGTATATATTTCCCATTGGTAGACCAGGCTGGAAACTCACCACCCAATTTGGTTAGCTTTACTGCCGGAAAACTGGCAGAAGATGGATTAGCAACCGAAATAGTAGGTGTTTTACCGTATTTCGGAATGGTTACACTAAAAATATCATTATTGATTTTCGCCAATGCACGGCTACCATCCGGTGAAATCCGAATTTCGGAGGGCCTGGAAGCTTTATCATTAGGCTCGGTAACTTCAGTGGGTAGTAAATCGGGTAAATTATGGCCGCGGTGTTCTTCAAAAAAATCACTAGAACCATAGGTCTCAATCCCCTTAAGTATAAGGTGTTCCTTTTCGTCAGAACCGTCCCAACGGATAGACAACAGTCCGCGTCGGGAATGGCTTAAATAGATTCGATCATCGGCCTGGGTAAAATGTGGAGCACGACGGTTATTGGCCTTGTCTATTTGATTTACTGGTCCACCGTTTGCCGAAACCCACACCAGATTTTCAGGCATTCCAATAAGTCCTTCTTCTTGAGCATAGGCCGTTCCGCTGATAAATACAATTCGGTTGGATTTGGGAGACCAAGCCGGTTCTGTATATATACCCGGACTGGTGGTAAGCTGAACTGGTTTGCGCTTTCCATCCAATGCCACTTTGTATAGGTGTCCTCCTCCCGGTTTCCAAGTGGTAAATACCAATTGGGTTCCATCGGGTGACCAGGTGGGCTGGGCCTCTGTAAAATCATTACTCGTTAGCCGCCGTGGGGTTCCAGCAGGCAAATCCATAACATATAGTCGATTCAGTGCGGTAAACGCCAATCGGTTGCCATCCGGAGAGGGAACCGCATTCCGAATTTGAGTTACTTGAACCTCTTTGTCGTCGGAAATCGGATATTTAAACTCCAATCTAGGACCTAAATCGAGCTTAACAGGCGCGGTAAACGGAATTTCGCGGGAAGTATTGGAAGCAATATTGATGGCGTGTATCTTACCGCCGTAGGACACAAATAGCTCCTTACTGTCCGAAGTGAAGGCCATAGCTGGCAGAACGCCCTGAGGAGCAATAGATTCCTGCTCGTCTCGCTGTACGGGGTAAGCCAGCCAGCGCTCTGCGCCTGTAGCCAAGTCCCGGATACGCAATCCGGTTTTCTCCTCGTACCGACTTCCAAAAACCAACCATTTGCCATCCGGGCTTGGAGTTGGGGTAAAGGCCGATCCGTATAAATTGGAAATCACCTCCATTTCGCCATCTTCCATATCGTAGGTGCCAATCTGATATTGCGGAAGCTGAGCATTATAATTCCACGCGCTTAATCGTCTGGAAAAATAGATGGTTTTTCCATCTGCAGAAAAGGCCGGATCAATGGTTTTTAGATTATCCGGTTTGTCTGTTAGTTGAGTGCCTCCTCCCCCATCTTTGTGGTAAAGGTGCAGTTTAATATTCCTCCGCCCTTCGGCACCAACGATGTACATCCCATCCGGAGACCAATCTGCCGAAAAGAAATTTTTGTTTTTCTGATCGGTTAACTTGGTTTCTTCTTTGGTGGCAAGATCCATAATCCAAATGTTATCGGAACCGCTTTTATCTGAAATATAAAGCAGCGATTTACCATCCGGACTAAAACGCGGGTGCACTTCGTAGGCCAGTCCGGTGGTTAAGGCTGTGGCCGTTCCTCCGGATACGGGCAGCGTATACAAATCACCCATAAGATCAAACACCAAGGTCTGGCCATCTGGACTCACATCCAAAGACATCCAGGTTACCTCATCCGTTTCAAAGGAAACGGTTCGGGTTGCTTCTAGGGGCAGGTCCTTCTTGTCTTTCTTTTTGGGAACAGAATCTGTCTTTTGCGCCAATATGGGCAAGGTAGAGAGAAGGGTCAAAAAAATAAAAACCCTCCCTTTTGACATAAAATTAGTCATAGGTTTAAAGTTTAGCTTGAAAAGCTAAAATAGGAATTAAAACGGCGTAATGTACGGCAAAAAAAAACCTACTCTTCCGTATCGGAAGCAAGACCTTGCGCCTCTGAATCTTCCGGATCTGAGAAGTCGACAAGATTATGGTCTACCAAAATATTATACCACTGAATGACCTTGCGAATATCGCTAGCATAGACTCTATCTTCATCGTAATTTGGTAGCACTTCAAAAAAATAGGCCTCTAACTCTGATTTTTCCGCTTTATGACTCAATTCGGATTTCTGGCCATTTTCCTTGGCATAGATTTTTGCAAACACCGCCCTCAAAGGCAATTCCTTCTCTAAGGTATAGATTGAAATTTCCGAGAGCACGCTTACATTTCGTTGTAAGTTCATGCTTAACTTTTTCCCGTCAATCAGTGATTCGGCAACAAATCCAGAACGCGTCTGGGCAACTAAACGATAAAGCCCCGCTTTACCACCGATGGATAAAATTTTGTCCAGACTCATATTTCAGTTTTTAAAGAAGGGTGCAAAGATGTCAAAAAAGTTGGAAGAACTCCAAAACAATTTGCGTTCATGTTCAACGTCCTCTGCGCTGATCCGGAAATCGCATTTTATAATCGACTCTTATTTTTCCTTTGGAAATATCTAATAATCTGCCTTTTAATAATCTTTTTTTAAAGGAAGAAAGTTTGTCTGTGAACAAAATGCCTTCGATATGATCGTATTCATGTTGAATTATCCGAGCCAGTAAACCTTCAAATACCTCGGAATGAGTGTTAAATGATTCATCTTGAAAGGTAAGACGTACGGATTCTTGACGGGTCACCTCCTCACGAACATCAGGGATACTGAGGCAACCCTCGTTGAACGCCCAGAAATCTCCGGACTCCGATTCGATCTTAGCGTTGATAAATACACGTTTGAAATTTTTTAGGAATTCGCGCTCCGCTACCGGCAAGTCTTCGTCTTCCCCAAAGGGAGACGCATCAATTACAAACAATCGAATCGGTAAACCGATTTGAGGGGCTGCCAAGCCTACCCCACTGGCATGATACATGGTTTCCCACATATTTTCAATTAAGGTTGCAAGTTGAGGGTAGTCCGAATCAATTGGGTCTGCCAGTTTGCGCAGTACCGGATCGCCATAAGCAATTACGGGTAAAATCATAGGTCTTTTTTACTTAAATAGGCCTGTAAAATCAATGTAGCACTGATGGTGTCTATCGTAGCCTTATTTTGTCTTGTTTTCTTTTTAGCTCCACCTGCAATCATGGCCTTTACAGCCAATTTTGAGGTAAATCGCTCGTCCTGACGCGCAATTGGTAAATCCGGAAATCGGCCTTGAAAACTCTGAATAAACTCCTGTATTTCAGGTTCTATTTCAGAAGGCGAATAGTCCATTCTTCGAGGCTCCCCTATTACCAAACACGTAACATGTTCCTGCTTCAAATAACGTTCCAAAAAGGGCATTAGGCCTTCGGTAGGAACAGTCTCCAAACCAGAGGCAATGAGCTGCAAGGGATCTGTAATGGCTATTCCCGTTCTTTTTTTGCCATAATCCAGCGCCATTATACGGCCCATAATTTGAAATTTTAGCAAAAATAGGAGTTATTTCGTTAGGCCTGTAAAAAGGCTGTTTCAAATGCTTTAGAGCTGCTATCTTTGCCTTCAAATTTATTCTTATGGAGCAACTGCGCGCACAAATAGAAAAGGCTTGGGAAGACCGGGAACTTTTGAATTCTACAAATACCCAGGAGGCTATTCGGGAGGTAATCAATCTTTTGGATGCAGGAAATTTGCGCTGTGCGCAACCCACGGCAAACGGTTGGCAAATTCAAGAATGGGTGAAGAAAGCTGTGGTGCTCTACTTTCCCATTCAAAAGATGGAAACCCTTGAAGCTGGAATTTTTGAATATCACGATAAAATGCCCCTTAAGCGCGGATATCAGGCTAAGGGCATTCGCGTGGTTCCAAATGCAGTCGCAAGACATGGCGCTTATATTGCTCCGGGTACGATTCTAATGCCGAGCTATGTAAACATTGGAGCCTATGTAGACGAAGGCACAATGGTAGATACCTGGGCTACTGTGGGCAGTTGCGCCCAAATTGGTAAAAATGTGCATCTCAGCGGAGGTGTAGGAATTGGAGGTGTACTGGAGCCCCTGCAGGCTGCGCCTGTCATTGTTGAAGACAATGTTTTTATCGGGAGTAGATGTATTGTGGTTGAAGGCGTTCGGATTGAAAAAGAGGCTGTATTGGGTGCCAATGTGGTCCTTACGGCTTCTACTCGCATTATAGACGTTAGTGGAAAGGAAGCAGTAGAATTCAAAGGCGTTGTACCTGCTCGGTCCGTGGTTATTCCTGGGTCCTATTCTAAAAATTTTCCTGCTGGAGCGTATCAGGTTCCTTGTGCTCTAATTATAGGTAAACGACAAGAGAGCACCAACAAAAAGACTTCATTAAACGACGCACTTCGTGAATACAACGTTGCGGTCTAAAACTCCAAACATGCGCAGCGGCATTTTGGCCCAAAAAATGCTTTGAGTTTACGGAATTAAGTAAGACTTTTCGACATGCAATTGTTATCTTTAAGCCATCGCCAATAGACCATTATTGCTTTGATCGATTGCTATGGATACGTCCCCGGATTCAAAAATAACTGCCTTAATTATTACCTACAATGAAATGGGATACATTGAGGCTTGTCTGGAATCCCTTGGTTTTGCGGACGAAATTATTGTTGTGGATTCCTTTAGCACAGATGGCACATTTAACTATTTGCAAAGTGTTCCAGGCCTGAAGGTGATACAACATCCATTTGAAAATTTCACAATTCAAAAGACGTTTGCATTAAGCTTGGCCAATTACGATTGGGTGCTTTTTTTGGATGCAGACGAAGTAATCCCCCAAAAATTAGGCGCAGAAATTTTAAGCACGGTTCAACAGAATCCAACTCATGTTGCATTTTGGGTGTACCGAAAATTTATGTTTAAAAAAAAACGACTGCGATTCAGCGGTTGGCAGACAGACAAAAATTACCGCTTATTTAGAAAAAGTAAAGCCCGTTTTAAAACAAACCGTTTAGTTCATGAAACGCTGGAGCTGCAGGGCACCTCGGGTAAACTACGAGAAAAGTTAATCCATTTTACTTATAAAAATTACCGGGATTATCGAAATAAAATGATACGTTACGGTCGGCTCAAAGCTCAAGAAGAATTTCAGCGTGGCCAGCGTTTTTTATTGGTAATGCTCATTCTAAAACCGCTGTGGAAATTTGTAAACCATTATTTTATTCGTCTGGGTATACTGGACGGGCAAAGAGGAATAATTATCTGTTATCTGAACGCCTTGGGGGTATATGAACGTTGCGTCTCATTGCGCAAATTAAGCCGTACGCATCAAGCTTCGCGCTTTTGAAAAATGCCAAAATGGGTCCATGTGCGTCTTTCGGTTCGCGTAGTTTTTCGAATCCCTGCATTTTTCAGTATTGAATCCTGAGTTTTATAACCGCGTTTGTGATCCAGGTGCACACAAATTGCACTGTATCGCAGTTGTTTGCCTTGTACCCCCAAATTCATTAAACGCTCCCCCAGTTCACGATCTTGACCACCGTATTGCATACGTTCGTCGAAACCATTCACCTTTAAAATATCCAATTTCCAACCCGAACTGTTGTGTCCATTCCAACTGGCCCTAGTAGGAGTTATGGTGTTGAGCAGTTTTGCCAACCTGTTCCCAGCTGTTAATTTTAGATTCTTGATGGATTTGGATAACCCGTGTTGCCTTAACCAATTCAAATGAAAACAGCGTTGGTTTACAACATCGTCTTGTCCAATTACCTCGGAAATATTCATGGGTAACATAAAATACCCCCCAGATAAAAAGAAGCCTTGCTTGCGATGTTGAAAGTGAACCCCCACAAAATCTTCACGGGGAATACAATCGCCGTCGGACATTAAGATGTATTCACTATTGCATGCTTCTATAGCTTTATTTAAGATTTTGGACTTCTGAAATCCATCATCCTCTTGCCAGACATGAATAATGTCGTAAAAAACCTGAGGCCGTAATCGATCCAATAAAGCTTTGGTTTCAGGACCTGAACCGTCGTCTGCAATTATGACTTCAAATCCTTTATAGCATTGACTCTGATAGCCCCAAAGTACTTTCTCTAGCCAAGCCTCTGCCTTATAGGTGCTTATAATTACGGAAATCTCTGGATGTGCAGGCATTGTATTCATGGTCACAAAAATATAAAAGTATGGTTGCTTATCTTTGAACCCGGGAACAAAAGTAACCGGAACTAATACCATTTATCTTGAATCGATTTTTCCTGGGCCTGTTAAAAAAGCTCAAATTTCTACCACCTCCGCTGTATGTGAAATACTACTACGGCTATTATACAGGTAAAAAACTAAACCTAAAGCAACCCCTGGAATTCAATGAAAAAATTCAATGGCTAAAGGTGTATTACAAAAACCCATTGCTCACAAAACTGGTAGACAAATATGCAGTTCGCGACTATGTTAAGGAAACCATTGGCAAAAAATACCTGAACAACCTATTACAGGTATACGACAGTCCGGGTGCCGTAAAATGGAATGAGCTTCCTGAAAAATTTGTACTTAAAGGCGTACACGGCTGCCATTTTAATCTCATTGTGCCAGATAAAAAGGAATTAAACCGCAGCAAGGCACGATGGCTGTTACACAAGTGGATGTCCAAAAACCAATATTACCGCGGCGGTCTGGAATGGGCATACAAGGACGTAAAGCCTCGATTAATAGCAGAATCCTATCTGGAAGAAATGGGCAAAGAAAGCATAAATGACTATAAGTTCTTTTGTTTTAACGGAGTTCCGAAATTTGTTCAAGTAGATCAAGACAGATTCGAGGCTCATCAGCGCTGTTTTTACACCATGGAATGGGAAAAATTACCGTTTATTACCCAAGGATTCACGCGTTACGAGGGGCCCATGGAACCCCCGAAAAACTTTGGTGAAATGAAGGAAATCGCTGCGGTACTTGCTGCTGATTTTCCTTTTGTGCGCGTAGACTTGTACAACTTGAGTGGTAGAATTGTATTTGGGGAACTCACCTTCTATCCGGCAGACGGGAGAAAAGAATTTGAACCCAACGAATACAACAGAATTATCGGTGATTATTTGACGCTTCCAGAACCTATACTTTAGCGATTCGGAGGATAGCGAAATGACCCCAACAAGCCCCTCAAAATTGAGGTATTATTTGAGCACCTCTAGAGGATATGGTACCTTTGTGACCGGAGCATACCAACCATATGATTCGGGCGAAAGAAACAATAAATAATTATAGATTGCATCGTGTAGTCTGCAACCGGCATGGAAGGAACACATTTTAAAGAGGCACTTGCGCATGAAATTTTTAATCGGATCAGTACAGTTGCTGCCGATTTAGAATTGGAGTGTTATGTGATTGGCGGATTTGTTCGGGATTATTTGCTGCAGCGCGGACAACCTACAGATATTGATTTTGTTACCGTTGGTAGCGGTATAACCCTGGCACAACAGGTGGCCGAAAAGTTACCTGGAAAACCAAAAGTTAGTATTTTTCGAAATTTTGGAACCGCAATGATTAAGTACGGCGATTTGCAACTTGAATTTGTTGGAGCCAGACGCGAAAGCTACAATAGAAACAGTCGAAAGCCGATAGTGGAAAATGGAACACTTTCAGACGATCAAAAACGTCGGGATTTTACCATTAATGCCCTTGCCCTTTCCTTAAATCCCAACGATTTTGGAAAACTTTTAGATCCCTTTAATGGCATTTCAGATTTAAAACAAGGAATTATCAGGACGCCTTTGGAACCGGATATTACCTATTCAGACGATCCTCTAAGAATGATTCGAGCTATCCGGTTTGCAGCTCAACTCAACTTTACGATTTCCACGGAATCCCTTGCCTCGATAACCTCGAACCACCAACGCTTGAGTATTGTCTCCCGTGAGCGCATTGTAGATGAATTGCATAAAATTATGCTAACGTCTACACCTTCAATCGGACTCAGTCTGTTGCACCAAACAGGACTAATGCAGGAGATTTTACCAGAACTCCTTGCTTTACAGGGTGTTCAGGAAGTAGAAGGACAACGGCATAAAGATAATTTCTGGCACACCTTAGAAGTGGTAGACAATATTGCTCGCAATACCCAAGACCTTTGGCTGAGATGGGCCGCCTTATTACACGATATTGGCAAGGCACCAACCAAAAGGTTTGATAAAAAATTGGGATGGACCTTTCACAATCACGAATTCGTTGGTTCTAAGATGGTATATCGTATTTTTAAAAGGCTCCGTTTACCCCTGAACGAAAAATTAAAATACGTTCAGAAGCTTGTTATGATGAGCTCAAGACCGATAGTCTTGGCCAATGATTTTATCACGGACTCTGCCGTGCGCCGACTTATTTTTGATGCCGGCGAAGATGTCTATGATTTAATGACGCTATGTGAGGCAGACATCACCACCAAAAACCCAAAAAAACAGGAGCGATATCTGAGGAACTTTGCACTTGTACGTCAAAAAATGAATGAGGTGGAAGCTCGTGACCACATCCGTAATTTCCAACCCCCTGTCAGTGGAGAAACCATAATGAAAACCTTTGGATTACCTCCGTCTCGGGAAATAGGCCTCATAAAAGACGCCATTAAGGAAGCCATATTGGAAGGAGAAATTCCGAATGAAACTCCAGCTGCCTTTGAGTTTATGCTACAAAAAGGAGCTGCACTTGGTCTAAAACCGCTAAAATCAAAAAACACAACTACTTCTTGAATCGCTATAAAGACCTATGAAAAAGGCCTATTCCAAACTGACACGACTTTCTCTTATTTTGGTATATCTGGTTATTCTGGCCGGGGCAGTTGTTCGTATGACCGGAAGCGGTATGGGATGCCCGGATTGGCCAAAGTGCTTTGGGTATTTTATTCCTCCTACCGAAGCAGCTGATTTGGTCTGGACCCCAAATCACATCTACCAAAAGGGTCAGGTGATCATTCAATCCGAACAGTTATTGCTGGCCACCGCTGATTTCACATCGGGAACTCAATTTGACCCCACACATTGGGAACCCTACACACGTCATGATTATGCAATTTTTAATGCCGCTCACACTTGGACGGAATATATAAATCGACTCCTAGGGGCATTGGCAGGACTGAGTGTCTTGGTCATGGCGATAACTGCAATATCCTGGTGGAGTGAAAAGAAAATTTTAGTGTTGGCCGCTTGGGCTACCGTTTTTGGAATGGGATTTCAAGCTTGGCTAGGCGCTACTGTGGTTTATTCTGTTTTAGCTCCTGTTCGCATTACGCTACACATGGTAATGGCACTTTTAATTGTATTGGTTTTGACCTGGTTAGTTTACCGTTCGGGGCGGTCTAATCCTGCACAAAAACCAGATAAGACCTTATTGAATATCTGGTCTGTAACCCTTATTTTAAGTCTTATACAAGTAATTCTTGGTACACAGGTCCGACAATTTATTGATCATCGGTCGGATCAGTTGGGCGAATCTGGACGAATGGCATGGTTAGAAAATCCGAATCCTATTTTTTATTTACATCGCTCCTTTTCAATACTCCTGGTAGTCCTCCATATTTTGGCGGCATATCGTATCAAAAAATACAATTTGAAGTACACCAAAATAACCCCTATTTTAGTTACTTTATCCACTATAATTATTAGCGGAGTTGCGATGAATTATTTTGGATTTCCCTTTGGAAGTCAGCCACTGCATTTACTTATGGCCTCTATACTCTTTGGGCTTCAGGGCTACCTTCTACTCGAAATCAGAAATGCGTGGGTAACTCGCATTTCTTCTTAACTTTGCGCCCACTCCTAATTTAGCCATATGATTTATAAAATTCGTGTTATTCTGGATGCCGAGGAAGACATCTTTCGCGATTTGGAATTGGAATCCGAAAACAATCTTGAGGTATTGCATAACGCCATCACTCAATCTTTTGGATTTATGGGTGAAGAAATGGCATCGTTTTATACCTGTGATGAAAATTGGATTCAAGACGAAGAAATCCCACTCTTCGATTTAAGCGACAATGAAGATGAATCCCGTCAGATGAGCAACATCGCTATAGCTGAAGTATTGGATAAGGACACGCCAAGATTACTCTACGTTTATGATTTCTTAAACATGTGGACCTTTTTTGTTGAACTTGCAGATGTTGCCGAAGCAGAAAACGGAAAAATATATCCTAATCTTCTATTTAGTTTTGGGCAGTTGCCTGAGGCTCCTCCTCAAAAACAATTTGAAGCAGAAGAATTAGATGATGACCGCGATTTTGACGAAGGCTTTGAAGACGATCCGGAATTCGGCGACTATGACGATATGGATTTTGACGAAAACTGGAATTAATACTTACGCAACAATAATACCCTTAGTCAAAGCATATGCTAAACCTGTTCGCCGCACAAATTGAATCTGTTTCCCTTCACCGCGTTGGTAACAAACATCGTGGAGAATCACTTTTCCTGTCCGAAGCCCCTTGCTCACTAAATGACGAACAATCCGGTTTACTTAAGGAGTATTTTCTTAAACCATTTCGCGAAAAAGAAGAAAACTATTTCTGTTTTAGCCATGAGGCCTCCCTAGAATTTCATCCGGTGTTCGAAGCCGCCTCCACAATATTCGAAAATCCATCCCAAATACATTTGCTATCTCAGGAGTTGGCCCGACATCTGTACGCAAAGTCCAATCATCCCCACATCAAAAGTGGAGAGTGCTATGTAACCTATCTTACGGACGTACTATTAGACAACGAACGAACACAGGCAGTAGGTATTTTTAAGAGTGAAGTCAAACAGGATTTTTTGCAGTTCGAGGAAAAAGGAAGCAATCTTGACCTTTTAGTACAACAAGGTGTTAATCTCCATAAACTAGACAAAGGTTGCTTAATTTTTAATCGGGGAAAGGAAGAAGGTTACCGTGTTTTATCGATTGATAGCAATCGCTACGATGCCAAATATTGGATAGAAGAATTCTTGGGATTAATTCCACTTGCAGACGATAATTTTTACACCAAAAACTACCTTAAATTCTGTCAGGGATTTGCTAAAGATGTAGTCTTGCAGGCCGAAGACAAGCAGCAAGAGGTCTTATTTATGAATCGGGCTGTAAATCATTTTGCTAAGAATGACGACTTCGAAGAAACCCAATTTCTGAACGAAGTTCTGGAAAATCCTGAGCTTATCCCAGAGTTCAAACACTATAAAACTGAAAAAGGACCTAAATACAGCATAGAAGACATTTCCAATTTTCCAATCGCCAATAAGGCGGTAAGCGATACGCGTAAAAAAATCCGAAATGTGATTGATTTGGACACCAACATCCAAATAAAACTAAACTTCATAAATCCGGAATCAGCTGAAAAATTTGTTGAAAAGGGTTGGGATGAAGAGCGTCAAATGTATTACTACCTGGTATATTTTAATAAGGAAAATAACTAGAGGAGAAAATCTAATTTCAATCCCCCCTTAAGTCAGGCCCGCATTATCCCGCATCTACCTGCTCCTTTCTATATGCGGTCATGGCTGCGATTAATTCAAAAGGCATAGGAGTATCCAACGGAAATTGAACGGCACCTTTACTTGAAACAAAACCTGCAATTTCATCTTCAAAATGCTTTAGAACTCTTGGAGTAGGATAAAACCCCACATGGCGCTTATAGCCTCCAAAATGTACCATATTTTTCTTTTTATAAACATAGGTAGGTATCCCGTATTTCAAGGTTTCCTCTGCCTCAGGTAAAATTTCCTGTATGCATTTGCGAACTTGATTTAAAGCTATTTGCGTGGCTTCCGGAAATCCTGAAATGTACTGATTCACTGAGGTTATTGGTGTAACTGGTGGTTTCATTTGGATTGTATTTAACCTGGAATTTCATGGAAGAGCGAAAGGCTCAATTCTTGAAGAAAAAATCAATGTTTATCGAACAACTGCCGCATATTTACATGTTCGTAATTGCGTTTAACAAAGTCTAGCGCCAATTCCAAAATTTCACCCATACGCTTACAGCGTTTAAATTTGACATCTTGGGTTAGGGCATAAATCTCCATCTTTAAGCTTTCCACATTTTCGGGATAAGACAAAATATCCTTTCGCGCTATTTCTACCAGTTCTTCAATGCGATCACCCGAATTCAATATACGTTTTGCCACAATAGAACGCTCCTCAATTTTGTACTGGGTTACCGAATCTGGCTGCAATTTGCTACGGACAAGATTCACCATCTCTAAATTTTCCTTAAAAAATTGGGGCCGATATACTTTTAGTTTACCCTCAAAAAACTGCTGATCAAAATCGATAGCGCGTATGCGATACACCACATGGTCAAAATCATGCACCGGAATAATTACATAGTTGTATGAACGCATATCTCCGAGCAATGAAATCATACAGCGTTCATTGAACTTCACAAACTCCTTGGCCAATTGGGATTTCTGAGATTCTGTGCACATTGGCAACATATCAGAAATAAACACATCTCCGGGTATGCCAGCAATATGTTCTTCAATTAGGGTGTCTTTATACACCAAAAAGTTTAGGTTGTAGGGAGACAAAATATCCTCGAGTTCTAAACCGTAAATACGTGATGCATCGGCTTTCTTTACATAGAAATAGGTAAAATTATCATTTAGAATATTTCTGATTTTTATCCGAAAGGGCTTGGAATTACCAAAGGTGCAATAATCTACCGCATCAATATTTAAATACTGAAAAATGGCTTCACTTCCATCTGAATGTAAAATTGAATACACCCCTTTTAAACTGCGATCAATTTCGCGCCTTTCGGTATCTGAGTAATAGACCCGCACCCATAAGGTATCCCTGCCTTGGCTATCGTAGACCACCACCGATCCCGCAAAACGCTTTAGATCTTCGTAATAAATAGGCAACTCAATTTTTCTGCTATAACGATCCAAATAATCATTTAGCCCTTCACTAACGGGATACGCTGGTTTTTTTCGCGACATTAGTTGCTCTTCCTGCATGGGGTAACCAATATGGGTTTGTAACAAATTTCGGATTAATTCGTCACATAGACTGCAAAATCATGAAATTCCCGAGCCTTGGAAACCATACTTAACGTTCAGTATCTCAGTAAAAATTTTGGAAACCTTAAAGCGGTTCAAAATCTATCCTTCACCATCGAGAAAGGACACGTTTATGGTATCCTAGGCCCCAATGGTAGTGGAAAATCTACCACCCTAGGCATGGTGCTTAATGTTGTAAATCCAACCAAAGGCACATTTCATTGGTTTAATAACGATACTTCCACGCATCAGGCATTAAAAAAGGTTGGGGCTATAATTGAGCGACCTAATTTTTATCCGTACATGACAGCCTGGAAGAATCTACAGTTGGTCTGTAAAATTAAAGAGGTTTCCGAGTCACGAATTCAAGAGAAGCTTGAACTGGTTGGACTTTGGGACCGACGCAATAGTTTATTTAGCACTTTTTCTTTAGGGATGAAGCAGCGTTTGGCCATTGCCTCCGCCCTTTTAAACGACCCGGAAATTTTAATATTGGATGAACCAACCAACGGACTAGACCCACAAGGCATTCACCAGATTCGCGAACTCATTCGCCAAATTGCCTCCAAAGGCACCACCATATTATTGGCTTCGCATTTATTAGACGAAGTCGAAAAGGTGTGCTCGCACGTAATCATTCTGCGCAAAGGAGAAAATTTGTACACCGGTCCGGTGGCCGGCATGACCGGGAGTCATGGGTATTTTGAATTAGGTGCCGCAGATTTATCGGGATTGCGCCGAGTATTGGAACAAGAACCAATTCTTATACGTATCACTGAAGAAAACGGATTGCTTCTTGCTTACCCTTCTGGTCCGCTAGAACCAGAAACCTTAAATACCCTTTGCCATTCTGCTGGAATAACACTCGCTCATCTGGCCAAAAGACAGACCAGTCTGGAGCGACAGTTTCTTGAATTGACCAACACATCACACCCCTAACCCTCCCTGAAAACATGAAACGTTTATTACACATTGAATGGATTAAACTATGGAACAACAGGGCTAGTCGTGCACTGATTATCTCCTATTTTGTTCTAATTACGCTTATAGCTACGCTCACCTCAATTCAAATAGACTGGGGCCCCTTGCATTTTAAGGTTGCCGATGCCGGAATTTTTAATTTCCCATACCTCTGGCACTTCAATACTTTTATGATTGCCTTTTTAAAAGTTTTTCTGGCTATTATTATCGTTTCGTTAATCGCTAATGAGTATACCTATAAAACGTTAAAGCAAAACCTAATAGACGGGTTGTCGAAAAGGGAATTCATAACTTCTAAGGTATTAATGATTGCTGCCCTAACCATGGTTTCTACCGTATTTTTATTCATACTCTCCATGATATTGGGGTTAATACATTCCGATTATACTGCCTTCTCTGTGATTGTAAAAGATCTCGATTACTTATTTGCCTATGCGGTAAAGCTATTCGGATTTTTCTCCTTTTGTTTTTTCGCCGGAATGCTTGTTAAACGCTCGGCTTTTGCACTCGGATTTCTCTTTATCTGGTTTATCATAGTGGAATTTGTGCCATACGCCTATTTGGCCTCTCAAAAAAGCAAATTACTTGCAGATCAGGTATTTCAGTTTTTTCCTTTTGGGTCTATGTGGGGTACGATTCCAGAACCCCTTTCCAGACTTGGAGCCATTCGGGCCGCTGCTGAACAGGTTGGAGAAACCATAGATAAAGATTACAGCATTCAGGAAATACCAATAGCAATGGCTTTATTATGGTCGGTATGTTTTATCTGGGCAGCTTGGGCACTGTTAAAACGTCGCGACCTCTAATCCCTAGGGCAGGGAATCACGCAAACAAGTAACAGCTACACCTTAATTAATTGAATCTCCATGAGGATTCGGTTGAAGGAAAAGTTTATTGCTTGATATTTTGTAATTTTCAGAACCCGTTTCTCAAAGAAAATGATCAAAAAATTGCTATGGATCACGGGCCTACTGGCTACACATTATATGTGGGGTCAAACGTGTCCTGATCCTGTTTACCCCTTAGATGGCGCAACCGATATTCCTGTGGATGCCACAATCCAGTGGACGCCCGTTTCTGGGGTTACCGCTTATTCCATTAAAATCGGAACCACCCCAGAAGGCGCAGAACTGGTATCGGCAACCTCAACCGGCCAAAATACCTTTTTTAAACCACCCTTTGGCCTACCAGAGCAAACCACTATTCATGTAACCATTTCACTCTTTATTCTTTCACAAGGCAATGTGGTCTGCACCTCTTTTTCCTTTAACACCCTCGATGTTACCGCTCCCCCGAATTGTACCGTGATTTTAAGCCCAGCAAATGGAGCCACCAACGTACCTGTTTCAAGTAATGTGAGGTGGGCCTATAGCCCAACAGCCACGGGGTATTTAATATTCGCCGGAACCTCAGCCGGCGGCACTGATTTGGCCAATGGAATTTCCGTTACCACAGGCCTGCAATGGGAACCCCCTTCAAATTTTCAACCGGGGACCACTTATCATGTTACAGTTATCCCCTTCAATGAAAACGGAGAAGCCCAACCTGGCAATGGCAATCCATGTAGTGAAATTCAATTTACAACAGGATCACTTAACACAGTACCGGATTGTCCGCAAATCATTTATCCGCCCGATGGAGCTGTTAACGTACCCCTTAGCCCAATTATAAAATGGGAACCTGTGTCGGAAGCAAATGGCTACCGCCTGTCCTTGGGTACATCACCTCAACTCAATGACATTTTGGACCATGCAGATTTTCGAAACGTGAATCAGACCGGAGTTCTCGATTTTGATTCCAATCGCATCTATTACATTACCCTTACAGCCTATAATGATGCCGGTGAAGCGGCCAATTGCATCCAGACCAGCTTTAGTACAATTGAAGGTTGCGGCCCTTATCTAAATGCCTTTAACTATTTGATTGACCGAAGACCACAAACCTCCTTTCCGGATTCTGTGCGCATCTGCACCAATGCAGAAAAAAATACGGTCATCACGACAGATCTAGCCGACGGATACCGCTGGTATAAGATAAATCCGAATGGCACACAAAGTTTACAATCCGAGGGGAGCACTTTCAATATACCGGAAGCAGGTCAATACCGGTACGAATTATACAATCAGTACAGCGATTTTGAATGCACCAATTGGGTAAACTTTGTGGCCTTGGTTTCCGAAGCTCCAATCATTGAGGCCACCAATATTAGCTTGGAGAATAACAAATTGAATATTGAAGTGATTACCAGCGGCAGTGGATCTTATGTTTATGCCTTAGACAATCCGGACGGTTCCTATCAAAATTCCAACAAATTCTTTAACCTGCCCATTGGCTTTTACCGTGTCTATGTTCGCGATGTAAACGGTTGTGGAATTTCCGAAGCAGAGGTAAAACCCGAATTAGATACCTGGGGTTTTCCCCCATTTTTTACCCCAAACGGAGATGGAAATAATGAAACCTGGAAAATGCTTCCTATCCCGGCATTAGAGGGATCCCTAAAGGAATTGTTCATTTACAACCGACATGGGAAACTACTTGCATATCTAAAACAGGGAGATTCAGGTTGGAACGGAGAATACGGCGGGCATCCCATGCCGGAGGGGGATTACTGGTATCGGGCAATCACTCCAGATGGAAAAGTAATTACCGGACACTTTGCGTTAAAACGATAAGGTTGGCAAATGCTTAGTTCCAAAAAAAAAATATTTATTGTTTGGTGGGTTTGCCTTTTAGGCTATTCTGCATTTGGACAATGTCCTACCTTGACTAATCCAAGGCCTAATGCATTTAACGTCCCGGTAGATGCTACGTTGCGTTGGACCTCCCCGGCTTCGGAATTTACAACTTTCGTAATCTCTATTGGCACTACTTTAGGGGGCACCAACTTGCTTAATCGGCGTACTTCAGGAATCATTAGCAGCTACAAACCTGAACTTGGACTTCCAGAAGAATCGGATATCTATGTGAACATAATCCTAATTCGTGAAGATCAATCCTCCATACAATGTAATTATCAATTTTCCACTAAAATCCTGGAAGAATTACCGGACTGTGCCCCCTTAAGCGAACCTTTAAACGGTAAAATAGGAATACCGGTAAACACCGCGATAAAATGGGAATATGCGGCCCGGGCAACAGGATATCGAATTAGTGTTGGAACAACTCCAAAGGGCACGGATATCGAAAACAACAAGAACCTAGGGAATCGCCTGAATTACACGCCTCCTGGATATTTGCCTGAAAATCAAAAAATTTATGTAACGCTTATCCCATACAACCGTTTGGGCGATGCCTTGAACTGTTCCGAGAGTGTTTTTACCACGGCAAGCAGCACCATAGACTGTGAGCCCCAACGTCCGCGTATTACTTCAATCCCAAACACCTTAGGTTTGTGTCAGGATATTGGATTTCTGGATCTTCGAGTTCGGGAATTTGCAGACGAATACCGATGGTATCAAATGGCCATGGGTGACCGAGAATTACCCCTTGGATCGGGAGACTCCTTGCGCATTGCGGAAATAGGCATTTATCGTTTGGTAGCCTGGAACAAGGTAGGCTCCTTAGACGAGTTTATCACATGCGAAACTATTGTAGATTTTGAAGTAATTGAGGTGGGAGACCCCATCATATCCGATATTGAAGTAAACCGGGATGCCAACGGCTTAAACATTCACGTAATTACAGCAGGCAGCATAAATTATGAATTCGCCTTGGATGCTTTAGGCCCATATCAAGATTCTGGGTATTTCTTTCAACTCCCGGTTCAATCCTACAGCGTCTACGTAAGAGATCCTTTCGGGTGCGGTCTTACCTCTCAGGATGTAGCACGAAAGTTAAGCGCTGCAGATTTTCCGGCATTTTTCACTCCAAACGAAGACGGTATAAATGACTCTTGGAAATACGATCCTCCACCTGATTTACCGGATGCCTTTCTGGATTATATACAAATTTTCGATCGCTACGGCCAATTACAAGCCCATGTAAATCCCGAAATTGGATGGGACGGCAGAAATACCAATGGACAACCGGTGCAACCTTCGGTATATTGGTTTAAGGCGGTTTCCCTTACTCGCGAAATCATACACGGATATTTTGCACTTAAACGGTAATTTCCCTTTTGTACCTTTGCGATATGCCATTTAAAGTAGTATCGGAATTTAAACCTACGGGCGATCAACCCCAAGCCATTCAGCAGCTGTGTTCCGGCATTCGGGAAGGCGAAACTGCACAGACACTTTTAGGCGTAACCGGTTCTGGCAAGACCTTTACCGTTGCAAATGTCATTTCCGAAGTCCAGCGTCCTACATTGGTGTTGGCTCATAATAAAACCCTTGCCGCTCAATTGTATTCGGAGTTCAAACAGTTTTTTCCGGATAATGCCGTAGAATACTTTGTGTCTTATTACGATTACTATCAGCCCGAAGCGTACATTCCAAGCAGTGGTTTATATATCGAAAAAGACCTTTCTATCAATGAGGATATTGAAAAATTGAGGCTAAGCGCAACATCTTCATTGCTTTCAGGACGCAGAGATGTATTAGTAGTTGCTTCGGTTTCTTGCCTATATGGGATTGGAAACCCTATAGAATTCAAGAAAAATGTAATCAAACTTCATAAGGATCAGGCCATCTCCAGAACAAAATTATTGCATCAATTGGTTCAAAGCCTATACGGTCGAACCACAGCAGATTTCCGCAACGGAAACTTTAGGGTAAAAGGAGATGTAGTAGACGTTTTCCCAAGTTATGCAGACTATGCCTTTCGGATTCATTTTTTTGGAGATGAAATTGAAGAGATAGAGGCCTTTGATCCGCACAACAATACGGTTTTGGAATCCTACGAGCACCTACATATTTATCCGGCAAATATGTTCGTTACCTCTCCAGATATCTTGCAAGCTGCGATACGCCAAATTCAGGATGATCTCACGCGACAAATCGCCTATTTCAAAGAAATAGGCAAGCCTCTTGAAGCCAAACGTTTGGAGGAACGTACAAATTTTGACCTGGAAATGATTCGTGAGTTGGGGTATTGCTCTGGTATTGAAAATTACTCCAGATATCTTGACGGACGGGAACCCGGTACTCGACCCTTCTGCCTGCTCGATTATTTTCCAGACGATTACCTCATGGTGGTCGATGAAAGCCATGTTACCATTCCCCAGGTGCATGCCATGTATGGAGGTGATCGTTCTCGAAAAGAAAATCTTGTGGATTATGGATTTCGGTTGCCAGCAGCTCTGGATAATAGACCGCTTAAGTTCGAAGAATTTGAGGCGCTTCAAAACCAGGTTATCTACGTGAGCGCCACCCCTGCAGATTACGAACTGCAACAAAGTGGCGGAGTCTATGTTGAGCAAGTTATTCGTCCTACCGGACTTTTAGATCCCGTTATTGAAGTTCGCCCCAGCAAAAATCAGATCGATGATTTGGTCGAAGAAATTCAGCAACGCGTTGCACTAGACGAGCGCACTTTGGTGACTACCTTAACCAAACGCATGGCCGAAGAGCTCACTAAATATCTTACACGTATCGATGTGCGCTGCCGTTATATTCACAGCGATGTAGACACGCTGGAACGGGTAGAAATCATGCAAGACTTGCGAAAAGGAATTTTTGATGTCTTAGTAGGAGTAAATTTATTACGTGAGGGTCTGGATTTACCAGAAGTTTCACTTGTTGCTATTATTGACGCCGATAAGGAAGGGTTTTTACGAAGCAATCGATCGCTCACACAAACGGTGGGCAGGGCAGCCAGAAATCTGAATGGAAAAGCTATTATGTATGCAGACAAAATAACGGAAAGCATGCAAAGAACCATTGACGAAACTTTGTACCGCCGATCAAAACAACAAGACTATAATAAAGCGCATGGCATAACACCACAAGCACTTAAAAAAGGTTTAGACAATGTTTTGGCAAAAAATTCGGTATCTACATTTCATTTCGAGAAAAAAGAACGAGATGCTCAGGAACCGGATCCAGCTTATCTTACCGTAAATCAACGAGAAGACCTCATTCGAAAAAAACGAAAAGCCATGGAGCAGGCAGCGAAAACCCTGGACTTTATGGAGGCAGCACGACTCCGGGACGAGATTAAAACACTTCAGGAGCAACAGTAGGATTTACACAACCGGGCAGGTAGGCTTTCTTTGTAGCTTTAGACAAAAAAAACGCCCCGTATTACGGGGCGTTTTCCTAACTAACCAACTAAACAAACCAACCAATATGTGGGCCGCTAGGAAAGCACCACATAATTCTTTTATGCGCCTATTTCAATTAAACGCTTAGGACGCGGAAGCGCTTCTGACTTCTTGGGTATACTAAAACGCAAGATTCCACTTTCATATTGTGCAGTGATTCCATCTTCATTTACCGTTTCGGGCAATGTAAAGGACCTTTTAAAATTAGCATACCTAAATTCCCGTCGGGTATAACCGTTTTGTTGTTCTTGCTGCTCGAAGTCCTTCTTCAACGCTACCGTGAGTACATTTTCGTCTACTTCAATGCTAAAGTCCTCTTTTTTTTGTCCGGGAACAGCGAGTTCTACTATAAATCCGATTTCGGATTGTTGGATATTAACAGCCGGAAAAGATCCTGCAGGAGGATTAGTTCCACCAAACCAATCTGGAGTAAATACCTCGTTCCAAATGCCGGGATAAACACTATTATGTTTGCGAATTAAACTCATACCATTATCTGTTAGGTTAAACATTAAAAACTTTTATACAACAGATATTGCAAAGGATATACCGATTGCATCATGCTGCCTTTTTGACGTATTTTAATGTTGTTTTTATGTCATTTTGACACTACAAAAGCCAACAGAAAACCGTAGCATGTATTAAACCTGAGCTACTTGTTGTAATGCCAATCGGTGAAACTTTAAAAGATGTTCTGAAGCAGACTCCGGAAGGACTTGTTCGAGCGAAGCTTCAAGTAAGGCTTGCAAATCCTCACGATCTACACCGAGCTGATCCGATATACGCCTTAAAAAACTATATTCCGAATTGGTAATAACCGCTCCTTCCTGGGCAAATGCAATCATTTCCGAAAGTATTCCAAGTTTTTCCTGATAACTACACATAATATAAGATTACTCCTATCTAACTCGAATTCCCAGAGTTTCGTATACTCCTGTACTGGAATAATTAAAAATGAAGCTACTTGCACGCACAACCGGCTTTATTTACAAGTATTACAATTGTGGAATCGGGATAAAATTTAAGCCATAAAAAACCCGCCCAATGGGCGGGTTTACATTTGCTTTTGATGGATTAGGCCAAAACGGCTTTGACCTTATCTGCTGCTTCCTGGAATTGCACAGCAGCGTGCACCGCAAGGCCGGAATTGTCTAAAATTTCTTTTGCCAATTCCGCATTTGTTCCTTGAAGTCTAACAATAATCGGCACCTTAATGGAATCTCCCATATTTCGGTAGGCATCTACTACGCCTTGAGCAACCCGGTCACAACGCACAATTCCTCCAAAAATATTAATCAGAATAGCCTTTACATTTGGGTCTTTGAGAATGATATGAAATGCCTCCTCGACTCGTTTTGCATCGGCAGTTCCACCCACGTCTAAGAAGTTTGCGGGCTCCCCACCTGCCATTTTAATAAGGTCCATAGTGGCCATAGCAAGCCCTGCACCATTTACCATACAACCTACATTGCCGTCTAAATCCACATAATTTAAGCCTACCGCCCGCGCTTCGACTTCAATGGGATTTTCCTCCCGAAGGTCACGCATTTCCGCATAATCTTTATGACGGAACAAGGCATTGTCGTCTAAAGTTACCTTTGCGTCTACCGCCAGTATTTTATCGTCCGAAGTTTTTAGAACCGGATTGATCTCGAATAAACTTGCATCACTTTTTTCGTAGGCCTTATATAAGGCACTCACAAACCCGAGCATCTCTTTAAAAGCGGCTCCAGAAAGGCCCAGGTTAAAGGCTATCTTACGGGCCTGAAAAGCCTGTAAACCAACCGCAGGATCAATCTCTTCTGTAAAAATTAGATGCGGAGTCTTTTCTGCGACCTCCTCTATATCCATTCCACCCTCGGTAGAATACATGATCATTACTTTGGCAGTAGCCCGATTGAGCAATACAGACATGTAAAATTCACGTGTTTCGCTTGCACCAGGATAATACACATCTTCGGCCACCAGTACTTGATGTACTCGCTTACCGTTCGGTGGCGTTTGAGGTGTAATCAAATCCATACCAATTATTTCTCCGGATATACGTTTTACATCCTCTAAATTTTTGGCGAGCTTAACGCCTCCTCCTTTACCCCGACCACCTGCGTGAATCTGAGCTTTAATTACATGCCAGCCTGTGCCGGTCTCTTCGGTCAGTTTACGTGCTGCAGCAACCGCCGCCTCAGGAGTATCGGCAACGTGTCCGCGTTGAACGCGCACACCAAAACCTGCCAGAATTTCTTTTCCTTGGTATTCGTGTAGATTCATGAGGGTTTTGTCAAAAAATTCAGGTGCAAAAATAGGAAACCGAATTCAATTGCCCTAATCCAAACACTCCCACTTATTAGCGCAGTAAAGAATTTAATACATGACTATATCCCTCCATTACACCGGGACTTGGGCAAGCAAATAATTATAGGTTTGTTTTATTTATAACATTTTGTTTTATTTAACAAGATAACTACGATTTTTTTTGGGAGAATTCCTAAAGTAATATAGTTTTACGCAAATATTTTTTTCCATGGAAGCCACAACCCTGCTTCAAATTGCCCAAACTTACGGAGCACCAGTATACGTATACGATGCCGACAAAATTCAGGCACAATTTAATCGGCTTACTTCTGCCTTTCGTGCGGTACCACAACTCAAACTCAACTACGCCACAAAGGCATTGAATAACTTGTCCATCTTACGACTAATGAATAGCTTGGGTAGCGGCCTGGACACTGTTTCCATTCAAGAGGTAAAACTGGGGCTTTTAGCGGGATTCACTCCCGCAGATATAATTTTTACTCCAAACGGCGTTTCCCTGGAAGAAATAGAACAAGCTGCTGCAATGGGGGTTCAAATAAATATAGACAACCTCTCCATCTTAGAGCAATTTGGAAGTAAACATCCGGACATACCTGTTTGCATTCGCATAAATCCGCATGTAATGGCGGGCGGTAATTCAAAAATTTCCGTGGGTCATATCGATTCCAAATTTGGTATCAGCATTCACCAAATTCCCCATTTACTGCGAATTGTGGATTTGACACGCATGAAAATTAACGGTATACATATGCATACCGGAAGTGATATTTTAGACATAGATGTGTTTTTATATGCCAGTGAAATCCTCTTCGATACGGCATTGCATTTCAAGGATTTGGAATTTTTAGATTTTGGAAGCGGATTCAAGGTGCCCTACAAGGACGGAGATATACAGACCAATATAGAAGAACTTGGAGATAAGCTTGGCGGTCGATTCAATGAATTCTGCAAAAATTACGGCCGCAATCTAACTCTTGCCTTTGAACCTGGGAAATTTTTGGTCAGTGAAGCCGGATTTTTTCTCGCCAAGGTAAACGTGGTGAAACAAACTACTTCTACTGTTTTTGCTGGCGTGGATTCCGGATTCAACCACCTGATTCGGCCCATGTTGTACGGCGCCACACATCATATTGAAAACATTTCCAATCCCGACGGAAAAGAGCGTTATTATTCCGTAGTTGGCTATATCTGTGAAACCGATACCTTCGGAAGCAATCGGCGGATTCGAGAAATTACCGAGGGCGACATACTGTGTTTTAGAAATGCAGGAGCTTACTGCTACACTATGGCCAGCAATTACAACTCCAGGTATAGGCCAGCAGAGGTGCTTTGGATGCATGGCGCAGCTCACCTTATTCGGGAACGTGAAACCTTCGAGGATTTAATTCGCGGTCAAATAGACACCACCGCACTTTTTACTCCTGCTGCATTGTCTACAACTGAAAATTCATAAATCCCGAAATGCATTTTTGAACATCAATAGGACATTCAAAAATAAAACCTGAACCCTTGCGTTTAGGTTAAACGAGGCAATCTCCGTACCTTTAAGTTTTTGATTCCTATGAAAAAGCTGGCGTTTCTTATTGTTTGGTTGGGAATTTTTTCAACCCCTGAATTTTTATCCGCTCAAGAGGTAAACTGGTTGAGTTGGAACGAGGCTGTGTCCCTTTCCCAAACCGAGGGGAATTCCAAAAAAATATTTATAGACGTATATACCGATTGGTGCGGATGGTGCAAAAAGATGGACAAGGACACCTTTCAAAATCCGGAGGTGGCAGCTTATATGAGTAGGCACTTTTATATGGTAAAGCTAGACGGCGAAGGAAAAGAACCCATTGAATTTAGAGGTAAATCCTATGAATTTGTACCTCAGGGGCGGAATGGGTATCACGAATTGGCTGCTGCGCTACTACAGGGCCGCCTAAGTTATCCGACAGTCGTTTTTTTAGATGAGGATTTCCAGATGCTTTCCCCGGTACCAGGTTACCAACGTCCCGAACCCTTTTTAAACATCGCGCGCTATTTTGCTGAAGACATCTACAAAGAAAAAGATTGGAAAACCTATAGCGGTCAGGGAAAATAAATTAGAAAAGCATATGTTCTATAACCCTGAATTTAGCGATTGGATTGGGGGTCCAGAAATGAGTTTATTGCATTAGGATATCTGCATTTTCATCGGGGTCACGCAGATAAGACACCGTTTTTTTTCGATGTTCTAGCTCCTGTAAGTCCGCCGCTTCAAAGCTACGATTGGCGTCCGGATAGGTAATACGCCACAATCGTCCGATCACCGAATCTACAACGTACAAACTTCCATCGGGACCCTCTGCCAACCCCATAGGACGAAATTTGGCATCTATATGAGTTTTTAAAAGTTCCGATTGGGCAAAACCGTCTGCAAAAACCTCCCACGTACCCGAGGGTTTTCCATTTTTAAATGGAACAAAGGCCACAACATAACCGGACTGCGGATATGGATTGCGATTCATGGAACCATGGAATGCAATAAATGCCCCATTCCTGTAGCGCTCCGGAAATTGAGTGCCTTGATAAAACAGTAAGTCGTTGGGTGCCCAATGGGCCGGAAACGCCATAAGTGGATTTTCGTAACCTGGACCTGCAGTTTTTTTGCCATCACCTCCGTATTCTGGCGCAAGCATGCGTTTACTCTTATACGGGTCGTAGTAGGTATAAGGCCATCCGTAATTTTTTCCCTCTTTAATTTCTATAAATTCTTCTGCCGGAAGCACCGCGTCGTGCCAAGGCCTGAAATGCATTGGGGCATGATTATAAAGATAATCTCTGCCATGATTTACAGCAAATAGCGTATTGGTTTGCGGATTCCAAGTCATGCCTACCAGACTTCGGATTCCGGTTGCCAAACGCACCCCATCGCCAAGTTGTTGTTCGGGTTTATTTGCATCGAATCGCCAAACCCCTCCTAAAATATCGAGCTGACTGCATGGATTTTCGCCCATAACCACTCCATTGCCTTCCGTTTGTGTACGTTGTGCATCTTCGCAAGCATTTGTTGGAGCACTAAAAGTTACATACATGCCACCTGTGGTATCAAATGCCAAAACTTTGGCATTGTGCCAACGTATAGGATAGGGATCAATTACCATACGCTCTTCTGGAGTTTGTGGCACCAGTTTGCCGGGTTCCAATTGTTGGCGGTAGACCGTGAGCTCCGAACTAAAATACAAGTATCCGTTGTGGATGCGCATTTCAGTGGCAAATGCCCCGTCGTTTACATAAGAGCCAAAACGAACAATGCTATCTGCCCTACCATCGCCGTTGGTGTCCCGCAACGCAACACTACCCAATCCTGAGGCCTCTTTGGGGTCTTTGAGCTTTACATAAATATCGCCATTTGAATTCACCGCCAAATGACGAGAAGGTCCAAGACTATCGGCCACAACCAACGCAGAAAATCCACCGGGGAGTATAAGTCCGGAATCCCTAAAATAATTGGATTGACTATTGGGCTGAAATTCATTTGTCCCTGCATTGATCAGGGGTGTTTCCTCGGATTTTTTATGCTTACAAGAAAGCAACAAGAATGTGAATAAAGCAAACAGAATAACTATCCGCTGCAGTGCTCCAGCACTATATTCTGTTCTTGAAATCATCTACTGTAATTTGGGGCTTCCTTGGTAATGGTTACATTATGAGGATGGCTTTCATGTATACCACTAGCGGTTATTTTTACAAATCTGGCCTGTTCTTGCAGCGTCTCAATATCCTTAGCTCCACAATATCCCATTCCAGCTCTAAGCCCACCTACAAATTGGTGGATGCTTTCGTACAAATCCCCTTTATAGGGTACCCTACCTACAATTCCTTCTGGAACCAACTTTTTTAAGTCGTCTTCCACATCTTGAAAATACCGGTCCTTACTACCTTCCTTCATAGCTTCTACAGAACCCATACCTCTGTAAGACTTGAATTTACGTCCTTCATAAATGATGGTTTCACCGGGCGATTCCTTGGTGCCGGCTAGGAGCGATCCCAACATTACGGTATCTGCACCAGCAGCCAATGCCTTTGGAATGTCACCGGTATAACGAATCCCACCATCTGCTATAACCGGCACACCACTACCTTTGATTGCAGCCGCAACTTCCAGAACAGCAGAAAATTGTGGAAATCCAACACCGGCTACAACACGCGTGGTACAGATAGACCCGGGCCCTATCCCCACCTTAACTGCATCTGCTCCTGCGGCTACCAGATAACGCGCTGCCTCACCGGTGGCAATGTTTCCTACAATAACTTCCAGATTTGGGTGCGCTTGCTTAACGGCTTTCAAGACATTTACAACCCCTTTGGTATGCCCGTGCGCCGTGTCTATTACAACTGCGTCTACACCAGCCACAACCAACGCATTGGCACGTTCCAAAGCATCGGCTGTAACACCAATCGCGGCAGCCACCCGCAAACGTCCGAATGAATCCTTATTAGAAATGGGTTTTTGTGTGAGTTTGGTAATATCTCTGTAGGTTATTAGGCCAATAAGTTTGTTTTGAGCGTCTACAACAGGTAATTTTTCAATTTTATTTTCTTGTAAAATTTCC
This sequence comes from Bacteroidota bacterium, assembly GCA_046047415.1. Lineage (GTDB taxonomy): Bacteria > Bacteroidota > Bacteroidia > Flavobacteriales > Flavobacteriaceae > Robiginitalea. The sequence goes on from JBJOHX010000060.1 coordinate 36,519, forward strand.
TCGGCCTCGCCCATGGTGGTTCCTTCTCGTGTTGTGACTAGCGGCATAGCGGTCATCACTTCAGAAATAGGTCTTTCGTTATTTTTTTCGAACCGAAGATCCCGGTTAGTAACAATACCTATAAGTACACCGGCATCATCTACGACTGGAATTCCCCCTATACTAAACTCCTGCATGCTTGCTTTTGCATCTTTTACCATCGCCGAAGCGGGCAAGGTAACAGGATCCAATATCATTCCGCTTTCGGCCCGCTTAACACGACGAACCTTAAGCGCCTGTTGCTCAATGGTCATGTTTTTATGAAGTACACCAATTCCTCCCTCGCGTGCAATAGCTATTGCCATTCGGGATTCCGTTACGGTATCCATGGCTGCAGACACGATTGGAATGTTAATTCTGATGTTTCGTGTAAATCGAGTAGTAATATCTACCTCTCTTGGGAGGATTTCAGAAAAGGCCGGAACCAATAAAACGTCGTCGTACGTTAATCCTTCTCCTACAATTTTGGAATGGTGGGCTTCCATGGCAATTATGGCTTAATTGCGTGCAAATATAGGTTTTTAGAACGGATAAACATCGGATTATAGCCATTTTGAAGCGTATTAGATTTATACCATGGCATGTAATGAGCAAAAACATTTCAAGAAATATATGTTTAGTGATGAAAAACGAAAAGGCATACTTAACAATACTTGAGCTTTAACAATTTAATGAAGTTCTCTTTATTTTTATTTGTTCTAAATAAACTTTGAGTTTAAGCATTCAGCAACTACATTTGTATCGTTATTTTTAATTATTCTAAATAAATGGAGGTTCAAAGAATCTTAATTGTTTTTTTCACATTCCTTACGGTTTTCGCTTCTGGGCAGGATACCTTACCACCTGCCACAATAGCTTTAGCTGAGGTAATCCTTGAGGCCAACGTCATTTTCGGGAGTAAATTTCAGGCCAAGAATAGAACCGGATCGGCATATTATATTTCACCAGAGGAAATAGCTAAATTCCAGTATTCGGATGTAACCCGACTGCTGCGATCTGTACCGGGAGTCAACGTTTACGAGGAAGACGGTTTTGGTCTTAGACCAAATATTAGCCTTAGAGGTACTTCCCCCGAACGGAGTGCTAAAATCACATTAATGGAAGACGGGATTCTTATCGCTCCTGCACCCTATAGTGCCCCTGCCGCCTATTATTTCCCTACCGTTGGACGAATAGCGGGAATTGAAGTACTCAAAGGGAGCAGCCAGGTTCAATTCGGGCCTTTTACAACAGGTGGAGCCCTAAACATGATAAGCACAGAAATCCCGAAAAATCTAACCGCTTCACTTCGCACCCAATACGGTAGCTATAACAGTGGACAATTTCATGCAAAACTTGGCGACCATACCGGAAAATCGAGTTATTTGATAGAGTACCTGAATTACCAATCAGACGGATTTAAGAATCTAAATTCCGGAGCAAATACCGGTTTTGACAAAAATGACCTACTTGCAAAGTTTAGGATTAACCTAAACCCTAATGGCACATCACAACACCAACTAGACCTAAAATTGCAATACTCAGAAGAGGATTCTCGGGAGACCTATTTAGGCCTTACGGATCAGGATTTTAAAACCAATCCGTACTCCCGATACGCTGCCTCCGAAAAGGATCGAATGCGGGCAGACCACAATCAGATTGCAATTACTCATACTGCGAATTTTGGAGGTAATTTGCGCCTAACCTCAACGGGCTACCGCAATCAATTTGCCCGCAACTGGTATAAGCTAAACGACATAACCTTAGACAATCAAAAAATTGGAATAGCTGAAATTGTAGCAAGTCCGGAAGCCTATGCCGAGTATTATGAAATTCTTACCGGTGGGAACAATGTAAACTACGACCACGCCTTGTCTTTAAAGGCCAACAATAGAAAGTACCATTCAGAAGGACTCCAAAGTAAATTGGACTGGCATTGGTATGGATTGAAAAGCTTTCATGATTTGGAAATCGGAATCCGGTATCATCGGGATTCAGAAGACCGGTTTCAATGGGTTGATTTCTATTCCCTTTTCGATGACAACTTTGCTTTAAAAGAAGCCGGAATTCCGGGATCGGATGCCAATCGGATAAGCAAGGCCGAAGCATGGGCAGGATTTGGTCTTTATCGCTTCAAATACGGAAATCTTACGCTTACTCCCGGAATACGCCACGAAATTATTTCTCTTGATCGTTTAGACTTTGGCAAAAACGACACTGCGAGAACCGGACTGCTTTTAAATACGCGAGAAAATGCATTAAATGTATGGATACCGGGTGTAGGATTCAGCTACAATATGAATACCCTAACGCTTTTCGGAGGAGTGCACAGGGGATTCTCGCCGCCCGGCAACGCGGCGGGTCAGCTTCCGGAAAAGAGTATCAATTACGAATTGGGAACCCGATTCGGTTTTGCCGGAATTAATGGAGAGTTAACTGGATTTTACAACGATTACAGTAATTTACTCGGTAGTGATTTGGCAGCCTCCGGCGGAACTGGCACCCTAGATCAGTTTAATGCTGGCGCTGCAGGCGTTAAGGGCCTGGAAGTTCTTTTGAATTACGAATTCTTGCTCAAAAACAATACCCTTTCCATTCCGGTGACCATTAATTATACACTCACGGACGCTAGATTCAGAAGTAGTTTTGGCAGTGAAGATGACCTTTGGGGAAAAGTTACCTTGGGTGATGAATTACCTTATCTTGCTCGAAACCAATGGAATGCTACCATTGGCGTGGAACACAAAAAATTTGAAATCAATTTTAATTCCCGTTACACTGGCGTATTCCGCACCCGGGCTGGATTTGGACCGATTCCGGAAAATGAGCGTATCAACAGCAACTTTGTGTTGGATTTGGGCTGCAAATATGCGATTAGCGAACATGCGGTGCTTACTGCAAACATTCTAAATCTTTTAAACACAACCTACGCTGCATCAAGGGTTCCTGCCGGCATGAGGCCCGGGCATCCCTTTGGCGGGTATACCGGGATAAACTTGAAATTTTAAACTAAGGGTGAAACCTGCTAAATAACTCAGTTGCCTTATTAAAAGCTGCTTCAAATGGCATCCATTTTACTCCTGTATTAATTTTATGGGAGGTAAAATAAGATAAGATTTTTTCGGTTGGCATATTGCCGGTTAACTCATCTTTGGCCATAGGGCATCCTCCAAATCCTTGTATTGCACCGTCGAATCGTCTGCAACCCGCATTATAGGCAGCGTCTATTTTATCGTGCCATGCATTGGGAGGTGTATGCAAATGGGCTCCAAATTCTACTTGAGGATACAAAGGCAATAACTCCGAAAAAAGATCGGAAATACTCTTAGGGGTAGCACTTCCAATGGTATCTGATAAAGACAAGATAGTAACACCTTTGTGCACCAATTGTGCAGTCCATTCGGCTACGATTTCCGCATTCCAGGGATCGCCGTAGGGGTTTCCAAAGCCCATAGAGATGTAAACCACTACCATTTTATGATGTCTGTATGCCAGCTCCTGTATTTCATCTAACACCGTAAGGGATTCGGCAATGGTCTTATGAGTATTCCGCATTTGAAAATTCTCAGAAATAGAAAACGGATAACCCAAATACGAAATTTCGGGATGTTTCACCGCGAGCTCTGCCCCGCGCACATTTGCTACGATGGCCAGCAGCCGAGTGCGCGTTTGACTCAAATCCAATTCGGATAACACCGCAGTGGTATCTGCCATTTGTGGAACTGCTCGTGGAGAAACAAAACTGCCAAAATCCAACGTATGAAATCCACAATTGAGTAACGTCTGTAAATATCTTATTTTGAACGCCGTAGGAATAAAGGTCTTAATACCCTGCATGGCATCCCTTGGACATTCTATTATTTTAACCGCTGGAGCCATAATGGAAGATATCTTGTAAAATTAATATATCTGCCGCATTCGCTAAAGCAGGACTGCTCTTAACTGTTTTTAAGCCTGTAAAAACGAATTATATCAGAATTAAAATCCATAAATTACCACCAATAAATCCCCGGTATAATGAAAAGAGCTGCAGTTTTGTCATTAATTATGAGTATTATGCTAAGTGGATTATCATTAAACGCACAAGAACAACCTATGGCAACCGATTCGGTCTTAAGGCACATTGTCCTTTTCTCCTTTAAACCCGACACCTCCCCAGAAGCACTTAAACGGGTAGAAACCGCGTTCGCCAATTTACAGGATAAGATTCCTGAAATAAAAGGTTTCGAATGGGGTCTAAACAACAGTCCGGAAGGATTAAATAAAGGATTTACGCATTGCTACACTCTCACTTTTTCCTCTGAAGCAGATCTGGCCGTTTACCTTCCACACCCAGATCACAAAGCTTTCGGGACAATTCTTGCTCCGTATCTAAAAGATGTCCTTGTGGTGGATTATTGGGCAATGGAATAAGGTAGATCCTCAAAAATTATGGAATCCTTCTAAACAATTTACTAATGTTTCCGTTAAGGGTTAATCGATAAATCTGAAATCCGATACTTCTTGTATTGAAAAATCATTAGTTGTTTAAGGTATGCTATTGGTTTACTGCCTGTTGGGAGTTGAAACCCTATTCACCTGTCTGTCAAAGAAATCATTAAAAAGGTGCTAACCCATTTGCTCTTAAAACTACTAGGACTCATTTTAAAATCTTCAAATGGCAGATTTGGTTTATCATAATTCCTTTAACCCTACAACCCATGAAAGTTAAATCCCTGTTATCTGCATTTCAAAAATTAAAAGAACAGTCAAAAAATGGACTTTTAATTCACACATTAAGAAATGGTTTAACCCGTACAGGAATTAATCTAGACCCCTATGTGATTACGGTAGAAAGTTTAAAGTTTACCTCATTACCCGAAATTAAGGACGATGCATCCCTTTATGTAGTAAAACAAGTAGATGATGACGTAATTAGGGAAATATTTGAAAAAATGAGATGGCACACCGGAGAATTAAATACCATCTTAGCCTTAGAACATTTTTCATTTGTGCTTTACAAGCAGGAGCAAGTGGCCGCATTCATGATGGCGTGGGTAAATCAGTATTGTTATAAAACCAAATTATTTAAGCTGGAGTCGCATCAGGCTTATTTGGATAGCATGTTTACCTTTGACGAATTTAGAGGCAAAAATCTGGCTCCGTATTTGCGTTATAAGTGTTACGAATTATTGACAGAAAAAGGGTATACGGAATATTTGAGCATCACCCAATATTTTAATTATTCTTCTTTAAAATATAAGGCAAAAATAAATGCGAAATATAAGGGCTTATATCTCTATATGGGATTTTTTAATAGGTTTAGGAGAATCATTACGCTGAAAACGTATAAGTACTAGAATTTCTCACTAGCAATTATTGCTGTTGCCCGGACTTTCCCGAAATTCGATTGGATGGTTTAAATTATGAGATTTTAAAAAATCCTGACAATTTAAACACCCCCAGAGGTACGCGTTCCGTTTCCTTTAGGAGTCGCCACTTACGTAAATCAATCAAGCTTAAAAGAATTGACAGCCGTATTTGCAAAAATGCCCCAAGATAGGGGTTTTGAATGCAGACATTAAAATAGTTCGGAAGGGCTATACACAGAGCTCACAAACTGTCTTGCCATATCTTTCGCATCCTAAGCGAACAATATAGTAGAATTAAATTTATTCTTAAATCCTGCGGATATCTCTTGATTTAATTGATTTTAAACAATAAACACCTAACCGTAGCGTTTTGAGGTCATTAGTTTATTCAACTTTAGCCATGAAAAATGATTTGGTAATTAACTTTACGCCTACAGGGATGATACCGACTAAACAGTTAAATCCCAATGCACCTATCAGTGTTGATGAAATTGTGGAAGATGTACACCGGGCAACGGAGCTTGGTATAAGTATGGTTCATTTACATGCCCGAGAGGCCGATACCGGTGAACCAACCTATCTAAAGGAAATTTATGGAGATATTATTGGGGGAATACGTCAATACGCACCGGAATTAATTATTTGTGTTTCCCTGAGCGGACGAAATTACAAGGCCCTGGAGCAACGTGCAGATCCGCTATTCCTTGAAGGAAATTTAAAGCCTGACATGGGAAGTTTAACACTAAGTTCTCTAAATTTTGTTAAAACAGCCAGCATGAATTCCCCAACTATGATTCAAGATTTGGCTAGAATTATGAAGGAGCGAGGTATACTACCGGAGTTGGAAGTTTTTGATATTGGAATGATTAATTACGCCCATTATTTAGAAAAAAAAGGGCTAATACAGGGACCTCATTATTTTAACATTCTATTGGGGAATATCTTTGGCGCACAAGCGAATTTGTTACAAACCGGGCTAATGATACAAGAATTACCTAATAATTCCTATTGGAGTTTGGCTGGTCTAGGTGAAGATCAGCTAAAAATGAATGCTATTGGCATTGCATACGGAGGAGGAATTCGCGTTGGATTGGAAGACAATATCTGGTACGACACCGAACGCACGCAATTGGCGACAAACAGTTCACTGTTAAAGCGCGTGCACGCATTGGCCGCCGCGAACGAAAGAAATGTTATGCCAGCAAGCGAGCTGCGTAACTTATTGAATCTCAATCCGGGAAATGGGCTGTACGGTCTTAAAAATACAGATGCAGTAATTAAAAATTGGGATAACTCATTGTCCGACAAACGGCTCAACACCTTGGGTGAAGTTCTTTCCGAGGCACAAACAAAAGTTATCTAATTTCCTTAAGATTATCAATTAAAAGTAAACCCGGGAGGGGTTTCAGCTCTCGGGCAAATTATTGCAATATGCTAAAAAAGCTAAAAAATAGAGCCAAAAACGGGCTGTTACTACATACCTTGCGTAACGGTTTGGCCCTTGTTGGTTTGGATTTTGAACCGTATTGGTTGTATCGGGAAGGATTGGATTTAGGACCTGAACCCGGAATTAAAGACGATAGCAGCCTATATACCATGAGAAAAATTGATGACCAAGTGATTAGGGATCGATTTGCCCTTATGGGGTGGAATACTGGAGAGCTTGAATTTATTTTGAGTTTAGAACATTTTTCATTTGGGCTGTACCGCGAATCTGAATTAACCGCATTTATGATTGGATGGGTAAATAAATACCCTTTTAAGAACAAGCTTTTTACCCTTAAACCGAACGAAGCCTATTTAGATAGCATGTTTACCTTTGACGCATTCAGAGGTAGAAATTTAGCTCCGTTTCTCCGCTATAAGGCTTATGAAATACTGGCTGTTGAAGGATACACAGACTGCTATAGCATTACACAGTATTTCAATAAATCGTCCCGCAGATTTAAGGAAAAACTAAATGCTTACCCTATCGCATTCTATCTCTATTTTAATCTGTTCAGGCGATTTTCACGGAACTTGACCCTTAAGAAATATAAAAATCGTCAATGGTCACTGAATCCAGCCTAATTCATCTGAAGATTTCATGAGTATACCCATTGAAAATTATGAAGATGCTCTCTGAAGCAGGTGGCGATTAATTCGCTTTACTAGCCCAGGTCCTTCATAGATAAATCCGGTCCAGAGTTGAACCAGGGTGGCACCGGCTTCTATTTTTTCCCAAGCATCTTCCGGGCTGTGAATACCCCCTACGCCTATAATAGGGAAAGCCCCTCCACTTTGCTGATGCAAAAACCTTATAACCTCCGTAGCCCTGCTGCGCAAAGGCTTACCGCTTAAACCTCCGGCCTCATGAATTATTTGAGAGTGGGACTTCAAATTTTCTCTAGACAAGGTAGTATTGGTGGCAATAACCCCAGCTATTGCGGTATCGGACACAATCTCAATAATGTCTAGCAATTGAGCGTCGGTTAAATCGGGTGCAATTTTAAGTAGAATAGGTTTGGCTGCAGCTTGTTTCTCATGTGAGCGCAGTTCATTTTCTGCCATTAGCCGTTTCAGTAAATGCGTTAAGGGTTTACGATCCTGTAATTCTCGTAAACCTGGAGTGTTTGGAGAACTCACATTCACAACAAAATAATCGACACATTCGTACAATACATTAAAAGCTTCCAGGTAGTCCGACACGGCTTGGTCGTTGGGGGTTACTTTATTTTTTCCAATGTTACCACCTACCAAAACATGATGCTTTTTTTTAAGCCTGGAAACGGCAGCTGCTACTCCCCCGTTATTGAATCCCATACGATTGATAATGGCTTGATCTGCCTTTAACCTGAAAAGTCGTTTTTTTGGATTGCCAAGTTGAGGTCTAGGAGTTAAGGTCCCTATTTCAATAAAACCAAAACCGAAGTTTCCTAATTCATTATACAATTTGGCATCTTTGTCGAAACCGGCGGCTAAACCTACCGGGTTTGGAAATCGGATTCCAAAAACCTCGCGTTCCAATCTTTTATCCCGTATTTGATAAACTTTGCGTATCCATGGCCCGAACCCCAGCAGATGCAAAATTCGAATTCCTGTAAAAGACCAGTGATGCACGCGCTCGGGATCAAATTTAAAAAGTAATGGGCGTAAAAGGTATTTATACATGACTTGGGTAAGTTTGGCCAAAAATACAAACTTCCAAGAAGGAAGCCTTTTTTTTAGATATTTGTTTCAGGGATTCAGGATTTTTGGTGCTGCCCTTTAAACTGCTAAAAAATAATATTTACCACCTTATATTCTATGGATAATCTATTGGACCGATTTTTAAGATATGTTCGTATCGATACCCAAAGCGATCCGGAATCTTCAAACACCCCGAGCACTGCAAAACAATGGCATTTAGCACAGCTTCTGGAAGCCGAACTCAAGGCTTTGGGGCTTACCGATGTGTATTTAGACGAAAAGGCCTATTTAAGGGCCACGCTCCCTTCAAATACAGACCAAAAAGTGCCTGTTATCGGTTTTATAGCCCATATAGACACAAGTCCGGATTTTAGCGGATCCGGAGTGAATCCAAGCATTATAACCAACTATAATGGTGATGCCATCATCTTAAATGAAGATTTAAAAGTTGTTTTATCTCCGAAAGAATTTCCGGAACTTTTAGAATATCGTGGGCAAACCCTTATTGTTACCGATGGCACCACCTTGTTGGGAGCCGACGATAAGGCCGGTATTGCTGAAATCCTTACGGCTGTTGAATATTTGATACAACACCCTGAAATTCCGCATGGTACCGTCAAGATTGGATTTACGCCAGACGAGGAAATTGGCAGAGGCGCACATCATTTTGATGTTGCTGGTTTTGGTGCGCATTGGGCCTATACCCTAGACGGCAGCCAAATCGGTGAATTGGAGTATGAAAATTTTAACGCTGCTAAGGCCAAAATAACCGTAGCCGGCAAAGGTGTACATCCCGGTTATGCCAAAGACAAATTGGTGAATGCGCTTACTGTGCTTCGGGAACTGCTTTCAGGATTACCTGCAGATGAAGTTCCCGAAAAAACGGAGGGTCGTGAAGGTTTTTTTCATGTACATCATCTGTCTGGCGGGGTTGAAATGGCTGTTGCCGATATTATTATTCGCGATCACGACCCGGAGCTGTTCCGGGCTCGAAAAGACCTGTTGCAGCAACTAACCGAAATGGCAAAGGAAAAAACCAAGGCAGGTATTACATTGAACCTCGAGGATCAATATTACAATATGCGCGAAAAAGTGCTCCCAGTTTTTCCAATTGTGACTATAGCCGAGAACGCAATGAAAACCGTGGGAGTTGCACCAATCATTAAGCCTATACGGGGCGGCACGGACGGATCTCAACTCAGTTATATGGGCCTGCCATGCCCCAATATTTTTGCCGGCGGACATAACTTTCACGGTAAATATGAATTTATTCCCTTGGAGAGCATGGAAAAAGCAGTTCAGGTCATCGTAAAAATTTGTGAACTCACTGCCAAAGAACCAGCAGAAACCTGGACTACAAAAAAATTGATATAAAACTAAATACAGGTTATGCCCTTTTGCCTAAAAGGTTTCTTTCCCGAGCATTTTACCCTAATATTACAGCCAGAGTAAACCTGCATTTTTTCAACTGCTTTTTATTTACAATGGTTCCGTTTACCTTTATATACGGGGTGGTGGGGAATTCCCCATAATAGCAAAAATACTATTTCAACTCCCAACCGTTATGGTAGTGCGCCCGGGTTAACTGATGTGCATCTTCGTCTTTAAATCGACCTCTTGTTGCATCCCACGCTAGTTTACGCCCGGCCTTGTAGGCAATATTACCCATATGAGACACTTGCGCCGCATGAAAACCAACGGCTATTGGAGCCCTTAAAATAGATGCGTCCCTGCCGCGCACCGCGTCTATAAAATTGGCGGTATGCAAATTAAGTCCACTACCCTGAGATGTTTGAAGGGGTACGGCCTCCATTTTGGGTATTCCTTTTGCTCCCCAACCCTGAAACTCTTCTTCAGGGATTACCTCCCAGCCTCCTCGGTCCAAAACCAAAGTTCCATTGTTGCCAATAAAGGCAATTCCATGATTGCGTCCGTAATTACCGCCATCGATGCCTGTAGCATGCTCCCAGAGCAGGTTAAATCCATCGAATTCATAAACGGTCTGAAGCGTATCCGGAGTTTCGGATGCGTCGTCTGCATACGCAAATTTACCTCCAGATGCCATTACAGTTTTAGGCTGCTGTGCTTTCATTCCAAAAAGTGCATAATCAATTAAATGCACCCCCCAATCGGTCATTAAACCTCCTGCGTAATCCCAAAACCATCGAAAATTAAAATGAAATCGATTGGGATTAAATGGGCGCTGCTGTGCTGGCCCAAGCCACATCTGGTAGTCTACTCCTGTAGGCGGATTTGCATCGGGTAATACCGGAACCGGGCGCATCCACCCCTGATAGGCCCAGGCCTTAGCCATTCGAATAGGTCCTAAAGCACCACTGTGAACAAATTCAATGGCCTGCCTAAAATGCGGTTGACTGCGCTGCCATTGTCCAATCTGTACCATCCTATCACTAGCTTTTACGGCAGCCGACATCCTATCACATTCCTCAATTGAATTGGCAATGGGCTTTTCACAATACACATCCTTACCGGCACTTAAGGCATCTAGCAATTGTAAACAATGCCAATGATCTGGTGTCCCTATCACTACAACATCTATGTCTTTATGATCCAATAGTTTTCTGTAATCGGTATAGGTCTGTGGTTTGGGTCTACCCGCATCGGATATTTCCTTTAATCTGCGATCCAGCACATTGCTATCTACATCACAAAGGGCCACCACTTCCATATCCGGCAGTAGCATAAGCGATGACAAATCGGAGTACCCCATACCGTTACAACCAATCAATCCAATCCGAATGCGATTATTTGCACCTACAGGTCCAAAAGATTTTGCCCATAAAGCAGGAGGAATTGCGAGTGAGGCTGCAGAAGCAGTAGCTCCTAAGGCGCTAACTTTAAGAAATTTTCTTCTTGGATTCATAGTCAATAGTTTTGTGGTTTGGTTAATTGTGCAACTATTTCAGCACTATTTTGAACTGCTGATTTAGAAAGATAGGAAATTCAACACGCAAAAAAAAGACACCGACCCACAATGGACCGGTGTCTTAATAAATTAAAAAGTTAAAATCCTTAATCTTTGGACTCGCTAGCCTTTTTGCTCATTTCCATGGAAATGGCAGAGCGATCAAATTTTAAACGACCGGCCATGGTTTCAATAACACAGGAGAAATCCTTGTCATTTAATTCCACAACCTTTCCATACAAGCCACTTTTGGTTACTATTTTGTCTCCTTTTTTAAGTGCTTGGGCGAACTTTTTTTCGTCTTTTTGCCGCTTAATCTGTGGGCGAATCATAAAGAAATACGCCACAACAAAGATTAAGATCATTGGCAGGAATTGATTCAATCCTTCCATTTGTTTCTATCGTGTTATTTAACCGGACCTACAGGGGCCGATGCGGGATTCGGGTTAATGAATGCTTTGATGCGCAACATTTCCTGACCGGCCGCAGTATTGGTGCGAATGGTAACTGTTTTGGTTACTCCACCTGTACCTGAACCGTTGAATTTTACCTTAATCTCTCCTTTATCTCCAGGGGCAATTGGCTGATTCACTGGAGCGTCAGGCACTGTACAACCACAGCTTGCAGTAGTGCTTGTAATGATTAGTGGCGCGTTTCCGGTATTGGTAAACACAAAACTTGTTTCCTGAGGCTGTCCTTGAACAATGTTTCCAAAATCGTGCTCATACGATTCAAAACTCATTACCGGTAGGTCTTTAGAAGCTTCGTCACGCTCTGCAGCCATTTCTAAATTCTCAGAATTTATTTTTTCCGAGGCCTTCTCCTTACAAGATGAAAAGGAGACCACAGCCATAAGGCTAAATACAATGGTTGTATACTTCATGATGTATTTCAATTTAACATTGAAACAAAAATACATAATAATTTACTTAAAGTAGTCCACGACCTATCTTTTTGAGTTTACCCGAATCCCGATATTCCCGTATAATGTTATCTAGGATTCCATTGATAAAAACACTGCTTTTTGGCGTTGAATATTCCTTGGCTATATCCAAATACTCATTTATGGTTACACGCTCCGGAATGGATGGAAAATAAAGTAATTCCGCTATACCCATTTTCAAAAGTACAGCGTCAATTTCTGCAATACGATCCTTATCCCAGTTGAGTGTTTTGTTTTCTACTTCTTTATCCAGAAATTCGGAATGAATCAATGTTTTTTGCAGCAGACTCATCGCAAACTCCATGTCTTCTTTATTTTTTACCAATTCCGGGAGTATATAGCCTGGAGTGGCGTTGGGACTGAGTTTCCCAAGACGCTTTAATATGTATGTGTTTACAAGTGGTAAATCATCTATCCAAGTGATTCCTTCATCTTCCAAAAACTCATAAATCTTTTCGTCTGGCGCTATAATATGCTTGTAAATGTCGAGTACAAATTTCTTATCTGCCTCCCATGCTCCTGCAGCAGGCCCGTAGGCAGCATATTCCGTACTTTCCAGAATTTTACGGTATACATTTTTCACGTAATCCTCATGCAAATACCATTGCTTAAGTTTACGTTTTTCTAATGCAGTAGTAAGTTCGGTATTGTTATACAGCCACCTTAAGACACTGTTTTCACACAAAAATTGAGGGTCCCGTTCCTGCCCAGAATCGGATTTTATATATTTTTTAGCCCCCTTCTGACGTTGAGATCCAGCTAATTCGTGCAACTCGCGCAGAAATCCAAGCAATAACAAATACAGCGTGTAGGTTTGGCCAATACTGTGTTTCAGAAATTTTTCCTGATCCTCCAAGGAACCATTTTTGGTGTGGAGCAGTGCATAGACGCATTGCATTACCTTAATCCGAATCTGCCTTCTGGTGAGCATGTAAAGAACTTTGAACTTGAAAACGCCGCAAAAATAGGATTAAATCCTTAACCCATAACAGCATTTGTTGGACTTCCTCAAATAAACTGATTGCTTCCCTTTCAAACCCCTATCTTTGTCTACATTTTACTGGCCCCAACAACTTCAGTAATATTGCATTATGAAAGACCTTAGACACCTCAATAAATACTTTCGCAAATACAGGACAAAGCTCTTATTTGGAGTACTCATCACTATTATTGCTCGTGTTTTTTCCCTGGTTATGCCCTCGTATGTAAAGAACATTGTTGAAGTTCTGGAGCAATATAACACCGGACTCTTAAATCAGGACGCAGCGGGGAATCTTTTATTACAATTTATGGGTATAATAATTGGTGCCGCCTTGCTTTCGGGTTTTTTTACATTTTTAATGCGGCAAACCATTATTAATGTTTCCCGCTATATTGAGTTTGATCTCAAAAATGAAATTTACGATCACTACCAACTACTGGATTTAAAATTCTATAAAAATCACCGAACCGGAGATCTCATGAACCGGATTAGCGAAGACGTAAGTCAGGTTCGAATGTATGCCGGACCTGCAATAATGTACGGTATCCAAACACTAACCTTGTTTGCCTGTCTTATCCCACTTATGTTTATTAAGGCCCCTACGATGGCATTTTATGCATTGATTCCGCTTCCGGTGCTCTCCGTAATGATCTATTGGATTAGTCGGGTCATTCATCGCAGGTCTACTAAAGTTCAGGCCTTTCTCTCTACTCTTTCGACATTCGCACAGGAATCCTTCTCGGGCATTTCAGTCATAAAAGCTTACGCATTGGAACCCCGAGTGAACCGTGAAGCAGTAGGCTTAGCGCTTGAGGGACGCGAGACCAGCATGGATTTAGCTAAAATAAATGCCTGGTTTTTTCCCCTTATGATATTGCTTATTGGGGTAAGTAATATTTTTGTGATTTACATAGGAGGTATACAGTTTGCCAATGGTGCCATTGCTTCTTTGGGCACAATTTTAGAGTTTATCATTTATGTAAACATGCTTACCTGGCCGGTAGCAATCGTAGGTTGGCTTACTTCTATTGTTCAGAATGCATCGGCCTCACAAAAGCGCATAAATGAATTTCTGAATACAAAATCGGAAATCGTCAATGCCCAAGAAGACCCTTCAGAAATTAAAGGCAAAATTGCCTTTGAAGGAGTAACCTTTACCTATCCTGATACCGGAATTACGGCGCTAAAAGACATTTCTTTTGTAATAAATCCCGGGGAAACCCTTACGATTTTGGGTAAAACCGGATCAGGAAAATCGACTATACTCGATTTAATTGCGCGTTTATACGATTTAGATCAAGGCCAAATTCTAATCGACAATCAACCCGTTAAACAAATGAATCTGAATTCGTTGCGACAATCAATAGGTTCTGTTCCACAAGATGCTTTTTTGTTTTCTGACACCATTGCAAACAATATTCGTTTTGGTAAAGGAGACGCCACTCAAAGTGAAATTGAGACTGCTGCTCAATTGGCTGTGGTACATGAAAACATAACTGGATTCGCATCAGGTTATGAAACTGTATTGGGTGAAAGGGGCATTACCCTCAGTGGCGGTCAAAAGCAACGCATCTCTATTGCCAGAGCCCTAATCAAAGACCCTACTATATATCTTTTCGATGATTGCTTGTCTGCCGTAGACACCGAAACCGAAGAAGCCATCTTAGGAAATATAAAGAAAGCCTCCAGGGATAAAACAACTATTATAGTAAGTCATCGGGTGTCTTCTGCCATTCATGCAGATAAAATTTTAGTGTTGGATACAGGCAAGATGATTCAGTGGGGAACACATGAAGAACTGCTGTCAGCTAATGGTTTTTACAAAGACCTATACGAGAATCAACTTTCTAATAAAGTATCTTAGGAAAAAATTGCCGATTTAGCATTTTTTTTACATTTTTGAAGATATAAACTA
>JBJOHX010000061.1:0-4004 GCA_046047415.1 Bacteroidota bacterium
AGTTTGGCAATTTCGGTGGTAGTAGATCCGGAATCCAGAATTATGGTATCTCCGGGCTCGATAAACTGAATGGCCTTGCGGGCAATGCTGGCTTTTTTGTCCAGATTATCCTGATTCATCAGTGCAAAATTGCGCACCGAATCCATGGCGTTTTTCAAAAATGCCCCGCCGTGTTCTCTCGTAATTAGGCCTTCGGCTTCCAACTTTTCAAGATCTTGTCGAATGGTAACTTCACTTACCTTAAAAAGCTGGGCCAGGTTTACCACCTTGGCAGAGCCGTCTTCCTTGAGTAGGTTTAAAATTTCCTCTCGTCTTCGAACCGGAAGCGCCATTGTTTTGAAAAATTACGAATTACTTAAATATCAAAAATAAACGAAAATATTTATAAATAAAAAATAATTAAATAGCAGTAAAGGAAAAAAATAGTAAATCGGTTTTCGAAGAATAAACAGGCATTTGTTAAACCTAATGTTCCTTGATTTTAGTACCTTGTCCGATAGTGCAACGGGTCGGATTTCAAATGAATCCGACAAATCGGAGATTTGGGCTATCGGATTAAAGCTTCACGAAATGAGTAACTGTCGTTTTTATGTTTTCCTATTCCTGTTTGCCATGCTTTTGGGTGGAATTCAGTCCTGCAGGCAAATCGAGGAGGTGTCATGTAATTCTACGTTGTCAAAAAAAGAAACTGAACCATTTCAAAAACCCAATTTCATCATCATTTTTGCAGACGATTTGGGTTACGGCGATCTCGGTTGCTTTGGGCATCCGACCATTCGGACACCGAACCTGGATAGAATGGCGGCCGAGGGGCAGAAATGGACCAATTTTTATGTGGCAGCAAGCGTTTGTACCCCCAGCCGTGCGGGGTTACTTACGGGTCGTCTTCCGGTGCGAAGTGGTATGGCCAGTAATATAGCCCGGGTATTGTTTCCAAATTCCATTAACGGTTTACCCCATTCGGAGATAACCCTTCCGGAACAGCTCAAAAAAGCAGGATATGCAACAGGAATGGTCGGAAAATGGCATTTGGGCCACCGGGAGGCATACCTGCCTACCCGGCACGGATTTGACGATTATTTCGGCATTCCGTATTCCAATGACATGGACTTGGTTCGCCCGCTAACCGGTTCAAACGGCTACTGGGACTTATGGACAACAGATTATAAAAGTTTAATGCCGCAGGACTTTAATGTTCCCTTAATTCGAGGGGTGGAGGTGATTGAACGACCCGCCAACCAAAATACCCTTACCCAACGCTACACGGAGGAGGCCATTTCTTGGATTCGGAAGCATAAGGAAAGCCCATTTTTTATGTATCTGGCCCACAATCTGCCCCATGTTCCCCTGTTTACCTCCGATGCCTTTCGGGGAACCAGCAAAAGGGGACTTTACGGAGATGTGGTCGAAGAAATTGATCACGGGGTAGGGCAAATCTTGCAGATGCTAAAAGATGAGGGATTGGCAGAAAATACCGTTGTAGTCTTTACCTCAGACAACGGGCCCTGGTTGCCTACCGAAATCTCAGGAGGCAGCGCCGGGCTGCTACGAGATGGTAAGGGTTCTACTTGGGAAGGGGGCATGCGTGAACCTACCATCTTCTGGTCTCCCGGAAATATTTCCCCCAGAGTAGTTATGGATATGGGCAGTACGTTAGATTTGTTGCCTACCTTTAGTATTCTTGCCGGGGTGCCGTTGCCCGAGGATCGGGTGCTGGATGGGGTAGACCTATCTCCCGTACTTTTTGGGGATGGAAAAAGTCCGCGGAATGAGATGTTTTATTATCGGGGTAGTGATTTGTATGCCGTTCGGGTGGGCCCATTTAAAGTACATCTGATAACGGAGGCAGGTTATGAGGCCAATACCCGGCAAGTACACCATCCGCCCCTGTTGTTTAATGTGGAGCAAGACCCGTCCGAGCGGTTTAATGTTGCGGAACAACACCCGGAAATACTAGAAGCCATTCAAAAGACAATCGATAAACACCAAGCAAACATGATTAAGGGTCCGGATATGCTTAAGGACCGGGAACTTACTTCCAATTAATAAATCAATACAATAACAATACTTGAGGCATAGACCCACCCTTGATGAAACTAATCGCAGCCACTTACGCCCCCATGTCCAAGGCGGGAGAATTAAATCTGAATGTTATACCGGAGTATTCCAAATTTTTACGACACAATAAGATTTCCGGTGTCTTTATCAACGGATCTACGGGAGACTTTGTTTCTCTTAGTACCCAAGAACGCCGGGAAATATTGAATGCATGGTCTCGCAATCGGGTCGATAATTTTTATCTGATAAATCACGTAGGACATACCAATCTACGAGAAGCGGTTGCGCTGGCTGCAGATTCGGTTGGAAAGGCCGATGCCATTGCGGCTCTTGCACCGTATTACTTTACGCCCAAAACGTTAGATAGTCTATTAGAATACTGCACGCAAATTGCCGGGGCTGCCCCGGAATTACCTTTTTATTATTATCACATTCCCGTTCTAACCGGAGTGGATATGGATATGCTCGAATTTTCAAAAAGAGCACTGCAGGAAATTCCAAATTTTGCCGGATTAAAATTTACCGAAGACAACCTGGAAAAATTTGATGCCGTTCGGGCGTTTGCCGGCGATACCTTCGAAGTGTATTTTGGAGTAGACGAACGCTTTCACTCCAGTTTGCAGGCGGGGGCAACTTGCTGGGTTGGGAGTACCTACAATCACTTGGCTCCGGCATACTACAAAATAGCCGAGCTCAAGGAAGCCGGATTGCATGAAGAAGCCGCGAATTTGCAGCAAAAAGCGGTGCGTTTTGTGGAGATATTAGCGGGTTTTGGAGGTTTCCCTGGAGCTTCCAAAAGTTTTATGCGACAGTTAGGTCAAGATATGGGAGCGAGTAGATTTCCGCATAAAACCTTATTGGATTCGGAATTGAAACAAGTTCTTGAGCAATTTGAACCGCTGGGAATATTGCCCTACCTCTCGGAAACCCAACCCTGACAAATTTCCGAATATGAATTTGAGGTTCGCGGTGTTATTCTTGTTTCTAGCATTTGCAAGTGGCAATACGTATTCACGGTATTCAAGCAATCCCAATTCGGGTTGTTCGGATTCACTTGCTTCTTGCTATCCGGTAATTCCAAGGCCACAACATATCCGATATGGAAATCGGGAAATTTCATTTTCCGATTTCCATTTGGTTTCGAATCGAGGAGCAGCCGAAAATGAAATGTTGATTCAATTTCTCTCCGAACAAGGTTTAGTTTCCCGGGCAAATGGATTTCCATTTCGATTTGAACTCGATTCCGAAAGTTGGGAAAATAGACCGGAGGGCTATGCATTAACCATAAGTGATTCGGAGGTATTACTTTCGGCGGGTAACTCAAAGGGATTTTTTTACGGTATCCAAACCTTAAAACAACTGTTCCGACAAAACACAGGTTTCGGATACTTGCCGGAGGTACAAATTACGGATTGGCCCGCCTTTCCGATTCGGGGCTTTATGCACGATACCGGTCGCAATTATCAGCCGCTTGCTCAGTTGAAGGAACAGATAGAATGGCTGGCGCGTTATAAATACAATGTATTTCACTGGCATCTTACGGACAATCCCGGCTGGCGACTCGAAAGTAAAATTTATCCCGAATTGCAATCGGATGCGGCCTTTTCCCGAGAGGTCGGAAAGTTCTATTCCCAGTCCGAGTTATTGGAATTGCTCCAATTTTGCGAGGATCGACACATTACCCTTATCCCTGAATTCGACATACCCGGACATACCGAGGCCTTCCGAAGGGCGTTTGGTCTGGAACGTATGGACGACCCAAGGGTTGGGCCAATTCTTAAAGGACTTATTCAGGAATTGCTAGACCTGGCAAATGCCGATCGGTTACCGTTCATTCACATGGGAACCGATGAGGTTAGAAATGAGTCGGAACGTGTAGATTCGGCAGTACTAAACGAAATAAAAGTTTACCTGGAACAGCGGGGCAGATCGGTCCTGGTTTGGCA
>JBJOHX010000062.1:0-56591 GCA_046047415.1 Bacteroidota bacterium
GGCGATGGCTTGTTTTTTCATTCCGAACGGAATTTGAAAGCAAATTTAGATGCTCGCAGGATTACTCTCGTACCTCGCGTGATCCTGAAGGGGGTGTGACTAAATCAAAACCCTAGTCTCGCCTTCGGCGATGGCTTGTTTTTTCATTCCGAACGGAATTTGAAAGCAAATTTAGATGTACACAGGATTACGCTCGTGCCTCGCGTGATCCTGAAGGGGGAGCGTTGCTCGAGAAAAGCCAGCCCAGCCTTCGGCTGGGCGCTTTTTGCGTTTGCCCGGGCTCGCAAAAACAAGTTTTTGTCGACCTTTCAAACGCAAAAGCCAGACATGAAATGTCTGGCTTTTCTCGGTCGGGGTGGCAGGATTCGAACCTGCGGCCTCCTGCTCCCAAAGCAGGCGCGATAACCGGGCTACGCTACACCCCGAGTGGCATACTCGATGCCAAAAATCATTATTTTGAACTCTTGCGGAGAGACAGGGACTCGAACCCTGGCGACGGTTACCCGTCGACAGATTAGCAATCTGCTCCGTTACCACTCCGGCACCTCTCCTAACGCAAATTATGCGTTTGCAATCGCCTTAAGCCAATTGCGGATGCAAATGTAGTTTTTCATGTTGGGTATCGCAACTTTTTTTGGTCGATTTTTAGACGATTTGTGAAGGAGCTATTTCAACAAACCAAAATCCTAAGAAATTACTAAAATTAATGTGCTGGAAATCAATTCCAATATGGCTCAAAACAAAATTTTTGAGCACATTTTAAACCTTAAAAATAATTGAGAAACCACATCTTACTCCGGATATTCTACCCGCAAATGATAAATATTCAACAATCGCTGTTTGAGCACCTTTTTAACCGCCTCAATTTCCTTAAAGGTTATATCGGCATTGAGAAATTGTCCGGATTGCACATGCCCACCTACAATGCGCTCTACAAATTCATCTATTGCTGTAAAGCTTGGATTCACGAGACTTTTAGACGCCGCCTCCACGGAATCCGACATCATAATAATTGCAGTTTCTTTAGAAAATGGAATTGGGCCTGGATACCTGAAATCGACATCTGAAATTTCAGGACCGGAGAGCTCCTGGGCCTTTTTATAAAAGTAATACACCAGGTTTGTACCATGGTGGGTGCGAATAAAATCAATGATGCGATCGGGCAATTTGTATTTCCGAGCCAATTCAATTCCTTTAATAACGTGTTGAATAATGATACGCGAACTTTCTTTAGGCGAAAGGTCATCGTGCGGATTGAGATTGGTGATTTGATTTTCTGTAAAAAACGTAGGATTTGCAATTTTGCCAATGTCGTGATACAATGCCCCAACACGCACCAACATTGCATTGGCTCCAACTTCGTTGGCACAAGCCTCTGCCAGGTTGGCCACCTGCAGGGAATGATTAAAGGTCCCCGGCGCCTTATCGGAAAGTTCCTTGAGCAATTTTGAATTGGTGTCCGAAAGCTCAAGCAAAGAAACATCGGATACCATTCCAAACATTTTCTCGTAGATATAGATTAACGGCTGCACAAAAAGCGTAATCATACCGTTTACCAAAAAGTATCCAAAATTGGCCCAAATGATTTGTTGCAGATCTCCTTCCTGTATAACATTAAAGGCAAAATAACCCACAATATATATAAGGGTGATCTGGCCAACAGAAATAAAAAGATTCGCGCGTTTATAGAGCTCAGAAACCGTAAGAATGGTAGCTATACCGGCAATAATTTGCAGAAATATAAATTCAAAACTGTTTGGAACTATAAAGCCTAAAAGCAAAACCGTTAGTACATGAACGAACAAACCTAATCGCGCATCGAAGAAAGTTTTGACAATAAGCGGTAATATAGATAAGGGCACCACAAACACAAAATTCGGATTGTAATTGACCGCCAATGTGGTCAGAAATACCATTACAAAAATGTTGAAGAAGATAAAGGTCAGCTTGACATTGTTGCGAAATAATTTGGGGCGATACTTTCGGATAAATAGAATCAACATCAGCAACACCAGCGCCACCAATATAATGTAGCCAGCAATGAGCGTATTTGCGTTACGCGCACTCCACAACTCGGATTCGTACTCTGCCTTTAGCGATAGAAGTATCTGATAATTCATGGACTCTACCACCTCGCCCTGAGCAATTATCAAAGCCCCTTCCAATACACTACCACGGGTAAGCGAAATTTTATCGAATTCCAGCTGCAATTCTCCTTCGGTAAGGGCTGCATCGAGGCTTACATTGGGTTCTAGCACTTCAAAAAACAAATCCTTGAATCGGCTAAGATTGGAGGTTACCAAAGGCGATTTGGACCAGTTTTCCAACAATATATTAATATTAGTGATTTTTGGAATACGCACAAATGGCAATACCTTGGCTTCGTTGTTCCTGACCAAAAACACCTCTTGGGTTTTTGGTGGATTGCTACCATCCCAAATCCCGGTGCTGTACAATGAATCAAGGAACATCTCGCCTTGTTTACGCAATATTCCTAGCGGGTTCGATCTAAAATCCGAGGCCGGAAAATACTTGGAAAACACAATTTCGTACTGCCGATACACCTCGTGGGCAATTAAGGTATCGTAGCGATAATATGGTATTTGAGCCTGCTGAAGCGCATCGCGTTCCAGATTTACCTCGTCTTGAGTTTTTAAGATTGCAAAATCAAATGGAGCATACAAGTTGGGATGTTGCCAAGGCTTACCCTTTTGAAATTCATATTTAAACTGTCCGCCCTTGGGAAAGAAAAACACAATGGCACTTACAAGTAAAACATACAGAAATACCCTGTAGATCAGGGATTGTGAGCGCAAAAAGGAATCCAGGATCTTTGGCATGCCATGGCTTTATCTTTCAAAAATAGAAAAATACCACCAATGCCAGCCTTTTAATCCGTTCGGCAAAAAGCGAACGCAGATTAATTCGTATTTTCGTCCTTCAAAATCTAATGGTCATGAAAGAGGTAGTTATTGTATCTGCAGTGCGCACTCCAATAGGCAGTTTTATGGGGGCACTCTCCGGTATTCCGGCCCCTAAATTGGGGGCAGCGGCCATTAAAGGAGCCCTAGATAAAATTGGACTAGACCCGGTATTGGTAGACGAGGTTTTAATGGGACATGTAGTTCAGGCCGGTTGCGGTCAGGCACCTGCTCGTCAGGCGGCAATATATTCAGGATTACCCGATACTGTGCCCTGTACTACCGTAAACAAAGTTTGTGCCTCGGGCATGAAAGCAATCATGCAAGCCGCTCAGAGTATCGCATTGGGAGATAATGATATAGTTGTTGCCGGAGGAATGGAGAATATGAGTCTTATACCACATTATGTACAATTGCGAACCGGGCAAAAATTTGGCCCAGCAACCTTAGAAGATGGTATGCAGCGCGATGGACTTGTAGATGTATACGACCAACAAGCGATGGGAGTTTGTGCAGATGCCTGTGCGTCCAAATACGAATTTAGCCGTGAGGATCAAGATAATTATGCGATTCAATCCTATAGGCGATCGGCTGCTGCCTGGCAAAGTGGTGCATTTGATTCAGAAATCGTACCTGTTCAAGTGCCACAACGCAAGGGAGAACCAATCTGGGTGCGAGAAGACGAAGAATACAGAAATGTATTCTTGGATAAAATCCCTTCACTACGTCCGGCCTTTACTAAAGACGGAACGGTTACCGCTGCAAACGCCTCTACAATTAACGACGGAGCGGCCGCCTTGGTATTGATGAGCGCCGAAAAAGCAGCCGAACTCAAGCTAAAGCCACTTGCTAAAATTCGCAGCTTTACAGACGCAGCCCAAGAACCTAAGTGGTTTACCACTGCACCAGCCAAGGCCCTGCCTTTGGCATTGAACAAGGCGGGTTTAAAGCTGAAGGATATCGACTTTTTTGAATTTAATGAAGCATTTAGTGTTGTGGCCCTGGCCAACAATAAAATTCTGGGATTGAGTGATCAGGTCGTAAATGTGAACGGTGGCGCTGTGTCCCTTGGGCATCCTTTGGGATGTTCCGGAGCCCGTATTACCGTTACGCTTCTGCATATTCTGCAGCAGCGCAATGCCAAACTAGGTGCAGCCGCTATTTGTAATGGTGGAGGCGGTGCCTCTGCCCTAATCATAGAACGGCTTTAATCTCTCTGGAAAGCTCTAATGCGCTACGGAATTTGTCATTTAAGTTTAGTACCTGTTTACGAAGCTCCAGATACCGGTGTTCGTATGGGTAGTCAGTTGTTGTATGGGGAATGCTTCAAAGTTTTAGAATCGAGAAAATTCTGGCATCGGATTCGTATGCACTGGGACGGTTTTGAAGGTTGGATTCTAGACGGACAATTTACTTTTTTGGATGAAGAGCCATGGACTGCAATCACGAATGGTCCAACAACTTGTACATCAGACCTAATTGGGCAGGTATTCGGCCAGAAACAGATAATCATTCCTGTGTTGTTGGGATCGGAAACCGGCAATGCTTCTACCTTAGGACATGAATTTGAAGGTGAAGGATTTAGCCCTGCAACAGACAAGGATACTTTAATAGAAACTGCACTAATGTATTTAAATAGTCCGGAATTGTCCGGTGGAAGATCTCCTTTCGGCATTGACGCCTCCGGACTAACTCAAATGGTGTACAAGTGCCATGGGTTGAGTCTAAAAAGAACTGCCGCACAGCAAGCACTTCAAGGAAATGCACTAAGTTTTATTGAAGAAAGTACGCCGGGTGATTTAGCTTTTTTTGATAGTTCTGATGGAAGCATCAATCATGTTGGTATTATATTGCCCGACAACTACATCATTCATGCCTATGGACATGTCCGAATAGACAGAATAGACCATACAGGAATCTTTAATACAGACCTTAGGCGATACACGCATCCGCTGCGTGTGATAAAACAATTGACATAAAAAAACCCGGCCATTGGCCAGGTTTTTCTTTTCAAGAGGAAAAATTTACTTACTCTCCCAACAACTTTTTAATACGGATAAACTCTTCAGTATTACCTAAAGCCGCATAGATGTTTTTAAGCTGAGTCAGAATACCTTCACTGTCTGGAGTTACCTTAAGGGCTTTTTCCAAAATATTGGCACCTTGCATAAACAAAGCGTCTTTTTTGGCTTTTAACTCGTCGTATTTTGCGATATCTGCCCTTGAACTACCAAGGTTATTCATGGTGTCAATTAAGGCGTTACCTTCATTTACGTAGGTAGTTGAAAGGTTTAGCTGCGCATTTATGTAACCTGGGTCTACCTCTATAGCCTGCATATATGCCGCACGAGCCTCTTCTATATAGCCTTGTTCCATATTGATTACACCGATATTGTAATGCAAATCTGCATTGTCAGGTTGCATTTCGGCAGCCTCGGCCATTAGAGATTTAAATTTCTCTTTATCTCCCAATTGATAGTGTAAATTGGCCTCATTCAACAACAAGTTCACATCGTCTGGATTGCTTGCACGTGCATCTACGTAAGCAGCTAGAGCTTCGTCATTTTTACCTATTTGGGTATAAATCAAAGCAATATTTTTTACAATTTCCGCATTTCTGGAAGGCTGTTTTTCATCTACAGGATTGGTGTAAGACCCAGATTTCACCATTAAATCTCGTTGCACCTGATTCATCTCCTCTACCTCCCCAGTCTCAACATTGGTTGCCTTGTAAGCAATTGAACTCCCATCGTAGCCAATTTCTTTTAGCTCGTTGTAGTACCCAATGGCTTTCTCGTAATGTCCTCCATTTACGGCACTGCTCGCCGCATAATACAAATAAATGGTGTCGGCAGGACTCAGTTTATAGCTCAAATAAAGTTTTTCAGCCGCTGATTCGTATAATTCCTTTCCATTATCGTCTACAGCAGAGTTTACCAAATCTGCAGATAATTTGCGTAACCACTGTTCGTTCTCGGAGGTATACTTTGCCTTACCACTTGCTTCTTCAAGGGCCGTAGACTTTTTAAAAGCTTCAGCAGCAGGTTCAAAAGCAGCATTATCGCCTTTTTCCGCCATGTCTGCATAAGTCTTACCTAATAAATAGTAATACTGCGCTTGAGTGCGATCGTCGGCCGCATCAAAAAGTGACTTGGCAGCGTCCAATACCGATTTAGCCTCGGCTGAGTTCCCTTCTTTAAGCGCCTTCTCGGCAGCTTTTATCTCATTTTTCTGTGCAAAACCAAAAGTTCCGGCAAACACAGCAGTCAAAAGAAAAATCCTAATTTTCATGAAATTCAATTTATTCGCCAAATATATAATTTTTTAGTCTTGATTTTCAGTGTTCTTGGTATCTAGATTTGGTCTTTCCTCTTCGGATTGTACATCTATATCCAACACATCCGACTCATCCAGGTTCTCTTCTTCCTTCATCACCTTTGCAACGGCAGCAATTGAATCCCCTCCTTTTAGATTAATGAGGCGTACTCCCTGAGTTGCCCTTCCCATAGTGCGGAGATCTTCCATACTCATTCGAATAGCTATTCCCGACTTATTAATAATCATTAAATCGTCTGAATCGCTCACGTTTTTAATGGCTACCAAATCTCCAGTTTTAGCAGATATAGAAATGGTTTTCACTCCTTTCCCTCCTCGGTTTGTAATCCTGTAATCTTCAAGACTAGATCGTTTTCCATATCCCTTTTCGGAAACCACCAAGATGTCCTCCTCCATATTGTTAACAGAAACCATGCCAATCACCTCATCGGTTTCCCCTGCAAGGGTAATTCCACGAACCCCAGAGGCACCCCTACCCATCGGACGGGTTTTGCTCTCTTCGAATCGAATTGCTTTTCCGGACTTTAACCCAAGGAAAATCTGACTAGATCCCGTAGTTAATTTCGCTTCCAGCAATTCGTCTCCATCTCGCACACTTATAGCAATAATTCCATTTTGTCTGGGTCGTGAATACTGTTCCAAGGCGGTTTTCTTAACGGAACCCTTCTTAGTAGCCATAATAACATAGTGGCTATTTACGTATTCCTCGTCCTTTAAGTCCTGCGTACAAATAAAGGCTTTTACCTTATCGTCTTGGGCTATATTGATTAGGTTTTGGATTGCCCGACCTTTGGAAGTGCGGCTACCCTCGGGAATTTCAAATACCCGAAGCCAAAAACACTGTCCTTTTTGAGTAAAAAAGAGCATATATTGGTGATTGGTGCCCACAAATAAGTGCTCTAGAAAATCTTCCTGACGTGTGGCTGAAGCTTTTTGGCCCACTCCACCTCGTGCCTGAGTCCGATATTCGGTTAATGGCGTACGCTTTATGTAACCCGCATGTGATATGGTTATTACCACCTGTTCATCGGGAATCATGTCTTCAATACTCAAATCTCCACCGGCATAATTGATTTCACTTCGGCGTGGATCCCCGTATTTATCTTTAACTTCTAATAATTCATTTTTGATGATTTCCATTCTGCGCTCCTCGCGTGCCAAGATGTCTTTTAAATCTTCAATTGTGGCAAGCACTTCCTCGTATTCGGTGCGCAATTTGTCCTGCTCCAGGCCGGTTAACTGGCGTAAACGCATTTCAACAATGGCCTTTGCCTGAATTTCGGATAATTCGAATCGTTTGATCAAATTTTCACGTGCCTCGTCTGCATTTGAACTGCCCCGGATAATAGCTATTACCTCGTCAATATTGTCCGAGGCAATAATCAGTCCCTGCAAAATATGCGCGCGCTCCTCTGCCTTGCGCAATTCGTATTCCGATCTGCGCACAACCACCTCATGTCTGTGATTTACAAAATGAGTAATAAGTTCTTTAAGGTTCAACAATTGCGGACGACCTTCCACTAAAGCAATATTGTTGACACTAAAAGAAGATTGCAGTGCGGAATATTTGTATAACATGTTAAGAACGATATTCGGAATAGCGTCTCGTTTTAACACATAGACTATCCTCATACCTTTGCGGTTGGACTCATCCCGAATCGAAGCAATGCCCTCAATTTTTTTATCATTAATAAGGTCTACCGTTTTCTTGATCATCTCGGCCTTATTCACCTGATAAGGAATCTCCGTTACCACAATACATTCGCGCCCTTGTACTTCTTCATTATGTGCTTTGGCGCGCATTACCACCCGACCACGACCGGTGTGAAAAGCTTCCTTTACCCCGTCATAACCGTATATTATTCCACCAGTAGGAAAATCTGGAGCCTTGACGTGTTGCATTAACTCGTCTATCGAAATATCGCGATTATCTATAAATGCAATCGTACCCTCTACAACCTCTGACAGGTTGTGGGGCGGCATGTTTGTGGCCATACCTACGGCAATTCCCGAGGCTCCATTGACCAACAAATTTGGTATACGCGTAGGTAAAACCTTTGGCTCCTGAAGCGAATCGTCGAAGTTGAGCTGATGATCTACAGTTTCCTTATCAATATCTGCGAGCATTTCATCTGCAATCCTCCGCATACGCGCTTCCGTGTAACGCATCGCCGCAGGGCTATCTCCGTCTATGGATCCAAAGTTTCCCTGCCCGTCTACCAACATATAGCGCAAACTCCAATCTTGGGCCATACGCACCATGGTGTCGTAAACCGAACTATCTCCGTGAGGGTGATATTTACCTAATACCTCCCCTACAATACGCGCAGATTTTTTATAGGCACTATTTGAACGAACTCCCAACTCGTGCATGCCAAATAACACTCTGCGATGAACCGGCTTTAAACCATCCCGCACATCTGGCAGAGCACGTGACACAATGACCGACATCGAATAATCGATGTAGGCCGACTTCATTTCATCCTCAATATTAATTGGAATCAACTTTTCTCCTTCCGCCATACTGAATCTAAACTTTCAATTACTGGTTAAAACATCAGGGCAATATACGTAAATAGGCCTCCTTAGAAGGGGTGTCGGGCTGTTTTTATTAAAGGATTTATCAACACTCGCAGCCCTGAATGTATTACAATAATTCGCTCAGATCTGCTGTAAATCGATTGATTTTTTGATAATTATTTGGGTTTTATTTAATAAGGGTACGGTATTTGACGTTCTAAGGATAAGTTTTAGTAATTTTATACTTGAATTTCGCGATTTTATGGATGATAATTTTTCCCCAAGGGTAAAAGATGTAATTGCGTACAGCAAGGAAGAAGCATTGCGATTGGGCCATGATTTTATCGGTACCGAGCACCTCATGCTAGGTATCCTGAGAGATGGAAACGGAAAGGCCATCAGCATCCTAGATGCTATGGATGTAGACCTAAACCACCTTCGCAGAAAGGTAGAAATCTTGAGTCCTGCCAACCCTGACGCCGATACACGTCCAAAGGACAAAAAAAACCTGCACTTAACCAGACAGGCAGAACGCGCCCTTAAAACTACATTTTTAGAGGCCAAGTTGTTTCAGAGCACCTCCATAAATACAGCGCATCTGCTGCTATGTATTCTCAGAAATGAAAATGACCCTACCACCAAACTTTTGCATAAAATGAAAGTAGATTATGACGGGGTTAAGGAGCAGTTTAAAAGCATGATAACAAGCGAAGACGACTACGCAGACAGCCCCTCGGCCGAATCGTATTCGGGTGACCCGGACGACACCGGTGAATCCAGAGAAGGAACCTCAAGCTCTGGGGGTGCCGTTCAAAAAGGTGGTAAAAAGTCTAAAACACCAGTGCTAGATAATTTTGGACGCGACCTTACGCGTTTAGCAGAAGAAAACAAATTGGATCCGGTAGTTGGTCGCGAAAAAGAAATCGAACGGGTATCGCAGATTTTGAGCCGCAGAAAAAAGAACAATCCATTGCTTATTGGAGAGCCCGGAGTCGGAAAAAGTGCTATAGCAGAAGGACTTGCACTTAGAATTATCAATAAAAAGGTTTCAAGAATCCTGTATAACAAACGAGTAGTTACTTTAGATTTGGCCTCTTTAGTTGCAGGAACAAAGTATCGCGGTCAGTTCGAAGAACGCATGAAAGCGGTTATGAATGAATTGGAAAAAAATGACGATGTCATTTTATTCATCGATGAAATTCACACCATTGTAGGAGCAGGTGGAGCTACAGGAAGTCTTGACGCTTCAAATATGTTTAAGCCTGCCTTGGCACGTGGAGAAATTCAATGTATTGGGGCCACGACTTTAGATGAATACCGCCAGTATATTGAAAAAGACGGTGCCTTAGAGCGCCGATTCCAAAAAGTGATGGTAGAACCAACCTCCGTAGAGGAAACCATCGAGATTCTAAAAAATATTCGGAATAAATACGAAGATCATCACAATGTAATCTATACCGATGAGGCCTTAGAGGCCTGCGTAAAGCTAACCAACCGGTATATGACTGATCGCTTCCTGCCAGATAAGGCCATTGATGCCATGGACGAGGCCGGATCACGCGTTCATATTATAAACATGGACGTTCCCAAACAAATCTTAGAATTGGAGAAGCAACTCGAAGAGGTTCGGGAACTCAAAAACAACGTTGTTAAAAAACAGCGATATGAAGAAGCTGCGCGACTTAGAGACGACGAAAAGCGCATTGAAATGGAGCTATCAACGGCCCAAGAACGATGGGAAGAAGACAGTAAATTGCACCGGGAAACCGTAACCGATGAAAATGTTGCCGATGTAGTATCTATGATGAGCGGTATTCCGGTTACACGTATTGCCCAGACCGAAAGCAATAAATTAGCCAAACTACCAGATTTGATAGGCAACAGTGTAATTGGGCAAAATGAAGCCGTAGCCAAAGTAGCGAAAGCCATTCAGCGCAATCGGGCGGGATTGAAGGATCCCAATAAGCCCATAGGAAGTTTTATTTTCCTGGGGCAAACCGGTGTAGGTAAAACCCAATTGGCCAAGGTGCTGGCAAAAGAATTGTTTGATTCAGAAGATGCGCTCATACGAATTGATATGAGCGAATACATGGAGAAATTTGCTATTTCCAGATTAGTTGGAGCTCCTCCCGGATATGTTGGCTATGAAGAAGGTGGTCAACTTACGGAAAAAGTACGCCGCAAACCCTACGCCGTGATCCTTTTGGATGAGGTAGAAAAAGCGCATCCCGATGTATTTAACATGCTGTTACAAGTGTTGGATGACGGATTCCTTACCGACAGTTTGGGCCGAAAAATTGATTTTCGGAATACGATTATTATTATGACCTCCAATATTGGGGCCAGACAATTAAAAGATTTTGGTCAGGGTGTTGGATTCGGAACTGCTGCGCGTAAATCACAAGAAGACACACATCAGAAAACCGTCATTGAAAATGCCCTTAAAAAGGCATTTGCCCCCGAATTCCTGAATCGCATAGATGATGTAATTGTATTTAATCCGTTGGAGCGGGAACACATACATCAAATCATTGAAATTGAGCTTAAAAAGCTATATGCACGTATTAAGGACATAGGTTACGATTTAAGCCTTTCCGACAAGGCCAGAGATTATATTGCAGACAAAGGTTTCGACAAACAATACGGTGCGCGCCCGCTAAAACGAGCAATTCAGAAATACATCGAAGACGTTTTGGCAGAAGAGATTGTAAATGCAAAATTAAATGAGGGCGACAGTATCAATTTGGACCTTAAAGATGGAGAAACTGAACTTAGTGTAACCATTAAAAAGGGGTCAAAAACATCTCGAGAAGCATAACCTTTGTAATCCCGTCTTACAAAAGAGTCGTCCTAGGACGACTCTTTTTTTTAGGGGTCTTTCATAGGTTGTAGGAATGGTAATACAGCTTTTTTAATACCCGTGTCACTTGTGCGATTTATTGGTAAATCGTCTATTTTATTTCCGGAGGGTAGACCCTGTAAAGTACTTTCGAACCGAGCATTTAATAGAGATGAAAATGAATTACGAACCAACAAATCGCACCATCGTAGTGCAAGAATACATTTTAGATGTTGGAAAAATCCAGGTTTTTGAAAATTATATGGTTTCGATTTTTGACGAAGGAGCCACATTGACCCTGGAACGTGCATATCAACTTATTGGAATTTCAGAAATACACTTCAGAGATATACATTTTGGCATTATTAGTCTTAGAAAAAACACCATGGCTATTGACCCTATGGTATATACCTACCTTAGGGAACTCGAAAACCTAAAGGCTTTTGCTATAGTGTCTTCCAAAGAGATCGACATGCATAACTTCGCAATTGAAAAAATGTTCTACAAAAAATCAATGAAGTTTTTTATCGATTATCAAAATGCATGTAAATGGGTTCGTAAAAAAATAAGTGCTAGTACAAACAAAATTTAAGAAACTTGCACATGCAGGAAGTTTTACTTGTTCGGATATAGGTATTGAAAGGCCTTGCCCATACCGGTAATAAGCCCCGATGCAGTAAGTCCTTCCTGCCCACTTTCCCGAACCATTGAGTCACCAGAGAACCCGTGCAAAAAGACCCCCAATAGCGCGGCCTGTAAGGGGGTGTAGTGCTGGGCCAACAAACTTCCAACCAAACCGCCCAAGACATCACCACTACCGGCAGTTGCCATGCCGGGATTGCCGGTGGAATTTACGTAGCCCATACCTTTGTGAAAAATAATGGTGTGAGACCCCTTCACAACTAACACTACCTGCCAGCGCAAGGAAAATTCACGGGCCAAATCTATTTTTTGAAAATCGCTACTCCAAGGACCAATGAGCCGTTTAAGTTCGCCGGGGTGCGGAGTAAGGATACTATCTTGAGGCAAGTGTTTTAGCGCGTGCGGGTTTTGGCTCAATATATTAAGTGCATCGGCATCCAAAACAATGGGTTTTTTTTGTTTTGGGAGCCAGTTTAAAAACACTTTTTTGGTACTTGAATGCTGTCCCATACCCATACCAATGACAAACGTAAATTCAGGATTGTTTTGGGGTATTTCGGAAATGAAATCGGAATTGGAATCTGTTTGAACCATAACCTCAGGAACAGCCGCTTGAATTGGCACCAGGCCACAGGAAGGTATATATGCCGTAACCAAACCCGCTCCGGAATACATAGCGGATTTGGCCGCAAGCAGGGGCGCCCCAATTGATCCTCTTTGTCCACCTATAATTACCACATGTCCGTAACTTCCTTTGTGCGAAAAACGCATGCGCGGCCGGTAGAGCGTTCTAGCGAAACTCAAATCGACCCAAACAAAAGCAGTAGTCAAATGTTGCAGAAATTCGCAATCCAATCCAATATCG
Source organism: Bacteroidota bacterium (assembly GCA_046047415.1). Classification (GTDB taxonomy): domain Bacteria; phylum Bacteroidota; class Bacteroidia; order Flavobacteriales; family Flavobacteriaceae; genus Robiginitalea. The sequence goes on from JBJOHX010000062.1 coordinate 13,124, forward strand.
AGAACAAAAAAGGACTTCACATAAGGGGCAGCCTGAGGCAAACAAAGCGCAAGTTTTGGAGTTCCTAGAGTCAGCACCACATCTGCCTGAATTATAAACTCTTGATTTTCAGGAGCCTTTTCTAATTCCAGGCCAGAAGGAATATCTATTGCTATAATCGGACAGCCGCAGGTATTCAATTGACTAATGAGGTTTTGAACCCAAATAGCGGGGGTTCGATTTAAACCGATTCCAAATATGGCGTCTATTACTACAGTGCCTTTGTCAATGAATGGATATTCCGAATGCTCCGTGAGGAAAATCGGAACCAAGCGCTGTGAAAGTTTTTTAAGATTCGATTCAAAATCTGCGGTACCACTCGGAGTGTATTGGACTATAAATACCTGAACGGCATAGCCGGCATCGGAGAGAAGACGCGCTAAGGCCAGCCCATCTCCGCCGTTATTTCCAGGACCACAAAATATGGCAAAGACCGTCTTTTTGTCAGAAAAACGACCGTTTATCCATTTATATAATGCTGCTGCAGCACGCTCCATCAGGTCCTGACTGGAAATACCCTGTCTAGAAACGGTTACGCGATCTGCCTCGTAAATTTGATTCCTGTCGAGCATTTTCATGCGTCCTGGAAAATTAGAATTAATGAATTCTTAGTTGCGTCATTTACTAATTCGTGAGGAAACGGAGCAATCTAAATAATATCTCGAATTATACAGCCTGTTTTCTGCGTACTCGGCAAAAATAGATAGAATATTGGCAAGGGTTTGTGAATGTACTAATTTTGATAGTTTTATATCAGAATATTCCGATATAAACGTTATACAAGCAAGTAATAAGCAACCTAAAGATGTAACCATTGGCTAATTTCAAAGTGATTTTATCTGCATTGGGCAACCAAAAGGTATAGTCCTAATTTTTTAATTACGTCTGCTTGTTTCAAATCCTGAAATATGAAAGTCTTAAAATTCGGAGGTAGTTCTGTTGCCTCTGCCGCTGCGATTGAAAAAACTCGAAAAATTGTCGCCGCAACGGATACGCCATTAATTGTAGTGGTCTCTGCCTTAGGAGGCATTACCGACAGCTTGATTGAGGCCGCTAAGATGGCCGCCTCTCAAGACTCCGGATACAAAACACAATTACAACAAATAGAATTGAGACACCTTAATGCGATTCGGGAACTCTTACCCCCTTCCGAACAATCGGGTCTGATTGCGCGAATCAAAAGTGCATTAAACACTTTGGAAACCCTGCTCGATGGTGCATACCTTATTGGAGAAACCACCCCAAAACTTCAAGATAAAATACTGAGTTTTGGAGAATTATTGTCTGCTATTCTGGTTGCGGAATATTACTCATCCAAAGGGCTGTCGGTTAAGTTTCAGGACAGCCGTGAGTGGATACGGACCAATACTCAATACGGCAATGCAAAAGTAATGAAACAAGAAACCTACGCCCAAATTCAAGCCGGATTTAAACCAGACTCTACAGTGTTGGTTATGCCCGGTTTTATTGCCTCCACTGCCGATGGAAACACCACAACTTTGGGCCGCGGCGGTTCCGATTATTCTGCCGCCATATTTGCCGGTGCTTTACAGGCGCAGGAGTTACAAATCTGGACAGATGTTAGTGGCATGTTTACGGCCAATCCGAAATGGGTTGCACAAGCCAGACCAATCCCAGTAATTTCATATGCGGAAGCCATGGAATTATCTCATTTTGGTGCAAAAGTACTTTATCCGCCAACCATACAGCCCGCATTGGAAACCAATATTCCCATTCGTATCAAAAACACCTTTGATCCCGAAGCAGAGGGCACCCTTATTCAAAAAAATGGCCAGATTGAAGGACCCACAGTTCGTGGAATCAGTCACATACCTGATATAGGATTGCTTGCTCTGGAAGGTCCGGGAATGGTAGGAATTGCAGGGATTAGTAAGCGTTTTTTTGAAACCTTAGCCGAAGGAGGTATAAATGTGATTTTTATTACTCAGGCTTCTTCGGAACACTCTATTTGCATTGGGATTTTATCGCATCAAATTAGCCAAGCCTGCAGTGCGCTTAACACGGCTTTTGAATATGAGATTGAAAAAAAGCTACTTAAACCCGTACAATGGGAAGACCATCTTTCGATAATTGCCTTGGTTGGCGATCAAATGAAATCGCACCAGGGCCTTAGCGGAAAAATGTTTAGTACTTTGGGGAAAAACAATGTCAACATTCGCGCTATAGCTCAAGGGGCTTCCGAGCGAAATATTTCCGCTGTGATTCAATCAAAGGACGTTCAAAAAGCACTTAACACCTTGCATGAAGCCTTTTTCGAAGAACAACTCAAGCAGCTAAATCTATTTGTAATGGGTGTTGGCAATGTAGGATCCCGACTTTTGGCACAAATCGACCGTCAGAAAGAATTACTTAAGAAAGAATTGGGGTTACAGCTACTAGTCACCGGAATTTCCAATTCACGCCACATGATTTTTAATGAATCTGGGTTGGATACTCAAAATTGGAAATCACAATTGGAGACAGGGGAACAGGCTAGCTTGGCGGGTTTTGCGGATACAGTTACTGCATTAAACCTCAGAAATTCCATTTTTATAGACAATACGGCAAGTGCCATTGTATCTGAAACCTATGGAAACTATCTCGCCAATAGTATATCTGTAGTAACTTGTAATAAAATTGCCTGCGCATCGGAATACGAGAATTACCAAAACTTAAAGCAACTCGCTCGGAAATTTTCTGCAGCATTTCTATTCGAAACCAACGTTGGTGCAGGACTTCCGATTATTGACACCCTGAAGAACTTGATTCTATCCGGGGATCGGGTGCAAAAAATTCAAGCCGTTTTATCCGGAAGCTTAAATTTTATTTTTAATTCCTTTAATTCAGACCTTCCTTTTCACGAAGTTGTACAGATTGCCATGCAGGAAGGGTATACCGAGCCCGATCCCAAAATAGATCTCAGTGGCTTGGATGTTATGCGAAAAATATTGATTTTGGCCAGAGAAAGTGGATTTAAAATGGAATTGACAGACATTGAAAACCGGTCATTTCTTTCTCAAGAGGCTCTGGAAACTCAAGATGTGGAAGCATTTCTAGGCCAATTAAAAAAAGAGCAAAGCCACTTTGATACCCTTTACCAGAAAGCCAATGCAAAGGGTTGTAAATTACGCTATGTGGCAAATTTCGAAAAGGGTAAAGCCTGGGTAGGCCTAGAAGAAATTCCAGATACTCACGATTTTTATAATCTACAAGGCAAAGACAATATCGTTTTACTTTACACCGAGAGATACGCAGAGCAGCCACTTATTATTAAAGGGGCCGGTGCAGGAGCAGATGTTACGGCATCTGGACTGTTCGCAGACATTATTCGAATCGGAAATTTCTAAAAGAGCAACTCATGAACGGTAAGGCAATACAGGTTTTTGCTCCTGCTACCATCGCAAATCTCTCGTGTGGCTTTGACATTCTGGGCCTTGCCCTTGAAGGGGTTGGAGATTATATGCGGGTGGAGCTCACCGATGACTTTTCCGGTGTGCGAATTGGGAAGGTAATCGGAATGCAATTACCCTTAGAGGCAAATCAAAATGTTGCAGGTGTCGCAGCAATGGCCTTACTAAACGCCGGCTCGTTCAGCTGCGGCGTGATAATAGATATTGACAAACGTATTAAACCCGGCAGCGGCATAGGAAGTAGTGCCGCAAGTGCCGCAGGCGCGGTATGGGGGCTCAACGAATTGTTAGGCCGTCCGTTCTCTGCCTCACGCCTTGTAGAATTTGCAATGCAAGGCGAAGCCCTGGCGAGCGGAGTGCCACACGCAGATAATGTTGCTCCGGCCTTACTTGGGGGCATTGCCCTTGTGCGGAGCACCAATCCGTTGGATGTTGTAAGGATTCCTTGTCCGGAGGCACTTCATGCTTGTGTTCTGCATCCGCAAATTGAGTTAAAAACCTCAGATGCTAGAAAAATTCTCAAAACGCAAATCCCCCTTCAGTTAGGAATACGTCAATGGGGAAATGTAGGTGGTCTTATTAGCGGCTTTTTCACCAATGATTACGAACTAATTGGCCGATCTTTAGAAGATTGTATCATTGAACCTATAAGATCTTTACTCATTCCCGGATTTGATGGTTTGCGCGAGGCCGCAATGGGGGCAGGAGCACTGGGATTTGGGATTTCGGGTTCGGGTCCTTCTGTTTATGCCCTAACCCACGGTCCGGAAACGGCAGGAGCCGTAAAACATGCCTTAGAACAAACGTATACCTCATTAGGCATACCTTTCGAAATTCATTTAAGTAACATTAGCAAAACCGGTGTAGGACCGGCAAATTCGATATCCGAATAATTTTGCAAAACAATCCGTATGGCATGCAATATTTTAGCTTAAATCAAAAAGCACCAATTGTTTCCTTTCAGGAAGCTGTAATACAAGGCATTGCACCAGACAAAGGATTATATTTTCCTGTAGAGATTCCAAAGCTCGAAGCATCGTTTTGGCAATCATTAAACGATTTGTCTGTAACTGAACTTGCTGTTGCTTTAATGGCACCCTTTGTTGGTGATAGCATCCCGAAATCAGAACTAGAAATTATTCTTGCCGAAACGCTCGATTTTGATTTCCCTCTTGTTCAACTTACCCCTGCTGTACATGTTTTGGAACTTTTTCACGGGCCAACCATGGCATTTAAAGACGTTGGTGCGCGGTTTATGGCTCGCTCCCTGGGCTATTTAATGCGCAACGCCAACGAACCGGTTACGGTGCTGGTTGCCACGAGTGGTGACACCGGGGGAGCAGTAGCCAACGGATTCTATAATGTCCCGGGCGTACAGGTGGTCATACTTTATCCCGAAGGAAAAGTAAGCGACATTCAAGAACGACAATTAACCACCTTAGGCCAGAATATTACTGCCTTAAAAGTCAAAGGAAGTTTTGACGATTGCCAGCACATGGTAAAACAGGCGTTCTTGGATTCGACCCTAAACCAAAAGCTAAAATTAACCTCGGCAAACAGTATTAATGTAGCACGTTGGATTCCACAAATGCTTTATTACGTTTTGGCCTACAGACAATTAAACACTAAAGTTCAGGCCCCGGTATTTTCGGTTCCTAGCGGGAATTTTGGAAATATTTGCGCTGGGATGCTGGCACACAAAATGGGCATGCCATGCAAAAAATTTATTGCAGCAACCAACAATAATGATACCATTCCGCGCTTTATGCTCGAAAAATTGTACCGCCCCAACCCTACCCAGGCAACTCTATCCAATGCTATGGACGTTTCAGATCCAAGCAATTTTGTGCGAGTCTTAGAATTGTTTAACACCTCGCATGCGGAGCTTTCGCGTGAATTCATTTCCAGTTCCTATTCCGATGAACAAACCCTTGAAGCCATGAAATTTTTGTTCCGGGAATACGGCTACGTATCGGATCCTCACGGAGCAATAGGATATTTAGGGCTTCGAGACTATCTTTTGGAAAACCCAAATGAAACGGGAATATTTTTAGAAACGGCGCATCCCATAAAATTTAAAAGCACGGTGTCGGATTGTTTGAATATTAATTTGGACATCCCGGAACAAATTCAAAAAGTATTACATACCCAAGGCAAGGCAATTAGCATAAACAATTATGAGGAGGTAAAATCGTTTTTACTCTCCAATTAAACTCCAAAAGAGCTGATCCAGGTTTAGGCCCTCTTACAAAGTATTTCAATACCTTTGCGGCATCTAATTTCAATGCAATGAAAGAAACCGCCCTATCCCCTATTCACCGTGCACTTGGAGCCAAAATGGTACCCTTCGCAGGTTTTGAAATGCCCGTTTCATATGAAGGAGTTAATGCAGAACATTTAACTGTGCGTGAAGGGGTTGGTGTATTCGATGTTTCCCATATGGGAGAATTTTTAATCGAAGGTCCCAAAGCTCTTGACCTTATTCAGTATGTTACCTCCAACGATGCCTCAAAACTTCTGGTGGGGGCGGCACAGTACAGTTGTTTACCAAACGCTCAGGGTGGTATTGTGGATGACCTTATTGTTTATAGAATTAAGGAAGAAACCTATTTGCTCGTGGTTAATGCCTCGAACATCGAAAAAGACTGGAAGCACATTTCGGTGCACAACACGGCCTTCGGAGCCACTATCCGAAACCTTTCGGACAGCTATTCCTTGCTAGCAATTCAAGGGCCTAAAGCCAAGGCTGCCTTGCAGCCCTTGACTTCGGTAAACCTGGAAAACATACCTTTTTATCATTTCGAAATTGGAGATTTTGCAGGATTTCCCAATGTTATCCTCTCGGCAACAGGCTATACAGGCGCAGGAGGGTTTGAAATCTACTGCAAAAATGAGGAAGTCACCACAATCTGGGAAGCCATATTTAAAACAGGAGAACCCTATGGCATTAAACCCATTGGGCTTGCCGCACGCGACACCTTGCGCTTGGAAATGGGGTATTGTTTGTACGGTAACGATATTGATGACACCACCTCGCCAATTCAGGCAGGCTTGGGGTGGATTACAAAGTTTACTAAAACATTCGTAAACAGTGAAAATCTAGCCTTGGAGAAAGCACAAGGCGCTACTCGTAAATTGATAGGTTTTGTACTAGAAGATCGGGGTATTCCACGACATGGTTATGAAATTACCGATGTAGCCGGTTCCGTTTTGGGCACCGTTACCTCGGGCACCATGTCGCCTTCACTCAATCAAGGAATTGGTATGGGTTATGTTGGCACTACATGGGCAGTTCCTGGTACAACAGTTTATGTACAAATTCGAAAAAATCTGATTCCTGCAAAGGTGGTTAAACTGCCTTTCTTAAAGACGACTTAGTATTTTTTTAATCCGGTGGGGTGTGGAGCGCGAAACAGGTAAGCGTATTTTGATTTTAGGCGGAAGTGGATTTTTAGGACAAGAAATCTATAAAGAACTTTGCAACTACTATAACACCTTTGCTACCTATAATTCCTCCCGACATCGTTTTGAACAAAATTCCAAGTACCTGCGTTACGATGTAACAACAGATGATCTTTCAATTGTTCTAAAACAAATAAAACCAGACATTGTAATTTCTGCCCTGCGCGGACCATTCGAGGCTCAACTTAAGGCCCACCTCGTATTGTCTGAGCATATAAAAGACACACAAATACAGGTGATTTTTCTGTCCTCTTCAAATGTTTTTGACGCATATAGCAAGTTTCCGTCTTACGAATTAGACAAAACACTTTCGGAAAGCATTTATGGTAGGTTTAAAATTCACATCGAAAATATGCTGTTGCGTATTCCCATGGAGCAAATGGTTATTGCAAGACTTCCTATGGTGTTTGGAAATGCCTCACCCCGAATACGAGAAATCAAACAAGCTCTAGAACTAGAAGCCGCAATTGAGGTATTCCCAAACCTAATTTTAAACGTAACCACAGCAGATAAAGTTTGTCAGCAATTGCATTACATTATAAACCAAAATCGTTTCGGCATATTTCATTTGGGATCTTCAAACCTCGTACATCATGAAGATTTTATTCAGGAAATCTGCGCCCATCTAAGCCCGCGCAAACCGTTACTCAAAAGGGTGTATACCACAAATAACGAGCGCTATTTAGCCGTGTTGCCTAAACACAACAATTTGCCCGAGAATTTGAGGTTTACCTATCAGGAAGTAATTGCCCATCATATACCGAAATAAGTTGGCGTAAAATGTAGAATTCTTACATTTGCGCTGCTAATAAAGGAACTTAGTAATGGGAAGAGCATTTGAATTCCGTAAAGCCAGAAAATTTAAGCGTTGGGCGGCCATGTCCAAAGCATTTACCCGAATTGGAAAGGACATTGTAATGGCTGTTAAAGCCGGTGGTCCAGACCCTACCACAAACGCAAGGCTGCGTGCGGTTATTCAAAATGCCAAAGCCGTGAACATGCCCAAAGACAATGTAGAACGGGCTATTAAACGTGCATCGGATAAATCTCAAGGAGATTTTAAAGAAGTATTGTACGAGGGCTATGCACCTCATGGCATCGCTATTTTGGTTGAAACCGCCACGGACAACAACACCAGAACCGTAGCCAATATTCGTTCTTATTTTAACAAGTGTAACGGCAGCCTGGGTACTTCTGGCTCTGTTGAATTCATGTTCGACCACACCTGCAACTTTAGAATAACTGCTACGGATATCGATTTGGAGGAATTGGAATTGGAGCTTATTGATTTCGGTGTAGAGGAAGTTTTTTCAGACGAAGATGGCATACATATTTACGCCCCCTTTGAATCTTTTGGAGCTTTGCAAAAAGTACTTGAATCCCGTGAAATGGAAATTCTATCTTCGGGATTCGAACGCATTCCGCAGGTTACAAAGGCATTAAGTGAAGAAGAGGCGGCAGATGTAGAAAAGCTCCTGGAAATGATTGAGGAAGACGATGATGTACAAAACGTCTACCACAGTATGCAGGAATAACAATAAATCCTACTTAAACTCCATGTTTCTGAGTTATACCAGGATTCCTATGGTGTAAGAAAAGTCTTCTGCATCAGGTGTTTTCAGGAACATACCCCACCGCTTCATTAAAAAATTCTCGGTAATGCTCAAAATCGGCTTCCAAATTTCCTGTGGGATGTTGAGCTTCTGAAATTCGAATGGATTTATGGCCAAAATCGAATGCCACTAAAAATATAGGTACTTTGGCCTCCATGGCGATATGATAGAATCCCGTACGCCAGCGCGCTACTTTTTTTCGGGTTCCTTCAGGTGACAAGCCCAAGCGAAATACTTCGCGATTTTTAAATATTGAGGCGATGGCCTGAACGTTATTAAGCCCCCCTCTCCGATCTACCGGAGCTCCTCCGGTCCATCTGAAAAACCAACCAAAAGGCGGCTTAAAAAGTGAATCTTTACCAATATAATTTATCTGAATCCCAAGGACTTCACGTACCAATAATCCCATTAAAAAATCAATCCAATGCGTATGTGGTACTACAGCAAATATACATTTAGGAACGTCCGGAATTGGTCCGGAGATGGTCCAACCCAAAATACGATTGAATAAAAAAGTGGCTATACGGCGCATATCTTGATTTAAATATTAAGATAAAGATCCAGTAATTTTTCGGGGCTCATTATGGTAGTCCAATTCTCGCCCGAATCACGGTTTCCATTTCGATTTAATTCTACATAGTGTTTATAGCAATCCTTTTTGGTGAAGTGCAAAGGAGATTGGTTACATTTTTCGAGAGATTCGGGTCCAAGATTACCCGATCAAAGATTTTATTATCCAATTTAATTCCAAGTTTGCGTTCCGGCCCAGAATTGGTTTCGCTTATAGGGTACAATACAGCATCTAACGGACTTAAACGCTGTGCTCCGAAAATTACCCGTGAATAATTGAGCAAATTCCGAAATTTGGTTGCCTTAACGAACCTATCCTTATCGGGAACCTTCATCTTAGAATTTTAAATAGTTTATAAGTTCGGTCAAATTATTAAGGGTAAGGTGCCGATTTTTATGTGTTTCCGGAGCAACCTCTTCATGAGCCCAAGTCGTGTGAAATGGAATATGTACTGCACGACCACCCAATTCTAAAATTGGGAGTACGTCGGACTTCAGTGAATTTCCAACCATTAAAAACTCATTGACATCAATCTCCAAATGATCAAGCAACCTACTGTAATTCAAAGGCTTTTTATCACTTAGCACTTCAACATGATGAAAGTATTCGATTAATCCGGATTTTTCTAGTTTGCGCTCCTGATCCAGCAAATCTCCCTTGGTGAGCACTAATAATCGATATTTTCCGTGCAGGCGGCTTAAAACTTCTGGTACGCCTTCCAATAATTCAAGCGGGTGCTCAATCATTTCTTTTCCCATATCCATAAGCCTACCAATAACCTTAGGCGAAACCTGGTTGTTGGACAATTGCAATGCACATTCTATCATGGAAAGCATGAAACCCTTAATACCATATCCATATAGTTTTAAATTCGCTATTTCCGTTTTAAACAACTCTTGATCTATGGTATTTTGGGTTTCGTAAGCGTCTAAAAGTCTGGCAAATTCCGCCTCGCAATTTCGAAAATACGTCTCGTTCACCCAAAGTGTATCGTCTGCATCGAATCCAATTGTTGTGATGTTGTCGAAATTTAAATCCATGCTTCTTTTGCTCTTTCTAAATCTTCGGGTGTATCAATTTCAATACCGGTGATTCGGGTTTGAACCATTTTAATCCGTTTGCCGTATTCCAAATAACGAATGGCCTCAATTTTTTCTACTGCTTCCAAAGGCTGTATAGGCAATCGCCTAAAATCCAGCAATGCCTGTTTGCGAAAAGCGTATACTCCCTTGTGTTTATAATAAGTTGCACGAATATCTTGAGCACGTTGGTAGGGAATTGGCGCTCGCGAGAAGTACAAAGCAAATCCGCGGCTGTCTGTTATGACTTTAACTGTATTTGGATCTTTAATGGTTTGGGGATCCGTAATTTCCGTCATGAGTGAGGCCAAGTCTACCTCTCCATTTATATCGTCGCGAAAAACCTGAAGCAGTTTACCCAAACTCTCTCCTTCTGTAAATGGCTCGTCACCTTGTACATTCAAAACCACATCTACATCCATATCCTCAACCGCTTCGGCAATCCGATCACTCCCGGTTTCATGAGTTCCTCTACTCATGATAACTTGCCCTCCGGCCTCCTGAACCGCATTTGCAATCACCTCACTATCTGCCACAACGTAGACCTGGTCAAAAAGTCCTGTAGCCAAAGTTGCCTGGAAAGTCCTAACAATGACTGGCTTACCACCTAAATCCTCCATCAATTTTCCGGGGAAACGGGTAGCTCCGTATCTGGCAGGTATCATCGCAATTATTTTCACTTTTTATCCTTTATAGCAATCGTATCAAAAGTACAATTTTTGAAACATTCATGCGGTCATATAATGTATTGAAGGAAGGTACTTGCAAGGTGGGAATGAATGCAATTTCAATTGCGACAAAACAACAATGTAAACTCCTTATTTAAAGAAGTCACTTTTAAAACCAATCAAGTATAATTTGGATTTTGCCCGCGTAACGGCAGTGTAAAGCCATCTTAAATATTCTCGATCCATTTCCCCGGATAGGTAAGGTTGTTCCACAAACACTACCTCCCATTGACCGCCTTGAGATTTATGTCCAGTAATGGCATAGGAGAATTTAACTTGCAAAGCATTGAAATACGGATTGTTCTTTATACTCAAAAACTTCCTATAGCCCGAAGTTTCGCTGGCGTAATCTGCCATAACCTCCTGATAGAGGCGATTCCCATCTTCGTAAGACAAAGACGGGCTTTCTGCCTTGATGGTATCGAGAAGCAATACGGTTTCGAATGGTTTTTGATTTGGATAATCTACCATACGCACTTTCACCTCCGCAAATTGAAATCCATACAATTCTTTTATTGCAAATATTTCCAGGATTTCGATAATATCGCCATTGGCAATGAACCCGGCTTCTGAACTGCTTTTAAGCCAGAAATAATTGTTTTTAACCACCATCATGTAGTCTCCCACCGCAATTTCATGCTCAAGAAACAACAAGCGACTGCGAATATTCTCATTATACAGGTTGGCGCGTTTGTTTGAACGCACTAAAATGGTGGTTTCTTCTTTACCGTACTGTTCAAAGGCCTCGCTTAAGGCCTCTTGTATTTCATAACCGTCGGTAAGCCTAATAATATCTGGGAATCCACTTAAACCAAACGCGAAGTCATAGGGTTCCGGCTCAAAAATAATCTCGCGAATTTGGGTTGCGTTCATTAGAATACCAGAATTTTCGGATTGTCGGACCACCTCATCGAGTTCCAATTCGATTACCTCTTTATTATAGGAAAGTCTAAAGGTTTCAGGCATCAGGGCCGGACTTAGATTCATGTGTACCGGTGGCAACTGAGCCAAATCACCAACTACCATTAACTGACAGCGAAATCCCGAATAGACATAAGTCATTAAATCGTCTAATAACGATGCCTCTCCAGCCGCCACACCCGGGTTTGGAGTGTCAGAAATCATGGACGCTTCATCTACTATAAACAGCGTATTTCGATGCCGGTTTGGGGCCAGTGTAAACCGTATTCCTCCGGAACGATCTTTCTTTGGAAAATAAATTTGACGATGGATCGTAAACGCTTGAGTTCCCGTGTAAGTTGACATAACTTTAGCTGCCCTTCCCGTAGGTGCCATAAGAATTGCCTTGGTTTGGGTGTGCCACAAATTTGTTATCAGGGTTCCAAGTAAGGTAGTTTTACCGGTACCTGCATACCCTTTAAGCATAAAAACACGATTCTTTTCCGGTGCCAAGATAAATGCGGCAAGTAATTCTAAGGCGATATTTTGTTTGGAGGTGGGAGTATGTGGAAACTTTTCCCTCAAGAGCCGATAGAAGTCCTGAATATTAAGGCCATTCATATACTTTCAAAGATAGGGATGAATTTGGAGGGAAACCTTTCCCGATTAAAAAAAAATTGTAGATTTGTCTTCAACCATTAATTAGAAATAACGCCAAAATGAAAACCGTACTTCAGCTTGTTCTTTGGATTGTATGTATTATCCTGGGGTATTTAATTTATCAGTCCATTAACGGGCCCATTGAATTTGACAAAGTCAAAAAAGAACGATTTGCTGATGTAATCAACAAACTAAAAGATATACGAAATTCTCAAGAAGCCTATAAGAGTGTAAACGGCAGATTTGCAGCAAACTTCGATCAGCTTATTCAATTTGTCGATACAGGTATGTATGTGATTACTACACAACGCGATTCCTCTTACATGGAATTTGACCGTAATTTAGGTATTGATATGCCTAAAGAGGTTCGTATTATCGATACGCTTGGATTCGTCTCTGTAAAAGATTCTCTTTTTGGAACTTCAGATCGCTGGAAAAACCTAATGCAAGTGCCCCACGCAATGAATAATGAAACTTTTAGCATTAAGGCAGACTTCTTAGAGCAAGGTGGTTATAAGGCTCCTGTATTTGAAGCTTCTGTGGCTAAAAATATAATTCTGGGCGATCAGCCAGCAGATTTATTAGCTCGTGAAAACGCTGCGCTTAGCGTAGAAGAGGTGAATGGCTCCGAAATTAAAGTAGGTTCCTTAACCAAAGTGAGCACCAGTGGGAACTGGCCTCCGATATATGATAAAAAAGGTGAGCAACAATAAACTTCAGGTTCTACCTAAAGAAGATTGGTATCATAGACTGTCCATTCAGGTAAGCCTGAATGGACTTTCTTTTTGTGTCCTAAACACAATTGAACAGACCTTAGAGGTGAATTACGCCAACAGATTCAAGGCGCAGGTCACCCCCTTTCAATTACAACAGGCACTTAAAGATAACTTCACAGCACATGATATTCTGAAATACAACTATTCGGAAGTGCTGGTGATTCACGACAACCTTTTATACAGTTTGGTGCCAACCCCTTTATTTGATGCGGAACAATTGCCGAATTACATCAAATACAACGCACGAATTTTACCCACTGATCATTTGGATTACGATCATTTATCGGCATTGGATATTCACAACGTATTTGTGCCCTACACTAATATTAACAACTACGTTTTTGATCTTTTTGGAGCGTTCGAATTTAAGCATGCCTCTACCGTGCTTCTTGAAACCTTAGCCAAAATACACGGTGCAAATCAGGAAACACTTGGCTATGTGCATCTTTCCGAAAACCAAATGGATTTGACTATTTTTTCACAGAAACGCCTGCGTTATTTTAACCGGTTTGAAATAACCTCTGAAACTGATTTTTTATACTACCTTTTGTTTGCAATGGAACAATTAGACGAAAATCCGTCTAATATTAAGCTGAGATTTGTTGGTGATGCTTCACATACCAGCACGTATTTTGAAATAGCAAATAACTATTTTGAACATGTATCAATTCTGCTTCCGCAAACAAATTTAGCAGATCAAACCCAAGTGACAGCAGATATTGATTTTACTTTAATGCATTCGTTGTGATACGGATTATTTCCGGAATACATAAAGGAAGACGTATACAGGCTCCAAAGCAATTACCTGTGAGACCTACAACGGACAGGTCTAAGGAATCCCTTTTTAACATTCTCAATAATTATATTGACTGGCAAGACTGTTCCGTATTGGATTTATTTTCCGGCACCGGAAACATTAGTTATGAATTTGCTTCGCGTGGCGTACAAAATATTACGTCCGTAGATTCGCATTCCGGTTGTACATCTTTTATACATAAAACGGCACGTGAACTGGATCTACCTATTCAAGTTGTAAAACTTGATGTTTTAACCTTTTTGGACCGCAATCAAATTCCTTTCGATGTTATTTTCTGCGATCCCCCATACAACTTTACCGAACTGCAACTATCGCATCTGGTGCACCAATGTCTTAGCCCAAAACACCTCAAAGCGACAGGATTGCTTGTGTTAGAACACATTAAGCATGTTAATCTGGAAAACCTTTCTGGTTTTACAGAAGCCAGACGATACGGCCAATCCGTATTTAGCTTTTTTAGGCTAGCACCTTAAAAGAAAGAGCAGGCTATAAGCCGGATTCTGTACTTTGTTTTCCCTAAGGTTCACAAGGCTTATCATTTATCTGGACTCTGAATTGCTTCAGAGTTCTATCCGCCTACCCACCGACTCGGACGTGCAGCCCTTAATCACCGGCTTATTTGGCGTTTCACCGCATAGAGTTTACCTGATTTCACTACAGCCGAACTGTACATTCTTTCTGTTGCACTTGTCCTCCCATAAATTGAGACTATGCTCTAATTCGTGGTGGCGGGAGTTACCCGCTATGCCGCACTACGGTGTCCGGACTTTCCTCTTCAAATTTTTGGACTTGAAGCGATAAGCCACCTGCTCCATTACAAAGTTACGGTTTTGTTGATAAATTCAAGACCTAGAAACTCTTGGGCCTTAATATTCCGTTTTATGATGTTTATATTTGTAACACCCCTTTAAGAAAGGTAACGATAATAGATCCTATTCCATGGAACCTTTTGTAGTATCTGCTCGAAAATATAGACCGCAACAGTTCGAAGATGTTGTAGGGCAAGAGGTTATTACCCGAACTTTACTAAATGCTATCGCACACAATCATCTGGCCCAAGCGCTACTTTTTTGTGGGCCAAGGGGTGTTGGAAAGACTACCTGTGCTAGAATTCTGGCCAAAAAAATAAACGAAAACGGCCAGCAAGACGAAAACGAAGATTTCGCATTCAACATTTTTGAACTAGATGCCGCTTCCAATAATAGTGTAGACGACATCCGAAGCCTTATTGACCAAGTAAGAATTCCACCACAGGTAGGTCGTTTTAAGGTATACATTATAGACGAGGTGCACATGCTTTCGCAATCGGCATTTAATGCCTTTTTAAAGACGCTCGAGGAACCTCCGAAACACGCAATTTTCATTCTTGCCACTACAGAGAAGCATAAAATAATTCCAACCATTTTGTCGCGTTGTCAAATATTTGATTTCAAGAGAATTACGGTGGGTGATGCGGCAGCTTATTTAAAATCAATTGCCGAAAATCAAGGCGTAGAGGCAGACGAAGAAGCATTACACATGATTGCACAAAAAGCAGATGGGGCCATGCGCGACGCCTTGTCTATTTTTGATCGGGTGGTGAGTTTTTCGGGTAAAAATTTGACACGGCTGGCCGTAGCTGAAAACCTAAATATCCTTGATGTTGAAGTATATTTTAAAATTACGGATTTCATTCTCGCTTCAAATATCCCACAGGTATTGATTCATTACAATGAAATTCTTTCGAACGGTTTTGATGGACACCATTTTATAAGTGGACTTTCCTCCCACTTTAGAGACCTTATGGTTTGCCAAAACACAGAGACCGTTCAACTATTGGAAACGAGTGAGGGAAGCAAGAAAAGATATTTAGAACAAGCGGCATCCTGTGCTCCTGAATTTTTATTGACTGCCTTAGAAATCGCCAATACTTGCGATCTTCAATATAAAAACAGTAAAAATCAGAGGTTGTTAGTTGAACTCTGTCTTATGAAATTGGCATCCATAGCAATGGCAGAAAAAAAAAAGCCTTGGGATGACATACCCTTAATTCCTGCTTCGTATTTCAAATCTAAAAGCTTTAATGAAGTCGCAGCGGTTATCACTGAAAAATTAGACGTAGCCCCTATTGCGCAGGGCGTTGTTTACACTCCTGAACAGCCCACAGCTAAAAGTCTTAACCCTACTGTACCTCCCACACATAACACGGAAAACGCAACCGGACAGGAAAATACAAGACCTGGATTGATTCATATTCAAAAACCGGGAGGCGAACCCAAAATCTCAGCTTTATCGCTATCGAGCATTCGTGCCAAAAAAGAACATCTGGCCCAAAAGTCTAAAGATAATCCACCGCAAGAAGAACTGCCTACCACTGCTTTTGATGAAGAAACGCTACAGCTTCACTGGGAAGCATTTAGGCAATTAATAGAGCAGAATGGTCAAAAGATATTGGCTTCGAATTTAGCCTCAGACAAACCTAAATTGCTTGGTGATTATACTATTTGGATTGAGTTGCCCAATTCCACAATGAAAAAAGAAGTAGAACGTGAACAATTGGAATTGCTAGAATATTTGCGTAACAAGCTCAATAATTATAAAATTTCTCTTAAAATCACGGTAAACGAAGAAGTTGCAAAGCAATTTGCGTTTACACCAGCCGAAAAATATGAGAAATTACGAGAAAAAAATCCGACTATTGATTTATTGCGTAAAACCTTTGACTTGGAACTCTGAGTTATCTGGAACGACCCAATCTCCAACTGTAAAATAGAAATACCAAAGCTGCAATTCCCAATCCGAGCGATTCCCTACCTCGCTCAATATTGTGATTGGCCATGCCTTGCTCCCCAAAATCGACACCCTCGAACTGATCCGGCCAATACAACAAGGCGCCAACCAAAAAAGACACAGCAAAAAGCAATGCAACCCAAGATTTAAGCTTACCTGCCAAGAAAAACACAGAGCCAAGTGCGGCAGTACCATATATTGGTATCCAAATTTGTGGATCCGGATCATTGAGTTGAACAAATGCAGCCCAAACAAATAATACAGTCATGAGGAAAGCAAAAAATATAGAAAATCGTTTCATCGGTGAGCGTTTCAGGAATTGATTTGATTTAAAAGGGCTCCGAATACCTCAGTTGCAACTAATGGGCGTTCTTGCCGGTCTTCTGGATTACCTGTAATAAATATAGGATAATCTGCGCGATCTGCCGGCACACATCCGTGAGAACCCTTTACCAATTCTGCCCGAAGTGGAATCAGGTCCATAACGGTACGAAAACCCAATCGTTTTGCAAGTAATTTTCCGGCAATTTTTGTAACCACAAAAGGATCGTTTGGATCTGTAAAAAGTTCAACCGGATCGTATCCGGGCTTTTTGTGAATTTCTACTGTACGGGCAAAATCCGGGGCTTTGCGGTCTTGATTCCAATAATAATAAGAAAACCAACTTTGGGACTTTGCCAATACCACAAGGTCTCCACTTCTTTGGTGATTTAAACCCATTACTTTCAGATCCGGTCCGCTCAAAACGCGTTCCACCCCCGCTGTATTTACCAATAGTTCGCGTACTTCTTGAATTCGATTTGAATTTTTCACATAGACATGAGCCACCTGATGGTCGGCCACAGCAAAGGCTTCACTCGCGCCTGCATCGAGTAATTCCAATCCACGTTCTTCGCGCACAGCCAAAAGCCCATTGGCACGCAATACACGATTCAGGTGAACCGGTTGAGAAACATCCGTTATACCGTATTCGGACAATAAAATAACATTGGTCCGCTGATCCTTATAGTAAGAAATCAAATCCCCTACCACCCTATCAATCTCGTTTAAATCCTTGGCGATATATTTAAAATCGAGTCCGTATCGCTGTAAGTTATAATCCAGATGCGGCAGATAAATTAGGGTTAAATCGGGACTGTATCGTATTTCTGTCTGCTTGGCTGCCTCGGCAATCCATTTAGAGGAGCGTATATCTGCCTTGGGGCCCCAGAAATAGAACAAAGGGAATTGCCCCAAGGTTTGTTGTAATTCGTCTCGAAATTCAGGAGGATCACTATAAATATCGGGGATTTTACGTCCGTCTGCCAAATAATTTGGGCGGGGAGTTACACTTATATCTGCGCTAGAGTACATATTATACCACCAAAACAGGTTTGCGCAGGTAAACTGAGGGTTCTCTGCTTTAAGGACATCCCAGATTTTTGGAGCCTCAACCAATTTGTTGGATTGGCGCCAGAATTTTATTTCACATTCTGTTTTAAAATACCAACCATTACCCACTATACCGTGTTCGGAAGGCAATTTACCTGTAAGATAAGTGCTTTGAGCAGTACAGGTAACTGCGGGTACCACCGGGGTTATTTCCCGTAGGCTACCCATATTGGAAAATTTTAAAATGTTTGGGGTATGCGCTCCTATAAGTCTGCGCGTAAGCCCAACGACATTTATTACTACGGTTTTTTTCATGAAACGATTTGTGTAATCAACCAATTCAATTCCCGGCTTACAGACTCGGCCAAGGCCTCTTTGGGTCCGGGCAATACATCCCAAGTATAAGTTTCAACCTCCAAATGCTTAGAAATCGGATGCTTTTTAAGATATGCTACTACCTCCAATATCTCCCGCTGAGTCGCCCCCAAAATACCGTATTGGCCTTCAAAAATAGGTACATGGAAATGGGCTCGTAACTCGCTATAAGATCTCGTTTCCATTAACAATTCTGCCAAATCCGACCAGGTTTTTACACCACTAGGCGTAAGGGTTGTTACCTGATGTAAATACACCGGTTCATCAAAAGCCTTTAAGGCCTCAATAATACTTGTTTGATCAGGACCAAATGAAGGAATACGCAGGGCTGCGCTTACCTGTATCTTACCGATTTGAATTCCTGCTCTATGGCAATTGGTAAATACCGTTTCGGGATTTTCAAAAGCTAAGGCAAAGTGACAAACGTCATAACATACCGTAATATGACGCAGTAACAATGCTTTTGCCTCTAATGCAGGCAGATCATACATTCGGTTTATTTGTTCGATACCCAGAGGCACTAAGTACGATTCAAAAAATTGCAGTACATCGGTTGAATTTTCCAATAACCCATCAGGCTCAGGCTCAATATCCAAATGCATGTATTGTCCGCTTTCCCTTTCGATCCGCATAAGTTCCAACGCTACAGCAATCATATGATTGGCTCCTGCCTTTAAAACCTGGTGTTTATCTCCATCCGTTTTGTGCCAATGCCGATAGCTTACAGGAGAGGTCGAAATACCTCCTTCTATACCTGTTGGAAGTAAAAATGCCAATTGACGAAAAAGCCTTAAGGTATATTCCAACCTGTCTTTGGTTGTCCAATCCGGATGATGCACCTGGTCTTTTACCGGTTCCGCGTGAAAATTTCCATAAGGAAATCCATTCATGGTAAACACATAGGTATTGTGTTGCTCCAGCCATTTCCTAAATTCAGCCAACCGATTCCCGGAATTGAGTTCTTTGCTGGCCTTATCCGACAATCTCAAACCCAAGCCAAAGGGGCGATTTCCGGAAACTGCGCTTCGGATTTGATCCAAATGCTGCTCGAGCGCCTTAAAAGTTGTTTCCCAATCTGCTCCAGGGTGTACATTAGTACAGTAAGTAATATGAAAATCAGGGGTAACTTGCATAATATACTATTGAACTGGCTGTGGTTCAAAACCCAATAATACTTCTCGCATTAGTTGCAGATCGATTTCATGCACATCGGCCTTATATCCTATACCTTTGAGCAAGGTAATAGTTAAGCGTCCGCCCAAGTGCTCTCTAAATTCCTCAATTCCGCCTAAAACCGATTCGGTTACATTTTGCAAATAATCGGGAAACTTTAATTCAAAACCTAAGGTCTCTAATACATTAAAGATACGTTGACGCTCTGCATCGGATATCCAACCAATTCGCGCACTGTATTGCACATCGATTGCCATTCCAATGGCCACGGCCTCGCCATGTCTCAAGGCATAGTTAGATAAGTGCTCCAATTTATGAGCGGCCCAATGTCCAAAATCCAAAGGTCTGGATGAACCCGTTTCAAATGGATCTCCTCCAAGTGCAATATGATCGATATGCAATTCGGCGCACCTAAAAATGAGGCGCTTCATAGGATCCATTTCGCGATTTCGTAACAATGTAGCTTCGGTTTCTAACGCCTCAAAAAACCTATTATCCTTTATTAACGCAACTTTAACCGCCTCTGCGGTTCCGGATACCCAGTCGCGATCCGAGAGCGTAGTCAAAAAATCTTCATCATTTATTATGGCCAAGGGTACCGAGAATGTCCCAATAAAGTTTTTCTTACCAAAAGCGTTAATACCATTTTTTACTCCAACCGCAGCATCATTTTGAGCGAGAACCGTTGTAGGTACGCGAATTAAACCAACTCCTCTATGAGCAATTGCGGCAGCATATCCCACCATATCTATAACCGCACCACCACCTATGGCTATTACGATAGAATGCCTGCAAATGCGCTGATTCTCTATGGCATTTAATACTTTCTGCAGGATTGCCTCGTCATTTTTGGCATGCTCACCTCCAGACACTATTAATACCTCACTCAAAACCAATTGGGTTTGAATATTGCAATAGTTGCCTATAGCTGCTTCCAGGTTTGGCCAAGCCTCTGCTACGCCTGCATCCAAAACAAAAAGCAATCGCTTTGGCTCCCCGGTTCCGCAGGAGTCTACCACCTCTGCCAACATTGGATTTTCAGGATTGAATAATCCTTGTGTGAACAAGAGGCGATGATTATGGTTTACGGTAAATGTTCTCTCTATTGATGCACTCATAATAAGCAAACTCAGGTTACTGAAAATCGTTTAGCCAGTAACATAGCTATAGGAAGTAATAAAAGAATCACTAAAGGCAGCCACCATGGTCCATAACCGGCAGCCCAAGCAGCGTCCATAACCACCACTCCCATTACCCCTGCCTTAACGGCACTTCTGACCGCATTGGGAGTTCGTGTTTTAAAGACTTGAATCAATGGGCGGAAAAGCATAATTGCAAAAAGGATCAAAAACAGACCCGGCCATAACAGCCGTCCGGTTTCAAAATAAGTTATACCTCCAATACCTAAGATTACGATAATATAAATAATAGCTGCAAGCAGCGCTGGATAACGTGTGGCTCCGCGCACTTCTTCCCTACTCACCGCTGTAATTGCAAGAATATAACCGAGTGGAATCCAAATGTAATTCCAAGGAATATCGCTGGTCACTAGGGTAAATCCCATCCAAAGATTAAGGGCTCTACAAATGCCCATTACCACAGGACCCCATACGGAATACCTTTTTGCCAAACTGTTGTACAACAGAATTCCCAGACTCAAAATAACTGCAATAAATCCTGTATTTTCTGATATTAAAAAGGCAAGGCAAGTACCTGCCACTAGTAGCAGCACCCCAAAAAACGAAGCTTCATTTTTTGGGATTAACCCTCTTGGTATTGGACGTTCAGGGCGTTCAATGGCATCGATATTGGCATCAAATACATCATTGAGCACCACACCACCTGCATAGAGCAGTATTGAAACTAAACAAATGAGTAATATAGGAAAGGCTGCTTGAAAAAATCCAAGTCCGAGCACTTCATGAAACGGATAACCACCTGCAATAGCAATTCCGGCCAAGACATCTGCGGCCGCTGTAGGCAAATTTGCTGGCCGCATGAGTTGTAAAAAGCCGAATAATTTTGTAGGATTTTTCTTATTTAATTTCATCAGCATCTATTCGAGGAGATTGACCGCGCAGCACACTGTTATCATTAAACAATTGGCTTTGGTCTACCCCTCTTGCATTGAGCCAATCCGACTCCTTCATATTGCTGTTGCGACTGAATGCTTCTAGGGCATTGCTGTAGCAACTTTTATCAACATCTAATCTTGAAATGCCGCGTTTGAGCATTAGAGCAGCCGTTTTTGGCACAGCGAGCGGATCGCTCACCCCCCAATCTGCGGAGCTATCTACAATGATTTTATCGCTTCCATATTGCCGAATTACCTCGACCATACGTTCATTTCCCATTTTCGTTTTCGGGTAGATGGTAAATGCAGCCCAAAATCCGCGATCCAGAACTTCACGTACCGTTTCCTCATTGTTGTGATCTACGATTACATCTTCCGGATTTAAACCGTGCTCCAAACAGACTTCCATGCTTCGAATGGTGCCTGTTTTCTTATCCCGATGCGGGGTGTGAATTTGCACGCTCATACCCATTTCTTTGGCCAATTCCAATTGCGCTCTAAAATACCGATCTTCTGCGGGAGTCTGATCGTCGTAACCTATTTCTCCTACTGCAACCACATTTTCTTTTTGAAGATAGAGGGGCAAAAGATCCATTACCTGCTCTGCCAAAGCTTCGTTATTCGCCTCTTTAGAGTTCAGGCCTATAGTACAATAATGCTTAATACCAAATTGACTAGCACGAAATGGCTCCCATCCTACGAGTGAACTGTAATAATCTTGAAAGGATCCAACTTGCGTACGGGGCTGTCCCATCCAAAACGCAGGCTCAATAATGGCTACCACACCTGCAGCGGCCATGGCTTCGTAATCATCCGTGGTTCTAGAGGTCATATGAACATGTGGATCAATAAATCGGATATTCTCTTGCATAATCGGTACTATAAATTTTGCCAATTAAATGGTTGTTGTTCGAATACTTTTTTTAACGGATGTCTCTCGATTAAGGTTTTTGCTCTGGAATCCGTAGATACACTGCAACATAAAAACCCGGCCCGTTGTTCCGAAAGATTACTGCTGTTGAGTAAACGCTTCATATCTCCTAAAATCACATCATCTATAAAACGACCTACCGGTTGCCAAATCTGCGGATCTATAGTTCTGGAAGCGGCCCAGCGTTCGTGAGCATAATCGGATATTATCCGTGCCAAATTGGCGTTGGCCCTATGGGCGACCCCTTGAATTTGCAGCAAATTTCGTTGTAAGAAGGCTGCCTTGAGGTACATCTGATTCCATTGTCCCTCGTTAAATTGATTTTCGGGAAATGGATTGTTTAACGCAATGGCATCAAAAACATCCGAAATATTTGTTCGTAGCGCGTCTACCGCAATTGCTGTAAATGCATTGGCATGAGGCAAGGCCCACAAATACCTTAAAAATGTAATTAGTTCGCCCGTATCTGCTACCTGTATTAAAGTGGCAATTTTTGGGATAAAAAACTCCGGATTTTGCTCTAGCGCGTAAGCCAGTATATAGATACGTGCTAACTGGTCTATGGTAGTACTGTGAGCTTTAAACTGCTCAAACTCCGGGGCAGCCTGCAAGGTTTCCAATGGAAAAAAAACTGGCACAGGATTAAACTTTCTACCTGACAGGGTGTAGGTCATGAAAAAATCTTTGGCCGATGTGCTTTCTACAGCGGCACATAGCTGCTTTAAAAGCCATTCCTGAGGCTCTGTTTGCTTCTGTTCTTTCAACAAAAACACCAGTTTTTCTGAAAGTGATAGATCGTTCATGGACGCGTACTGTAATTCGTTTTCGGAAAGGCCAATTTTAATACAAGCCCAATCACAAACTTACTCATAATTCTGCTGAATTCCTCGGCTAGACCTCCTTAGTTGGATTCGTAAAAGTAGATTAAATGAAGTTTGTAAATTAGCCAAAAATCGTTGCCATGTTGGGCTTAAAACTACCGACCGATCCTCGCTGGGTTAATATTGTTGAAAAGAATATCGATGAGATTCTAACAGATCACGCGTTTTGTGAACAAAAAGCAGCAAGCACTGCAATATCGCTAATTGTCAGCTTCCCTGAATTTCCTGAGTTGGTCTCCGAAATGGTAGCCTTATCTAGAGAGGAAATGGGCCATTTTAAAATGGTGCACGACCGCATAGTAGCACGGGGAAAAACCTTGGGAAAATACCGGAAAGATGAATACGTGATTGCCCTAATGAAATTTTTTCCTAATGGCGGCAGCAGGATAGACCAACTTGTTCATCGATTGCTTTATGCCGCACTTATTGAGGCCCGAAGTTGCGAACGTTTTCGACTCCTTTCTGAAGCACTAAAAGATGCCGATTTGGCGGAATTTTATCGCAAACTCATGATTAGCGAGGCTGGCCATTATACCCTATTCCTAAACTTTGCCAGACAATTCGGGAAGCGGGAAATCGTTGATCAAAAATGGCAGGCCCTATTGACCTATGAGGCCGAGATTATGAAAAACCTGGGCACTAAAGAAACCGTGCACGGATAACTTTCCGAATTTAGGGTCTATTTAATTTATCCTTATAGTAATGATACATTTCAAATTGCGAACGGTGTTCAGGGAGTTCAGTTGTTCGGTATTGATTGGATTGGGCATTGTCGTAAATACGTGCTTTTATATTGTCTCGCCACGAAATTTCAAACGTATCTATCAATTCCTGTTTAATATCTTCCTGATATATAGGACATCCCACCTCTACACGATGATCTAGATTTCTAGTCATCCAATCTGCAGATGAGATAAATACCTTGGGATCTTCGTTGTTGCAAAAAATAAAGAGTCGGGGATGTTCCAAAAATTTATCTACTACGCTTATGGCCTCAATGTTTTCACTCATACCTGGAATTCCGGGTACGAGGCAACAGATTCCCCTCACAATTAATTGGATTTTCACCCCAGCTTCGCTGGCTTCATAAAGCAAATCTACCATGTCGTAAGAGGTGAAATTATTCATCTTAATCTTGATGTAGGCAGTTTTTCCGGCTTTGGCATTTGCTATCTCCTGTCGAATTAATTTCTCGAACCGACTGCGTGTATAATGGGGCGAAACAATAAGATGTTTATAATTCCTGATTTTATAGGTGGTTTCGAAAAAATCAAAAACCTTACCCAATTCTTTTAAAATAGGTTCATGCGCAGTAAACAAGGTATAATCCGTGTATACCCGGGCGGTAGACTCATTGAAATTACCAGTACTAATAAAGCCATAACGCTTAACACTATTCCCCTCTTCGCGCTCAATTACACAAATTTTACTATGCACTTTAAGTCCTGGCACACCAAAAATAAGCTTAACGCCTTCTGCCTGAAGCTGTTCCGCGTATTCAATATTTGCGCGTTCGTCGAATCTGGCCTGCAATTCAATCTGAACGGTAACTTGTTTGCCGTTCTTAACTGCATTTATAAGGGAGGAGGCTACCTGGGAATTATCGGCCAATCGATATACGGTAATTTTAATACTCCTAACTTTAGGATCTAAAGCAGCCTCACGCAGAAATTTGATTACGTAGGAGAATGTATGATAGGGTGCATGCTGTAAATAATCTCGCTGAGCAATGCGCTCGAGCAGACTGCCTTCTATGCTCAGCCCTTTTACTTGAAGCGGAGGGATTTTCTCATACAATAAATCGGTTCTGCCCAAACTGGGGAACCCCATATAATCTCTCCGATTATGATACCTCCCACCCGGTATTACACTATCGGTATCTTCCTGTATACGCATGCGATCTTTAAGAAAGCGCAACGTGTCGGATCCTATGGCTCTGTCATAAACA
Source organism: Bacteroidota bacterium (assembly GCA_046047415.1). GTDB lineage: Bacteria > Bacteroidota > Bacteroidia > Flavobacteriales > Flavobacteriaceae > Robiginitalea. The sequence continues at coordinate 38,701 of JBJOHX010000062.1, forward strand.
AACCGAACTGGCTCGCTAATTTTTCGATGCTCTACACTACTTGAGATTTTTTCAATAAAACTTTTGCTCAGATCGTTATCTATATCCAACTCTGCATCCCGAGTAATTTTTATCATGTGGGCGGAAATATTCCTGTAAGTAAACATGGTAAAAATACTTCTTAGGCTATAGCGAATAAGATCATCTAAGAGTATAATATAATTTTTATCCCCTTCCTTAGGCAATTCAATAAAACGATTAATCCCTTTAGGAATTTCAATTAGGGCGTATTGCACTGGCGCGGTTTCGGCAATGGCCCCATCTTGTTGCAACAATTCCATGCGCACCGCGAGATACGCTGCTGTGTCTTTTAGCGTAGGGAATTGAGAATGTTCGTCCAGAATAATGGTCATGAGAACCGGACTCACATTTTGAATAAAATAGCTTTTTAAAAATTCCTCTTGATGTGACTGAATATTCTTTTCATTGATAATGAAAATATTTTCAGATTCTAATTCTTTTTCAACATCATGCAAAATTTCAATACTCCGTTCCTGCATCCGGATCACAGTGTTGGTGATTTCATCGAGCAAATCTTTTGCCTTTTCACCTCCAAGCATATTTTTGGCAGACTTTCCAGCCTGAACAATTCGCTTTACCGTAGCGTAGCGCACTTTAAAAAATTCATCTAAATTATTGGAAAATATACCCAAGAATCTCATGCGCTCAATTAAGGGCACACAAGCATCTTCACTCTCCTGCAAGACCCGCTCGTTAAACTTTAACCAGCTAATTTCTCGATTTATATATTGTCTTTTCCTCATAAATTAATCGATATTTTTTGGAAACAAAAGCTGTTTTACATTTCCCATAGCTAAATGTTTCCAGTCCATGGCCTCGAATTCCAAATGCACCAGTCCGGCCGTAGGCACATGTCCAATTTCGTTTCCCGACAATGCATTTACGAGAGCCGTAAATGCATGATTGTGGCCAAAGAGCATAACCCGATTTAGATCCTGATTCAAATGTTTTATAAAATACATAACCCGCTCACCTTCAAAATCATAGAGTTCCGGAATTATTTTTAAATCTTTAAAATCGAGATTTAGCGTTTTGACAAACAAAGTACAAGTATGTAACGCCCGATTTGCAGGACTTGAATAAATAGCTTCAGGGAAGGCTTTAACGTCATATTTACGCGCTACTTTTTTGGCATCATGTATACCCCGAACCCCTAGTGGTCTATCCCTATCCTCTACAGGATACTCCCATGAAGATTTACCGTGTCGCATAAATATGAGTTCTTTCATTTTAATCGGTAATATTAACTGATTCTATTACGGAGCCAAACGCTCCAATTTCCAGTCCCATTGCTCTTGCAGTACGTAGCGCAAACGATCGTGTAACCGATTTGGCCTGCCTTGCCAAAACTCAATGCTCTTGGGCCTAACCAAATATCCGCCCCAGTAGTCCGGTCTATTTATTTCCTGCCCCTTGCATGCAACCTCCAATTCCTTTAGAGCCTGCTCCAAGTATTCCCGAGAAGGGATTACACGACTTTGATCCGATACAATTGCACCGAGCTTACTGCCGTTCGGTCTTGATTCGAAATATCCGTCGGACAGATTTTTAGCTAATTTTTCGGCTGTACCTTTAATAATAACCTGACGCTCCAAATAAGGCCAAAAAAAAGAAAGACACACATTTGGATTGGCAGCAATTGCTAATCCTTTTTCACTGAGGTAATTGGTGAAAAACTTGAATCCCTCATAGGTATACCCCTTAAGCAGTACAACCCGGCTTTTGGGAAATCCATCCAAACCAATGGTAGATAGGGTCATTGCATTTGGTTCGTCTGCACTTTCACTGGACTCTATTTCGTTAAACCAGTGCTGAAAAAGCTCCATGGGATTCTCGGGAGCATCGGCCTCCGATAATTGCTTTTTGGTATAGGATTTTCTGTAATTCCCCAGGTCCTTATTCATGATATTTTACTTGCCTGCCAAGATAATTAAAGTTCTGAACATTGATTCGAGCTATAGGTATTATTACAAAGGGCTTTGGGACCTACCATGAAAACGACTTTCCATCTTCTGCCAATGCTACTGCCTCAAAAATTGCCTGTGCTTCGGATTTAAAATCTGATAATTGAGCATATCGGGTAGAATAATGCCCAAGTATTAATTTTTGAACTCCGGCTTTAAGCGCAATTTGAGCTGCCTCTGCGGCCGTGGCATGTCCTGTACTACTTGCCAATTGTTGCTCGCTTTCCAAAAAGGTAGACTCGTGGTAAAGTGTTTGTATTCCGCTTATCCATTCCACCAATTCGGGTTTGTAGGACGTGTCACTGCAATAGGCATAACTATTTCCTGGAATGGGCGGCTCGGTGAGTAGCTCATTTGCAATAATTGCACCGTTAGGGCCCACGCCGTCGGCCCCAGATTTTATCTTTCGAAAGTACGCTTTATTGATTCCGAAGGCCTCGGCAATATGAATCTTTAATTTTCTAGGTCCAGGTGGTGTTCGAAATAAAAATCCATTTGTGTATATCCGATGATTTAAAGGTAAAGTAGTAACAGTAATCGCTTCATCTTCCAAAATTGTTACTGGTGTATTTGCTTGTAACTCGTGAAAATGCAAGGGATATTGGGTCCAGGAATCGCCGAGTTTTAGAAAAAGTGTTATGGCTTCGCGAATCCCCTTTGGCCCGTAAATGTGTAATGGCTTTTCGCGTCCGAGCAATCTAAATGTAGCGACTAAGCCCGGCAATCCAAAAAAATGATCGCCGTGTAAATGCGAAATAAAAATATGTTCAATTCGGGAAAATTTTACTTTATACTTTCGTAATTCCATTTGAGTACCCTCACCACAGTCAATGAGAAACAGATGCTTTCCGGTATCCAATAGTTGGGCACTGGGTCGTGTTTGTGCTCTTGGTGTGGCGGCATAACATCCCAAAACAAGAAGTTTCATGGGCATGACAAGATGTTTAGTATATCAAAATCCAAGATCTCGTTCAATCTCTTCCATTTCGATAACATCGAACGCCTCTTGAATGGTGGGCACCAGACAGATTTCATCGGGTACAGCCTCATAGCTTATGGCATCAGAAACCAGAACAAAAGATTTGCCCTTCTTCCGATGCGCTGCCGACACGGCTTTAAATAGTAATATATCCGGTGCTTCGAGTAATCCCAATTCTAAAAGATTAATTATTAGGTTATTGGGCGCCAAATCAAGATAAGCTTTATTGAATTTCTCGAGAAATGTAACCGCAGAAATTCCTGCTTGAGATACAATTACGATATTCCCTTGCTGTTCCAGCAACATAATTTATTTGATTTTTGAAGCCAATAAATAGATAACAGCCATGCGAATTGCAACGCCATTCTCTACCTGATTTAAAATGATAGACTGATGTGAATCTGCCACATCACTCGTAATTTCCACTCCGCGATTAATAGGCCCTGGGTGCATAATGACAATCTCTTTGTCTAATCGTTCGAGCAGGGCTTTGTTAATTCCAAATAACCTCGAGTACTCCCTAGTAGAAGGGAAATAACTCATATCCATACGCTCATTTTGTACCCTGAGCATATTGGCCACATCGCACCATTGCAAGGCAGACCAAAGGTCTGATTCCACCTGAACACCAAGAGATGTAATATATTTTGGAATCAAGGATTTGGGTCCGCAAACCCGAACCTCTGCCCCTTGCATCTGAAGCGCAAAAATATTAGACAAGGCTACTCGGGAATGTAAAATATCCCCGACAATCACAACTTTTTTACCGGCAACTTCACCGAGTTTTTCTCGAATGGAATACGAATCCAGTAAGGCTTGCGTAGGATGCTCATGCGCCCCATCACCCGCATTGACAATTGCTGCTTTCACATGTCTTGATAAAAATATACCCGCTCCTGGATTCGGATGGCGCATTACCACCATATCTACCTTCATGGCCAGTATATTATTGACAGTATCAATTAATGTTTCTCCTTTTTTAACCGAAGATTGTGCAGCTGAAAAGTTTACAACATCGGCAGAGAGTCGCTTTTCGGCCAGTTCAAAAGACAACCTAGTGCGAGTACTACTTTCAAAAAATATGTTCGCGATCGTGTTATCGCGTAATGAAGGAACCTTTTTTATGGGCCTAGACAACACCTCCTTAAAATGGTCAGCGGTTTCAAAAATAAGATTTAGATCCCCAGGGGTGAGGTATTTAATTCCGAGTAAATGGGAAACGCTTAATTCACTCATTTTTTACTTACTAATCAGATAAATCGTATCCTCTCCTTCATTTTCTTCCCAACACACCTTCACCTTATCGCCGCCAATAGCATCTACTTGCCGCCCTCTGTAATCGGGCTGAATAGGTAAATGTCGACTAAAACGCCGGTCAATTAACGTTAATAATTCTATAGATCCAGGCCTGCCAAAAGACTGCAGTGCCGTAAGAGCGGCACGAATACTCCTTCCGGTATACAATACATCGTCTATTAAAACCACACGCTTGCCCTCTACCAGAAAATCTATTTGGGTACTGCTAGCAGCAAGTGGTTTTTCCCCACGGCGAAAATCATCGCGGTAAAAGGTAATATCCAACAATCCAAAAGGTATGTCTAGTACATTATAGTTGTCTTGCAAGATACGCACTAGTCGCTTGGCGAGAAATGCCCCACGTGGCTGCAGTCCAATAAGGACACTTTGTGAAAAGTCTAAATGATTTTCAAGTAACTGACAAGCCAACCGGTGAAGGATGATATTTATTTCTTTGGCAGAAAGCAGTACTTTTTGGCTCATAAGATGGCGTCACTAAGACGTTGGTAAACAAAAATAGGCATTTCCAAGCAAATCACGACCAGAACAAATTGGGTTCAATCAGAGTATTTTCCAAACTAAATTTCATAAAAAACCCCGGGAGTACCCGGGGTTTAAATTTTGAATCTGCCTTATTTCTTATCCTTGGCAGCTTCCATTTTATCCTTCAATTTCTGAAGTTGACCGTTGGCATCTCCCAAGGTAGGCTTAGCCTCCTCTGCCTGAACTGCAGCTTTTTTCTTTGCAGCACGGATGTTACGTTCTTCCTCTTCTTTGAAAATGGAGGTGTGACTAGCCACTACACGTTTGTAGTCTTTGTTGAATTCAATAATTTTGAACTCGGCTTGCTCTCCACGAACTAATTTACTACCATCTTCCTTTTCCAGATGACGTTGCGGAATAAAGGCACTGATGTCTTCATTGAATTCAATGATGGCTCCTTTATCTACAATTTCGCTAATAGCTGCTTTGTGAACAGTTCCTTCGGCAAAATCGTCTTCGTATTTATCCCAAGGATTGTCTTGCGTTTGTTTGTGACCCAAACTTAATTTACGGCCTTCTACGTCGAGTTCCAATACCTCAACCTCGAGCTGATCACCAACACTTACGAATTCAGACGGATGCTTGATTTTTTTGGTCCAAGAAAGGTCCGAAATATAGATAAGACCATCAATTCCTTCTTCTAATTCAACAAACACCCCAAAATTAGTGAAATTACGCACAACACCTTTGTGACGTGAGCCCACAGGATATTTTGATGTAATATCGGTCCATGGATCTGGAGACAATTGCTTTAGACCAAGAGACATTTTCCGATCTTCACGATCCAATGTAAGTACCATGGCTTCGAGTTCGTCTCCAACTTTAACAAAATCCTGAGCGGAACGCAAATGCGTAGACCAAGACATTTCGGAAACGTGAATCAAGCCTTCGACACCTTCTGCAACTTCAAGGAATGCACCATAATCTGCTATAACTACAACTTTTCCTTTTACCTTATCACCAACTTTTATCTCGTCACCCAAGGCATCCCATGGATGTTTTTCAAGTTGTTTAAGACCAAGCTGTATACGTGATTTATTGTCGTCAAAATCAAGAATTACCACGTTCAATTTCTGATCTAGTTCAACCACTTCGTTCGGATGGTTGATTCTACTCCAAGAAAGGTCAGTAATGTGAATAAGACCATCAACACCGCCAAGGTCAATAAATACGCCGTAAGAAGTGATGTTTTTAACCACACCTTCCAGTACCTGACCTTTTTCGAGCTGGCTGATGATTTCTTTCTTCTGCTCTTCAATATCTGCTTCGATTAGCGCTTTATGCGAAACCACCACGTTTTTGAATTCTTGGTTAATCTTAACCACCTTGAACTCCATGGTTTTATTTACATACTGATCGTAATCACGGATTGGCTTAACATCGATTTGCGATCCTGGAAGGAATGCTTCAATACCAAATACGTCTACAATCATACCACCTTTGGTACGGCATTTAACAAATCCGGTAACCACCAATTCCTTATCGTGCGCCTCGTTGATACGATCCCAAGCCTTAATAGTGCGGGCCTTGCGGTGAGACAATACCAATTGACCGTTGCGGTCCTCACGGATGTCGATAAGTACTTCTACCTTGTCTCCAACCTTAAGATTTGGATTGTAACGGAACTCGTTCAATGAAATAACACCTTCAGATTTGGCGTTAATATCAATAATTGCTTCGCGATCGGTAAGGTGAGTTACACGACCCACTACTACTTCTTCCCCGTCGGTATCAACAAAATTTTTGGTCACCAAATCCTCGAATTCCTTGAGCTTTGCGTCGTCTACGCGCTCAATACCTTCTTCGTATTTGTTCCAATCAAAATTGTCTAAAAAATCCTGAGGATTTTGTTGCTGTACAGGAGCTTTTGCCTGCTCAGGAGCTGATTCGGCACCTGCCGCTTCAGCGTTTGTTTCAAATTCAGCCATGTGCTGATTCTAATTTGTATTCCAAAGTACTTCAAGAGTTCGCAATTCCTTTGGAAGTAGTTGCTTTGTTATAACGACCTTTTCCTCTTGATTCTTAGCTAAAAAGGTGGGCAAAAATACGATTATTAGCCGGTTTTACAAAGCTTTTTTAAATCAAGGTATTACTGCCTTGTAAAAAGGATCAATTTACGGGAACTCCTTGGTTAGCATTGATCGGCAATCCGAATTTTAGCTAAGGATAATATACGCTCAAATTGCTCCTGTAAGCCCATGTCACTATTGTCGAGTTCTACAGCATCCTGAGCCTTGATCAAGGGTGAAATCTTTCGAGTACTGTCTAGATGATCTCTTTCCCGGACGTTATTAAGAACCTCCTGATAACTTGCTTTTTCGCCCTTTTCCAACAATTCCTTGTATCTCCTGCCTGCCCGAATTTCAGGAGTTGCAGTCATAAAAATTTTGAGTTCGGCCTCGGGCATTACCACGGTTCCGATATCCCGTCCATCCATGACTACTCCACCATCACGACTGATTTCGCGCTGCAAGGCTACCAATTTTTCGCGCACAGGGCCTAGAGCCGCAACTTGACTTACAAAAGAAGAGACATCAAGACTTCTAATCCTTTGTTCGACATTTAAACCATTGAGTACCACCTCGGACCTGCCCGTTTGCGGATTGCGCTCAAAACAAACCTGAATTTCCGATAGTTTCTTAAGTAGTCCTTCAAGATTTTCCTTTGAACCAATAAAACCATGCTCCATAGCATACAGAGTAACCGCACGGTACATGGCACCGGAATCGATATACACATACCCCAATTCCCCTGCGAGTTGACGTGCGAGCGTACTTTTTCCAGTGGAGGAATGCCCATCTATGGCAATGGCTATTTTATGCATAGCTCAAAAATAGGTGAAATCAGATTGTATTTAGGCCAAACCGAAAGGACATTACAAACTTTTAGCGTGCTTTACTCGTTGATTCGTTATGGCAAGGTCCAACACCTGATCCATATCGGTAACATAATGAAAGGTTAATCCCTTTAAATAATCCGATTTAATTTCGGCTATATCTCGACGATTGTCTTCACACAAAATGATTTCATGAATACGCGCCCGTTTTGCAGCTAAAATCTTTTCTTTTATACCCCCAACCGGCAAAACCTTGCCTCTTAAGGTAATTTCACCCGTCATTGCCAGGTTTTTCTTAACCTTGCGCTGACTATACAGGCTCATTAACGATGTGAGCATTGCAATACCTGCACTCGGGCCATCCTTTGGGGTAGCGCCTTCGGGAACGTGAATATGTACATTATACTTCTCGAAAACTTCGGGGTCGATATTGAAACGTTCTGAGTTGGCCTTGAGATATTCCAATGCAATGGTAGCAGATTCTTTCATTACCTTACCTAAATTTCCCGTAATGTTGAGCATTCCTTTACCCTTGGAAAGAATAGATTCAATAAATAGAATATCGCCCCCTACACTGGTCCAAGCCAATCCGGTAACTACTCCTGCTACTTCGTTGTTTTCGTATTTATCGCGCTCCATGCGGGGTGGCCCCAAAACTTCAATTATATTTTCATCGGTAATCTTAACGTTGTAGGCCTGCTCCATGGCAATATTTTTTGCCGCATAACGCACCATTTTAGCTAGTTGCTTTTCAAGAGAACGCACTCCAGATTCACGGGTGTATCCTTCCACAATGCGCTCCAATTGACGCTTACCTATTTTAAGATGCTCACCGGAAAGACCGTGTTCCTTTAATTGCTTGGGCAACAAGTGCTTCTTAGCAATTTCTACCTTTTCCTCAATGGTATAGCCTGTGACATTAATGATTTCCATTCGGTCCAATAAAGCTGGCTGAATACTGCTAAGGTTATTGGCGGTTGCAATAAACATGACCTTCGATAAATCGTAACCTACCTCAAGAAAATTATCGTGAAAATCATTGTTTTGTTCCGGATCTAAAACTTCCAGCAAGGCCGAGGATGGATCGCCCTGATAACTCGATGCCAGTTTGTCTATTTCATCGAGAATAAACACTGGATTCGAGGTTCCTGCTTTCCGAATACTCTGAACGATACGACCTGGCATGGCCCCAATATAGGTTTTGCGATGGCCCCGAATTTCGGCCTCGTCTCTCAATCCACCGAGCGACATACGCACATATTCCCGACCTAGTGCCTCTGCTACGGATTTTCCAAGTGAGGTTTTACCTACACCCGGAGGACCATATAGGCAAAGAATCGGAGATTTCATGTCGTTGCGAAGCTTTAGAACAGCCAAATATTCCAAAATCCGCTTCTTGACCTCATCTAACCCGTAATGGTCCCGATCTAGAATGCGTTGCGCTCTTTTGAGATCGAATCGATCTTTGGAATAATCCTCCCAAGGCAACTCGAGTAAAAGGTCTAGATAATTCCGTTGAATCGAATATTCTGCTACCTGAGGATTCATGCGTTGTAACTTAGACAACTCTTTATCAAAATGATTAGCAACAGCCTCACTCCAATTTTTTTCTTGCGCCTTGGCTTCCATTTCTTCGATTTCCTCGTCGTAAGCCACCCCACCCAATTCTTCCTGAATGGTTTTCATCTGCTGATGCAAAAAATACTCTCGCTGTTGTTGATCCAAATCGCTCCTAACCTTAGATTGCAATTCGTTTCTAAGTGTTAGTTTCTGCAGTTCTGTATTGAGGTGCTTTAAAACTGCAATAGCACGATCCTGTAAGTTATTAATTTCAAGCAACTCTTGCTTTTCTGCCATTCCAAGATTTAAATTGGAAGAAACAAAATTGATAAGAAAGGGATTGCTCTGAATATTTTTGATTGCAAACGCAGCTTCACTAGGGATATTCGGATTGTCTTTTATAATCTGCAAAGCCAAATCTTTAAGCGAATCCATTATGGTCGTAAATTCTGCACTGGATTCGTTGGGCCGTTCCTCTGAAGTTTCCCGTACTGTGGCAGTGAGATAAGGCTTTTCAGTCAATAATTCACCTAGCTCAAATCGTTTCTTTCCCTGAAGTATTACTGTAGTACTGCCGTCGGGCATCTGTAAAACCCTTAAAATACGGGCAACCGTTCCCAAGGAATGGATATCTTTAAAGCCCGGAGCCTCAACAGCTTCGTCTTTCTGTGAAACCACGCCAATAACTTTGGAACCGGCATTGGCCTCCTTAATAAGCTGAATAGAAGTATCCCGTCCGGCTGTAATAGGTATTACTACGCCCGGAAATAATACCGTATTGCGCAACGGTAATATCGATAGGACTTCAGGAAGCTGTTCATTATTCATCTCTTGTTCATCTTCGGGAGTCAGCAATGGAATTAATTCCGATTCCGATTCCAAATCGTGAAGTGCTATACTGTCAAAAGTGGTAAATTTTGTTTGTGCCATAATTTTCAATCAGTCATTCTGTCAGCGAAAAACAGAGTAAAGCCAACCATTAACTCCTTTTTAAATACTCAAATATCTTATTTTCAATTTATTACATCTGTTTTTAAGGAGTTGTTCAACATTAGCATTCAATTCTTATGCCAAGCCGTTGAAAGTTTTTACAGCTATAACTGTAACAAAGTGAAATTATTTTTATCTATAGGTAGAGAGCAGTAAGTTTTCAAACGTGTGAACGAAGACGAAAAAGAACTGATAGCGGCTTGCTTGAGGCGTAATAACAAAGCACAAATGACCTTGTACAATAAATATTACAAGGCCATGTTTAACAGTGCCTTTCGAATACTCAAAGACAAGGGTTTAGCAGAAGACGTGATGCAAGATTCGTTTCTAAGTGCATTTGAGCGATTAAACGATTTTAAAGGAGAGGCAACCTTTGGAGCTTGGTTAAAGCGTATAGTAATTAATAAAAGTATTTATCAGTACCACAAAATTCAAAAACGCAATGAAGTGCCAATTGCAATTGACTCCTTCCCTGAAACTTTGGATTTTACGAGCACAGGTACAGAGGAAGACTTTAAACGGATGACAAACACAGTATTAAAAGTAATGGAATCCCTCCCCGAAGCGTATCGCATGATTTTGAATCTGCATTTAATTGAAGGGTACGATTACCAGGAAATCTGTTCAATACTTGGAATAACCTACGCAAATTGTCGCACTATCCTTTCCCGGGCAAAAGCTCAATTGCGAAAAAAATTAACTTTCAATGGAACCTATGCCTAATCCCAAACACCTGCATAAACTGTTCGATTCATTGTCGAACATGTGGGACCAAGAACTTCCCGAAGCCGGACATGAAGCTAGATTTCAGGCCCGGTTAAAAACACAAAACGGACGTTTCAAATTTGGGAATGCATTTTTATTTCACAAGCCTGCCCATAGATATATGATTGCCGCAAGTCTTCTTATTTTAATTTCCACATTCAGTGCAGGCCTGCTTACCAGAAATCTCCAGCGGAGTGAAATCAAAGAATACGCACCAGAAATAGCCCTGGCAGCAGATCATTTTGAATCAATAATCCAAAATAAAGCCAAGCTGCTTCAGGTCGAATACGGAGACGAAACCAGGCCTGTGGTTGAATCTGCATTGAATCAATTAAAAAAATTAGAATCGGATTACCTTAAAATGGTACAAGATCTGCGTGCCGGGGGAAACTCCAAGCTTATTCTGAATGCCATGCTTCGAAATTTTAGAATGCGGATAGAACTCATTGAATCTGTATTAGCTCAAATTGAACAATTAAAAGACCTTAAATATGAACTTAAGACCCTGTAAAAACGTATTACTGCTATTTTTGCTTTTTGTGGGATACATTTCGGTTTTTGCCAACGATTGGGCACCGAAACACACTCGTGAAAAAACGATTCGCAAAGAATTTAAAGTAACTTCAGAAGCCCTGCTTAAAATCCAAAACAGCTACGGCAATTTGGTTTTAAATTCCTGGAATGAAGACAAGGTTGTAATAGAAGTCCATATTACCACTCAGGGCAACAACCCAGACAAGGTTGCTCGTAAATTGGAGTCCATTTCGGTAGCCTTTGAGGCAACTGAAAATTTGGTGTCTGCCAAAACACAGTTCGAGAATAACAAAAGTTGGAATTGGTGGGGAGGAAATAATGCAATTCAAATGCAAGTAAATTATACCATTAAACTCCCGGTGAAAAATTCAGTTTATCTGAGCAATGATTACGGCGGCATAACCTTGGACCGGATTGATGGACACGCAAAGATAAACTGTGATTACGGCCGTTTGGATTTAGGCGAACTCCGTGGCCGCAACAACGAATTGCGATTTGATTACACCTCTAAATCGCGCATAGGCTATATGAACTCTGGCAACATCAAAGCTGATTATTCCGGATTTATTTTGGAAAAAGCAGGAGCACTTACCTTGTCGGCAGATTACACCAATTCCGAAATAGGTAGTCTCGAAAGCTTAGAGTACAGTTGTGATTACGGCAATCTCGAAGTTGATGAGGTTAAGCACTTGCACGGCAGGGGCGATTATTTATCTGTTAAGTTCAACCGCATTGCTGAAATGGCCAATATTCAATCCAATTATGGCGGAATACGCATTGGTGGTTTCGACAATGAAGCACAAGATATTACCCTAGAAACCGAGTATACCGGCATCAAGATTGGCTATACTTCGGCAAATCACTTTGACTTTGAAATAGACACGGAATACACAGGTGTCAAAGGAAAAGATGCCTTACAAATTCAAGTCAGTAAAGAAAGTAATCAATCGAAATTCTACAGCGGATATTTCGGTGCGCCCAAACAAGGGCCTCTATTTAAAATAAAAAGTTCCTATGGGAATATTGCCTTCGAAAAAAAATAAATATCCAAATCCGTTTAATTCAATTAATCTTATGACTATGAAAAAAATAATGCTATTCATTTTCTCATTTTCCTTAATTACAGTTCTTTCGGCCCAGGTAGGAAAGCGCATTAAGGGAAATGGCAATCTAATTACGTTAGAAAGGAATGTAGGACCCTATGACGGAATTGCGCTTTCTGGCTGGTTCAATGTAGCATTGGTTGAAGGCGCCGAAGGTCTACTTACGCTGGAGGGCGATGAAAATCTGTTGGAGCATCTTGAAACAATAGTGAAAAATGGAACCTTACATATTCGCACCGAAAAAGGGTATCAATTGCAATCCGAATCATGGAATTCAAAAACCTTAACTGTGAAGGTTCCCATCGCAAGTATCAATGAAATTTCACTTTCCGGTTCCGGAGAGATTTCCGGAACCGCAAAAATAACCTCCGATTTTTTTAGGGGAACCATGTCGGGAAGTGGAAAACTTCAGCTGAATCTTGAGACTTCCGAGTCAAAAATTAACGTTTCAGGTTCCGGGAATTTGAACCTGTCTGGGACATCCAATAAATTGGATGTCCACATTTCGGGATCTGGCGATTTTCGGGGGTTTGAATTTGATTGTCAAGATGTTAGTGCTGTCATTTCAGGTTCTGCAAACATGCGAATTACGGCAATTGAATCACTAACGGCCCGTGTGTCCGGCTCAGGAAATATATATTACCGTGGCAACCCCAAACACATTGACACTAAAACCAGCGGTTCAGGGGAAGTAAAGCCTCAAAAGTAAAATAAAACTACGGCTCAAATGCCCTGTGAATAACTTTCACGGGGCTATTTTGCTTTAGGTACCCGAAACAACAGCAAAATACCAACTGCAAAAAACAGCCCTAAAAAAATGGTAGCATTACGCATACTTCCGGTGTACTGAGCAACAAACCCATATAGAAATGTGCCGATGATAATGCCAATTTTTTCGGCAACATCATAAAAACTAAAAAACGAGGTGGTATCCTTGGTTTCTGGCAACAATTTGGAATAGGTAGATCTGGATAAGGCCTGAATACCCCCCATAACCAATCCTACAGCCCCGGCAGCAATGTAAAACTCACTAGGGGTATACACGTAATAGGCGTATATACAAATTACAAACCAGAGCACATTTACAAGAATAAGTGTGCTTATATTTCCCATCAATCTGGAAATACGAGCCGTAAGCGTAGCACCCAAAATCGCTACCACTTGAATTACAAGAATACTTGCAATTAAACCCGTAGTTCGATTTGAATCCGAACCCCAGTCAATTTCTTCTTCTCCAAAATAGGCAGCAATAAGCATCACTGTTTGCACAGCCATACTATAAACAAAAAAGGCACCCAAATACCGTTTTAATCTAAGGGCTGCCTTTAGCTGCTGCCAAACCAACCTCAACTCTCTGAAGCCATTGAATATTATATGCTGTCTTTTTCCTTCTTTTTTAAAACCCAAAGGAAGATTGTAAAAAGTGTATTGACTAAATCCAATCCACCACAACCCTACAGACACGAAAGAAATACGCATGGCCCACAATTCGGCGGGCTGATCAATTGTACCCGTAATTCCAAATGAACTAGGAGACAAAACCATGGCCAAATTAAATAGTAATAGCAACACACTTCCGGTATAACCCAACGAAAATCCCTTTGCACTTATACGGTCTTGTTGTTCGGGATGGGCAATGTCCGGCAGGTAAGAATTATAGAATGCAAAACTCACCCAAAAACCTACGAGTCCCAGGAAATAAAAAATCAATCCAATATAAATATGTTCTAAATTAAACCAATACAGGCCCATACAGGATAGGGCACCCAGATAACAAAAGAATTTCATAAAACTCTTTTTATTCCCAAGGTAATCGGCTATTCCTGATAATAAAGGCACTATAATAGCAATACAAACAAAGGCTATTGAAGTAACATAGCTAATCAGTGGGGCGCGCGCAATACTGCCTCCAAAAACTTCCACCTCTTCCACTCCGGACATTCGGAATAAGGCCCCATAATAAATCGGAAAAACCGCAGAGGCAATCACAAGACTGTAAACAGAATTGGCCCAATCGTAGAAGGCCCAGGCATTTAGCAGCTTGCTACTGCCCTTTATAGGAAGTGCTTTTGGCATGTACTGTACATTTAATTGATTCTAATGTACAAATTTCCGACACCAAAGGCACAGACACCCCTAAATGCAGGTTTCGAAATCGAAAACGCTGAGCATTGAATCGAAGGCTTATAACGATTTTAAGCGCTGTGAACAAGCCTATTGTAACTACAATTCCCCAAAGAGGTGTAAAACGCTAAAATTCTTTCCGACCACTAGGCTATTTCCTCCGTTTAGTTGTACCTCTTCCGAGCCTACCTCGTCGCTATCTATCTGTATTTTAGATATTTGAAATGGGAGTCCAATAAAACTAATCTTAAAAGTTTTATAAGGGGTAATAAACGAACCGTCTTTAAACTGTTGTATAATAACCTCCTTGGTTTTACCGTTGAATCGGAAATTTCGTGTACTGTATTCACCTTTTCGGTAATCGTATCCATCTTGAGCATCTTCATACAGCGTGGATTGCTCTACACCCTGCTTATAGTACACCTCCAAGGTTATTTGATCAATACGCTTTTCTCCCACAAACTGCTGAATTGGGTATTTTGGAATTATGGCACCGGCTTTAACAAACAAGGGTATTTTATCTATATCTGCGGTAACCCATTTTTCTGCCCCTCCTTCAACCAGTTCGGCATTCCAATAATTATACCACTGACCCCTAGGAATATACATACGTCTGCCCTTGGCATTGGGTTCCTGAATCGGACAAACCAAGAATTGTTCTCCAAAAATAAACTCATCGGACCTAAAGTGGGTTTGATTGTCTTCCTGATCGAAATAGACCAATGATTTTAACATGGGCATTCCCTCTCGTACATATTTCCAAAACATGGTATACAAATAAGGCAGCAACTGATATCTTAAGTTGATGAACTTCCTAACAATATCGGTTACTTCTTCATCGAATGACCAGGGTTCCTGGTCGCCGTGATCCCCGCTGGAATGTACCCGGCAAAACGGGTGAAATATCCCCAATTGTACCCAACGTGCAAAAAGCTCACCATTGGGTTGTTCAGCGAATCCACCTATATCTGACCCCACAAACGAATAGCCACTCATACACATGCGCTGAACCTGAACGTTAGAAATCCAAAGGTGTTCCCAGGTGGCAACATTATCGCCGGTCCAGGTACAGGCATATCGCTGAGTGCCAGCATAAGCGGCTCGAGTTATTACAAAAGGTCGTTTTGGAAATACGGTTTTCTTAACGCCCTTATAAGTGGCGCGGACCATTTGCATTCCATAAATATTATGCGCCTTCCGATGACTGCACGGATGGCCATCGTAGCTATGTCGCATATCTAAAGGTGCTGTTTTGGTGGGAACCTCCATAACGGCAGGCTCGTTCATATCGTTCCAAACGGCGTGCACTCCGGATTCCTCCAAAAAATCTTTGTATAATCCTGCCCACCAGCGCCGTACCTCGGGGTTGGTATAATCCGGAAAACTGCACGGTCCAGGCCAAACCTTACCTGTCATTACCGGGCCATCTGCACGTTTACAGAAGTAATCTTTTTTAAGCGCCTCTTGATAAACCCAATAGTCCTTATCAATTTTAATACCGGGATCAATCATAACCACCGTTTTAAAACCGTCTGCCTCTAACTCCTTAACAAGGCCCTTGGGATCCGGAAAGCGGGTTTTATCCCAGGTAAAACATCGGAATCCATCCATGTAATCGATATCCAGATAAATGGCATCGCAAGGAATGTTCATTTTTCTGAATTGTTTGGCAATTTCTTTTACCTGGGTTTCCGGGTAATAACTCCACTTGGACTGGTGGTAACCCAAGGCCCACATTGGCGGTAATTCAGGGGTTCCGGTAAGATCAGTATAGGACTGTACCACCTTAGACAAAGAAGGACCGTAGAAAAAGTAATAGTTTAATTCTCCCCCGTCTGCCCAGAAACTAGTAACATTTCGTCGTTCATGGGCAAAATCAAAATGCGTACAGAAGGAATTATCAAAGAAAATACCATAGGCTCGATTGCTGTGCAACCCCACATAAAAGGGTATAGCCTTGTATAGCGGATCTTGTTCTTTACCGTAGGCGTATTGATCTGTTACCCAATTGGTCACCCGCCGGCCTTTTAGATTCAGATGTGTAGCTTTATCGCCCATACCGTAAAAACATTCGGAGGCCTGGGCAATCTTACTCATTTTTACAGTATTTCCGCCGAATTCATAATTTTCTTCCCAGTGAAATCCCAATTCATCTTCATTGATGATATTGCCATTCAAATCGGAAATTTGCACCCGCATTGTTTTTTTGTCTACTAAAATTTTTAGACGGGAGGTGTAGATACAATAATCTGTAGCAGTATTTTCTTCTTTGAGTTCATCATAACCCTTGCTAGCTTGGGAAGAAATGGCATAAGAAAAGTCGGGCTCAAAAATGTTCTCGGTCCCATAGCGAATTCGCAAAACACTATTACGAATTACCGTAAGCTGTAAAACCACACCATTTTCACTGGTAAAATAAAATTTACCTGAATCCCGCTTAAAATCTACAATCTGATTTGGATAAAGATTTCCTTTGTATTCCAGTTCGGTGTTGGTAATCATAACCTTCTAATTTTAGAAGGACAAAAAAAACACTTTAATATCAGATATAGAAAGGATATCCGCTGTAATTCCTACTAAAACGTTTGAGGAAACAGGTGAACGATAGCAGATATTTCCAAAAAGGTTAAAAAGTTATTCTTTATACTTAAACCAAACGGCCCCCAGGGGTGGCAAGTTTACAGCAATTGAATGATGTTGTTTATGTGCAGCTATTGGTTCTGCTTTGATTTTTTTATCATTTACGATACCGCTTCCACAATACTTTGGCAAATCACTATTAAACAGTTCTATCAGATCACCTGCTTTAGGAACCCCAATACGATAAGACGATCTGGGAACGGGTGTGAAATTGCAGACTATCAGAATTGCATCTTCTTCCTTGTGGCCCAAGCGCATAAAGGAAATAACGGATTGGGCTGCGTCTGAATAATCGATCCATTTGAACCCTTCGGGACTAAACTGTTTTTCGTAAAGGCTAGGTTGATCGCGATATAAGGTATTTAAATCCTGAACCAATTGTTTTAACCCGCTGTGATATCCGTATTGCAGCAAATGCCAATCAAGGCTTTGTTGAAAATTCCACTCGCCTGACTGTCCAAACTCACCACCCATAAACAATAATTTACTACCCGGAT
>JBJOHX010000063.1:0-5644 GCA_046047415.1 Bacteroidota bacterium
TTGCTTTGAATCGCTATATGAAAAGAGAGGGACAGGTATGGATTCGTGTATTTCCTGATAAGCCGATTACTAAAAAGCCTGCTGAAGTACGGATGGGTAAGGGTAAAGGTAATCCTGAATACTGGGCTGCCGTCGTTAAGCCTGGGCATATTCTTTTCGAGATCGACGGAGTACCTATGGAGGTAGCTCAAGAAGCTCTACGCCTTGCAGCACAAAAGCTTCCAGTAAAAACAAAATTTATTACCCGTAACGATTACGAGGCTTAATTTTACGTCATGAAAAATATAGATATACGAGCGCTTTCTGATTCTGAATTGAATGATAAAGTGAGCATTGAAGCAACCCAGTTGCTTAAGTTGAAATTAAACCATGCCGTGGTAAACTTGGACAATCCAAAGTCGATTGAAGCCCAACGGAAACTGGTGGCACGATTGAAAACTGAACAGCGACAACGCCTTTCTAAGTAAAGGTTTGTTTGCAAAAGCATTGATACCGCCTACAGATTCTGTCGGCGGTTCTTTTTTGCACTTAAAAAAATGAATTATCACTTGTATTTTTAAAAATAAAACTGCACCTTTGCAATCCCTAAATTGGGGGCAGAATAAATCTATAATCGACCGCCGGTTATGACTGAACGGAAAACTAGAAAAGAAAAAACAGGAGTTGTTGTAAGCAACAAGATGGAGAAGTCCATCATCGTTTCTGTTGAGCGTCGGGTAAAACACCCGAAATATGGAAAATTTGTGAAGTTGACTTCCAAATTCCACGCACACGACGAACGGAACGAGTGCAACATCGGAGATACAGTTTCTATAATGGAAACTCGTCCTCTTAGTAAGACGAAAAACTGGCGTCTTGTTCAAATTTTGGAACGAGCTAAGTAATTGAAGTATGATACAGCAGGAATCAAGATTGAAAGTTGCCGATAACAGTGGAGCCAAAGAGGTTCTTTGTATTCGGGTTTTGGGAGGTACCAAACGCAGGTACGCTTCTATCGGAGATACAATTGTAGTTTCAATTAAGGATGCTCTACCTTCTGGTAACGTCAAAAAGGGAGCTGTTACTAAAGCAGTTGTTGTTCGTACCAAAAAGGAAGTGAAACGGATGGATGGTTCTTACATCCGTTTTGATGACAATGCCGTGGTTTTACTTAATGCCCAGGGCGAGATGCGCGGCACTCGGATCTTCGGTCCTGTTGCTCGTGAATTACGGGAAAAGCAATTTATGAAGATTGTTTCATTGGCACCCGAGGTGCTTTAATCTGATTGGCCGTATGCAAACTAAATTAAAATTAAAAACAGGCGATATCGTTGTAGTGATCGCCGGTAACCATAAGGGTGCTTCAGGAGCGATTAAATCCATCAATCGGGGAACACATCGCGTAGTGGTTGAAGGTGTAAATATGGTTAAGCGCCATACCAAGCCAAGTCCACAGCAACCTGAAGGTAAAATCATTGAAAAGGAAGCCTCCCTTCATATTTCAAATGTGATGTTAAAGGTAGGTGACGTTGCTACCCGTGTTGGTCGCAAAATGGATGATACCGGTGAAAAACTAGTTCGTTACGCCAAGAAAACCGCCGAAGTAATTAAGTGATGAGTACTCCACGATTATTAACCAAGTACAAAGAGGAAATCGTTCCTGCCTTATTTAAGGAGCAAGGGTATAAATCCATTATGCAAGTTCCACGTTTAACCAAAATCGTGATTAGTCAGGGTTTGGGAGCAGCTGTGGGTGACAAACGTATGGTGGATGTTGCCGTTCAGGAACTTTCTTTGATTTCAGGTCAGAAAGCCATTTCTACCAAATCCAAAAAGGATATTTCAAATTTTAAGTTGCGTAAGGGTATGCCTATCGGAACTAAGGTCACGCTTCGTGGTGTTCGTATGTACGAGTTCCTTGACCGGTTTGTATCTATCTCCTTACCGCGTGTTCGTGACTTCAAAGGAGTATCTGCAAAGGGCTTTGATGGCCGTGGAAATTATAATCTTGGAATAACAGAACAACTTATTTTTCCGGAAATTGATATTGACAAAGTCTCTAAAATTAACGGAATGGACATCACTTTCGTGACCACAGCTCCAACGGACAAAGAAGGTTATGCCTTATTATTGGCCTTTGGTTTGCCTTTTGATAATATTAAACATTCCCAGAATTAAGCGGATATGGCTAAGGAATCAATGAAAGCGCGCGAGCGCAAACGTGAAAGAATGGCGGCGAAGTTTGCTGCTAAACGTCAGGCTCTTAAAGAGGCTGGTGATTATCAAGGATTGGCGTTGCTGCCAAGGAACTCTTCTAAGGTTCGTTTGCACAACAGATGTCAATTAACAGGACGCCCTCGCGGATTTATGCGTCAATTCGGAATTTCTCGGGTTTTATTTCGCCAAATGGCCAATGAAGGTAAAATTCCCGGTGTAACTAAAGCTAGCTGGTAAATAACATGGATCCAATTGCAGATTTTTTAACCCGAGTACGCAACGGTATTAAAGCCAGACATCGCGTAGTTGAAGTTCCCGCTTCGAATTTGAAAAAGGGAATTACTGAAATTTTGTTCAATCAAGGTTATATCCTTTCCTACAAATTCGAAGATATAGCACCTCAAGGCGTCATTAAAATTGCGCTTAAATACCATCCTGTAACCAAAGCCTCAGCGATTAAACATTTGTCAAGAGTGTCTCGCCCTGGTTTGCGGCAGTATTCTGGTGCTGAAACTTTACCTCGCGTTTTAAATGGTCTGGGTATAGCTATTGTTTCTACATCCAAAGGTTTAATGACAGATAAGGATGCTCGTTCTCAAAATTTGGGAGGAGAAGTGTTGTGTAAGATTTACTAAAGAATTGAATTATGTCACGTATAGGTAAATCCCCTATTCAAATTCCCGCTAAGGTCAATGTTGAGATTCTTAAGGGCAATCTTGTTGTTGTAAAAGGCCCTTTGGGCGAATTGCAACAACCAGTTCATCCAGATATTAATTTGGACATTACCGATGGTGTTTTGACCGTAAGCCGTCCTACCGATCAGCCTCGTCATCGCGCCATGCATGGCTTGTACCGTTCTCTAATTTTCAATATGGTCAAAGGAGTTTCCGATGGTTATGAAATTAATATGGAATTGGTCGGGGTTGGTTATCGTGCAGAAACCCGTGGCCAGGTGTTGGATATTTCTGTAGGATATTCACACAACATTGTGTTTGAACTACCAAGTGAAATTAAAGTTGAGGCCAAAACGGAAAAAGGTAAGGCACCTCTAGTTACCCTTAAATCATTCGATAAGCAATTGGTAGGTCAGGTAGCTGCAAAAATTCGTAGCTTTAGAAAGCCAGAGCCATATAAAGGAAAAGGTATTCGCTTCCAAGGTGAGGCCGTTCGCCGGAAAGCAGGTAAGTCAGCCGGTAAGAAATAAAGTATAAATCAACGTCAGGTATGGCACAAGATAAACAAATACGTAGAAAGAAAATACACTATCGAATTCGTAAAACAGCCGTGGGCTCTGCTACGAGACCACGATTGTCTGTGTATAGGAGCAATAAAGAAATTTATGCTCAATTGATAGATGATTTGAAGGGGCATACTCTTGCCTCTGCTTCTTCCTCTGAAAAAGGGTTTGATAAGAAGTCAACGAAAGTGGAGCAAGCTCAAAATGTTGGGAAGGCCATAGCTGAGCGTGCTGCGGCTATAGGTATTTCTGATGTTCAGTTTGACCGAAGTGGTTATTTGTATCATGGACGAGTTAAAGCTTTAGCTGAAGGCGCTCGTGAAGGTGGTTTAAAATTCTAAATGCATTATGTCACAGTCTAGTTTAAAAAGGGTTAAAGCCACTGAAATTGAATTGAAAGACCGATTGGTCGCCATCAATCGTGTTACAAAAGTGAACAAGGGTGGTCGCCACTTTTCATTTTCAGCTATTGTTGTGGTTGGGAATGAGAATGGAGTTGTTGGATATGGTTTAGGTAAGGCCAACGAGGTTACTGAGGCCATCGCTAAAGCAGTTGACGACGCAAAAAAGAATTTAATTAAGGTCCCTGTTCATAAAGGAACTATCCCACACGAGGTTATAGCTAAGTATGGATCTTCATTGGTTTTAATGAAGCCTGCAGCTTCCGGAACTGGAGTTATTGCCGGTGGAGCCATGCGTGCGGTACTTGAATCGGTGGGAGTGCGCGATGTATTATGTAAAAGCAAAGGCAGTTCCAATCCTCATAACGTAGTTAAGGCTACTATTGAGGGGTTGGCTAGTCTTCGTGATGCGTTTACCGTGGCTAATGAGCGTGGTTTACCTTTGTCTAATGTTTTTAATGGATAAGATATGTCGACTACCGTTTCTATTAAACTTGTCCGTTCTGCGATTAATCGTCCCGAACGTCAGAAACTAACCTTACAAGCCTTGGGTTTGAAACGGTTAAATCAATCGGTTAATCATAACTTAACTCCTCAAATCGAGGGTATGATTAGCAAAGTTTCTCACCTTGTAGTTGTTGAAAAAACGTCTTGATTATGAATCTTTCGAATTTAAAACAATCGGCCGGAGCCGTTCATAATAGTAAGCGTCTTGGGCGTGGAGAGGGTTCTGCTCGCGGTGGTACGTCTGCACGGGGGCATAAAGGCGCTAAATCCCGTTCTGGATATTCCAAGAAGATTGGATTTGAAGGGGGCCAAATGCCCATTCAACGTCGCTTGCCTAAATTTGGGTTTAAGAATTTTAATCGAGTGGAATACAAACCCTTAAATCTTGATGTTCTTCAATCCTTGGCGACAGATAAGGGTTTGACCGAAATTAATCTGGAAACTCTTCGTTCCAACGGCCTAATCTCTAAAAATGATTTGGTTAAAGTTCTTGGACGTGGTCAAATTTCAGCTTCGGTAAACGTTAAAGTTCATGCATTTTCTAAATCTGCTGCTGAAGCCATTCAAAAGGCCGGCGGTTCTATCGTAGAGATTTGATTTACCACTCATGAAAGGCTTGATTCAGAAATTAAAGGATATTTGGAAAATCCAGGAGTTAAAGGAACGGATCCTTACAACTATTTTGTTGGTTGCTGTGTATCGTTTGGGTTCCTTTATTGTACTCCCTGGTATTGATACCGATGCTTTAGCACGTGCCGTTAGCGAACAGCAAGGAGCCAATATTCTAGACTTAATCAATGTCCTTACCGGTGGTGCTTTTGCCAAAGCTTCTATTTTTGCTCTTGGCATTATGCCTTACATTTCCGCCAGCATTATTATTCAATTGCTAGGAGTGGCCGTTCCCTACTTTCAAAAATTGCAAAAAGATGAAAGTGGAAGGAATCAAATGAACCAAATTACCAGAGCCCTTACTGTTCTTATTACCCTGGCTCAAGCTCCTAGTTATTTGTCTACCTATGTTCCTGCCAATGCCCACTTAAATACTACTTCATGGTGGATTCTTGCTGTAACTATATTGGTTGCAGGAACAATTTTTGTTATGTGGTTGGGAGAACGTATTACCGATCGTGGTATTGGTAACGGTACCTCCTTAATCATCATGATTGGAATCATTGCCACTCTGCCTCGTGGCCTTCGTGATGAATTCCTTTCCAAAGCAGCTCCGGATGGTGGAGGTTTGGTTCTCTTTTTATTGGAAATGGTCATTTTGTTGGCAGTTGTTATCCTTTCCATTCTATTGGTT
>JBJOHX010000064.1:0-15650 GCA_046047415.1 Bacteroidota bacterium
ATATTCCAATTTTCAATGGATTTGGCACCCAAAATGGCATAAAACGAGCTCAAATTTCCCTTCAGCGCGCCGAATTGCAACTGGAACAAGATAAATTAACGCTAGAATCCAATATCAATACGGCCTATGCCGATGTCGAGAATTTTGCAAAATCCTATGAAGCTGCGCAACGAACGTTCGAGGCTCGTCGACTGGCCTATGAATATGCGAAGGCCCGATACGAGGAAGGCTTAATGAACGCGTTCGATTTTGGACAGGCTCAGGCTAGGGTAGATAATGCTGCTGCTGAGGTTATACGCACTAAATACAATTACATTTTTAGAATTAAAGTTCTTGAATTTTATTTCGGAATACCGATTACCCTGAATTAGAATAAATTTGAAACTGGAGTTTTAAAATTAAGAGCACCCGGCTTTCAGAACGAAAGCCGGGTGCTTATCTTTGTGGTTATGGCATTGATATTATCCATTGAGACTGCATCTGTTAATTGCTCAGTTAGTCTATTTCAAGACAATCAATTAATTGCTTTTAGAGAAGATCGGTCTCCGGATTATACACATGGTGAAAAATTACATCTGTTTATTGAAGATGTTCTTAAACAGGCTCGTATTTTACCGGCTCAACTAAATGCCGTGGCTGTAAGTAAAGGCCCCGGATCCTATACTGGATTACGAATAGGAGTCTCTGCAGCCAAAGGTTTGTGCTTTGCACTTGGAATTCCCTTAATATCTATTCCTACACTTTTAATAATGGCCCGTTCCCTTCCTAATGCAGATGGAGTTCTAATTCCAATGTTGGATGCACGTCGGATGGAGGTATATGCAGCTGTTTACGATGCCGAACTTAACCTATTGCAATCTACATGGGCCGAAGTTTTGGATATAAACTCTTTTGCTGAGTACCGCAATAGAGGCATTGTACATCTATTGGGAAGCGGAGCCGAAAAGTGCCAGGGATTATTTACAGATAGAGTTTTTAAATTCCATCCTGAAATTTTGCCATCTTCCCTGGAAATGGGGTCGCTAGCTTATGAAGCATATTCAGATAAGAAATTCGAAGATGTTGCTTATTTTGAACCTTTTTATCTGAAAGATTTTATTGTTACTGTAAAAAAGCCTGTTAATTGACTGTTGCTAAAGCGTTATAGTAACTAATCAGATTTACAGCGTCTTTTGGGTTTTTTAGGTTTAAACGGTTTTTAGCGATATACGCCTTGAGAATATTCTCTTTTCCTATAAGGGATTCAAGAATGCTCTTCCGGTTTAATTTTACAGGAACCATACCTGCTCCTGAGGCTTGAAGGTAATAAGCAGAAGCGTCGAAATATTCAGGTTTCCGCGCTTCCTCATAACCGTGTTCCGGAAGTGCTGGTTTGCGGTAATGTTTTAAAGGCTTTTTGTATAAAACTAGCGCTTCTCCAGGATTTAAGGGAATAAAAAATCCTCTTTGAATAATTCCATTTATTTTATAAGGGTGTACTTCGTATTTGATTCCCTCCAATTCAATTTCAATGTTCTCTCGTTTTAAAACATTTTGAGCTTTATCGTTGGGTCCCAAATATTCCATGTCGCCCGTAAAAGCATTGAATCGCATCAGTTTTTCCTGTTTTATAATACCTTCGGGGTTGTTCACGGTAATGGTACCTTTTCTATAAATTTCATCTACATAAGGGGAGCCATTTACTGGTAGATCGAATTCTTGGATGAGCAACATGCCATGGTGACGCATTTCCTTGTTGCCGTTGAACTGAGCCGAAACAGTAGTACCTACTATTAGACAGGCCAAAAGTAATTCTCGCTTCATTTTCCAAATCATTTTTAATAAAAGGTACTAAAAATAAGGGGTATCTAAAAGAGATTTAACTTTTCTGAAACAAATGAATGTCGCGCTGCGGAAATGGAATTTCGATTCCTTCTTTGTCGAAGCGATATTTTAGGTTTTCAATTACGTAGAAATGCGCCGCCCAAAAATCTTCGTTTTTAGCCCAAAACCGAAGGCTTAAATTTACAGAACTGTCTGCCAATTCTGCCACATATACCTCGGGCGATGGTGTAGGTAGAATTCGCACATCTTCCTGACATAGTTCTAGAAGGATTGATTTGGCTTTTCGAATATCTGAATCGTATGAAATACCGATTGATATCTTATCCCTTCGCGTTTCTTCACTGTTGTAGTTGATAATGTTTTCGTTGGAGAGTTTTCCATTTGGAATAATTGCAACCTGATTTCCGAAGGTATTCAGTTTTGTGGTGAATATGTTTATTTCTCGAACCGTTCCTTCTACACCCTGGGCGGCTATAAAATCGCCTACCCGAAAAGGTTTAAAGATTAATATCAATACCCCTCCGGCAAAGTTTGCCAACGACCCTTGTAATGCAAGGCCTACAGCTAATCCGGCAGCACCCACCATAGCCACTAAGGAAGAAGATTTTACTCCCAATTGCGTTATGACCAATACAAAGAGTAAGAATTTAAGTCCAATCTTTATAAAGCTCTGTAAAAATGATTCCAAGGCCTCGTCGTAGTCCTTGCGCTCAAAAAAGTGGTGCACAAAATTATTTATGATTCGAATTACCCATAGCCCAACAACAAGAATAAGAATTGCGGTAATTAAGTCTGGTAAGTAACCTAAAAACCAAACTAGGGCATCTTCAAGGTGGTGTTTGTAATTCGCTAATCGTTCCATTTTTTGGGATGTTTTAAGTAATTAAAAAAGCCTGATGGCGGCAAAATTAAAGAGATGTATTTAGATTTAGCTGGTTTCTGGTAATATCAAGTGCCTTTTCAGGTGATGTAACCGGTTCAAGACACATGCCAAAGGTACAGATATGGATTTTTGAATTAATCACTTCATGACGTTGTTTAAATAGCGGTAAGTCAGATATTTCAGTGCTCACGGCTAAAAAACTATTCGGAAGATAGTTTTTGGTTAAAACTGTGGATTGCGCTAAGGCATTTGAACTGCAAATCACCAAGTTAAGAAATGGTCGTTCCAACCACAAGGCCAATTGTAACCAGTTGGAATGTTGTTCGCTGTATTTTGATGCCGATCCGGAAACCTTTGTGAGCATTTGTTGTGCCCGATCAATCCAAGTCTTATTTTCGTAAAAATGTCCAAGTAGAAATAAATTTTTTCCCATAATGGAATTGGAAGCAGGGATAACGCTGTCTGTAGTTTCAAAGGTTTTACGAATACCTTGTATCTGTGATTCAGATTCAAAGTAAAACAAATCTTTTTCGGTGGTGTTGAAATGGCCTTCTGCCAATTGTATTAATTCACTGGCTTTATTCATCCAGGAAATATCCCACGTAATACCGTAAAGCTTTATGTAGCCTTCGATTACCGAGGCGTAGTCTTCTAAAAATCCAATGGATTCTTCATTGGCGCTTTGGGCGATATGCGGTAAATTACCGTTGTAGTCCATGCGAATGGTTTCGATCCAGTGGCCTAAGGCTAGGGCTGCATCTTTTGCACGCTTCAGGTTGCAGTAACGATAGGCATCAGAAAGCCCAGATAACATTAAGCCATTCCATGATAGAATTAACTTGTTGTCTAACCTAGGAGGATTGCGTTTGGCACGTAACTCTAGCAGCTGTTCCCGACAATTTTGAAGCCTATCGCTTACGTATTTCGTGCTTAAATTTAGACGATGTGCCAATTCTTTATCCGATTCGTTTCGAATCAAGACATATTGATTTGATTCCCATTTGCCATAGGCGTTTATATTATAGGCTTCCCGAAATAAATCAAAATCAGTATTGAGAGTTTCTCTAAGCTCTTTCTCATGCCATACATAATATGCACCTTCTTCAAGTTTACCGGATGTTTCCAGACTGTCGGCATCGAATGCCGCATAAAACCCCCCAGAATTTGTTTGCCATTGCTGCAATATAAAATCCAGAATCCCGGAAACAATTTCTAAATACAGGGAATCTCCATAACACGCATAGGCTTGAGCGTAAAGGCTCATTAACTGTGCGTTGTCGTACAGCATTTTTTCAAAATGAGGTACATGCCAACGCACATCTACTGAATAGCGAGAAAACCCCCCAGCTAATTGGTCGTACAAACCTCCATATGCCATACACGTTAGACTTTTGCGAACGTGATTTTGAATTTCGGAATCTTTGCTGAGCTCTCCCCAATGCATTAAAAACTGCAGCCGAGAGGGTATCATGAATTTAGGTGCACCGCGAATGCCACCAAATTCTGTATCAAATTTAAGTTTCCACCCTTCGATTAACTTGGAAATCTGATAAGGTTTAAGTAATGATTCACCAGATTCGGGTAGGGTAAGGTGCTTAATTGAGCGGGTGAGGTCTTCTGCATACTCCAATACCCGTTTAGGTTCATTACGATATAGTTCGGCTAGCTTTTCTAATGCATTTTTCCATTGGGATTTGGGCAGGTAAGTGGCACCCCAAAACGGTTTGCCATTGGGCAGTGCAACAATATTAAGCGGCCAGCCTCCAGACCCGGTCATTATCTGAAGGGCATCCATGTAAATGTGGTCTATGTCAGGACGTTCTTCTCGGTCTACCTTAATACACACAAAGTGCGTATTCATTACCTGGGCTACCTCAGGGTCTTCGAAGCATTCATGTTCCATTACATGGCACCAGTGACAAGAAGAATATCCAATACTAATTAGCATGGGTTTTTCTTCTTCCCGGGCACGCTTTAAACTTGCAGAATTCCATGCTTCCCAGGCAACAGGATTATAAGCGTGCTGAAGCAGGTAGGGGCTGGTTTCTTGAATTAGCGCGTTCGGTTTTTTCATTACCCATTTACCGCAACTACCTCGGCAACCTGGTCTCCTAGCATATTCTTTAACATAGTTTCAATTCCGTTTTTTAGAGTGTATGTAGAAGATGGACATCCGCTACAAGCACCCTGTAACACCACGTGTACCCGTTTTGATTCGGCTTCATAGGACTGGAAGACGATATTTCCCCCGTCACTAGCCACTGCAGGTTTTACGTACTCTTCCAGAATATCCACAATTTGTCTTGAGGTTTCATCCAATACTCGTTCGTTGGGAACACCGGGAATTGAAGCTTCCTGACGATCTAAGGCCGTTTGAGATAATACGCTGCCCCCAGATGTTAGGTATGCTCTAATGAATTCTCTCACTTCCATACTTACATCTTCCCAACTAATCAGGTCGTTTTTAGTAATGGAAATGTAGTTAAGATCCATAAAAACTTCCTTAACAAAAGGAAACTCAAATAATTTCTGGGCTAAAGGGGCATGTTTGGCTTCCTCTACAGATTTAAACTCAAATACACCGGGCACTAACTTTAGATTGGCAACAAATTTCATCACCGCGGGATTGGGGGTTACTTCACCGTAAACGGTGTATGCCACAGGCTTGTTTATTTCGGGTTCCAGTACTACCGTTTCACCTTCGTTAAGGTAGTCTACCAATTGTTGGGCTACCGAATCCTTTACATCGTCCCAAGAAACGATATTAAATCGCTCCAAAGCGATAAAGTTTCCGGAAATGTAAACAGTTTTAATGAAGGGTAGGTAAAAAAGTTGTTTGGCCAATGGTGAATTGCTGGCTTGATCAATATTTTTATACTCATAACTACCCTGATGGACTAGGGGTTGATTGGCCTCAAATTTTAAAATAGCCGGATTATTGGTTTCCTTCAGGGTGATTATAAATTCATTCATCGCTTTTATTTTTTACAAAAATATGCCTTTTACTACTATTGACGAATTAAAGTGTTCCGGCATTCTTTCTGCTTGATGTATCTTTGAAAACCACCAATAGTGAATGCGCTGTACCAAATGTTTCGGTTAATCTATTTTGTTTCTTTAATCAGTTTAATGTTTTGTGGAATTGGGTCTGCACAGGAAGGGATTCCGGTGTATTTTGATTACCTAACAGACAATGATTATTTGATACATCCTGCTATGGCCGGAAATGGCAATGGAGGAAAGATTCGAATGACCGGCAGGCAACAGTGGTTTGATCTGCTTGAAGCACCGAATTTACAAACCCTAAACATTCAATATCGTTTTCCGAATTCGCCTAATGGTGTTGGTGTTATTTTGTTTAATGACGCCAACGGTTATCACACTCAATCCGGCCTTAAAATGACTTATGCGCATCATTTGAATTTTGCGAGTGATGCCCGCATTTTTAAACAACTGTCTTTTGGTTTAAGTGTTACGGCCTTACAAAGTGCGTTGGATGAGACCGATTTTAGATCCATGATGCCAGACCCATCCATTTCAGGTTCGGTAATCAGTGCATTTTATTTAAACGTGGACTTAGGTATTTCTTATGCCTACAAAGAGTGGTATGGACATGCCACGATTTTAAACGTCCTTGATTCTGAGCGTAAATTATATAGAATGAATGGCGTAAACGCTACAAACCCAGCTGTGATAGACAATCTCAGGCGCTATCTATTGTCTCTGGGTTATCGTATTGACCGAGGCTCGTGGTGGTTGGAACCTTCAATGCTTTTTCAGCTTTCCGATTTCAGTATGGAAAAAACCTTGGATTTAAACGCGAAGGTTTATAAACCGCTAAATTTAGCAACCCTATGGGTTGGACTTTCTTTTAGGGGTAGCTTAGATGCCGCAGTATTTCAGACAGACAACGGAAATGTGAGTCAGCGATTACAACTTGTAACTCCTATGGTAGGAGCCAATGTAAATCGCTATGTGTTTTCCTATAATTACTCTTATCAGTTTGGCGATTACATCATGGGAAATGGTGGGTATCATCAAATAACTTTGGGAATGGACTTTGGGCCTGTTCGAGAGGATCGATTTAAACCAAAATGGCGTAATGGCGAATTTTAAACCTCCACTTTAAAGGATTAAAATTTCGAATTTAGCTTGCATTTGTATAATTTACCCTAATCATTTCTAATAATTATTTGCAACTAAACACTATGGCGGTAATCAAATCTTTAGGAAATAAAACACCCAACATTGGCTCTAATTGTTTTATTGCAGAAACCGCTGTGCTCATTGGCGATGTTGCAATGGGTGAAGATTGCAGTATTTGGTACAATGCGGTGTTGCGGGGCGATGTTAACTTTATTCGATTGGGCTCCAAGGTAAATGTTCAAGACAATGCTACAGTACATTGCACTTATAAGAAGGCCGGAACAACTATAGGTAATAATGTTTCAATTGGTCATAACGCTATTGTGCACGGGTGCACCATTCACGACAATGTTTTAATAGGTATGGGGAGTATTGTTATGGATCACTGTGAGATAGGATCCGGAAGTATTATTGCGGCAGGTGCGGTGGTTACTCAAGGTACAATAGTTCCCGTAGGTTCCATTTTTGGCGGAATTCCTGCACGAAAAATCGGAGAGGTTGATCTGAACCTAAAGGAAGGCGAAATTCAGCGAATTGCCAATGCTTATATTACCTACTCCAGTTGGTATCGTAAATAGTAAAGAGGCAAAGGCGTTCTAATTCTGGGTAATCTCCTAATATTTGGCTATCTTACTGTGGCGATTGTTGAGCTATTAAAAATTAATAGCCCTAAACGATCTACTAAAGCATATGCCTTCAAAAAAATATAACGGAAAGTGTTTTAATAGAACCGGAGTCAGACCTGTAGTGGATTATCTAACAGTGGAAGAACCCCTACAATTGATATTGAATGGCGCCCCTTTTACGATGACTATGCGAACCCCGGGAGCCGATGATGACTTAATCCGTGGGTTATTGCACAGCGAAGATGTACTGAATTGCAAAACGTATCATCCCGAAATTACTTACCAGCCTCACACCAAAGATTTCATAATTACAGAAGCTGAGTTTACCATTCCTGAAAGCGTATTGGGGTTGGGATATACCAACAGTAGAAGTATGTTATCAATAGCTTCTTGCGGAATTTGCGGTAAAACAGAACTTACGGATTTCAATTTGGACAAAAATCCTTTACCATTTCGTAAGGGATTCAATTCCAGACAAATTTTAGGTATGTTTAAAAAAATGAAAGGGTATCAACAGGATTTTATGCAATCTGGAGGTACGCACGCTTCCGCTGTATTCGAAGAGTCGGGAAACATAATTGTGGTTCGGGAAGATATAGGCAGACACAATGCAGTTGATAAGGTAATTGGGCATCTTTTGCGCAATGCTCTTTTGGAAGCAGCTGCTGTAATAACAGTAAGTGGAAGGATTTCTTATGAAATTGTAATTAAGGTTTTTAAGGCGGGAATACCTATTTTGGCAGCTGTTTCTGCACCTTCATCTTTGGCAGTAGACTACGCCAAGGAACTCGGAATTACACTACTTGCATTTTGCCGCGAAGATCGAATTACGTGTTATTCACACCCCGAACGCATTTTAGGGAAAGTAATCAAGTATTGAAGGCAAACACGGTATAGTATGTCATTTAATTTAAGTGAACTTCTTGGAAAAAAAGGTTTAAATCGCAACCTGTTTGAAGACTTGGGTGAATCTGCCAGAATGGATGGTAGTCCGGATCAAGACAAGCTAGCCGAGTTGGCAAATGAGTTCTTAATTGGCAAGGCAAACGTTTTTGGCACGACTTCTTTTTATGATTTTTTAAAGCCGGAGAACCGAGGAAAGCGGGTTTATGTTTGCAATGGAACGGCTTGTGCCTGTGCAGGAACACAGGTAAAAGTGTTGGAGCGCCTCCAGAAGTATTTTATGGCAGAAGAGATTGGGCATATGACCTGTTTGGGACGTTGCCATGAAAATGCCGCATTTTATTACAATGGAAAAAATTACTCCGGAACAGCGGTTGAACATTTGGAATCCTTGGTACAGCAAGAAGATAAAACTTTAGTAGACTGCTATCATGTTGGTGGCAGTGGTCCGCAATTTTTGACCCGTGATTTTCCTGGAATGCAATCTACCATAGACAGTCTTGTGCATTTGTTTAAAAGGGATCCGGAGGATGTATTGTTGGAAGTAAAGCAATCAGGACTGAGGGGTAGGGGAGGTGCCGGATTTCCAATGGGTTCTAAATTGGAATTTTGCAAGAATGCGCCTGGAACGTTAAAATTTATTATCTGCAATGCCGATGAGGGAGATCCGGGCGCGTATTCGGATCGTTATCTGTTAGAAAATCAGACCTATTCCGTCCTTTTAGGGATGCTTGTAGCCGGTTGGATAATAGGATCAAACTACGGAATCATTTACATACGAGCCGAATATCCCGAGGCAAAAAATAGCGTACAACATGCTATTGAATCACTTCTTGAACACAACATGTGCGGAACAAGTATTCTTGGAAGTGATTTCGATTTTCACTTTAAAATCATCCAGGCCCAGGGATCTTATATTTGTGGTGAGGAGACCGCTTTAATAAATTCTATTGAGGGGCAAAGACCCGAGGTCCGGACTAGGCCACCTTATCCTGCACAACAAGGATTGTTTAACAAACCTACGGTTGTTCAGAATGTGGAAACCCTTGCCGCTCTGCATTTCATTAACACTTATGGTTGGGAAAAATGGAAAAAAACCGGTACGCCAAGTGCTTCTGGAACTAAACTGGTAAGTCTTGATGGGTTTTTTAACCGGCCGGGAATTTATGAGGTGGAAATGGGAACCTCCCTGGGAGTTGTAATAGAAACACTTGGACAGGGATTTAGAGTGCCAGTAAAAGCAGTACAGATTGGAGGACCTCTTGGTGGTGTGATTCCGGTGCATAAGTTAGAAGAGCTGTCGTTGGATTTTGAGTCGTTTGCTTCGTCTGGATTTCTTTTGGGGCATGCGTCTGTGGTGAGTATTCCTGAGTCCTTTCCGATGATAGATTATTTGGAACACCTATTGGCTTTTGCAGCATATGAAAGTTGTGGAAAATGTTTTCCTTGCCGGTTGGGCACACAGCGCGGGAAAGAGTTGATTCAAAAAGCAATTGGGCAAAACTTTCGTATAGATCGCGAACTCTTCGATGATTTACTTACTACCCTTGAAAAAGGTTCGCTTTGCGCCCATGGCGGGGGAATTCCATTGCCTATTCGAAATATTTTGAGCTACTTTGAGTCAGAACTGGTGGATTACTTTAATGTTCCAATGACATGAACACGGCGTATATCAATCACAAACAGTTCATTTTTGAACCCGGTGAAACCCTGCTATCTTTTATTAGACGAAACCTGGGCGTTCAATCGATACCTACATTATGCGACGCCCCTAATCTCGCGCCATTTGGCACTTGCCGAGTATGCAGTGTGGAGGTTGGTAATACCGCAATCGGTCCCTTGAAAACGGTTGCCTCCTGCCACACCCCTGTTGTTTCTGGTCAGTTTATTTTTACAGAGTCCGAGTCCATTCAAAAGCTGAGGAAAAATATTCTGGAGCTTGTACTTACTGACCATCCTTTGGACTGCCTTACTTGCGAAGTTAATGGAAATTGTGAGCTGCAAGATGTTGCTGCACAGGTGGGTATTCGGGAGGTGAGATATCCTATAGGTGAAAATCATCTGAATCGGGAAAAAGATCTTTCACATCCCTACATGGTATCGGACTTCAGTAAATGCATCAATTGCTATCGCTGCTTACGAGCTTGCGATGAGGTTCAGGGAGAGTTTGTGCTTAGTATGGCCGGTAGGGGATTTGACTCACATATTGTGAAAGGGATGGGTCAAACTTTTATGGATTCCGATTGTGTGAGTTGTGGCGCATGTGCACAAGCTTGTCCAACCTCTGCTATTTCGGATATATTTCAATCCAAATCGGTACTATCCGATCAAAAAACCAGAACGGTTTGTACCTATTGCGGTGTTGGGTGTAACTTGGAGGTGGCCTCGAAGGGAGAGGAAATACTCAGTATTCGAGCACCCTACGATGCCGAAGTAAATCAAGGACATACCTGTCTTAAAGGTCGGTACGCATTTCAGTTTTACAAGCATCCGGATCGTTTGGATGCTCCAATGATTAAACGTGCAGGGGTATTTCAAAAAGTTTCCTGGGAAGAGGCCTTCGATTTTATAACCTCAAAATTTCAATATTTTAAAGAGAATTTTGGTCCGGATAGTCTTGCCGGGATTTCTTCTTCACGTTGCACCAATGAGGAGAATTACCTGATGCAAAAATTCTTTAGGGCTGTAATTCAAACCAATAATATAGACGGATGTGCCCGAGTCTGTCATTCTCCTACTGCTTTGGGAATGCAGCGAACTTTTGGCACCGGAGCAGCAACCAATTCAATTGCAGATTTAAAATACACTAATTGCATTTTAGTTATTGGAGCAAACCCAACAGATGCTCATCCGGTAACAGGAGCTAAACTTAAACAGTTTGCCATGAAGTCGGATAATGTATCCATAGTGATTGATCCTAGACGTACAGAATTAGCAAGATATGCCACGCACCATTTAGCGCTTAGACCTGGAACTAATGTGGCCTTGCTCAATATGATGATGTATTATATTGTGGCCCACGATTTTGTAGACTCAGAATTCATTGCCAAACGCACCGAAGGATATACTGATTTTAAAAATGAGTTAATGCAATTGGATTTAGATCTGATGGAAGCTATTTGTGGGGTGCCCAAGGAACAGGTAAAAGCTGCGGCTCTAGATTATGCCAAGGCGCAAAATGCAATGTCTTTCCACGGACTTGGGGTAACAGAACACTCCCAAGGAACCTTTACTGTGATGCAAATTGCAGATTTGGCATTGCTTACCGGTAATATTGGAAGAGCGGGAGTAGGCGTTAATCCCTTGCGAGGCCAAAACAATGTTCAGGGCAGTGCGGATATGGGGGTTCAGCCGCATCAAGGAGCAGGCTATCTGGATGTTACCCAGCCTGAAATAAATCGAAGGTACAACCAATTTTACGGGGTAACCGTTCCTAGTCATATAGGATATAAAATTCCAGAAATGTTCGATGCGGCATTGGCCGGTAAATTGAAAGCACTCTGGATTATAGGAGAAGATGTGGTGCAAACCGACCCAAATACCCAAAAAGTAATACGAGCTTTGGAAGCAACTGAATTGGTGGTGGTACAGGAATTGTTTATGACAGAAACCGCCAAATACGCCGATGTAATCTTACCTGGGGCCTCTTTTTTAGAAAAAAGCGGCACATTTACTAATGGAGAACGACGTGTTCAGGCGGTTAGACAGGTTGTGTCTCCGAGGCCTGGAACCAAGCCCGACGGACAGATTATTGTGGAGCTTATGAACAAGATGGGGTATCCGCAACCGAATTACACTCCAGATGGTATGTTGGAGGAAATCTCACAAATTGTACCATTTTTTGAGGGAATTCGGTGGAATCGTTTAGGAAATAACGGATTGCAGTGGCCGGTGGGTCCCGATGGTACAGATACTAAAATTTTGCATCAGGAACAATTTAGGCGGGGACTTGGGTATTTTGAATTTCATCCTTGGGAAGAATCACCGGAAATACAATTGCACGGTAAGGATTATCCTTTTATTCTTACCACCAATAGAGAATTGGAACACTACAATTGTGGTGCTATGACCCGAAGAACATCCAATGAGCAATTACTTGAGGCAGATTATTTACTTATTCATCCGCAAGATGCTGAAAAACACGGCATCGGAAACAATGATTTGGTTTGTCTTGAATCGCCAAGGGGAAAGGCAGATGTGCGTGCTAGAATCAGTGATACGGTTAACCCGGGAATCTTGAGTACAACCTTTCACTTCCCTGAAATAATGATCAATAATCTAACAGGCGATGTTCACGATACCGAGGCCATGTGTCCGGAGTATAAAGTAGTAGCGGTTCGGATTCGGAAATCGAAGGGGAAAAATAAATTGGGACAACTCTAATTTTAGCTTTGAAATCATAATATTCTTTCGAAAGACTAAACTTTAACGTCGGATTGAAGATTGCAGTTAGGGAATTTATCTTGAAGTCGGGCGGGTGGGGGTGCGAAGCTTCCACATTCTTATCGAATTTATTCATTTGCTTACATTTGCGGGAATTTAAATCTAAATGACATGAAAGCATATATATTTCCGGGTCAGGGTGCACAGTATAGCGGTATGGGTAAGGATCTTTATGAAGCTTCTAAAACTGCCCGAGAACTTTTTGAAAACGCAAACGAAATTCTCGGATTTTCAATTACGGATATCATGTTTTCCGGAACGGATGATGAATTAAAACAGACTAAGGTTACCCAGCCGGCTATTTTTTTGCATTCTGTGGTTATGGCCATGGTAATGGGAAATGCGTTTAGACCAGACATGGTTGCGGGTCATTCTTTAGGGGAATTCTCGGCTCTTGTGGCCAATAAGGCACTTAACTTTGAAGATGGGTTACGGTTAGTAGCCAAGCGCGCTATGGCCATGCAAGAAGCCTGTGAGGCCGTACCAAGTACCATGGCTGCGGTACTTGGCCTAGACGATCAGGTGGTGGAAAAAGTATGCTCCGAAATTTCGGGAATTGTGGTACCTGCCAATTATAACTGCCCGGGTCAGCTGGTAATATCCGGGGAGCTTGAAGCAGTGAATCAAGCATGTGAAGCTTTAAAGGCGGCTGGCGCAAGGCGCGCCTTAGTATTGCCTGTAAGAGGTGCTTTTCATTCGCCATTAATGGAACCGGCACGTGAGGAATTAGCAGCAGCAATTACCCAAACAACATTTACAACCCCAAGTTGTCCAATCTATCAAAATGTAACGACTACTGCTGTAACAGATGTTGAGACCATTCGTAAAAATTTGATTGATCAATTAACTGCTCCGGTTAAGTGGACGCAAAGCGTGCAGCAAATGGTTACGGACGGTGCTACCTCCTTTACAGAAGTGGGTCCGGGCAAGGTTTTACAAGGACTTGTAGGTAAAATAGCAAGTGGAATTGAAACGAATTCTGCCAACCCGTTTTAAAGTATTATTTCATCCTATTTTTCTGGTAGTTTAACAACTAATTTTTACTGTAGGCGCATAAAATCTTAAAATTTACGTTGTAGGAAAAAACTTATTTATTTCTAGCGCAGGATAACTGCAAACGTAAATATTATGAATTTGAAGTTCGGTTACCTTATTTCTAAGGTGGTATCTGGTTTCACCCGAAAATTAATTTTATTGGGTGTTTTTCTATTTCAGTCAGTATTACTCACCGCCCAATCTATAAGTATATCAGATGTTACCTTGGCCGAAGGTGATTCTGGTACAACAACATTTGGTTTTACCATAAGCGCAGAAATTGGATCTACTGCTTGTGATGTTTCGAATATTACCACTTCGGATTTTATTGGATATTGGGCATTTTGCAATGACACAAATGACTTAAGTGCAACAGCAAATAATGGTGGCGCTGCTAATCTTACCTATGTTGCAGATCCCGATGGAAATTTGGCTAGTGCAGTTTCTTTCAATGGAACGGACTCATCAATTGATATTCCTTATAATTCGGACTATTCTGCCTTAGCCGGTGATTTTACGTTTGGTTTTTGGATTAAGAATGAATTATCATTGGGTCATGCTGGGGCACATATTTTACACCGAAGCAATGGTGAATTTACAGTATCGCTTGATGGAAATAATCAACTACTTCTCAATAATCAGGCTACTTCAACAATTCTAACTTCTTCAACTGTTTTTGCAAACGAATGGACTAAAGTTTTTATCACTCGCAGCGGAAATGTTTTTTCACTTTATGTGAACGATAATTTAGATAATAGTGCAACCAATACTGTGACCTTTGGTAATGATACTTCTTTATTACGAATTGGATATGCAGACGCAGGAGGAAATGGAGGAAGCTATAGATTTCAGGGCGGCTTAGACAATCTTGTCCTTTTTAACAGAGCACTCACAGTTACCGAAATGCAAGGGTTTGTTGCAAATCCTGCCCTTGGTGATATTACATTTGAAATAAATACAGCCGATGGAACTGCCACAGCAGGTATTGACTATACGGCTATTTCATCCGGAATCGGAACGATAACCTCTGGTAACACAAGCACTACCCTAGATGTAACTGTAAGTGGTGATACTTTGGTAGAGGCAGATGAAACGTTCTCTGTAGTAATAAGTAATACTTCTTTAGGTACCATTACTGATAACACCGGCGTTGGAACGATTACCAACGACGACAGTGTGGTGGTGGAATTTTCAGCGGGCACCGGATCGGATGCCGAGGGCACGGGTGGTAATCTACCAACATTGTTTGTGACTGGAACGGTAACTGCTGCAACGACAGTTACAGTTAGTGATTTGGGGACTGGTTCGGCGATATCTGGAACGGATTACGTGTTTACCTCCCCCCAAGTAATTACCATACCAGCCGGATTATATGATGGTACTGTGGCCACTGCAATTGCCATACCGACGCTATCGATTACCGACGATGCCGCAATCGAGTTGGATGAGACCATCGAATTGGAATTAAGTTTACCTACGGGCGATGCGAGTCTGGGTGCAGTAACAACCACAACCTATACGATCACCAACGACGACAGTGTGGTGGTGGAATTTTCAGCGGGTACTGGATCGGATTCCGAGGGCACGGGTGGTAATCTACCAACATTGTTTGTGACTGGAACGGTATCGGCTACAACGACAGTTACAGTTAGTGATTTGGGGACTGGTTCGGCGATATCTGGAACGGATTACTTGTTTACCTCACCTCAGGTGATTACAATTCCTGCAGGTATTTACGACGGTACTGCGTTGACCGCAATTGCGATTCCTACCTTATCAATTACAGACGA
>JBJOHX010000065.1:0-210347 GCA_046047415.1 Bacteroidota bacterium
CGGCATTGGATAACCTGTTAGATTTGTACCGACTTCCGAAAGACGGGGAACTGGTTAGACAGATTGCCGGCACCGAAATACTAAGACGGATAATTGGGTTGGCCCAACTGCCCTTGGATCGGAGCCTGTCCGAAAAGGCAGATCTTTTGCAATGGGCGAAAAATTTTGTATCTTATGAAGATTAAGCATTTTCTACTCACTTGCATCCTGATTGCCCTTGGCTCTTGCAAAAAAGAGCAACCCGAATCCCTGCATTTGGCTGTTCCTGAGAACCCGGTTTATGGAACACCACTGCCAAAGCCCGATACTATTGCTTATTATGACCGGGTTTTGGGTGCCTTGGTGGGCTCGGCCATTGGTGATGCCATGGGCGCCTCTACGGAAATGTGGCATCGAAAGGACATCAGACGCATCTACGGCTACCTCAACACACTCTCTCCGGCCATTCGGCCAAAATCTCCAGAGGGTACTTGGAACAACAACTTACCCGCCGGATCGGGTACCGACGACACCCGGTGGAAGGCGTTTACTGCCGGTTACCTAAATCGGCATCGGGGCAATTTGGGACCCAAACAGTTTACGCAAAGTATTCTTTCCTATTATGAAACTGTAGCTAATGATTTGGGAGACGAAGCCGTAAAACGATATCCCGACGCCCTAGATAGCACGTTGCAACGCGTAGATTGGATTCGAGAGTGGGCTCGGGTTTCTCGAGCGTACCAAGAGGGCCCCGAGTCTTACGAAATGGCACGTGATCGGTTTTACGGAGGCGAAATGTCGTGTGCCGGTATGTTATACACCCCTATGTTTGGGTTGGTGGCTCCTGATCCGGAATCGGCCTATACAATGGCCTATCAACATGCCTTGTTTGATCTGGGTTACGCCCGCGATATCTCTGGACTTGTGGCTGCCCTTACCCAAATGGCACTTCACACCCAAAATTCGGATTCTTTGCTAAACACAGCTGTTTTTACAGACCCGTATCACTATCAGGACAGCCGATTGGTGGGGCGCATTGCCCTACAACAGTTCGAAAGCGCACGAGATTATGTTAGGAAAGCCAGGTTGGAATCGATAGCGACCTTAGGGGAAAAGGTACCACCTGAAGCTCAAAAGGTTCCTAAAAAATATCCCTTTAGCGAATTGGAATGGCTGCAGCAGGAATATGTGTATCAACAATTAGAGCTGGATAAAAAAGCCATTCCATTCCACGCGGGTGAAATTTGGGAGATTTTAATTGCCGGCCTAGAATTTGGGCAAGGAGATTTTATGAAAAGTATTGCATTCATTGTGAACTACGGAAGAGATAACGATACCGTAGCGGCTGTGGCCGGGATGATTTTGGGAGCCCAAGTGGGGTTCGATGAACTTCCGTTAATGGAACGCGAGTTGGTGCTTCAAATCAGCAGAGATTTAATGGGGATTGATTTGGAAGCCGTGGCGCAGCAAGTGGTTGCAGCCGGGAATTAATTCTAATAAAGGAGGTAACTTTTTGAGACTTTTGAGGTTTGTATACCTATGGGGGGCGCCCCCACCCCCTAAAGCAAAAGTAATCCCATAACACGCAAACCACTATCAGGTTCGAAATCTTTTAAAATGGACAAAAAGCGGATGTGATTTAATCCTAATTGGGGGCAAGCCCCCCCTCCCCAAGAATCAATTAAACCCAAAACCCTGCAAACCCCTAGCAGAACCGTTTTATTGTTGATTTAAAATCAACCTTTACTAAATCACCAAAGGGGCATGGGTTTCTAAAACCCGCGTCATGAGGGCATCTACCTGATCGGGATAATCTACCGATATCGAACCTGAGGTATCTACCCACTGCTGAAGTCGCCATATTGCACCCTGATTTAACGCCTCCAACACCGTTACCCCCATCTGTTTTAAGGCGGCGGCATTACACTGCTGTTCATACTGGTTTCGCATTGGGATCACACAAAGTTTTTTTCCCATAAACAAAGCTTCTGCAGGTGTTTCAAACCCAGCAGCACAAAGTACTCCCGTACTTGAAGTAATACTGCGTAAAAAGCTGGTATTATCTATGGGTTTTACTGCAATATTACCCATAGCATATGCATGCTTGCTGTGTTTTGAAAACACGTGCCATTGAATGTTCGGGATACTAGAGAGCACGCCAATGATTCGGGCATCAGAATAGGCCGGTAAATACACCGTATAATGTCCTAGGTTACCAATTTTTGCCCTACGTATCCCTTGTCGGATTACCGGCGTATATATATCATTGGAATAGGATTCAAAATGAAAACCGTATTGATGGTCTACCGGAGCGTATTTCTTTAGAATCAATTGTCCCAACGGATCTTTTTTCTCGGGTTGTGGAGCACCCGGAGCCAAAACTGCAGCCTGATGGCTCAGGCCAATACAGATTTTACCTCGCAACTTACAAGACCAAGCAGATATGGGTTCAAAGTCGCTTAATATAAGGTCGTAGTCCTGTACTGGTAATTGACGTATTTCCCGCTGTAGCCGGAAAGAATTTGCCTTTAAATAAGTATTCCAAAGGTCTATACCGCCCTGTCTTCCAAAGATAAAACTCATTCCACCAAACCGGTAGCGTACTTGGTACGGCAATTGAATATCTGCTTGAATGCCACTGACCAAAAGATCCAACTGCACCTTTTGGCGAAGTAAAGCCGGTATTACATCTCGGGCCCGACTCAAATGTCCGTTGCCCGTACCCTGTATAGCATATAAGACACGCATTTAAAACTATTTAAATTGAAATTCTGCTACCATATGACGAAACAATTCCTGGGTATTGTATTCTTCTTCCGGTTCTCCAGCCACAAAAGTTTCTTGTTGAAGTTGCAAGTCTTCTTCGTACCTGTAAATCTTCCACATCCCGTCTTGGTATTCTAGGGCGGTAAGGTTCTCTATCCAATCTCCCGAATTAAGATAAATTACAGTTGCATCTCCGGAATGAACCTGTTTAATTTCCGGCTGATGTATATGCCCACATACTACATAATCGTACTGGTTTTCCACAGCAATTGCGGCAGCCGTTTCTTCAAAATTATTAATGAATTTAACCGCTGACTTTACACTGTTCTTAATGCGTTTGGACATGGATATTTTTCCACTACCCAACCGGAAGCTTATATAATTTACAGCACGATTAAGTAAAATTAATGTGTCGTAACCTATAGCGCCCAACTTGGCAAGCCACTTGGAATGCTGCATGGTCACATCGAAAATATCGCCGTGAAAAAACCAAGCTTTTTTGCCGTCTAATTCCAGCACTACTTTGTTTACTATCTTAAATTGAGAAAGTTGAAATCCAGTAAAGCGTCTGAGCATTTCATCGTGATTACCGGTAACATAGTATACCTCTACACCTTTGGTAATCCAATCTAAAATGATTTTTACCACCTTCATATGAGCCCCGGGCCAATAGCGCTTAGAGAATTGCCAAATATCTACTATATCTCCGTTGAGAATCACTTTTTGAGGGCGAATGGATTTAAGATACCTGCTGAGTTCTTTTGCGTGACAACCGTAAGTTCCCAAATGCACATCCGATAGCACGAGCAATTCAAGGTCTCTTTTTTTCATAAAAGGAAATATTTAATATGGAATAAAATCAGAAGAATGACGTCATGATTTGGCCAAGGACCCGGTATCCAATTAGGGTGATTTGTCCCTTTATCGTT
The DNA here is from genome assembly GCA_046047415.1 of Bacteroidota bacterium. Classification (GTDB taxonomy): domain Bacteria; phylum Bacteroidota; class Bacteroidia; order Flavobacteriales; family Flavobacteriaceae; genus Robiginitalea. Next base: position 3,675 of record JBJOHX010000065.1, read on the forward strand.
GGTGTGCCAAAAAATCCACGTCCAAATGCTCATGGTTTACAATATTCTCAAAATTGTGTTACGTAGTAGTAACGGGCACATTATTAAAATGGCGCCTGCACGTTAGGTTAGTGTTGTTTTATCTGCCTTTTAATCCATGTACCTTTAAATTGGGTTTAAATCCATGTTAACCGAAGTTGTTTCCTCTCGTTTCTGATGCCTTGGCGATTCATTGGTCGGTAATCTCTGCAGTAAGACGATAACCCTAGAGTACCTGTTCCTGACGTTGAAAGGTCTTAAAATCGGATTTGGTGCAATTGCCTTGTAGTTTGTCGATGATTTAGGGCGAAAATCCAATTTTTGAAAGACGAGCCTTAGGAAGTTTCAAATTTGATACTTTAAATGCGGACGTACTAAATGCTGAAAAATGAAGACGTTATTCTTAGTCAAAGAAATCTATCAGGATGCGTTTCGGGATGTAGATAACCTAATTATTCGAAACTACCTTAGGGTATTTTCAATTTTTAGTTTTTCCATGTCGCTTTTGGCGATTTACGCCATTATTATCAGCCTTTATTCCGGCTTCGCATTCGATTAACCCAATACTTGTCTTATCCTATCAAAATCATTAAATGATGGCTTATTCACCTCAAATTAAAAACACTTATTTGCCCTCGATAATCAATCGAATTGGGAAATTCTTAAACGAAGTAAAAACACCTTTACTTTTCTGGCTTTATATGTTGGCCGTAATGGCTTACGCAACTGGCATGTAAAAGTATAGACAAGCAATTACTGCGCTATAAAAGTTGCTGAATAGCAACTTTCCCGAGCGGCAAAACTTCGGCAGATTTGGCAGAAGGGTTGCCGCTCGCTTATTTTTACCACACAATAATTAAAATGTGGCCCCTTGTTGAAAGAAAGTCAACCGAATGCACTTATAATTTTTACCAGAAACCCTGAACTTGGTAAATGCAAAACCCGTTTAGCAAAAACCATAGGAGAACAGGCTGCCCTAGACATTTATCTTTTTTTATTGGCCCATACGTCTAACACTATCCAAAAAATAACAGGCGCCCATAAACGGGTGTATTTTAGCGATCGGATTGGTTCTGATTTGTCCTGGGATTCCACAGCGTTTAGCAGACACTTACAAAATGGATCGGATTTGGGCATGCGTATGGAACACGCATTTCAAGAGACCTTTGACTTAGGATATGAAAGGGTTCTTATTATCGGGAGCGACCTGTACGATCTGAATGCATCCGATATCATTGAAGCCTTCGAGGCACTTAAAATCAACGATGCGGTTTTGGGTCCGGCAAGTGATGGCGGATATTATCTATTAGGTCTTAAAAAAATCATACCTTCCTTGTTTCGTAACAAAGTCTGGGGAACCTCTGAAGTTTTACCAGCCACTCTCGAGAATTTAAAAGGATATCAAACCCATTTACTGCCCGAAAGAAATGACATTGATCGGTACGAAGATATTGCGGGAAATCCGGTGTTTGAAGACATCATAAAGAAATCGAATCATGACTGAGGTACAACTAAACGCTTCCATTTCTTTTCTACAATCAAAGGGATTTAAAGAACCTGAAATCGGAATTGTATTGGGTTCCGGACTGGGCAAACTTGCCGATTTGATTGAAGACCCAATAATTACGCATTACCACCACATTCCTAACTTTCCACTGGCTACTGTAGAATTTCATAACGGCCGGCTGCTTTATGGAAAACTCCAGGAAAAATGGGTTGTGGTAATGCAAGGGAGGTTTCATTATTACGAAGGGTACAGTCTCCCGGAAATTACTTATCCAATTCGCGTTATGCGAGGACTTGGGATCCAAAAACTTTTAATTTCCAATGCAGCAGGAGCATTAAACGCAAATTTTAAAAAAGGCGATTTAATGCTAATCGAAGATCATATAAACCTTCAGGTAAAATCGCCACTTGCCTTTAAAAATGTAGCTGATTTTGGCGAGCGATTTGTGGATATGTGTTGTCCATATGACACCAACATGTCTGAACATTTAATTCAAATTGCACAAGATCTGAACATAAATTTACATCGTGGAGTTTACGCGGCTATGGCAGGTCCACAACTCGAAACACGGGCAGAGTATCGAATGCTCACTATCCTTGGGGCAGATGCCGTAGGAATGAGTACGGTTCCTGAGGTAATTGTAGCCAATCATTTGGGTTTACCTGTGATTGCGGTTTCGGTACTCACAGACGAATGTCATCCGGACACTTTGCAACCCGTTAGTGTAAATGATATTCTAAAAACAGCCGCAAGTGCAGAACCCTACTTGGTACAATTGTTTCTGCAATTAATTGCGCGTATTTAATTTTTCCCAACGTGGCGACCCGTATTTCCATCTCATTTACTACCTGTACGGCATTCCTAAAAATGGTGCGTCTTATGTTCCTATGCACAATTTGTTTTGGGGCTACGAGCGGTTTACTAAGGGCTCAGCAACCTGTTGGCGTTCCTGACCACCAACCGTGGAACCGTTTGCTAGAGCAATACGTATCGGAAACCGGGGAGGTTGCCTATAAAGCAATGGGGGAAGAACTGGATGTCTTAAATTCCTATATTGGACACCTGGAATCTTTCTCGCCCGATGTGACTTGGCCAAAGAATCGATTTTTGGCGTTTTTTATCAATCTCTACAACGCCGGAACGGTACGATTGATCCTGGAAAATTACCCACTTAAAAGCATTAGAGACCTACCGGACCCCTGGGGTCGTAAGATTTTTAACCTGTATGGCGAACGTTTAAGCCTCGACGAAATTGAACATAAAATTTTGAGGTCTCTTCAAGATCCACGAATTCATTTTGCCATAAACTGTGCCTCATTGTCTTGTCCGAAGCTTAATAGGAAAGCCTATACCGAAATCGGGTTAGAAAAAGAATTAAATGACGCCGTTAATTCAATTTTTACCAACGAAAAAATGTTCCAAAACAAAAAGAACGGACTCTATCTTTCTTCGATTTTTAAATGGTACCGGCAAGATTTTGAAACCGACTACGGCTCTATAATTGATTTTTTGAACCATTATCACGACGGTCCCATTAAAGACAATGTGAGAATTCGCTTTTTACCGTACAACTGGGAATTAAATCAAAAGCTTTAATAATGCGGCAAATCAGCATCATTATTCCTGTAATTAATGAGGCCATTGCCCTTGAAAAACTTATTCCTTATCTGAAGGAAAACTCCCAAACGGATGCCGTCTTGGAAATTTTGGTTGCCGATGGAGGCAGTTCAGATCAAAGTGCTGAGATTGCCAACCGTTTAGGAGCCCGTGTTATCTTTTCAGGCAAGGGCCGTGCCGTGCAAATGAACGCTGCTGCTCGCGAAGCCAAGGGCAACATCCTGTATTTTTTACACGCAGACACCTTTCCGCCTCCTGGATTTGATAGCTGTATTCTTGAAGCAAACCGTGTACATCCTATGGCAGGTAGTTTTCGTTTAAAGTTCGATAGCGAAGGATGGTTTTTAAATTGCTTTGCCTGGATGACACGTTTTAACCTGCCGATTTGCCGGGGGGGTGATCAATCGCTATTTATACCCGCCGACTGGTTTTGGTATCTGAATGGATTCAATGAAAATTATAGGATTTATGAAGACAACGACCTTACCGATAGGCTTTATAAAGTTTATCCCTTTAGGGTACTACCGCAATCTGTAATTACTTCGGCACGCCTCTATCGCAAAATTGGCGTCATTAGATTGCAATACTACTTTGCCCTAATACACCTAAAAAAACGGATGGGCTACTCCCCTTCATCACTTTGGAATCAATACTGTAAAACCATATTAAAAGGCTAATTTACCTGGATTTATAATCGAGAAGAATCCCTTCAAAAATCCAATTTGCTAAAGCCTGCCGATTGTCCGGATCCAAAATACGTTTTTGATCTTGGGTATTTCTAAGATTGCCAATTTCAATAAATGCTGTGGGGGGCAAAGTGTTTTTGACCATATACAATGTAGTACGATCCTCAAATGTTCCAGTATACAACCTGTTGGGTTGAAATTTGGCGTATTTCTGTCGAAATGTTTCATGAATGTTTTCGGCCAGCTGTTTACCAGAATTGCTCTTTTCGTGATGGTAAAAAAACACATCAATGTTTTGCCCTTTACTACGGCTGTCTACATGGGTTACGATTAGTCGTTGATAGGCGCCACCGTGTTTTCGATACAAGGTGTTTACTGCCTCGGCCCGTTGTTTGAGCCGTGCTAGTTGTCCGTGTGGTATGGCTAAATCCGGAAACACCACCTCATCTTTGTCCATTTCCAGAATTCGGGTATCGCGAATGCCGTCGTTTGGATCGCGCACGATTACATAAACCAACGCCCCTTGTGTAATAAGTTTACGTGCCAATCTCAAGGTTACATCGTAGGCGTATTCATCTTCCGAAATTTGAGTATTTCCATAGGAGGTTACTGCCCCAGGATCTGGGCCCCCGTGTCCTGAAACCAAATAAATAACTGCATTTTTTAGATCATTACCTTCTACCTCAACCGAAGCATAAGCTGGACCAAAGATGGGATAGCTGTTTGGGGTTTCAAAGACAGAATCAGTCGAATTTGCGGGAGTTCCAAACCTTGGCAACACATAGGCATAACCGCTGTACAACTGATCGCCGTCTTTCAATTTGGCGGCATTGAGTTCCATAAAATTGGCCCAGTTGTCCGATGGGTTTAGCCCGTGCTTTCGCAATAAGGAATATACGCCGTCTCCGGGCTCGGCGATTACAGAAATAAGACTGTCTTGAGCAAAGGTAATTGTTGAGGAGATACCGCACAGGAAGCTCCCAACCACAAGATTCCGCAGGTTCATAGGATAAGGGTTATACAAAGATTATCAAATCTTAAGCTCCCAAACAAATCTTCTTACCTTCTTCTGCTGCCATAGTATTTTCGGATGACTTGTTGGGCAGGTTTATTTTGAGGGGTAAATCGGTTGTCTTGATGTCCGCCGGAAAGCGGATGATTGATGAACCACTTCCAAACAAATCCCCCTGCAAACCAGGGTTCGTTCCAGAAGGCTTCGAGGATTGCCGTATTGGCATTGGCCTGAGCCTTTAGGTTTACCTGTCCAGAAATACGATTGGCCTGCCAAGGTTGCCGAGCCGTATGGTCTACACTCCGATAACCGTATTCTGTAAACAGTACCGGTCTTTCGATACGTAAAGCCAATTCTTGCATGTTGGATTTCCAAGGGATCCAGGCCTCTTGCAGCGCCGAAACCGATGGTGTTTGTGCTTCCGACAACGGAAAATAGGCGTCAATTCCAATATAATCTAATTTTTCCCAAAAAGGAACCTCCAGGTATTCATCCCAATTGGAGGCATAGGTTAGTTTTCCGGGGTAGCGCAATCGAATTTGATCGATAAGTTCACTCCAATACTCCGGACGGGCACGAACAAAAGATTTTAATTCTGTTCCTATACAAAAAAGGTCTACCCCTGTTTGCGCTGCCACGTCTGCAAAAGCTAATATAAATGCACTGTACTGTTTTTCAAGGGCTTCCCAATCTGCCTCAGTAGCCATTTTTAGATTTCCGGTAAACAAACCACGCCAAATCCAAAGCTGAGGTTTAAGCATCACCAATACACCGCTTTCGTGCAATAAATTAATATACTGTAGAGCCCCGTCCCGGGTTTCGCCATAGAGCTGACGGTCGGCATCGAAGATAATTTTTGCAGTATCAGGTTCTGGGATAAACCCATAAGGCATAACCGCGGCATAACTTGCATTTATCTCCAATAGGGGGCGAATGTGTTCCTTACTTACGGCTTCATGAGCGGCCACAAAACTCACGCCGTTTACCTTTACGGGTAGGGCAGTTTTGCAACCGAGACATAAAACAATTAAAAGCAGTTCAAGGAAGCGAGGCATTGGCTTTGCTGTTGTCAACTTTAAAGTTAGCAATTTTAAGGCAGCGGGTCCGAATGTGGAAAATTAAATTGGTTACTTTGTAGCTTATGGAAGCTCAAGGACTAACCAACTCCATGCATGTGGTGATAGTGGGTAACGGGATTTCCGGAATTACCGCAGCCCGTCATATTCGCAAACGCTCATCTTGCCGAATCTCAATAATTTCGGAGGAATCGGATTATTTTTTTTCGCGTACGGCCCTCATGTACATTTACATGGGACACATGACCTTTGAACACACCAAACCCTACGAAGATTCGTTTTGGACCCAAAATCGAATTGAATTGCGACGGGGGCGAGTCACCGAATTAGACGCTAAATCTCATAAGATCGTAATGCAAACCGGTGAAACACTGGCGTACGACCGTTTAATATTGGCAACGGGTTCCCAACCCAAGTTTTTCGATTGGCCGGGGCTGCATTTAAAGGGGGTTCAAGGTTTGTATTCCATACAAGATCTTGCTAAACTTGAAACACACGCTCCAAATGCTAAGGTATGCCCCCATGCGGTAATTGTAGGAGGGGGCCTAATTGGTATTGAGGTTGCCGAAATGCTTTTAAGCCGCAACATTGCAGTTACCTTTTTGGTTCGGGAAGCCGCATTTTGGAATACGGTACTTCCCAATTGTGACGCTCAAATTCTAAACCAACACATTAAAGACCATACTATTGACCTCCGGTTAAATACCACTCTAGAAGCGGTGTTGGGTGATTCCGAAAACCGTGTCCGGGGCGTGCGTACTGCAGCGGGTTTGGAAATTGATTGTAATTTGGTGGTAATCTGCACAGGAGTTACCCCCAATGTAGCATTTTTAGAATCCAGTAGTCTTGAAATTGACCGTGGAATACTGGTTAACTCCTTCTTGGAGACCAATATTTCGAACATCTATGCGCTTGGCGATTGCGCACAACTGCGCAACCCGTCAATGGGTCGCAACTCCATAGAAGCGGTTTGGTATACTGGACGAATAATGGGTGAAACCGTAGCCAAAACTCTTTGTGGCAATCCTACCACATACCAACCGGGAAATTGGTTTAACTCTGCCAAATTTCTTGACATCGAATACCAAACCTATGGTCAGGTGAGCTCAGATGCTACCAGACCTCCGGAAGCAAAGCTTTTTCATTGGAAACACCCAAAATTTATGATTTGGTTAACCCTGTCGTACCACGAATCTACCCGTAAGATGCTGGGAATAAATGCTTTTGGGATGCGGTTACGTCACCTTGTCCTAGACCATTGGATTTCGCAGGGAGCTACTGCAGATTTCGTTATTTCAAGACTAAACGAGGCCTTATTCGACCCGGAATTGACCCAAAACCATATCCCCAGAATTCAGCAATCATTTTTAAAAAACTTAAATAACGCCCCTTGAACACTTCAAAATCCATGGCGCTAGCCGGTCAGTTACCCCAAAAATGGAACCTTTCGCAACGATTGGCCCTATTTGTGTTGACAGGGACTTTGGGCTATTTATTGCTGGTTGCCTTTGGCATTGGCGTACCAAAGTCAGGTGTGGAATTGACCCTGGCATTGACCCTTTTATTTTTGGGAATTGTCTGGTATGCACAAGCAGTGTTTTCCCAACGAACCTCCGGAAGTGCAAACCATGGGATTTGGTTTAATTCGCTCTCCAATCGTGGAATAATTGGCTGGATTATAGGTGTTTGGATTACAGGATTCTATATTATCCTCTATTTCTACCCGCAGTACTTAGGATTACAAACTGGTAGACCCAATACCGGACTAATTGCCCTGTTCGATCCACTGAGTACCGCCCTTAACGGGAATCCGGCAAGTCAATGGTTTGTCTATGGCACCTTGTACACCCTGGCAATTCTCGCCTTTGGCATCAGGTTTATCTGGAAATACCGCAGTAACCGCTATCAGGTTTTGCGCACGTGCAGCGTAATGTTTTTTCAATTGGGATTCGCCTTTCTGCTGCCCGAAATTATGGCTAGACTGCATGGCGACCTGCCCTATTACGACCTCAAAAATATGTGGCCGCTGAATTACTATAATTTTGAACGCTACCGTGTCTCCGCATTTATTAATTCTGGAAATCTGGGATTGGCCCTCTTATTGTTCGGGATTCTTTCGGTATTTGTAATAAGTCCGATTTTAACCTATTTCTACGGCAAACGCTGGTATTGCTCTTGGGTTTGTGGCTGCGGGGCCTTAGCAGAAACCGCGGGAGACCCCTTTAGACAACTGAGCGATAAAAGATTGGTGGCCTGGAAAGTAGAGCGGTGGGTTATACATAGTGTGTTGGTTTTTGTGGTACTAATGACTACTGCCGTGATCTATTCGTATCTGGGCAACGATAACAGTAAATATTGGCTAAGTAAATCTCAGTTTTTGATTGGGGTATCAATGCTGTTGACTTTAGTTTTTACCTGGATTATTGTTTTTAAAAGAGATCAACTCCAAAAAGATGCCCAATTGGCCAGTTATGGATATTTAATAATTATACTGGGATTCATTGGATTTCATTTCCTTAGCGACAGCCAACACGTATTTCTGTTTAAATCCGAAACCCTTCGAAAATCCTACAGCTTTTTAATCGGCAGTGTATTTTCCGGGGTCATTGGCACCGGATTTTACCCCATTTTTGGAAGCCGGGTATGGTGCCGTTTTGGCTGTCCCATGGCGGCTATTCTAGGACTACAACAACGCCTGTTTTCTCGATTTAGGATTACCACCAACGGCGGTCAATGTATTTCTTGTGGAAATTGTTCGGCATATTGTGAAATGGGGATAGACGTGCGTGCTTATGCTCAAAAAGGCAAAAATATTGTGCGTGCAAGTTGTGTGGGCTGTGGCATCTGCTCTACTGTATGCCCCAGAGGGGTACTAAAACTTGAAAACGGACCGCAAAAGGGACGAATATCGGCATCGGAAAATGATCTATTCCCAAGCCCAAACCTGATCTCACTGCCGACACAACAACCAATAAAATAATCCCGATGCCCCTATGCCTACTATTTCCGAACTAACGATTGACCTCATAATTCCGGCTTACAACGAGGCCGATTCCATACCCTTTGTACTGGCAGAGGTACCCCAGAGGGTGCGTGAAATTGTGGTTGTAGACAACAATTCCTCTGACGGAACCGGCGAAATTGCTAAACGCTGTGGGGCTACTGTATTACTTGAAACTCAAATGGGATATGGGTATGCTTGCCTCCGCGGAATAAAATATTTGATGGCGAAATCCGAATCGCCACATATTATCGTATTTATGGATGGTGATTATTCAGATTATCCGGAAGACCTCCTCCAAATCGTTGCACCCGTGTTGGAGGGCAAGGCAGAACTGGTAATTGGCACGCGTAAAAAAGCACTTCGCGAAGCCGGTTCAATGACGCCTCAACAGGTTTTCGGGAATTGGTTAGCGACCTTTCTTATGCGATTGTTTTTTAAATCGCAATTTACAGATTTGGGGCCCTTTAGGGCCATTCGTTCCCAAACCCTGGAAAATCTGAATATGGAAGACAAAACTTACGGTTGGACTGTAGAGATGCAACTCAAGGTCCTAAAAAAGAAACTTGCATATGCCGAAGTCCCAGTTCGTTACAAAAAAAGAATTGGGGTCTCAAAGGTTTCAGGAACCGTAAAAGGTACTATATTTGCAGGCATAAAAATCCTGCGGTGGATTTTTAAATACAGCTTTAGATAATTATGGGACTTTCAATTGCTTACCTGATTATTTCGGTCTATAGTTTGGCCTTGATATTAATCTTTTTTTACAGCCTTTCGCAGCTCAATTTGCTGTTAAATTATTTGGGCTATAAAAAACAGAATCAAGAAGCGCCAAAATTCAATCTTTTAGACCCCAAAGAAATTCCTTTTGTAACCATTCAGCTACCCATTTACAACGAGGAATATGTTGTAGAGCGTTTGTTGGAGAATATAGCAAAAATTGAATATCCCATGAGTAAATTGGAAATTCAGGTTTTGGACGATTCTACCGACGATTCGGTACAGCAAACCGCAGCAATGATTGCTGCATTACAACAAGAGGGTCTGGACATTCAGCACATTCGCAGGGAGAACCGGGAAGGCTTTAAGGCCGGTGCACTTAAAGAAGGCTTAAAAATTGCCAAAGGTGAGTTTATTGCCATCTTCGACGCCGACTTTTTACCCGGTAACGATTGGCTTAAGAAAACCGTGCCTTACTTCAAAGACGAAGAAATTGGAGTGGTTCAAACCCGTTGGGGCCATATCAATAGGGACTATTCTACGCTAACGCGCATTCAGGCATTTGCGCTAGACGCCCACTTTACCTTAGAGCAGGTAGGACGCAATTCCAAAGGTCATTTTATCAACTTTAACGGTACGGCAGGAATCTGGAGAAAAGAATGTATTCTCGATGCCGGAAACTGGGAGGGAGATACACTAACCGAAGATCTCGATTTAAGTTATCGCGCCCAGCTTAAAAACTGGAAGTTTAAATATCTTGAAGATGTTGAAACTCCCGCGGAGCTGCCTGTGGTAATTAGTGCAGCCCGTTCACAGCAATTCCGCTGGAACAAAGGTGGCGCAGAGAATTTCCGCAAAACTGTTTGGAGCGTAATTCGCGCCAAGAACATTCCATTCAAAACCAAATTTCACGGGGTAATGCACCTGCTAAACAGCAGCATGTTCCTGAGTGTTTTTGTGGTGGCTGTATTGAGTATTCCTATGTTGTATATTAAAAATTCATACGGACATTTGGGATGGATCTTTGAGGTAACCAGCTTCTTTATTATAAGCACAATTATCCTCTTTATCTGTTACTGGTATACCTATCGCAGCCTGCAGGGAAATAGCTTCGACAACTTTGTAGACTACATTAAGCTGTTTTTTACTTTCTTTTCGGTTGCTCTTGGCTTTTCACTACACAACAGTGTGGCCGTACTAGAAGGCCATATCGGTAAACGCTCCGAGTTTGTGCGTACCCCAAAATTCAATATCAGTAATCTTACAGATTCCTGGAAAGGGAATAAATACCTTACCAAGAAACTATCTCCAAATATGATTCTGGAATTTTTCCTAATGCTGTACTTCTTGTTTGGCATGTATAGCGCTATACCTCTAAATGATTTTGGATTATTCCCATTTCACTTTATGCTCTTTTTAGGGTTTGGATTTGTGTTTTTCAAATCGCTTACTGCAAAGGCATAACTTGTCTTGAATTCAAATAAAAGTCCCTGCCGTGGCCCAAGTCCACTGCAGGGACTTTTGCTTTATCCAATCCTTACCCTTAGTATTTCCTGCAATTTTTTACGTACTTGTACTGCTGAAACGCACATCGGATCATGCATAAGTTAATCGGCTTTTGGAAACTGCATTGGATTGCAGCACTCTTTACCATAGGCAGCCTAATATGCTATACGGAATTTGCATACGATCTAAATCGCAGTGACTCCCTAAAATTGATAGGCCTACTAGCCGCACTAAGCCTTTTTTTCATTAAGATTATTCAATTTGAAAAGCTAAACTTTACATTTCTGGCCATTGTAGGGATTCTTTTTAGACTGGTTTTTTTACTCGCTACTCCCAATTTATCGCCGGATTACTTCAGATTCCTCTGGGATGGCAACCTTGTACTACTCGGGCATAACCCGTATATATCTACTCCCCTGGAATGGTCTGCCCAAACCCAAGGGTTGTTTCCTGCGGCCCAAGAACTTTTATCGGGTATGTCCGAACTTAATGCCCAACATTACAGTAATTATCCACCCATAAATCAATATTTCTTTGCCCTTGCGGTGCTTGTAGGGGGTAAAACGGTAATTGGCGGAGTAATTGGCATTCGCTTACTCTTGCTCTTAGCAGATCTTGGTATTTTATATTTAGGTAAAAAATTACTTCAGCGCTATGCTAAGAGTACACATTTAATATTCTGGTATTTCTTGAACCCGATGATAATCATTGAACTCATCGGAAACTTACATTTTGAGGGGCTCATGTTGCTCTTCCTTGTACTTTCGCTGTTTTTGATTCATCGTGGCCAGTGGTGGTTTGGAGCACTATTTATGGCGCTCTCCATTGGAACCAAGCTCATTCCGCTTATGCTCTTGCCGCTTATCTTACCGCTTTTAGGATTTTACAGAACCGCAGGGTTCTATGCCGTGCTTGGCGTTTGTTTAATAGGATTTTCGTATCCGCTACTCCATAGCGATGGTGTAATTCATTTTTTAGACACTGTTCGCCTTTGGTTCTCGAATTTTGAATTCAATGCAGGGATTTACAATATTGCAGAAGGCATTGCCAACGCCTTAGGCGTAAAATCATGGAAATTCATTCGTCTTTACGGAGCAGTAACCCCATGGATTACCCTCGTCGGAGCCCTACTACTAACCCTTCATCCAAAAATGCGTGAACCCCGTAATTGGATGAACGGAGCTCTTGGGGTATTTACTATCTATTATCTTTTGGCTGCTGTACTACACCCTTGGTACCTTAGCGTTCCGCTGTTCCTAAGCTTATTTACCCCTTGGCGTTTTATGCTTTGGTGGGCTGTACTGGGTATGTTGTCTTATACGGCCTACGAGGATCCCTATGTACATGAAAAATCATTGTGGCTTTTGATTGAGTATATTGCAGTATTTGGTATATTGGTTTATGAAATTTTTAAATTAAAAAGGCACATCGTGGTGCATCCCAAAAAATTTTCCATTTAACCTGACAGATAAATAATATTTGTACCTTTAGGCCGTTCATGAGTATATCCTATATACGCTTAATCAACTCATGAAATTGTATTTAATGTTCTACACACTAAAACGTTTTTTTACTATTCCGTATAGGCCGCATAATCTTCGCCCGTAAGGGTGTGTTTTATTTTTGGAATTAGGTGAGTCCATTTCCGTCCCTCGTTACATCATCATTTAATTTATTGAAAATAAAATTTAAAGGCAATGAACATTGGAATTGCTGATGCATCCCATGTAAAATACGCGCAGATTATTTGCGATACCATAGCCGAATCTGCTAAGATTCGTGGCACAGGTATTGCCAAAAGAACCCCCGAATACGTAATTAAGAAAATGAAGGACGGCAATGCCGTTATAGCTGTAGATGGGAATCAATTTGCCGGATTTTGTTACATTGAAGCATGGGGCCATCAGAAGTATGTGGCCAACTCAGGTCTCATTGTTCACCCCGATTTTAGAAATCAGGGGTTGGCTAAAAAAATTAAAAAAGCCATTTTTGACCTCTCTCGAAAGAAGTACCCGGATGCCAAAATATTTGGGATTACCACCGGCTTGGCGGTCATGAAAATGAATTATGAATTGGGCTATAGGCCTGTAACCTTTTCGGAGCTTACCGACGATCCTGAATTTTGGAAAGGATGTCAAACCTGTAAGAACTTTGATATCCTGACCCGCACCGAACGCAAAATGTGTTTATGCACTGGAATGCTCTACGATCCTGCGGAACCTCAATCGGCCAAATCCGATGTTAAAATCAGTAAAAAAACTTTTGATCGGCTCAAAAGCATTAAAGAGGCGATTTTTCTCAAAAAGAAACAACCATGAAAAAACTTGTTTTGGCCTACAGTGGCGGACTAGATACTTCCTATTGTGCACATCAACTTTCACATCAGGAAGGCTATGAAGTGCACGCTGTATCTGTAAACACAGGCGGATTTAGCCCAGAAGAACTTCAGGCCATAGAAAAGAAAGCACTTGAGTTGGGGGCATCCACCTACACGGCCATTGATGCTGAACAGAATTTCTATGACCGGGTTGTAAAATACCTGATTTTTGGAAATGTGCTTAGAAATAATACTTATCCGCTTTCGGTTAGCGCAGAACGTATTGTACAAGCCCTAGAAATAGTGCACTACGCTAGAAAAATCGGAGCCGGGTATATTGCACACGGCAGCACGGGTGCCGGTAACGATCAGGTGAGATTCGATTTGATTTTTCAAACCCTTGCACCCGAAATTGAAATTATAACTCCCATCAGAGACAACAAACTCTCTCGTGAAGCGGAAATTGAATATCTGCAATCCCACGGAATTTCCTACAGCTGGGAGAAGGCAAAATACTCTATCAATAAAGGCCTATGGGGCACCTCGGTTGGAGGTGTAGAAACATTGGGTTCGCGACAGGCTTTACCGGAACACGCCTATCCTAGCCAAGTTCGAACGCACGAGCCACAAACCATATCCCTTGAATTTACTCAAGGTGAGCTAACTGCACTTAACGGAAAAATGGGCTCACCTGTAGCAAACATTAAGGCTCTGGAAAAAATTGCAGCCGGCTACGGGATTGGTCGCGACATTCATGTTGGAGATACAATTATCGGTATTAAAGGCCGGGTAGGATTCGAAGCTGCATCGGCACTCATTGTGCTAAAGGCACATCATCTGCTCGAAAAACATACCCTTAGCAAATGGCAACAGTTCCAAAAAGAACAGTTTGCTAATTTTTACGGCATGCTTTTACACGAAGGACAATACCTAGACGAAGTAATGCGAAACATCGAGACATTTCTAACCGATACCCAACGCTATGTTACGGGTCAGGTGTTTGTACGTCTGCATCCCTACCGATTTGAGCTGGAAGGCATTTCATCAAATAATGACCTCATGAATGCGAGCTTTGGGAGTTATGGAGAAATGAATAAAGGTTGGACCGCCGACGAAGCCAAAGGCTTTATTAAATTACTTTCAACTCCTGGTAAAATCGCACACCAAATCCATTCTGAAATATGATTACTGCAGGCGTCATTGGAGGCGCAGGCTATACTGGTGGTGAATTAATCCGGCTATTACTTCGGCATCCTGAGGTACAGCTGGACTTTGTGTACAGTACCACACGTGCAGGAAAACCCCTGTATTCGGTACATTCCGATTTATTAGGTGCTACAGACCAATTGTTTACCGGGGCGATTAATCCCGAGGTAAATGTTGTGTTTCTTTGTCTCGGTCACGGGAATTCCAGAAGTTTTTTGGAATCCAATACATTTTCAAACCAAACCCGGATTATTGACCTTAGCAATGATTTTCGTTTGGAAGCCGACGCTAGATTTCAAAATCGAACCTTTGTCTACGGTTTACCTGAGCGCAATGCCGAAGCCATAAAGCAGTCGCAAAATATTGCCAACCCGGGTTGTTTTGCCACAGCCATACAACTCGCATTGCTTCCATTGGCCCAAAATGGCTGGCTGAACCAACCCGTGCATGTAAACGCTACTACCGGGAGTACCGGGGCAGGTGTAAGCTTATCTGAAACCACACATTACAGTTGGCGAGACAATAACGTGTCTTGGTACAAACCTTTTACGCATCAACATTTGGGTGAAATCAATCAAACCTTGCGCAGCCTGCAGGACCACCCTGGTGAGGTACTCTTTATGCCCTTGCGAGGTAATTTTACACGTGGCATTTTTTCAACGGCCTACACCGCATACCAGGGCACGCTGAAGGCCGCCAATGAAGCGTATGCAGACTTTTATGCCAATGCGCCCTTTACGCAAATATCGGATCAGCAGGTGCATCTTAAGCAGGTAATTAACACCAATTATGCATATCTACACCTGCATCTGCACCACGATATTTTGCTGGTAACCTCAGTTATCGACAATCTGCTAAAAGGAGCCTCAGGACAAGCCGTTCAAAATATGAATCTTATGTTTGGTTTAGACCAAACCACAGGGCTATCTTTAAAGGGTAGTGCCTTTTAATATTAACACCTATGAAAATTGCAATCATCGGAGCGGGGAATTTGGGCCTTTCCATGGCAACAGGAATATTGCACAGCGGTGGTGCCACTTCCATGTTCCTCACCCGTCGAAATCTGGATTTAATACGAGAATTTGAATCCTATGGCAATGTGACCATTTCCTCAGACAATCGAGAGGCGGTAAAGGCTTCAGACATTTTAATTTTTTCGGTCCAACCCGGTCATTTCAGTAAAATACTGGAAGAGGTTAAGGATTTATTACATGACAATCATGTAATTATCTCTACCATTACTGGATTTAGTATTTCCAAAATTGAGGAAATACTAGGCTCCGAGCGATATTTATTACGGGCAATGCCCAATACTGCCATTTCTGTTGGCCGATCCATGACCTGTATCTGTTCCAATGAAAAAGGCAAAAAACGACTGGAACTTACCAGTGCCATTTTTAATCGTATGGGACATACTTTGGTTATTCCCGAATCACAAATGCAAGCGGCTACAGTAATTTGTGCAAGTGGTGTTGCGTTTTGGATGCGTCTGATTCGCGCTACTACGCAAGGTGCCATACAACTTGGTTTCGATGCCAGCGAAGCACAGGAGCTCGCTATGCATACCTGTGCAGGAGCAGCAGAATTATTGATAACCTCAGGCCATCATCCAGAAGAGGAAATCGATCGGGTAACCACACCTATGGGCTGTACCATTGAAGGTTTAAACGAAATGGAGCATCAGGGCTTGAGTTCTTCCTTGATAAAAGGCATCGTTTCTTCGTACGATAAAATTTCACAAATCCGAAAAGGCTAACGCATGAAATTATTCGATGTTTACCCGCTTTACGATATTACCCCCGTTTCGGCTACTGGCAGCTGGCTTACCGACGACAAAGGTGATCGGTATCTCGATCTTTACGGAGGGCATGCGGTAATTTCAATTGGTCACACCCACCCACATTATGTGCAACGCATTACTGACCAACTGGAAAAAATTGGATTTTACAGCAATTCGGTTCAAAATCCATTACAGCAGCACATGGCAAATGCTCTTGGCGCCTTATCGGGTTGCGAAGATTACCACCTGTTTTTATGCAATTCAGGTGCAGAAGCAAATGAAAATGCATTAAAACTGGCCTCATTTCACACCGGAAAAAGCCGTGTGATTGCATTTGAAAACAGTTTTCACGGCCGTACCTCGGCTGCTGTTGCCGCAACCGATAATAAATCTATTGTAGCACCCCTAAATGCTGGGCATCAGATTACTTTTTTGCCCTTAAACGACACTGAAAAGCTAGAAGCAGAATTAGTAAAGGGCGATGTATGCGCGGTAATCCTTGAAGGAATTCAAGGGGTTGGCGGACTGGATATGGCCCATCCCGACTTTTACACCAGTGCCTCTGAGCTTTGCAATGCCCACGGAGCCGTTCTTATTGCAGATGAAGTACAATGCGGGTATGGGCGCAGCGGTAAATTTTTTGCCTTTCAGCACACTGGTGCAGCCCCTGGAATTATAAGTATTGCTAAAGGCATGGGCAACGGCTTCCCTGTAGGGGGAA
This sequence comes from Bacteroidota bacterium, assembly GCA_046047415.1. GTDB lineage: Bacteria > Bacteroidota > Bacteroidia > Flavobacteriales > Flavobacteriaceae > Robiginitalea. The sequence continues at coordinate 20,842 of JBJOHX010000065.1, forward strand.
TTTTGGTGCATCCAGACATTAAAGCTTCTCACGGACTCCTGGGCACAACATTTGGCGGAAATCATTTGGCCTGCGCCGCTGCACTTGCAGTTCTAGAAGTTATTGAATCTGAGAATTTAATCGACCGTGCGTCGAAATTGGAAACCTATTTCCGAGAGCGGGCTTCAATTATACCTCAGATCAGTCAGGTAAAAGGTATGGGCCTAATGTTGGGTCTAGAATTTCCTTTTGAAGTTGCGCCCCTGCGCAAAAAATTAATATTTGAACATCGCATCTTTACAGGAAGTGCAAAAAACAAAAACCTGTTGCGCATACTTCCTGCCTTAAATGTAAAGACCGAAGAACTGGACTTGCTATTTGAAGCGTTAAAAAAGGCATTGGAATGAGGCATTATTTTCAAGTAAGTGACATTGAAAATCTTCCGGATTGGATAGCGCAAGGCAAAGCTTTAGCGCAAAATCCACAGTATTTAGGAACTCCGGGTAGCGGTAAAACCTTGTGTTTGTTGTTTTTCAACAACAGCCTGCGCACGCGTTTAAGCACCCAAAAGGCTGCTGCCTTATTGGGTATGGAAGTCATGGTTATGAACTTTGGTTCCGAGGGATGGAATCTGGAATTTGCAGACGGGACTGTAATGGATGGCGGAACTGCCGAGCATATAAAGGAGGCGGCTGCAGTGGTGGGTCAGTACGCAGACATTATTGGTGTTCGCGCTTTTGCCGGACTCAAAGACCGGGAGGCAGATTATGCCGAACACGTATTGCAAGGTTTTATGAAGCATTCCGGGGTACCTATATTAAATATGGAAAGTGCTGCCGGACACCCGCTACAGGCCCTAGCAGACGCTATCACAATTGCACAAAACCATAAAAAGGAAAAACCCAAAGTAGTCCTTTCCTGGGCCCCACACCCTAGGGCACTGCCACAGGCTGTTGCGAATTCCTTTACACAAATGATGCAACGTATGCCGGTTGAATTTGTGATTACACATCCTAAAGGTTATGAACTACCAGCACATATTACCAATGGCATTCAGCCGGAATACAATCAAGAAATAGCACTTGAAAATGCCGATTTTGTTTATGTAAAAAACTGGAGCAGCTATGCCGATTACGGCGCTATTTTAAACCAGGACCCGGCGTGGATGTTAACTGCAGAAAAACTAAAACATGCTCATTTTATGCATTGCCTTCCGGTTCGCAGAAATGTCATTGTATCAGATGCAGTTTTAGACGGGCCGCAGTCTTTGGTACTTCAACAGGCTGCTAATCGCACTGTGTCGGCACAACTTGCTTTGGCTGCCTTATTAAAATCGATTTCATGAAAAATCAAACCCGTGTTCACATTGTGAAAATTGGGGGAGGATTGTTGGAGTCTCCCGAATTATTGGCCTCCTTTTTACCGGCATTTGCGGCCTTACCCGGAGCAAAAATATTGATTCACGGCGGAGGTCAAAGGGCTTCTCAAATGAGTAAAAAATTAGGCATTGAACCTAAAATGCAAGAAGGGCGGCGCATTACAGACGCTCAAACGCTGGAGGTAGCTCTTATGGTCTACGGGGGATGGGCCAATAAAACCGTTGTTGCTCATTTGCAAGCGCTGAACTGCCCGGCATTAGGGGTTAGCGGTGCAGACGGTGATTTAATTCGGGCCGTAAAAAGACCTGTAGACACGATTGATTTTGGATTTGTTGGAGATGTTTCTCAGGTAAACACCAAAGCCTTAACTGCATTAATAGAATCCGGATTTGTACCTGTATTTTGTGCGTTAAGCCACGATGGCCAAGGGCAGATGCTAAATACCAACGCAGATACCATCGCAGCCGAAGTCGCCATTGCACTAAGCGAGGTCTTTGAAACCCACTTATATTACTGCTTTGAAAAAGATGGCGTTTTACAGGACATCAATGATTCCGAAAGCGTTATCCCACACCTAAATCTTGAACTTTACGCTCAATTAAAACAAAAAGGCATAATAGCGGCCGGCATGCTTCCAAAACTTCACAATTGCTTTCAGGCACTAAAACGAGGAGTTGCCAAAGTATTTGTTGGATCTCCCAACCTGCTAATTACCCCCAATTCGAAACACACCCAAGTTGCGTTATGAATACCATTGAGTCCATTACCCAACGGGCAATTGCACTTTTAAAAGACCTCATTGAAATCCCTTCCTTTTCGGGTCAAGAAAACGGTACTGCAGATTGTATAGCAGCTTGGCTCGAAGCTGAAGGCATTACAATTCAACGTCAAAACAATAATATTTATGCTTTTAACAGCGACTTTCAGGAAGGAAAACCGCTGCTTTTACTGAATTCACATCACGATACAGTTAAGCCCAACAGCGCCTATACCCGTGACCCATTTAAGGCAACAGTCGAAGATGGCAAACTTTACGGTCTTGGCAGTAATGACGCAGGCGGGCCTTTGGTTTCCCTAATGGCTTGCTTTGCCTATTGGTATCCGAGAAAGAATTTGTCTCACAATTTAGTTTTGGTAGCCTCTGCAGAAGAAGAAAATTCAGGGCCAAACGGACTCAACAGCATGTTAAAAATACTGCCTCCGATCGATGTGGCTATCGTGGGAGAGCCTACTTTGCTAAACCTGGCCATTGCAGAGAAAGGTCTGGTAATTTTTGAGGCAGAAATTGCAGGCACCCCCTCACATGCCGCACATCCAAATACAGACAACGCTATTTACAACACCATTCCAGTGCTTGAATGGTTTCGCAACTATAGCTTCCATAAAATATCAGAAACGCTGGGAGCCGTAAAGCTAACGGTTACACAAATAAATGCAGGAACACAACACAATGTGGTACCAGCCAAAGTAGACCTGGTCATCGATGTTCGGGTAAACGATTGCTATTCGAATCAGGAAATTGCTGAAATACTTACTGCCGAAGCGCCTTGCAAGCTTAAAGCGCGATCCCTCCGGCTCAATTCTTCAAGAATTGACCCAAACCATCCTTTGGTACAAGCTGGAATTGCTTTGGGTAGAAATACCTATGGCTCGCCCACTTTATCTGACCAGGCTGCTTTAAGTTGTCCTTCGCTTAAGTTGGGGCCCGGTGATAGTACACGATCGCACTCCGCCGATGAATACATTTACATACACGAAATTGAAGCAGGTATTGCACTGTATATAAAAATGTTGGATCAATTTCTTACCAACAGATAAAACCGACAAAGCCCGTTGCAAATGGGGCTAATCGCAAATACTGATTCGAGGATGCAGGGAAAAATAGTAGTTTTACTGCGGGGGTAGCAGGGGAAAGTTCCCCTATCTAAAGACACTTTTAAAAGCATTAGACATGAAATTATGGGATAAAGGCGCAGGTCCGGATAAAAAAACGGATCAATTCACAGTAGGTCAGGACCGGGAATTGGATATCCTGTTGGCTCCTTATGATATTATGGCTTCTAGAGCACATGCTCTTATGCTTGGCAACATCGGTTTGCTCACCGAAGCAGAAACCGCCGATTTGGTCCGGGAATTAGACACATTGGCGCTGGCAGCAGCTCAAGGTGAATTTACGATTGAGCCCGAATTTGAGGACATGCACTCCAAAATTGAATACCTGCTTACACTAAAACTAGGAGATACCGGGAAAAAAATTCACACTGCGCGTTCCCGGAACGACCAGGTATTGGTTGCCCTACAACTTTTTATCAAATCCGAACTTCAGGAAATTCAGGAGCGTGTAAACAGTTTATTTGCACTCCTAATGAAGCTCGCGGAAAAACATAAAGAGGTCCTATTGCCAGGGTACACCCACCTTCAGATTGCTATGCCCTCTTCGTTTGGGTTGTGGTTTTCTGCCTATGCAGAAACCTTAATAGACGATGTATACCTCTTGCAGGCCGCATACCGAGTAGCCGATCAAAACCCTTTGGGAAGTGCAGCAGGCTATGGTAGTTCTTTTCCAATTGACCGGGATTTTACCACACAAAAATTGGGCTTTTCTGCCTTAAAGGTAAATGTAGTTGCCGCTCAAATGGGCAGAGGCAAAGTTGAGCGACTAACTGCCACGGCTCTTGCAGGAGTAGCCGCAACACTAAGCAAACTGGCCATGGACGTTTGTGTTTATATGAGTCAAAATTTTGGATTTATTTCATTCCCCGATAAGCTCACTACTGGCAGTAGCATAATGCCTCATAAAAAAAATCCCGATATTTTTGAGTTGATTCGCGGTAAATGTAATTTAATTCAAGGGGTTCCTGTGCAACTCTCACTTTTGACCAACAACTTGCCCAGTGGGTACCACCGCGATATGCAATTAACCAAAGAGGTTTTACTTCCAGCTATTGAAAGTCTAAAATCCTGTTTGGAAATGGCCACCGATAGCCTCCAAGAAATTCAAGTAAAAGCAAATATTCTTGACGATTCTAAATACGATTATCTCTTTAGTGTAGATGCCTTAAATGAATTGGTAAATCAGGGGATGCCATTTCGGGACGCATACCGTCAGATGGGAGAAGCCATTGAATCTAAAACATATGTGCCGGTAAAAACTGCAATCCACACACATCAAGGCAGTTTGGGAAATTTATGCTTGGACCGAATTTACAAAAAAATGGAAGTCGCTTCACGGACTATTGAATCATCTGAAGATTAATAACCTCTTGTTTTGTAAGTGGTCTCCAATGTCCCCTGGGCAGATCTTTTTTGGTGAGCCCGGCAAATACAACCCTATCGAGTTTTACAACTTCGTACCCAAGGTGTTCAAAGATTCTACGAACAATTCTATTGCGGCCGCTGTGAATCTGAATGCCCACTTCGCGTTTTGAAGCTCCGTCGATAAAGCTTACCTCGTCTACGTGTACCGGTCCATCTTCTAAGGTTAAGTCCTCTCGAATTTTCTGCAAGTCAGAAGATTTAACTGCCTGATTCAATTCCACATGGTAAATCTTTCGCACACCATGCCGCGGATGTGTGAGCTTTTTAGCTAAATCACCATCGTTTGTAAACAGCAATAATCCAGTTGTATTGCGGTCTAACCTTCCCACCGGGGCCAATCTTGATCGTGCGGCGCCCGAGATAAGTTCCATTACCGTTCTCCTTCCCTTTTCATCGTGGGTGGTGGTAATAAAATTTTTTGGCTTGTTTAGCAAGATATATTCCTTCTTCTCTGCCTTTAAAAGTCTGCCATCGAAACGTACTTCGTCTGCAGGTTTTACCTGATAGCCCATTTCGGAAACCACCATACCATTTACGGTAACATTACCCGCCGCAATAAAGGTGTCGGCTTCCCGTCGGGAACATACACCAGCATTGGAGATATATTTATTTAACCGAATAGTATCCGATGTTTTTGAAGGATTTGTAGCGGGTTTTCCTACCGGGGCATTGCCGCGCGAAAATTCCCGCTTTCTAAAATTGCCGCTACCACGTCCCGATGGGATTCCCTTGGAATCACCTCCATTTCTACCTTGCGGTTTGCGGCCCCGCGATCCACCTGATCGGTTCATATTTAATTTTTTGCAAAGGTACACAACCCCGATTGAATCGGACTGAACATTTAAAGGATTCGATTCAAAACCAATTCAATATCGATAAGTAAAATGCCAAATACGCCCGAGACAATTAAAAATTTCAAAATATTATGCAATAAAAGGTAATGCCTGCGATCCCGCGCTTTCCACAATAAAAAAAGAAACAATAGCATTAATAAAGAGGCAGCTCCAAAGTACAGGTTCATATGCCCAATCCTAAAATATTTTATGAGTAATAACGCTGGGATTAAAGCCACCAGAATCAATCCTGTTACGTAACGTTTGGAAACTTCTGGCCCATACTTAACTGCAATTGTTGGATAATTTTGGGCCAGATCGCCCGCTAAATTTTCTAAATCCTTCACCAATTCACGACTCAAAATAAGCAGAAACAAGAAAATTGCATGAACAAATATTACAGGCTCAAAGTTTTTGTAATAAATAAATACAGCAAAAAAAGGAGTTATTGCTAGTAAGGCCGAAACCACATTTCCCAAAAATGTAATGCGCTTTAATCGATGGGAATAAAACCAAATGCCAAAGATATACGCCGCAAAAAACAAAGCGGCTCTAAATGACACATATCCGGCAAAGAGTACACCGAACAGATTTAAAATAAAATAGGCATAAATTTTATTCCGCTGTGGAACCAATCGCTCCAACAACGTCTTTCGAGGCTTATTGATTAAATCTTTTTCGGAATCGTAAAAGTTGTTAATGATATACCCGCCAGCGATAACCAGTGCAGAGCATAGGACAATGACAAAGAGATTTGGATCTAATACCACCTGAGAAAGGGGTAATCCCGGTGCTAAAATATATATGGAAGCTAAATATTGGGCGAGAATTATGATTCCTATATTGTACCCACGTACAATCGAAATGAGACTTAAAACCTTTAGGCCCAGGATGCGATTCCTACGGCTAAACATCCCTGTAGATTAGAAATTATACACCACTTCGAGCCTATGTCCTTTTAAGGCTGCTTTGGCTTGCTCTAAGTCTTGAGTAAAACCGAGTATATAACCGCCACCTCCGGACCCACATAATTTTAAATAGTACGCATTGGTATCAATACCTTGTTGCCAAAGCTGATGAAATGCATCGGGTATCATGGGTTTGAAATGATTCAAAACCACATTAGAGAGTTTTTTGATATTTCCAAAGAGCGAAGGAATGTTGCCTCCAATAAAGTCGTCTACACAGGCATCGGTATACCGAATAAACTTATTTTTTAAAATCTTTCTAAACCCTTCTTGCTTGAGCTTCTCCATAAACAGCTGAACCATTGGGGCCGTTTCACCAACAATTCCACTATCTAAAAGAAAAACTGCACCTTTCCCCTCAGGATTTTGGGAAGGCAGACTAGTAGATTCAATATGCGTTTTGGAATGAATCAGAATAGGAAGACTCAAATAACTGTTTAGAGGGTCCAACCCAGAGGATTTTCCGTGAAAAAAGGACTCCATTACTCCAAAAATTTCTTTGAGCTCCAGTAATTTTTCCCGGGTTAAGTTTTCAAGGACCGTTATCTTGTCGTAGGCATACCGGTCGTAAACCGCTGCCACCAATGCTCCGCTGCTGCCAACTCCATAACCCTGGGGAATAGAACTGTCAAAGTACATTCCTTCTTCCAGATCTTGTCGCATCAACGATAGGTTGAACCGCAAATTTTGATGGCCTTCCAGTTGCAAATTTTCCAGGTAAGTGGCATACTTGCTCAGGCTCTGATTCGAGTGTTGGGCCCGGTCGTCCAGAATTTCATCTTTCTTGAGCGCCCCCTTAAAAAAGTTATAGGGAATAGACAACCCTCGAGAGTCCTTAATGATTCCATACTCTCCAAATAATAAGATTTTTGAATAAAATAAGGGCCCTTTCATAGGATGTTCCAATAATTACAAATCAAAAATACAAACTTTATGGCAAACCCACTCATTAACACCTAATTACCTATTAAGCGCTTGTGTTAAATTTTGGATGCCCCCTTACCTACACAATCCTGAATATACCCTCCATCTGCGCAGTATTTTAAAAGTTGCTCCATTATAAACGCATTGACCGGCTCGGAGACCGACTTCGGATAAAGAACATGTACGTTTGCTCCGGCATCTAATGTAAAGCACACCGGAATACCTGTTTCGTTACGAAACGCCCGAATTTGCGATATTATGGCAAGGGTTTCCGGCTTCATTAACAAATAACCGGGGGTGCTGCTTTGCATCATGGCATGCAGACTCAAGGCCTCCGTTTCGACCAGGTCTACAAAGGCCATCACATCGCCACTTTCCAGTATTTTTCCCAAGGCAAGTAAATTGTTGTTGGCCTGATTGAACCGGGCCTTGGCATACGGATGACCGTTCATAAGGCCGTGACCCACCGTACTACTTACAGACTTTTCTCCCTTATCTACCAATAGTATAGTGTCCCGATAATCCATAAAGATCGGTGCTACTGGCCCGGGAAAAGGAATTCCGTACAAATCTGAACTGCCTTTAAACTCCGGATGCAATCCCCATAAAATTAAGCCACCCTCTATACTGCGCGCCGCAGAACCCGAGCCCAAACGGGCTAGGATAGAAGTCTTACGGTTAAAATATTTCAGTGAAAGATGAGGAAACAATTGCAATTCCATATCCATAAGACAACATGCAAGGGCTGCCATGCCGCTTGCAGAAGAAGCAATTCCACTACTGTGCGGAAATGTATTAGAGGTGTGTATTTCTAAACGATAGGCCTTAAGAAAGGGCTGTAAAGCAACCGCATAACCTAGAAACGCTTTTATCTTAGGCGAGAATGCAGGAGCATGTACCCCGTCTAGATATACCTCAAATTCGGGGAAATTTTTTTCGGATTCCTGAAGGGTAAAATGCACCCGAGTTTGGGTTTGACATGCATTAAGTGTAAAACTTAGCGAGGGATTTGCAGGAATCTGCACCCCGGTTTTACCCCAGTATTTTACCAATGCAATATTACTAGGAGCCTGCCAAAAGGCCGAACCAGATTCGGGCAGGGATTTAGGAGGCAAGCAAACAAATTCCTCGATGTTCATTATTCTTTTTTTGCAAAGATAATCCATCTTGTTACGGCCTCATAAATTTCCTACCTTAGAAACATGAAAAGGAAGAATCGCATTGCGTCTCGCATTTTGTTAGGAGTAACACTGTGTTTGCTTATTGGTGGACTTTCCGGATATGCCACGGCTAGCTCGGTTCAGACCTGGTATCCCCAACTGAATAAACCCTTTTTTACGCCTCCAAATTATTTGTTCGGGCCAGTGTGGTCGGTTTTGTATATCCTAATGGGTATTGCAGCAGGATTGGTATGGGCCAGAGGATTACATCACCGTTGGGTAAAAACCGCCCTCTATTATTTTGGACTGCAATTGTTGCTCAACGGCAGCTGGAGTCTCGTTTTTTTTGGTCTTCAAAACCCAACACTTGCTTTAGTGGTAATTTTGGCTATGCTAATTACCATTGTGCTCACCATTAGAGGGTTTCGTGTAGTAAGCAAACCAGCGGCATGGCTAATGATCCCCTATTTATTGTGGGTTTCGTTTGCCACGATTTTAAATCTGAGTTTTGTTGTGCTGAATTAGTGCTTACCGCGAAACACCAACCATTTCTTATAAGGAAATAAATTTGGTCCCGGGGCTAGGGGTCCGAATTATTTCTTGAACTTTCCTTATATTTAATCCAACCACCAAACGCCTCTGCATGGAACAATACATATTAGCCTTAGATCAGGGAACTACCAGTTGCCGGGCATTGGTCTTTAATTCGCAGGGGCAAATTATTTCTGCTGCCCAACAAGAATTTACTCAATACTTCCCAAAACCGGGCTGGGTAGAACACGACGCCATGGAAATTTGGAACGTGCAAAAGAATATGGTTGCTCAGGCCCTTAAAAAGGGCAACATTGAAGCCCGTCAATTAAAAGCCATTGGCATAACCAATCAACGGGAAACTGTTGTGGTTTGGGATAAAAATACCGGAGAACCTGTGCATCGGGCCATCGTGTGGCAAGACAAACGCACCTCCGAGTATTGCGACCTCCTCAAGGCAAACGGGCATCAAAATCAGGTACGTGAACGCACCGGATTGGTTTTAGACTCGTACTTTTCTGGCACCAAGGTCAAGTGGATTCTAGATGAGATACCAGGCACCCGTGAACGGGCAAATCGTGGCGAACTTCTAATGGGAACCATTGACACCTGGCTCATTTGGAATATGACTGCTGGCGCCTTGCATATTACAGATGTAACCAATGCCTCAAGAACCCTTTTATTTAATATACATGAACTGGAATGGGATGTACAGCTCCTGAAATTACTAGACATCCCTAAAAGTCTATTGCCCGAGGTTCGGGATTCCAGTGAAGTCTACGGCAATACAGATAAAAACTTTCTTCAGGCAGAAATACCAATCTCCGGGATTGCGGGAGACCAACAGGCTGCATTGTTTGGTCAATTGTGTACACGGCCCGGCATGGTTAAAAATACCTATGGCACCGGCTGCTTTATGCTCATGAATATTGGAAATACTCCAATCCTTTCAAAGAACAATCTGTTGACTTCTGTTGGATGGAAAATTGGCGATAAGACTACCTATGTATTGGAAGGCAGCATATTTGTTGCAGGAGCAGCTATTCAATGGCTGCGCGATGGAATCAATATTATTTCTGATTCGAAACAGGTCGAAGTACTGGCCCAAACAGTTCCAAGTTCAGAAGGGGTCTACTTTATTCCTGCATTTGCCGGTTTGGGAGCCCCGTATTGGAACCAGCAAGCTCGTGGCGCTTTTTTTGGTCTTACACGTGGCAGCAACAACGGACATATCGCCCGTGCGGCATTAGAATCTATTGCCTATCAAACAATGGATGTACTTAAGGCCATGGAAGCCGATTGCGGAATTCCTATCGGAGAACTTCGTGTAGATGGCGGTGCTACAGTAAATAATCTGCTTATGCAATTTCAGGCCGATGTGCTAAATACCCAAACGGTAAGACCTGTAAACGTAGAAACCACGGTTATGGGAGCGGCATTTCTCGCTGGACTTGCAGTGGGGTATTGGGAAAGTATTGACTCCTTGCAACAACTTTGGGAGACCGACAGACGCTTTACACCTACAACCGATAGAACAATTACAGAAGCGGGAATTCGCGGGTGGAATCGGGCAGTGAGAGCCCTAGAAGCCTGGTCTTCTGATACCAATTAAAATTATACACCATGACAGCATTTTCTGCAGAACTAATCGGAACCTTTCTGCTCATTCTTATGGGATGTGGCGTAAATGCCAATGTGGTCCTGGAAGGGACCAAAGGTCAAAATAGCGGCTGGATTGTTATTACCACAGGATGGGCTTTGGCTGTTTATGTGGGTGTAGTAGTGGCTACCCCGTATAGCGGGGCACACCTGAATCCTGCAGTAACCATTGGTCTGGCCGCCGCAGGTGAATTTAGCTGGCAGGCTGCTCCGGAATTTATACTGGCGCAATTTTTAGGTGCCTTGTTAGGAGCTTTTGGGGTTTGGCTAATGCATCGAGATCATTTTAACCGCACTAAAGATCCGGGATCACAACTTGGTGTATTTAGTACTGCTCCCGCAATATCCAACACAGGACTTAATCTTGTAGGCGAATTGTTGGGAACTTTTGTCTTAGTCTTTACGGTACTCTATTTCTCCCAGGCAACCTTGGGGAACGACAATGCTGTGATTGGACTTGGCGCATTAGGCGCTTTGCCCGTGGCTTTACTCGTATGGGGTATTGGTCTTTGTTTGGGAGGTACAACAGGGTATGCTATAAACCCCATTAGAGATTTTGCTCCACGAGTGATTCACTTTTTGGTGCCAATGCAGGGGAAAGGTTCTAGTAATTGGGGATATAGCTGGATCCCTGTAGTGGGACCTATACTGGGTGCCGGAGTGGCAGCGCTGGTCTATCTTGGGCTGTCCTGATTTCTATTTCTTTCTACTATTCCATTTGACGCCAAATACGCTCCAGTCCAGGCATTCTGAAAGTTAAATCCTCCGGTAATTGCATCGATATTAAGTACTTCTCCTGCAAAAAATAACCCAGGAAGTTTTTTGCTTTCAAAGGTTTTAAAATTCACCTCTTTAAGCGCTACTCCACCCGCCGTCACGAATTCTTCTTTAAAGGTACTTTTACCGATAACGTGAAAGGTGGCATTTGATAGTTGGGCCTGAAGGGTATCTAACTGTGCCTTGGTTAAGTCTGCCCAACGTACCTGAGGGGTTATTCCGGATGCGGCAACCAATTCCCGCCACAACCTAATGGGCAGATTTAAATCGGGGTTATTTACTACAAATTTAGCAGATTCACGTTTTCGAATCTCTAACAGACGACTTTTAAATTGCTCTTTTGACCAATCTGGCAACCAATTGATTCCCAGGATAAACCTATAATCTGCTTGTGCCAATTCACGTGCACCCCATGCAGATAAACGCAAGACCGCAGGACCGCTTAGTCCCCAATGCGTAATAAGCAACGGCCCCACCTCGGATAGCACAGGCTTTTTTTGCTTTTTACCTTGGGCTAAGGGTAGTACTTCTGAATCCGGCTCTAGCGCTGCTACCCAAACGTGGGCCCGCGTACTAATTCCCTGAAGACCCGATAATCGAGCATCCGAAATGCGAAAGGTAAACAGGGAGGGTACAGGAGGTACAATGCTATGTCCTAACGCCTCAAGCTGCTTCCAGATTCCGGCACTGCTGCCCGGACAAACAAGTACTGATTTGGCGTGGTATTCCTGATCGCCGGTGGTTATGCTCCAGGAACCAGAACCTCCCGAATCCGGACCAAAGCCTATTACTTTGGTTTGGGACTGCAACCTAATTCCTAAAGCTTTGGCACGCCCTATTAAGGCATCAATAATGGTTTGGGAATTATCATTTTGTGGAAATACTCTGCCGTCAGATTCAATTTTTAAAGCTACCCCCAATTGTTCAAAAAAAGACATGGTATCCTTGCTGGCATGTTGGTAGAATGGCCCCAACAATTCCCGTTCGCCTCGTGGATAATGTGCAGCCAAAAGTTCGGGTGCCATAGGCCGGTGGGTAAGGTTGCACCGACCACCCCCGGAAATCTTAACCTTAGACAGAAATTCGCGGTTCTGATCCAAGATTAAAACTTTTGCCTTTGGTAGCCGGCTTGCGACATGTATGGCTCCGTAAAATCCGGCTGCACCGCCTCCAATGACCAATAAATCCAGCATTAGCGCATCCGGTCCGGGAAGTTGGTGAAAATACCATCTGCACCCATAGCTTTTAGGCTTTCAAAATGCTCGCGTTCATTCACGGTCCAGACATAGATTTTAAATCCTGCTTCATGAATGGTCTGAAAAGCCGCAGGAGAACTATTCATGAGCGATGGATTAATAGCCTCCGCATTTAATTCTTTAGCTACATCCAAGGCTTGGGTGGGGTCGCCTTCAGTGAGTACCGCAATGCGTGCGTTGGGATCCAAGGCCCTATAGGCGCGCAGTTCATCCCAGTTAAAACTCGATATCAAAAATTGATTTGAAGTCCAGCCCTGTGTTTCTGTGTAATACGAGAGAATGTGGTGCACCTGATCGGAGGTACCGGCACCCTTCAGTTCTATATTCAAAGGAACTTTGTGATTAATCGCTTTTAGGATGTCTTGCAAAAGTGGGATTCTATGTCCTCCTACCAGAGTGAGTTGACTCAAATCAAAATAATTATAAGACTCAATTAATCCTCCACTATTGGCCAAACGATCTACACGTTCATCGTGAAATACCACGATTTCACCACTTTGAACCCTAAAAACGTCTATTTCAATCATATCTACCCCCAATTCTAAAGCCTTTTGTACAGATGCCACCGTATTCTCGGTTTCATAACCCATGGCACCGCGATGACCGATAATTATGGGATTGGAATGTGTACAAGCAGTCATACCTATCAAGATAAAAAATAAAAATACGATTCGCATAGCGGTAAATAGTTTATGCAAAAATAAGAATCCTCTACGTATTGCGCTTCATTGAAGGGGTAGGTGTTGAGACTGCAAACCTAAAATACATACCCAAATAGCACTATGTACTGTGAACTTTTGGGTATTCGATAAGACTATGTCTTAATTTTAAATATAAAGGACTGTAAAGGCTTCAGGGTAAGCTGCACGGTTGCGTTTCCGTCTTTTACTTTCAATTGATGGGTCTGTGAACCGTAGAGCAAATCCTGAAGTACATGGCTGCCATCTGATAATTTCCAGGTTTCAATAATATTTACTGGAAGTTTAAGATTGAATGTAAATGAGCGATTGGCTTCAAAATTACTTACAATTAATAAACGCTCATCGTTTTTCCAGCGCACAAAGGAATACACACGATGATCGTATTCTAGGGTGTTTTCTTTATTGAAAAAATGTATTTCCTGGTAGGCGCCTGTAAGTGCCTCATTGTCCCGAGTAACCGTGAGAAGACGTCGATAAAAATCTCGTAATTCCTGCTGTTCCTGAGGCAATCCACCACCGTCAAATGCGCCGTTATTCATCCATTGCTGGTGATTCGGAACTCCGATGTAATCAAAAATTGAAGTGCGTGAGGGTTGTCCAAATCCCGCATGTTCTGCTCCGGGTTCGCCTACCTCCTGTCCAAAGTAAATTAAGGTTGGGGAGGTACTCAAAGTAGCCGAAACCACCATGGCGGGTTTGGCCAGATTTGGATCTCCTGCAAATTCGGGTGAAGCAATGCGCTGTTCGTCGTGGTTTTCCAGAAAATGCAACATGTGATGTTCAATGTCTGCAAGCCCATTTTGCACCACTGCAATATGATCGGTCCAACCGTATCCCTTAATAATGTGCTTAAGGCTGTCGTAAAGCTCTACTTTGTCGTAGAGGTAATCCATTTTTCCTTTTTGAATATAATCCCGATACAATGTCGGGTTGTAGACTTCTGCCAATAAAAAGGCATTGGGATTTTTTTGTTTAATGTGTGCGTTCATATAGCTCCAGAATTCTACAGGAACCATTTCTGCCATATCGTATCGGAATCCATCTACTCCAAAATCAATCCAAAATAGCGCTATATCCTTAAACTTTACCCACGAATCGGGCACATTTCGACCATTCCAAAAGTCCGCGTGGTCTTGATAGTCCTTCTCCCTGTATGCTTCGGGCAGGGTGTCGAAATCATAACTACCATCGGGGCGTACGCCATAGTTGACCTTTATGGTTTCGTACCAATCATTTTGTTGGGGTTGAGCCAAACGGGAACCATTGCCGGTCCAACGGGCCGGATTCTCCTGATAGGCCCCATCTGATTTTGGATGGGAGGCCCCACCAAGAGGCTGGTACCCGTTTTCCCAATTCGGGACCTGAAAAATGGTACCGGGCAGATAATAAAAATTATTATCTCGAGCATAATCTAAAGATGTGTTGTCCGCTACACCAAATGGTTTGAAACCTTCCGGGGTTGATTCTCCGGTGTAATTTCTGGCTACATGATTTGGAACAATGTCTATTAACACACGCATTCCTGCCTGATGCGTTCGATTAATTAAATCTTTAAATTCCCCAAGTCTGTTTTGGGGGTTCTCTGCCAAATCCGGATTTACATTGTAGTAATCCTTTATGGCGTAGGGGGAACCGGCGCGACCCTTAACCACGTCGGGGTCGTCTCCCGGCAAACCAAAGGCACTGTAATCCGTGACGGTTGCGTGATGAAGTACCCCGGTATACCAGATGTGAGTAATCCCCAAGGCCTTAATTTCTTCTAGTGCTTTTGGGGTGAAATCTGAAAATTTTCCTACACCATTTTCCTCAAGTGTGCCCCAAGGCTTGTTTGTGGTGTTGGTATTTCCAAACAAACGGGTAAATACTTGATAAACGACGGGCTTCCCTTTATAATCCATTTCTTGCTCCTTTTGCGTCTGGGCACTATCTGTACGGTCGTGGCAAGAACTTAAGAGCATTACCGCACAACCCAAAACGACCGAAACGACTTTTTTATCTAACATTAGGGTAAGTTTGTGAGTACAAAAGCCCCTTTTCTCTCCAAGGTCAGCATGGTATTCCAGGTAAAATGGTCGTCATCCAATACACTTCTAAGCCTTTGACCCTTTAAATTTAACTCGTTGAACCGTGCGAGGTCTAAAAGTACGGGGGCTTCATTTTTATTCAAAATCAAAACAATTTTTTTATCTTCTATCAGCCGAACCAAAACATAAATACCATTTTCTGGTGCAAAGTGCAAGGTTTCACCGGAGTGAATCACATCGTTGTTCTTGCGAAAATCCAATAGCTTTTTGAGGGTTTTCTGAGTTTGTAACTGACTTTCATTTAAGCCATTGCCATTAAAGCCATTGATTTCACTGCCTTCCCATCCACCTGGAAAATCGGTCCTAATTAGGCCGTGATCTCCAGGTTTTGCAGAATTCTGCATCTGAATTTCTGTGCCGTAATACATTTGAGGGATTCTCGGAGCAAGAGCAATATACGATAAGGCCATTTCCAAAAGTTCCGGAGCTTCACCCAACTGGGTAAAAATACGGTCCATGTCGTGGTTGTCGCCAAACAGAAGTAGATTTTCGGGATGGGCGTAATGAAAATCATTTGCCAAGGCTTCATATAAGCGCACAAGCCCAGTATCCCATTGCTCCTTTTCGGTAAGTGCTCCGGTAAGTGTACGCTGCAATGGAAAATCCATGCTAGATTTTAGATTGGAGCGATAACCGTCCCGATTTACAGCCCCATCTTGCCAATATCCTACCAAAAGTGGGTTGTAAGACCATTCTTCTCCCACAATACTAAAATCGGGATATTCGCGCGTAATGGCCCCTGCCCAAGCCGCGCTGAATTCTTTATTGATATATGGATAAGTATCCTGACGTATCCCACCAAGACCCAAAGTCTCAATCCACCAAATACTGTTTTGTATCATGTATTGGCCCAAAAAAGGATTCATTGTATTTAAATCGGGCATAGCAGGTACAAACCAACCCTGGTCCATTCCTTTTTTATCGGTATCGGACGCATAAGGATCCTGATTAACCGTTCTTCTGTGATTTGTATTCGGAGCCTCTTCTCCCCAACTCAAATACTCCTGTTTATTGATCCAATTAGAAAAGGGCAAGTCTGCCATCCACCAATGGTTACTACCGCAGTGGTTTAAAACCTGATCCATAATAAGCTTTATACCCTTAGAACGTGCGGTTTCTGCCAATTCCAGATAGTCATTTAAGGTGCCAAATCGCGGGTCTACCTCGTAGTAATCGGTAATGGCATATCCGTGATAGGACTGCTCGGGCATATCATTGGTCAGTAATGGGCTTGGCCAAATAGCTGTAAAACCTAAATTTTGAATATAGTCCAGGTGCTTAATAATTCCCCGAATATCGCCGCCGTGTCTTGCGTAATCATGCGACCGATCTACTTTAGATTCCAACAACCCATCTACCACATCATTTGTTGGATCCCCGTTCGCAAAACGATCCGGAGTAATTAAGTATATGGCATCTGAAGCATCAAATCCTTGAAATGCCATGGTATTCCTTGTACGAGCCAGTAAGTCATAGGATATCGTTTTTTTGCGCTTGCCCTTGGCGGTAAATCTTAATTCAAGGGTCCCGGGAAGGGTTGCTGCCGTTAGTGCCAAATCTATAAAAAGGTAATTTGGGCTATCGGCGGAGTGAACATGAGTAATAGCCACTCCCGGATAATTCAGACTTGCCTCATACAAGCCAATTTCCGGACCGTGTACCATCAATTGTAATGTGGTATCTTTCATACCTACCCACCAGTTTGGCGGTTCAATTCGAAACTGTGCATTTCCAAGTAAGGAGGCAAATACGAGTACGCCTCCTAAAATGCTTCTTTTTAACTTTGACCGGGTTCCTTTTTTCTTGTGGTTTTTAAACATGACTTGGTTTTTCAGGAGTTAATACCACGCGTTTGTCAAAAACACGAATAGACATTTCTTCTTTACCGTCCAGTTCAAACGTACAGCCGTTGGCAGTTACAGTTACTTTTACTATTCGATTCCTAAAATTGATTTTAAAGGAATAGGATTTCCATTGTTCCGGAATACGCGGGTAGAAACTCAGCTTGTCTTCGCGCATACGCATACCCCCGAATCCTTCTACAATACTCATCCAGGTTCCCGCCATGGAGGTAATGTGAAGCCCTTCGTGAACTTCCTTATTATAATCGTCCAAATCCAGTCTGGATGTTCTTAGGTAAAAAGCATAAGCCTGAGACATACGATTCAATTTTGCAGCCTGAATGGCATGCACACAAGGTGAAAGAGAAGATTCATGAACGGTAAAAGGCTCATAAAAATCAAAGTGACGCTCCAGTTCCTCTTGTGTAAAATGATCTTCGAAAAAGTAAAAACCTTGCAAAGTATCTGCCTGTTTAATGTATGGAGATCTTAAAATACGATCCCAACTCCATTTTTGATTTAAGGGACGAACTTTGCGGTCCAAGGTATCTACGGGCTTTAAATCCTTGTCCAGAAAACCATCTTGTTGCAGGTACACCCCGTGCTCCTCACTAAAGGGTAGGTACATGCTATCTGAAACCCTTTTCCAAGAATCCCGCTCCCTATCGTTTAAACGGGTGAGCCCAATGATTCGCTTATAATCTTCTGGATAACCGTCTTTAACCTTTTCTAACTGTTCTAGGGTGTACCGGATGCACCACCTTGCAATGTAGTTGGTGTACCAATTGTTATTTACGTTATTCTCGTATTCGTTTGGCCCAGTAACCCCAAGAATTACGTATTTCTGCTTGTGCTCCGAAAAGGTGGCGCGTTGGTGCCAGAATCGGGTAATGCCAATTAGTACCTCCAATCCCATTTCGGGAATGTAGCTGTAGTCTCCGGTAAAGCGGTAGTAATTGAAAATCGCAAAAGCAATGGCACCGTTTCGATGTATTTCCTCGAAGGTAATCTCCCATTCATTGTGGCACTCTTCCCCGTTCATGGTAACCATTGGATAAAGTGCGGCCCCTCCTGAAAAACCTAACTTTTGGGCGTTTTCAATGGCCTTGTCTAGCTGATTGTATCTATATTTTAACAGATTTCGTGCTACCCGTTGATCTTTAGTAGCCATGTAAAACGGAATGCAATACGCCTCTGTATCCCAATAGGTGCTACCCCCATACTTTTCTCCTGTAAAGCCTTTAGGCCCAATATTTAGTCTTGAGTCCCTGCCGGTATACGTCTGATTCAAATGGAAAATATTAAACCGGATCCCTTGTTGTGCCTTTACATCGCCTTCTATGGTAATGTCACTCATTTTCCAAATGCGGGACCAGGCTTGCAACTGTGCCTCCAATAAAGTGTCGAAACCCTTTTCTGTTGCACGATCCAAAACCGCGTCTGCAGCCTGTTTTAATTCAGTTTTCGGATGATTGCGATCTACCGTGTATCCCCCGTATTTATAAATTACTAAGGTTTTTCCTTCCGCAACTCCTACGCGGTATTGGTGACCTACCCGACGTGCTTCGGTTAGTACCTCTGGAATAGCATCTATGGTTTCACCGTCTAGTACCAAAACATTTTCCATGAAGGTACAAATGTGAAAGTTCGTTTTTAAGGTATGCGATTCAATGTATCCTCTAGCCCCTTGTGCATGTACGGCAGTAGTTTCCCAAAACGGATCGTCCCAGTTTGTGTCTTCATTGGTAATACCGCTATCTAGATAAGGCTCAACAATAAGATCGAGAGCCCCGCCCAATGAAGTAATAGTGTATTTGATTGCACCCAGGGCTTCAATTTCCATTGAAAGGAAGCGCGTAGCTTCTACGGCCAGATGAGCTCCGTTTTGCATTATTACTTCAAAAGACCGGCGATACCAGCCTTCTTGCATGTTGAGTTCCCTTTTAAATTGTAATATCTGGGAACAGGTATTCAAATCAAGAGGTGTGCCATTAACCTGAACATTTACACCAATCCAATTGGGGGCATTGAGCACTTTTGCAAAATATTCGGGGTAGCCGTTTTTCCACCACCCTACCCGGGTTTTATCCGGATAATACACCCCTCCTATATAACTGCCTTGGAATGTTGGCCCGGAGTACTGCTCCTCAAAATTTGCCCGCTGGCCCATACCTCCGTTACCCAGACTAAATAAGCTTTCCGATGATTTAACCCTGCCGGAATCAAATCCAGATTCCAAAATAGACCAAGGATTTGGTACGATATAATCTTGATTCATTTAAAATTTTATGTTAGGATGTTGAATTCTATTCGCACAATGTGGTCACAAATGCACTTTCTATTTCCGTGAAATTTTGAAACACTCTATTGGCTTGGGAAAGGATCTGTGCATCACCTATACCAATACTAAGCATACCCGCTGCATTCGCTGCCAGGATACCGGCTTTTGCATCTTCAAAGACAACGCAATTTTCCGGAGGCACTCCGATTCTTTTAGCGGCAACAAGAAAAACCTGAGGATCCGGTTTGGCGCGCACCGCATCATTGCCATCTACAACAGCGTTGAAGTAGGACAGCAGTCCTACTTTTTCCAATATGGAACGGGCATTTTTACTGGCAGAGCCAAGCGCTATAGGAACGTTACAGCTTTTTAGCTTATCGAGCATTTCTTTTACCCCAGGTAATATTTCACTACTATCCATTCGCGAAATATATTCCAGATAATCTTCATTTTTTTCTGTTAGAAATGCTTGGAATTGGACTTCGGAAACCTCGAGATTTCCCATTTCAAGTAAAATTTCAAGACAACGGACACGACTAACTCCTTTAAAATGTTCGTTGTCTGCCTCAGTAAACTCGATTCCCAACTGTTCTGCAAGCTTTTTCCAGGCTAAAAAATGATATTTGGCGGTATCCACAATAACGCCATCTAAATCAAAAATGATTCCTTTCATAATTGCTGAAGTCCGGGAATACAAATATCGAATCCCGAAAAAAATTAATATAAATAGGTGACGGTCAAAAATGCCGAAAGGCATGGTATAACCAAAAACTTGTGAAGAAAAACTGCCTTTAAGGCTTCAAATGTAATTAATTTTCTGATGAAGTATAGCGCTTTTTAGTGGTATCGCGCTCAATTAACGTGGTTTTAATGACTTTTGTAATCCAATCTTCACTGCTATTTTCATCTTTTTCCAATTTATCTAGCAATAAATTAGCAGCTTCGCGACCCATTTCCTTGCCATGTTGGCTTACCGTACTCAATGCAGGTCGAGCATGTCTCGAAAGTACTCCGTCCGAAAAACTGATTACCGAAAATTTTTCAGGAACTTCTATTCCCCTATTACGAACTGCGTTTAGTGCCGTAACCGCATAAATCTCATTTACGGCAAAAATGGCGTCAATCTCCGGATATTTATCGAGTAATCGATTTATGGCGTTTTCCAAATTGACCTGTTCCAGATCTTGGTCTCCCAAATCGTCGGTCCGGTGAATTAGTTCTTCCCGAATGGGGATGTTGTGCTGCCTATGGGCATCCAGATACCCCTCTGTCCTATATTTACCAATGGTTATATAATCTTCGGTAGTTATAAGCATAATGTTCTTACACCCGGTTTCCAGCAAATGCAATACTGCCTGGCAAGCCCCTAATTGATCATCGACAATAACTCGATCACAGGGCAGTTCATCTATAACGCGGTCGAATAAAACAATAGGAATACCCTGGTTTATGGTTTCATTTAAATGGTGAAAATCTCCCTTTCTCAAAGTTTCCTTAGAAATGGACATGATAAACCCATCAATATTAGAATTGGTTAAGAGTTCAAGATTTATCACTTCTTTGTCGAACTGTTCATTGGAAACACCAATAATAAGATTATAACCGCGTTCATTGGCAACCTCTTCTATGCCGCTCATCACCTTGGCAAAAAAATGATGCACAATTTCGGGGATAATCAGCCCAATGGTCTTGGATTTTTTCTGCTTAAGGCTCAGGGCAATACTGTTGGGCCGATAGTTGTAAAATTTGGCAAATGCCTGTACACGGTCCCGTGTTTCCTGACTAATATTCTTATCGTTGTGCAAGGCTTTTGAAACCGTAGAAATGGAAACATCCAATTCTCGAGCCATTCGCTTAAGGGTCATTTTAGGTTTCATATTTCGCTTCCACTAAAGATTAAAATCACAAATCCGATAAGCAGGATTTTCACGTTTAATAAACTTACTTAACCATCCTTTGATTCCAAGACCAGGTTTTCTGAGTTGAAAAAATCAAAGGTAGTACAACGTTGTAATTAATAAGTTTTTAACATGAAAACGTTGTAAGACCCTCATAAACAAAAACTTGATTTCAGTCAAAATCCGTTTTAACATAAATTTAAGCCGAAGAAATAACTGCCATTTAGTCTATTGTTTAACAATTTCTATACTTTTTTATGAAAAAACAAACTCATTTATGGGTGTTGTTCTTCCTGCTCATACCTGTTTTGGGATTCTCCCAAATACGGGTTAGCGGAACGGTAACCTCCGGCGTAACCGGAGAACCCCTGCCGGGGGTTAGCATTGTAGTAGCTGGCACTAATAATGGTACAACTACAGACTTCGATGGATTGTACTCTATTGATGTAGCTGCAAATACCGAATTGCGATTTTCATATGTGGGCTTTAAAACCGTGAGCGTGGCCGTTTCCGGCGCACAACTCAACATTGCCCTAGAAGAAGACGCCGCTGCTTTAGATGAAGTAGTGATAATCGGTTACGGTTCCGTACGGAAGGAAGATCTAACCGGGACTCTGGACCTGGTCACCTCCAAGGATTTCAACAAAGGGCCAATTGTTTCCCCCCAACAACTTATTCAAGGTAAAATTGCTGGGGTATCTATTGTTACCGGTGGTGGAGCTCCTGGTGAAGGGTCTAATTTCTTAATTCGAGGAATTGGGTCCCTGAATCTTAACTCAAACCCACTTTTTGTAGTAGACGGTGTGCCGCTTAACGACGGTGGTGTAGGGGGTACTCGAAACCCACTTAACCTAATTAACCCCAATGACATTGAGGCTATTAGTGTTTTAAAAGATGCCTCGGCCACTTCAATTTACGGTTCCAGAGCTGCCAATGGAGTGGTTTTAATTACCACTAAAAAAGGTAAGGGCGGAGAATTCCGTTTCAATTTCAGGAGCAGTGCTTCTGTGTACGAGCCTGTAAATTTTATAGATGTATTGTCGCCCTCGGAATACAGGGATCTTGTAAACACCTACGGAGGTGCAGACGATATTGCGCGATTGGGTAATGAAAGTACCAATTGGCAAAAGCAAATTTACCAGCGTGCCGCCGGTTCAGATAACACTTTTAGTGCTACCGGAGCGCTTGCAGGCATTCCATTGCGTTTTTCGTTAGGTAAAACAGGTCAAGAAGGGATTTTAAAAAGCGATGAATTCAAGCGCGTTACCGGGTCATTGAACCTTACACCAACGCTATTTAACAACAATTTGAAGTTGGAGTTAAACAGCCGCATCTCGCGCACCAATAACAGGTTTGCCGATCGCGGCGCTATTTGGTCGGCCAATGCGTTCGACCCTACCCAACCCGTTTATAGTGTAAATTCTCCGTTCTATGCCTATACAGATGAAAATGGATTAGATTACGGTTATTACACCTATTTAAATGCCACCGGAGATTATCAGTTAAATCTTGCACCAACCAACCCGGTTGCATTATTGGATTTAATAGACGATCAGGCCAAAATCAATCGATTTGTTGGAAATATCAAGGCAGATTATTCCCTGCCCGGAGCCCCAGGTCTAACCCTTACCGTTAATGCTGCTTTGGACTTATCTAAGAGCAACGGTGCCCGAATCACTCCAAACAACATCCCTACTTCCAGTACAGGTTTTGACGGTTCACGTACCGACTATTCCAATAAGGCTACCAACCGGGTGTTCGATGCCTATGCGAACTACAAAAAGGAACTTGGAAAGCATCGTTTAGACGTAACTGCGGGCTATGCTTATCAAGACTTTGAGTTCGACAATTCGTCTACTAACGATGTACGTATCTTGGATGCTAGCGGAGTTCTGGATGCCGAAGCATCTACCAGCCAATCGTTTATTGATAAATCCAAAAACGTATTGCTCTCTTATTTTGGACGAATGAATTATGATTTTGACGGCAAATATTTATTTACTGCCACCCTACGTGCAGATGCCTCGTCTAAATTAAATCCAAACGATCGTTGGGGGTATTTCCCATCTGCAGCATTTGCATGGAACGTACATAACGAATCCTTCCTAGAAGACGGGCCTTTTAACGAGCTTAAACTGAGGTTGGGTTACGGGGAAGTAGGTAACGTAAACGGTCTTGGAGATTACAACTTCCTAACTCGTTATGTAGTGAGTACTACCTCTGCACAATATCAGTTTGGAGACACCTTCTACCGAACCTTCCGTCCGGAGCCCATTAACGAAAATCTGAAATGGGAGGTTGGTAACACGCTAAACGTGGGATTGGATTTTTCGGTTTTGGATGCCAGACTCTCAGGAACCGTAAACGGTTATATTCGCAAGACTGAAAACCTAATTGCGACCACTGTCGTAGATCCCTTTACCAATTTTGGAAATACCATTAGTGCCAATATTGGCGATATGGAAAACAAAGGGATTGAATTGGAACTCAATGCCGTTCCTGTGCGCACTCAGGATTTTGAGTGGAGCCTGAACTACAACGTAGCCTTTAACGACAACACCATTACAAGACTGCCCGACACTCAGGATGTTGGTGGTATTTCAGGTGGTGTCGGAAATACGGTTCAACGCCATCAGGTGGGGTCAGAGCCCTTTACCTATTTGGTGTACAAACAAGTAT
Organism: Bacteroidota bacterium; assembly: GCA_046047415.1. GTDB lineage: Bacteria > Bacteroidota > Bacteroidia > Flavobacteriales > Flavobacteriaceae > Robiginitalea. The sequence goes on from JBJOHX010000065.1 coordinate 45,110, forward strand.
ATGATCGTTGGGGAAATCCAATCGAAGGCGCCTATGCAGATATTAATGACGATGGCAAAATCAATTCTAGCGACAGGTATTTGTACAAGAGTCCGTATGCAGATGTTATCATGGGCTTTAGCACCAACCTGCGCTATAAAAACTGGGATCTCAGTGCTGTATCTAGAGCTAGTTTAGGGAATTACAACTACAATAACGTAGCAAGTACTACGGCGCTCACCAGCGCTTTCCAAAACGATATCTTACGCAACATCCATTCCAGCTACCTCACTACCCGATTCAATTCATTCACCGAAACGAATCTACTCAGTGACTACTTTATTCAGAATGCTTCTTTCTTTAGATTAGACAACGTGACCTTGGGGTACAATTTCGACAAGTTTGTCGGCAAGTCTAACCTTAGAATGTACATGTCCGGAATGAACCTGCTGGTAATTACCAAATACGACGGGTTAGACCCAGAAATTACCGGTGGTATTGACAATAACTTTTATCCAAGACCCCGCACTGTGGTACTTGGATTAGATCTAAACTTTTAATCAGACGTTATGAATAGGAAATTACTTCTTCTGACTGGATGTGCAACTTTCGCATTGATCAGTGCATGTCATGACGAATTGGATCAGGTGCCCATTGACCCGGATCTATTTACTGAGGTAGATGTATACAAGAATGCCACCGAAGCTAAAAGTGCACTGGCAAAGGTATACTCTAGTCTCGTATTAACCGGTCAAAACGGACCTGCAGGCCAACCCGATATCAGTGGGATTGACGAAGGATTCTCGCAGTTTTCTCGGATGTTGTTTAATTTAAATGAACTCACTACAGACCATTGTGTGGTAGGATGGGGAGATCCCGGCTTACCTAATCTGCACGAGATGTCTTGGGGTAGTGGCAATGACTTTACTACTGCCATGTACTTTCGTTTGTCTCAGGTAGTGAGTTTTAGTAATTCATTTATATCAAATGCCGAAACTCTGGCTACAGATGCAGAAGTAGCTAGTTATATTGCGGAGTCCAGGTTTTTAAGGGCCTATGCCTATTATAATCTTATGGATCTTTTTGCCAATGTTCCTCTGGTAACTGAAATAACCACCAATCTTCCAGAACAGAGTAATCGGGAAGCAATTTTCACGTTTGTGGAAAATGAATTACTCGAAATTCAGGACCAGCTAAAAGCGCCATTATCCAATGAATATGGACGGGTAGATCAGGCTGCAGCCTGGGCCCTACTCTCTAGGCTATATCTGAATGCAGAATCCTTAATAGGAGCAAACCGTTATGCAGATGCTATTAGCTACTCCGAAAAGGTGATAAATAGTGCTTATAGCATTAATATCACAGACGGAAATGGCAATGGCTCTGCCTACGACGAGCTATTCTTAGCGGATAACAATAGTAATGGCGCTCAGAATGAGTTCATCTTTGTTCTGAATTATGACGGAATAAAATCGCAAACATACGGCGGTACAACCTTTCTGGTGCACGCACCGCTTGGCGGCAGCATGAAACCAACAGATTTTGGAGTAAATGGCGGATGGAGCGGCTACCGCACCACCAGTGGATTAGTTCAGAAATTTGATTACGCTATTACACAAAATGATGCAGGTGGATTCCCGGTAGCCTGGAACGATGGAAGGGCGCAATTTTATACCGATGGTCAAAACTATGTAATTCAAAAAATAGCCAACACCTTTGAGGACGGCTATGCCTTATCAAAATTCCGAAACATAGATGTAAACGGCAATCCCGGTAGTGATACCGCCGGAAACTTTACCGATACTGACCTGCCGCTTATACGTCTTGCCGAAATTTATCTGAATTATGCAGAGGCCTCACTTCGAGGCGGTGGAGGAAGTACAGCCACAGCCGTTAATCTTATCAATGAATTGCGAAGCCGCGCGGGTGCTCCAAATGCAGTTGCTTCAGATCTTGACCTGCAATTTGTACTAGACGAGCGTTCCCGCGAATTGCATTGGGAAGGACTTAGACGTTCGGATCTGATCCGCTACGGACAGTTTACCAGTAGTGCCTATCTATGGCCATTTAAAGGCGGCGCATCGAATGGAAAATCAGTTGAGGACTACCGAAACATTTTTCCATTGCCGGACAATGTCTTGCTTATCAATTCTAATTTAACTCAAAACCCTGGATACTAATCAGATAACCATGAAAATATTAATTTCAAATTTCAGATATATCGGTCTAGCCCTGTTTAGCCTAATAGCGCTACAAGGTTGTGACAAAGAGGACTACTTGGTCCTGGAAGCTCGGCCTCCTCAGGAAAACCTCGAATTCATTAACTCCATTTCTAGTGCCTACAGCGTATCTAAAGCCACGCGCAATAGTCTTGCTGAGCGTTTTGTGTGGAACATTCCCGATTTTAAGGTACAAACCACCATCAGCTATCAGTTGCAAGGTTCCGTAAATCCGAATTTCAGCACGCTGGACTACGACTCAGGCACCCTGTCTGAAACCAACCACGGCGTTACCATGGGTAATATCTTAGCCATGGCCGAATTGCTTGGCTTAGACGACGACCCTACTACTAAAGACGATGCTGGCAACCCAAACAATGCCGGGATTGTGTATTTCCGAGTTAAGGCGTTTATCGGCAGCAGCGATGCCACCAACGGAATGGAAAAACTATCCGATGCCATTGAATTTTCTTTTAGCATTGTTGAGAAGGAAATTACTGGAGTTGGCAGTGGCATTGCCAAATCTGCATGGGGTGTTGTAGGTTCTGCTGCGAATGACTGGGGTGGAGCAGGTCCAGACCTTCCATTCTACACTACCGCAGATGCCGATGTGTATGTTGCGTACGTAAACCTAAAAGACGGAGAAATTAAATTCCGGGAAAACAACGACTGGGGTAACAACCTAGGAGACGACGGTGCAGACGGCACACTTGAAGCCGGAGGGGCCAATTTGGCTGTTACTGCCGGTGATTACAAAATCACCTTAGACTTGGGCGCAAACACCTATTCCATTGAGGCGTTTACCTGGGGTATTGTAGGCTCTGCCTGGAATGACTGGGGTGGTGCCGGACCCGACGCAAAATTGCACTACGACTACACCACCGACACTTTCAAGGCAGGTGTAAAATTACTTGATGGCGAAATGAAATTCCGCTTTAACAACGATTGGGGCAATAACCTTGGGGACGACGGCGCAGATGGAACCCTAGAGGCCAACGGCGCAAACATTGCAGTTACTGCAGGCTTCTACGCGGTAACCTTTGACCTTAAAAACAACTCGTTTACCATCGAGGCTGCAGACCTTTGGGGTGTTGTTGGTTCAGGTTACAACGACTGGGGTGGTGCCGGTCCTGACTTTACCTTTACCGAGGTAAATCCGGGTTACTGGATGGCTCAAAATGTGACCTTAATTGACGGAGAAATTAAATTTCGTCTCAGTGAAGACTGGGGGAACAATCTTGGTGACGACGGTGCAGACGGTACACTTGAAGCTAATGGAGCAAACATTGCCGTAACAGCAGGTACCTACGACATTTTCCTAGATTTCAATGACGGTGAAACCTATACGATTATCGCTAAATAATCTGTAAATTTTAGCAAAAATTCTTAAAAAGGGGCTTCGCTCTAAGCGAGGCCTCTTTTTATCATAAATGGAAAGGCAATTGCGTATGAGACGACTAATTTCGGCTTTGGTTTTAATCTTGGGTTGGTTAAACCTATCTGCACAGCAACAGAATGCCGTATTTAGCATTGATCCGTTGACCTTTGGTGCAAATACCGAAATTACGGTGACTGTAACCGGAGTGAATCCAGCCCCCTGGGGCGTTTCGGACGTCTACATTTGGGCCTGGTATTTCAGCAGTCCTGGGGCCTCCGCCACGGATTCACCAACCAACGGGACCTGGCAAAATTCGAATGAGGCTCAAAAAATGACCGCAAATTCGGACGGTAGTTTTAGTTTCACCTTTACCCCGGCAACCCTGTTCAACACCGCGGGTATAGACCGCATGGGATTGCTGGTAAAAGCCAAGGACGGCACCGGCGACAAAAAAACACAGGACTTTGTTACGGATGTAGGCGGATACCAAGTAACACTTACTTCTCCGGCCACAACAGTAAGCATATTAAACCCTGGAGAAAACCTCGAAATTTCTGCCGTTGCCTCAGAAGCATCGGACTTTACCCTACTGCTCAACGGCACTATTATTGATTCTCAAAATAACAGTGTCGGGTATCAGTTCAGTTACATACCCACCGGCCCCAGTTCCTTTGAACTTCAGGCCACAAATGGCACGGAACAAAAATCAATTTTATTTCAGGCCTATACCTTGCCTCAGGTAGAAGAGGCTCCCCTGCCCACAGGACTATTAGATGGAAGTAATGTAGATCCCACAGACCCCTCCCGCGTGACCTTGGTACTTTATGCCCCCGGAAAGGAATTTGTACATGTTATCGGAGATTTCAATAACTGGTTGGTTTCGGACCCTTTCCTAATGAAACACGATTCAGCTAAAGATCGTTTTTGGATTGAACTCACTGGACTCACCCCTCAGTACAATCACCTGTACCAATACTTGGTGGAGTACAATATTCCAATTGCAGACCCCTACTCTACCTTAGTGTTAGACGGTTACGGGAATGACAGTTTTATTGAATCCACGACCTATCCAAATCTCCCTCAATACCCCACCGGGCAAACCGAAGCAGTAACGGTACTGCGCACCGGTGACGCTCCTTACAACTGGCAACATCCGGATTTTGTGCCACCGGCCCGAGACGATTTGGTGATCTATGAATTATTGGTCCGAGATTTCGATGCGAGACACAGCTTTGCTGCGGTAGAAGAACGATTAGATTATTTGGAAGAATTAGGTATAAATGCCATTGAACTCATGCCGGTAAATGAATTTGATGGAAATGAAAGCTGGGGATATAATCCTGCTTTTCATATGGCCTTAGATAAATATTACGGAACCGCAGACGCTTTAAAAAGCCTTATAGATGCCTGCCATGCACGTGGTATTGCCGTATTACTAGACGTGGTCTATAATCAAGCCACTGGCCAACACCCCTATTTTAGGATGTGGAACAACTGCGAAGGTTGCACCGGAGGTCAGGTTGCACCCGAAAACCCCTTTTTTAATATAAATGCCACCCACACCTATTCTGTTTTTAATGATTTCAATCATCAGAGCCAAGCCACAAGAGATTATGTGAATCGCACGGTGCGTTATTGGATCGATGAGTTTCATATAGACGGTATGCGCTGGGACCTTACCAAAGGGTTTACTCAAAATTGTAATCCCGCAGATTATAACTGTACCAATACGTTACAGAGCGATCGGGTTGCTGTCTTAAAGCAATATGCAGACACCCAATGGGCTTCGGATTCGGATTTCCTGGTCATTTTTGAACATTTGGGTGAAATTCCCGAAGAATCTCAATGGGCCAATTATCGTATAGACGAAGGGAAAGGTATTCTACTCTGGAACAAGCAGACAGACCCCTTTAATGAGGCAAGCATGGGGTATCATGATGGTGGCCGGTCTAATTTTGGGGGTGTATCCTGGAAAACAAAAGGATTTTCACAACCCTCTGCGCTATCGTACATGGAAAGTCACGACGAAGAACGGCTCATGTACAAAAATCTCAACTTTGGGAGAGTAGCAGGAACGTATTCCGTCAAAAATCTTGCAACAGCCCTCAAACGCATGCAAGCAGCGGGTGCCTTCTTCTTTGCGGTACCGGGACCCAAAATGATTTGGCAGTTCGGAGAGTTGGGATATGATTACAGCATAGATTATAATGGTCGTTTGGGCAACAAGCCTATAAGATGGGATTATTTAGAAAATCCCAATCGGGCGGCTTTGCATGACCAATGGCGTAACCTCATTCAACTCAAAAAATTTGAGCCGGTATTTCGCACATCGGACTTTACACTAGACCTGGGGGCAACCTCCGGACTAAAAACCGTTAAGTTAAGCCTGCCCAATCCGGTTTCCGGAAAATCACAATATCTTACGCTTATTGCAAACTTTGGGGTACAAACACAAGACATTTATGTCGATTTTCAAACCTCTGGCGTTTGGTATGAATGGTTAAAAAACAACCTGAAATTTGTGGTTCCACAAACCCAGCAGACCATTACCTTAGCTCCAGGAGAATTCCGCCTGTTTGGCAGTGCTCCTACAGCACTCTTCCCAGACGACAATCCGGCCGATGCAGACAGCGATGGGATTCCAGATGATCTAGACACTTGCCCGGACACCCCACTGGGTAAAACTGTAGATGTTTACGGTTGTGAAATCTTTGGGCTGGACCCCGAAAACTTTAAGGTTCAAGCCTTCTCGGCTACATGTCGCGGTGCTTCGAACGGTAGTATTGCAATTACTGCCGATCAAGATCTGGCCTACAGTGCCGATTTGACCGGAGAAAACGTATCGGCCACAATTGAATTTTCGACCACCACTACCTTCAATAATTTAAAGGCCGGTGCGTATGAATTGTGTATTTATGTAACGGGTACAGCTACCTATTCCCAATGTTTCAATCTCGATATTTCGGAACCCGACGCCCTTCAAGTAAGTGGCAGTGTAAATCCTATAACCGGAAAATTTGATCTGGATTTGGCAGGAGGCATGCACTATTTCGTAAGTGTAAACAATAAGCATTGGACTACATCCGAACAAACGTTTAGCATACCGCTAGAAGAGGGCCTAAACGACATAGAAATTCGCACCGACCTGGATTGCCAGGGAATATATTCGAAGCAATTACTCTATGGAAGCACCTATAAAATAGGACAGAATCCCGTTAAAGATGGTTTACTAAGGCTTGCATTTGAACCGGGCAACACGCCCATCCGTATTCAGATATTTACTATGCAAGGACAATCGGTAATGTATGTTACCCCAAATCCCGAACCGGATCTTTTAAATCTGAACGTTGGGCATTTGGCAACCGGAATGTATTTATTGCTTGTCGAAGGAGAGCAATTCACTATTGGTCAAACGTTTATGATTGAATGAAAAAATCTAGCTACCTTTTTTACGTCTTGTCGGTTTTATGGTTTACCGGTTGTGGATCCGACGCACCCGGCCCGAATCCTCAACCCGAGCCTGTAAAACTGCCTCCTGTGGCAGGCACCTTAATTTTCCCGGAAAATCTATCTGAATGTACCGAAGGAACACCGGTTTCAGATTCACAAAGCAGCATTCGATTTCAGTGGTCTACCGGAGCAAATACCGACAGCTTTACGCTGGAAGTAACGGATTTGGAAACGAATAACCGAAACGTGGTAAACACCCAAAATCAAGAAGCTGCATTAACGCTAACCCGAGGAAATGCCTATTCCTGGAGCGTTACTTCCAGAAATACGGGAACTTCAGAAACAGCAAAAACAGCTACTTGGTATTTTTATAACGCTGGAATCTCCACAGCAAACTACGCCCCGTTTCCTGCAGATCTAACCGCGCCTATATCGGGATCGGTAAAATCCCCCGGACCGGTGACCCTATATTGGAAAGGGTCAGATTTGGACTCAGAACCTTTGAGTTATGAAGTACTCCTGAACACCTCAAATCCTCCAGAATCGGTTGTGGGCAATACGAATAATGAATCTTTTACAGTAGCACTCACAACCACCGGGGTGTACTACTGGCGTATCAGATCCACAGATCCTGCAGGAAATAGTTCGCTTTCCGAAATTTATCAATTTCGCATTGAGTAAACTTTAACTGGAATAATGAGTCTTTTTATACCGCAGTGGAATTCCGCAACTTAAGGCTTACGGGTATTATGGCGGTTCGAAAATTAGACGGATCTTCTTCGTCGTACTCTCGTTCTACTTTTTCGATTAGCATGCGTGCAGCCATTTCCCCCATCTGCTCACCGTTTTGATCGACCGTAGTTAAGGTAGGGTTTGCATATCGGGAAAGTAAGCCGTCTGTAAACCCAATAAAAGAAATTTCCTCTGGTATTTTTTTGCCTAATTCTTGAGCAATTCGCATGCCACGGACCGCAAAAATTTCATTGACGCACAACACTGCGTCTACATTACATTTTTTAAAAAATGCTTTGCTCAGGGATTCATTTTCATACTGATATGGAAGTCGCAAGATATGTTCTTCTAACACAGGAAGTCCTGCCTGCTCAAGGGCGTCTACATACCCACGTTCCCTTTTAGCACTGACGTTCAGATAGCTTTCTGTAGTAATAAGTGCAATACGTTTTTTACCACTTTTAATCAGGCTGTCTACAGCCATTTTAGCCGCCGCATGATCGTCAATAATAACTTTGTCGCATTCGATATCATCGGTTATCCGATCAAAAAGCACTAAAGGTATACCCTGACCTGTCACTTCCTTTAGGTGATTAAAATCGTTTCGCTCCTGGGTTTCTGCAGATAAGGCCATAATAAAACCGTCAATACTGCCATTGGCCAGTAATTCCATATTAATAACCTCCTTGTCAAATGATTCGTCAGAAACACAAACAATAACGTTGTATCCTTTATCATTTGCGTAATGCTCAATTCCGCGAAAAACAGTAGTGAAAAAGTGATGAACAATATCGGGAATGATAACCCCGATATTCTTGGTTCGTTTATTCTTTAGACTGACGGCAATATTGTTGGGCTTGAAGTTATACAGTCGCGCAAATGCCTGTATCTTTTCGCGCGTGTCACGACTGATCTCATGACTGTTTTTTAAAGCTTTGGAAACTGTTGAAATGGAAACATCCAATTCCCTGGCAATGTGCTTAAGAGTAATCTTTTTCTTCAAGATTCAGTAGTGCTTACAACTGCTCACAAGGTACCAATAATTTAATAGGATAGCGAAATTAGTCTACAAAACTTGTATAAACTTCCCTTTTTTAATTGATGTAATTCCCCAATTATTGTTGTTAGTACAAAATATTTTTATATTTGCCGTCAAATTGCTAAAAACATCCCCCAATTAATACTGAGTGCGCAAATCGAAAGCAGATGTAGCATTTTGTATCAACCAACACTAAAGTTATTAACACGAAACCGATTTCGAAGCCTCTTGAGGCCACGTGGTTGCGTGGATTAAATTTTTTTTTACATACTTTGACCCCCTAATTGAATTTAATTAAACTAAACTCAAAATCCATTTTTATGAAGATTACGTTACTCAAGAGTTTGTTGCTATCCGGAGCACTGTTGTGTTTTGGTTTAGCACAGGCGCAAGAAGTATCTGGTACGGTTTCTGACGCCAATGGCCCCCTTCCAGGAGCAAGTGTGGTCGTTAAAGGAACCACTACTGGTACGCAGACAGACTTCGACGGAAATTTTTCCATTCAAGTTTCGTCTTCTGATGCCGTTCTCGTTATTAGCTATGTGGGATATTCTACCCAAGAAATAGTCGTAAACGGTCGGTCATCTTTTAATGTTGTGCTGCAAGAAGATGCTACAGCACTTGAAGAGGTTGTAATTATCGGTTACGGCCAGACCACTGTTAAGGATGCTACCGGTTCTGTTACTGCAGTTACCTCCGACGATTTTAACGGCGGGGTAATTACATCTCCTGAACAACTTATTCAAGGTAAAACTGCGGGTGTTAACATTCAACAAACTAGCGGTGAACCCGGAGCAGGCATTCAGGTAAACATTCGCGGTTCGAACTCTGTACGCGCCAACAACAATCCACTTTTCGTAGTAGATGGTGTGCCGCTTTTTGGACAGAACACCGATGCTACTGGTGACACTGGACAAGGCAGTAGTGACACAGGGAACCCTCTTAATTTCTTGAACCCAAGCGATATCGAAAGTATTAGCATTCTAAAAGATGCGTCTGCAACCGCAATCTACGGTTCACGCGGTGCGAATGGAGTAGTAATCATTACTACCAAGAGTGGTAAATCAGCTTCTGCTCCTGTAATCGAATGGTCATCTAGCGTAAGTTCATCTACACCGGTACGTCAGTACGACTTGCTAAACGCAGCTGGATTCCTTTCTGCAGTAGGATCATACGGGGGTAATGTTTCTGCTGTAAACTACGGTGCCGATACCGACTGGCAAGATGTAGTATTGCGCACTTCTGCTTCTACCAATAATAACTTGGCATATTCCCGCAACTACGGTTCAGGAAATGTTCGGGCTACTTTTGGTTATCAAAAGCAATTTGGGGTGGTACAAAAATCGGAATTTGAAAGAATTACCGGTCGTTTAAACCTTACCCAACGCTTGTTGGATGACAAACTGGTATTAGGCTTCCAGACTTCTGTGAGCCGTGTGAATCGTGAGCAACCTCCTTTGGCTGCAGGTGCCGGATACCGCGGAGATATTTTAGGTTCTGCATATTCTGCCAACCCAACCTGGCCATCAGACCCAGGATTTGACGATGGTGGAGGTCAGATTCAACCCGCTAACTATTTGGCAGAAACCCAAAACATTACCAATACCAATCGTTTCTTATTAAACGGTTCTGCAGAGTATAAATTTACTTCAGAACTTTCTGGTAAGGTAAATTTGGGCTACGACGTTTCAGAAAGTGAAAACACTTCTGTAATGAGCTCTAAACTTCAAAATTTCCAAGGTATTGAAGGTAGCGGATTTGGAACCTACAATACCCTTGACCGCGACAACCAAACCCTAGAGGCTACCTTAAATTTCAACAAAGAAATTGGTAAATCTCGTATAGATGCATTGGCTGGTTACGCCTATCAAAATTTCCGTACTTACGGCCGTTCTGCGGCAGGTAGAGGTTTTTATACCTCCGACCTAAACGAAATGGGTGTGGATCTTCGCAGAACCATTGAGCAAGCTCAAGGTTCTTTGACTGGTGATTTCCAACAATTCTTCTACGGAGTAAATACCGGTGGTCTTAAAACCAACCGTTTATTCCCATCTGTTGTACCGGGCGAAGTCAATCCGTTGTCTATTGACCGTGGAGTTCAGGCCTTCACTGCAGACTTGTTCGACAATACAGACGAATTACAGTCATTCTTTGGTCGTGTTAACTATAGCTACGACAGCAAATACCTATTTACTGCAACCATGCGGGCAGACGGTTCGTCTCGTTTCGGTACCGAAAATCAATACGGTTTCTTCCCTTCAGGAGCTTTCGCTTGGCAAATTGGAGAAGAAGACTTTATTGGGGAAAATATTTCAACGCTTAAGTTGCGCTTGAGTGGAGGTATTACTGGTAACCAAGATGGTTTAGGTTACGGTAACTTCGTTGCGCGCCAGCGTTTTGCCGGTTTAGGCATTCAAAATGATTACGTAGTAAACCAAAACGGTCTTGTAATTGTAGCTACCGACAACCCTGACCTAAAATGGGAATCTACCTTAAACTTCAACGCAGGTTTAGATTTTGGATTTAACAACGACCGTTTAAACGGTAGTGTAGATGTATACCGCAATGAGACTCGCGATGTTTTGTTGCAAACTCCTCCTGCGGCTCCTTCTACCAACCCATTCCAATTTGGTAACGTAGATGCGAAAATCCTAAACCAAGGTATTGAACTTGCTTTGGCATATGATTTCGTTCAAACCTCAGACGCTACTTTCAATGCAGCGTTTAACATTGCGTACAACAATAACGAAGTACAAGACTTTGCCGGATCCATCAACACTGGTGAGATTGCAGGTCCTGGTCTTTCAGGAGCTTTTGCTCAGCGCTTTGAAGCCGGTCACTCTTTATACTCCTGGTACATGGCTAAATTCCTAGGTTTTGACGCCAGCGGTAACCCATTATACGAGGATGTAGATGGAAACGGTGTTGGTGATCCGGATTCCGACAAACAATTTGTTGGAGAAGATGCCCTTCCAGATGTTACTACAGGTTTAAGCCTAAACTTCAACTACCGTAACTGGGACTTAAGCGCCTATTTCAGTGGTCAGTTTGGATTCTCTGTATACAACAATACGGCCAACTCATTCTTTAATGCTGGTCAGATTGTAACTGCTCGTAACGTTACTGTGGATGCTGCAAATGCAGGTGAGAGTGGAAGTGCTTCTACAGCCGTTTCTACCCGTTTCCTTGAAAAAGGAGATTTTGTGCGCTTCCAAAACGCAACCTTAGGCTACAATGTTCCTCTAAGTGGTAGCGGAACCTTTAAGTCTTTACGTTTATCATTAACTGGTCAAAACCTGTTCCTGATTACAGATTACAGCGGTATTGATCCTGAGGTAACCGTGGCAACTGGAACTTTAGGTTCTGGCGTTCCAACCCGTGGTATTGACTGGGCGGCATTCCCGAACCCAAGAACAATTACCTTCGGTATCAACGCGTCATTCTAATTAAAAAAAATTGTATATCATGAAAAGATATCTAAACTATTTTTCTTTAACGCTGACGGCCGTCTTCGCTCTTTCATCCTGTACGGATTTACAGATTGAAGAAACCGACTCCTTCATCTCCGAAGGATTTCAGGGGCTGGAAAACCCAGCTTCAGCTCTGGAACAGCTTTATAATAACGTCTACGGACAATGGGGAGATCAGGCAAACCGCTATGCACTTTACGAAGTAACTACGGATGCGCTTTTGGTTCCTACCCGTGGTGCCGACTGGGGAGACAACGGTCGTTGGAGAAAATTACATTCTCACGATTGGGGTCTTGAGGAAACTGACATTCTTACCCCTTTCGACCAATTCAACTCTAACCAGTTGTTGGCTTCTCAAATTTTAGATAGCCGAAGTGGCGCTTCTTCTGATGTTGCTGCTCAGGCCAGATTTTTGAGAGCCTTCTCTATGTTTACTATTTTGGACTTGTTTGGTCAAGTACCTTATCGCGACACCAATCTATCCTCATCTGCAGTTCCAGAAGTTTTGAGTGGTGCTGCTGCGGTAGACTTTATTCTTAGCGATTTAGACGCTGCTATTTCAGGTTTAGCTTCTGTCGCTGCCGGTACTGGTGACCTTAAAAAGGTTAGCAAAGAGGCCGCTATGATGCTAAAAGCCAAAGTATTGCTAAACCGTCACATTTTCGACAATCAGGCAACAATTGCTGCCGGTGGTGCCATCCCGGCTGCGGCTGCAGGTGATATGCAGGCGGTTATTGCTTTGGTAGACGGTATCGCTGCTGCAGGTTATGAGTTACAAGCAGGCTACTTCGAAATTTTCGAATCTTCTGCAGACTCAGAAACCATCTGGTGGGGTACTGCAGCTGTTGGTAACCGTATTTTCAACACACTACACTACAACTCTACCGGTTTAGGTGGTGGTGGTTGGAACGGTTTCTCGACCTTGGCTGAATATTACGACCTATTTGAAGGTAATGCCAACCAGAACCGTTTTGAATCTGACCTGCACAGTGCTGCGCTAGACGGTCAGGAAGAACGTCGTGGTGGTGTTCCAAATGTAGGTGTTGCATTCTCTGGTGCAGCCGGAACTTCAGACAACGGCGGAAAAGAAGACGGATCAAACGTTGGTCTTGGATTCTTAATTGACCAACAATACGGGTTACAAGGAAATGCACTTACCGATCGTCAGGGACAGCCCTTGAAATTCGGACGTGGATTTGTTGACGGTAACGGCACTCCAGCCCTTATCAACAACGACGAGAAAACCGGTATCCGTGTTATTAAGTACAGCCCACGTTTTGGCGGTGGTTTCGAAGGCCACAATATTATGATGCGTTTTGCTGATGCTTACCTCATGAAGGCAGAAGCCATGTTACGCAGTGGTGGAGACGCAACTGCCATGGTAAATGAACTTCGTGTACTACGTGGTGCTACACCATTGGCCAGCGTATCTGAGTCTGATTTATTAGACGAACGCGCACGCGAATTATACGCAGAAGGTTGGAGAAGAAACGATATGATTCGTTTTGGACAATACAACCGCAATTGGGAATTTAAAGGTGATCGTGATCAAAAACGTATCCTCTTCCCAATCCCACTACCACAGTTGCTTGCAAACCCAGGTTTACAACAAAACCCTGGCTACTAATACAACATGCTGCAATGCAGGAAAAGCTGCCCTTTCGGGCAGCTTTTTTTTTGCGACAGCCTTACCTATTAATAAAAGATTAATGAGACTAAATAATTGGTGAAATGTTTATAAGCATACATTGTAACTCTGCTGAAAAGAAATGAGTTATGTATTTTAGCAGTCCTAAATTCAAGACGTGAAAATCAACACGCTATTGGTTGTATTATTACTGCTGATTACCGGATGTGACTCTAAAAACAAACCTTTGTTTTACGAAGTTCCTTCACGCAAAAGCGGTGTATCATTTCAAAACCGTCTTACCGAAACTCCATCGCTTAACATTCTCAATTATTTGTATTACTACAATGGATCCGGAGTAGCGGCTGCAGATTTTAACGGCGACCAGCTGCCGGATCTCTATTTTGTGGGCAACCAGATAGCGGATGCCCTTTACCTGAACAAAGGCCACCTAAGTTTCGAAGACATAACAACAGCTTCAGGCATAAGTAACGCTGAGGGTTGGACCACCGGGGTTACCCATGCAGATGTTAATGGAGACGGCCGTTTGGATTTATACCTGTGTAAAGCTTCCGGTTACCGGGCGCTAAAGGGTAAAAACCAACTCTATATTAATACCGGAAATGACGCCAACGGCATTCCGGTATTTGAAGAACGTGCAGCTGAATTTGGTTTAGACTTTTCAGGACTAGCTACACAAGCTGCATTTTTTGACTACGATTTAGACGGGGACTTGGATGTATTTCTTCTCAACCATTCTGTGCACCCCAATCGGACCTATGGCAAAGGGTCTCAACGCGAAGGCTTTGACCCAATTTCAGGTGATCGGCTATATCGTAACGACAACGGACATTTTACCGATGTAAGTGCTCAGGCAGGAATATTCCAGGGAAAAGCCGGATACGGCCTAGGGGTAGGCATTTCTGATATTAATCAAGACGGCTATCCTGATATTTACGTAGGAAATGATTTTTTTGAAAATGACTACCTCTACCTAAATACGGGCAATGGTTCATTTATAGAAGTTATATCTACCAAGGACAGTCCCATTGGACACACTACCCACTACAGCATGGGCAACGATCTAAAGGATCTAAACAACGATGGACTTACAGACATTGTATCTCTGGACATGCTCCCGGAAGATTTACCTACATATAAAACTTCCGGATTGGAATATGGCTATCCCATTTATCAGCAATATTTAAAAAACGGATTTTCACCCCAATACATGCAAAATACCCTGCAATTGAACCTGGGCAACGGCAGATTCGCAGAAACTGCGTTTTTATCTGGCATTGCAGCCACCGAATGGTCTTGGGGAGTACTAGCAGCAGATTACGACAACGACGGGTATAAAGATTTATTTATTACCAATGGAATTAAAGGCGCTACAAACGACATGGACTACATGAATTTTATTGCCAATGAGTCCATACAACGCCGCATAGATGCTGGAATGACAGATGCAGATTTACCACTCACTCAGGAAATACCTTCTAAAAAAACCACCAATTACATCTACCGTAATAACGGAGACCTAACTTTTAGTGACATGACTGCCTCGTGGATTGGCGATCAACCGTCATTTAGCCACGGCAGTACGTATGCCGATCTCGATTCAGACGGTGATTTAGATTTGGTGATTAATCCAGTAGATGCCCCGGCGCTTATCTATGAAAACCGTTCCTCAGGTGGGCATTATCTAAAAATAAACTTTAAGGGACCCAAGGACAATGCATTTGGTATTGGGTGTAAGGTTTTAGTCTACCAAGGTGGAAAAATTATCATGGAAGAGAACAATCCAACCCGTGGATATCTATCTGCCGTTCCGCCCGAACTCCACATGGGACTGGCCCAAGAAACTCCGGATTCCCTTACCGTTATTTGGCCCTCTGGTAAATTCCAGACACTGTATAAACCTGTGCTAAATCAAACCCTTACCCTTGCCGTAGCTAACGCCTTGGAGAACATTAATACAAAAAAGCCCATACGAAATGGCCTGGTTTGGCAACGTCACGATTCTCTTTTGGATTTTACACATCGCGAAAATGCCACCTTAGATTTTGATCGGGAGCCTTTAATTGTTTTTGCAGGCTCGAACCAAGGACCGGCTGTTGGGGTTGCCGATTTTGATGGTGATGGTCTAGACGATTTGGTGCTGGCCGGCGCCAAGCGCCAACCGTCTGTATTATTGCTTCAACAAAGCAACGGCTCTTTTCTTTCAACACAAGAGTCCGTTTTTGAATACCATGCCCTTAATGAAGATACTGCAATTGCCATCACCGACGTCAATAAAGACGGCTCGCCCGATTTAATTATAGGTAGCGGTGGCAACGAATTTACAACAGGCACTCCCTTGGAGCCCAGACTTTATTTGAATAAAAAAGGGCAATTACAACCTCCCAAACCTGTGCTATCCGGCTTATATATTAATGCATCCGGTATTGACCTTATTCAGGATACCAAAACAGGCCAGACACAACTATTGATTACTTCCGATGCAGAACCCGGAAAGTTTGGCGCATCTCCCAGGCACTATCTACTTGAAAATGACGGATTGGGAAATTTTAAGGACATCACAACCTCCAAATTTCCGGACCTACTAACTTTCGGATCAATAACTAAGGTTGCCCAGGCCGATTTAAACGGAGACCACTTCCCCGAAATTATCTTGGCAGGCCTGTGGAATCCTATTACAGTATACGGACTTCAGGAAAATGTCTGGACCCGTCTTAATGTGCCCGGGTTAGAGCACACCTCGGGTTGGTGGACTGCTCTTAAGGCTGCAGACTTGGATGGAGATGGTAAGATGGACCTGGTAGCTGGAAATTGGGGACTAAACAGTAAGTTTAAAGCCTCGCCTCAGGAACCAATTCAGCTGTATCGCAACGATTTTGATGCCAACGGTGCAACCGAGCCCATTGTGACCTACTATCACCAAGGGGTTGAAACCCCTTTCGCCTCTAAGGACGAATTATCTAAACAAATTCCATTTTTAAATAAAAAATTCAGAACCTATGCCGGATTCGCGGCTGCATCTTTACCTGATTTGTTTGGTGCTACAGCCCTTTCCCAATCCCTGAAACGAGAGGCTCAAGAGCTGGGAAGTTGT
This sequence comes from Bacteroidota bacterium, assembly GCA_046047415.1. Lineage (GTDB taxonomy): Bacteria > Bacteroidota > Bacteroidia > Flavobacteriales > Flavobacteriaceae > Robiginitalea. The sequence goes on from JBJOHX010000065.1 coordinate 62,119, forward strand.
GTCTTTCTAAATACAGGTGATGGAGGTTTTAAGAAAATATTGTTACCACCTATTGCTCAGCTTGCACCTATTTATGACTTTGAATTATTTGACTTTGATTCAGACGGATTTTTAGATCTGTTCCCTATTGGCAACCGGTACGAGATAAGCACACAATTGGGCCGATTAGACGGGCTTAATGGCGTACTTTTACACGGGCAAGGAGCGGGAGCTTTTAGCTGGTGGACAACACATACCGCACCGGTATCTGGTGCAGGAAGACAAATTAAAAGGTTCAATTTAGGCAATATTCAAGCATATATAATTGCTCGTAACAACGATACTCCAATAATCTTAACTCAAGAGCACCCGTAATATGAATTCAAAACCAATACTGTTCTTTGGAGTCCTTACCCTTTTTGTTTCTTGTAGTCACCCGCCACAAGCAAATACAGAGACGGAGAAGCCAACCCTGTTTACCCTTATTTCGGGAGACAGTAGCGGCATTGATTTTATTAATCAGGTCGAAAACCAAAAAGATTTCAACATCTTTAAATACCGAAATTTCTACAATGGTGGAGGTGTTGCCCTAGGAGACATTAACAACGATGGCCTAGTAGATATTTTCTTAACTGGCAATATGGTCTCTAACAAGTTGTATTTGAATCTCGGTAATTTTAAATTTCAGGACATTACAGAAAAGGCCGGAGTTGGTGGCAACAAGCCTTGGTCTACCGGGGTCACTATGGCAGATTTAAATGCAGACGGATTACTCGATATTTATGTGAGTAACGCCGGTAATATGCAAGGCAACAACCACGACAACGATCTATATATAAACAACGGAGACCTTACCTTTACGGAAAAAGCCCGGGAATACAACCTGGCCGATACCGGGTTTACCACCCATGCTTCTTTCTTTGACTACGACAAAGATGGCGATTTGGATGCTTACATCTTAAACAACAGCAATATTCCCGTAAGTAGTTTGGGATATGCAGAACAACGTGAAGTACGCGCCCAAGATTGGGAGGGTGTCCCCCACATTTTCCGAGGCGTGGGCGACATGCTGCTCAGAAACGACAACGGACACTTTGTAGATGTAAGTGAACAAGCCGGAATTTATGGGAGTCTTATTGGTTTTGGGTTGGGAGTTTTGGTATCGGATTTTAATCAGGATATGTATCCCGATATCTACGTCTCCAATGACTTTTACGAACGGGATTACCTTTACATCAACAATCAAGACGGTACTTTTCGGGAAGAAATTGAGAAATGGACCGGTCACCTTAGTCTTTCGGCAATGGGTATCGACATTGGGGATATCAACAACGACGGGCTTCAGGATATCTTTATTACGGATATGCTTCCCGAACCGGAACAACGCGTCAAATCCGTAATGGAATTTGAGGGTTACAACGTGTATAAACTCAAGCAAGGCAAAGATTTTTATCAGCAATACATTCAGAATACCCTTCAACTCAACAACGGTAATGGGACGTTTTCTGAAATCGCATACCACAGCGGTGTACATGCCACAGATTGGAGTTGGGCGGGTCTTATGTTCGATATGGACAACGATGGCCTTAAAGATATTTTTGTGACCAATGGCATCAATCACGACCTAACAGATCTGGACTTCGTAGATTTTTTTGCCAATGAGATCATTCAAAAAATGGCCCTTACCGGAAGGAAAGAATCCATCGATTCCATCATTCAAAAGATGCCCATAAAACCACAATCCAATTACGCTTTTAGGAACAAGGGCGATATTACCTTCGAAAATGCCAATGAAAACTGGGGCTTCGAAACACTTACCCGTTCAAATGGCGCAGCTTACGGGGATTTAGACAATGATGGTGATTTGGATTTAGTAATCAATAATGTTAACATGCCGGCCTTTGTTTACCGAAACAATAGTGAAAAAACTGCCGACCGTAACTATCTGCGTCTTAAATTTAAGGGGAGTGCCCAAAATCCATTTGCCATAGGCACTACCGCCCGATTGTATTTTGACAGCAATATCGTAGTTCAGGAATTGGTGCCCTCCAGAGGATTTCAATCATCTGTAGACTATACCATGACATTGGGACTTGGTTCCGCTTCCAAAGTAGATTCCATTCGCATCATCTGGCCTGATTCACGCACTACCTTGCTTACGGACGTTTTGGTAAATCAGGAGCTATCACTTTCCCAGCAAGATGCCAAAGACTACTATGGCATCCCTAAAACCAAGTTCCCTTCCTTGTTACGGGAATTACCTCTAAGCCGCGTCCATAAACATCAGGAAGACAATTATAATGACTTTGACCACGAGGGCCTTATTTCCATGAAATTATCTCAGGAAGGCCCCGCCTTAGCCGTTGGAGATGTAAACGGAGATGGAAACGACGACTTTTACCTTGGAGGCGCTTCAGGCCAGGCCGGTGCCATTTATTTGCACTTGGGCGGCGGAAAAACCACCCTCATAACCTCCGAGATATTTAAGGCAGATGCACCTTTGGAAGATACTGCAGCAGCGTTTTTTGATGCAGACGGAGATGCTGATCTGGATTTAATGGTAGGTAGCGGGGGCAACCAGGTAGGTCAGGAAGCTAACTATAGACCGCGTTTATATCTCAATGACGGCAAAGGGCATTTTACAAGTTCTGGACTCTCATTGCCATCGGCCAACAAAAACATGTCTACTGTTAATCCAATAGACTACGACGGAGACGGAGACCTCGATGTATTTATTGGTTCGCGATCGGTAGTTGGCGTCTATGGTGTTACCCCAGACCAACTCCTGTTAGAAAATACAGGGAATGCAACTTTTCGCAATGTTACCGAACGGGTTGCAAATGATTTAAAAGACGCCGGAATGGTTACCGATGCGCTATGGACAGATATTGATAAAAACGGCCATCCGGATCTGATTACCGTGGCAGATTGGGGCGCTCCTTCCATTTTTCTAAACAACGGCAGAAGATTGGGCAGGCTCCGTTCCAGCTTAGACAGCTTAGACGGTTGGTGGAACGCCATTGCAGCGGCAGACTTGGATGGAGACGGGGATATAGATTTGATAATGGGGAATCAAGGCAGTAATCTACATTATAAACCCGAATCCGGAAAACCCATGAAAATGTGGGTAAACGATTTTGACAATAACGGCACCCTAGAACAGATTGTTACTTTGTCCGACGGAGGACGTGATTTTCCGATTCATCAGAAAAAAGAACTCACATCCCAAATTGTTTCCCTTAAAAAGGCAAATTTACGCGCCTCGGATTACGCTAAACGCTCCATAGATGAGTTGTTTTCAAAAGAATTAGTTGATCGTTCTATCATAAAACGCGCTCAATATTCCGAATCGGTGCTGGCAATAAATGATGGTAACGGCAACTTCCGGATTCAAAAACTACCTACGCGCGTGCAACTTTCCTGTATTTGCGACATTCAATGTGCAGATTTGAACAATGACGGCAATTTAGACCTCATCATGGCTGGGAACAATTATGAGTTTAAACCTCAATATTCGAGACTCGATGCCGGATACGGCAACGTATTGCTTGGCGACGGGAACCTCGGTTTTGAATGGCAACCCTACACTTCAAGTGGTTTTTCACCCCGGGAAGAAGTGAAATTTATCCGGCAATTGAAAGATGCCAAGGGTAAAACCTACATTCTAGTTGCCGCAAATGAAAGTACACCCCGATTATTTGAAATCCATGAATAAACGCCTCTTCATTTCGGCTTTGGTACTCTTGATAGTTGCGGGTTGCAAACCGGAGGGTTCCTTGTTTGAATCCCCTTCTGGTAACTCAACCGGTATTACATTTGCCAATGTAGTTCAGGAAACCGATGCACTGAACATCCTGGATTACCTATATTTTTACAATGGGGGCGGGGTTGCTATTGGGGACATCAATTCAGACGGTTTGCCAGACATCTTTTTTTCGGGAAACCAGGTAAAGAACAAATTGTACCTCAATAAAGGCAGTCTGGAATTTGAGGATATTTCGGAAGCAGCAGGAATTTCGGGCAACAGCAGCTGGAATACAGGCGCTGTAATGGCAGATGTAAACGGGGACGGTTTACTCGACATTTATGTGTCTGCCGTTGTAGGAATCAACGGATTTTCAGGACACAACGAACTTTTTATAAACAACGGAGACACTACCTTTACCGAACAGGCTGCAGCTTATGGCCTTGACTTTGATTCCTACAGCTCCAATGCGGCCTTCTTTGATTTCGATCTTGATGGCGATTTGGATTTATTTTTGCTCAACCATGCCGTACATACTCAAGATTCCTACGGAAAGGCAGCTTTGCGCTATGCTAGGGAATACGAAACCGGGGATAAGCTCATGCGAAATGACAATGGCCATTTTACCGAGGTAAGTGAGCATGCGGGCATTTATGGAGGCATTAACGGTTATGGGTTGGGGCTGGCTATTTCAGATTTTAATTTAGACGGCTATCCCGATCTCTATATCGGAAACGACTTTCACGAAGACGACTATTATTACATCAACAATACAGATGGCACTTTTACAGATCGCCTAAGGGATTATTTTGGGCATACCAGCAGATTCTCGATGGGAAGTGATGTGGCAGACATCAACAACGATGGGCGGCCGGATCTAATTTCATTGGACATGCTGCCAGGAGATGAAATTCCACTTAAAACTTCGGAAGGCGACGACAACTTTCAAACCCAGCGCATGCGCATTGAAGATTACGGGTACTATTATCAATTTACCCGTAATATGCTTTTTATAAATCAACCCGAGGGGGCCTTTTTGGAAACTGCCCTCATGAGCGGGGTAGCTGCAACAGATTGGAGTTGGAGTGCTCTTTTTGGCGACTACAATCTCGATGGAAACCAGGACCTGTTTATCTCTAACGGCATTCCAAAGCGGCCCAATGATTTGGATTTTGTAAGGTTTATTTCAAACGAACAAATCAGTTCCAAATTAGACAACACCCGGCTTATAGATCAAAAGGCTTTAAATATGATGCCATCCGGCAGCGTTCACAATTACATATTTGAAGGAAATTCCAACGGAAGATTTGACGATCGCAGCGGAGATTGGATAACCCAGGACACCCTAGTTTCCGGAGCAACGGGTTGGGCAGATTTGGATTTGGACGGTGACCTGGATTTGGTTGTCAATAATCTAAATAAGGAGGCTAGTCTAATGATAAATAAGACCAACGATAGCGGAGATTATCTCAAAATTTACTTCCGCTACCATCCCGGGAACAATTTCGGAATAGGCTCCAAAGCCTATGCCTATTCGGGCAAGACCGTACGCTACCGTGAACTGTTTCCAGTTCGTGGATTTCAGTCCTCTTCGGAACCGATGTTGCATTTTGGTTTTCCCAAAGGAACCCAAATAGATTCATTACTGGTGGTTTGGCCAGACCAAACTTCTCAGGTTATTCCAAGGCCCAAAACCAATCAAACCCTTATTGTTGCACCAGAAAACAACAAGCCGTTTTCGTATAAACAACTTCAAAACCAGGCCCGTCCTTGGTTTCATGAGCTCTCCGATACCCTGAAATTCCAGGCTGTACATATAGAAGACAAATACACCGATTTTATTCGGGAAAAATTACTGCCCTACAGTATGGCAGATCGAGGTCCAGCTGCAGCAGTAGCAGATTTTAACGGGGATGGTACAGACGACATTTTTATAGGAGGTTCTAAACGTGTGGCAGCTCAATATTTGTCTCAAAAGCAAGGTAGCTATAGCGCTGAGGTCGATTATTTCGCCGGCCTGGACAGCATTGCCGAAAATGTAGTGGCTTTGGCTGCAGATTTTGACGGGGATGGTTTAACCGATCTCGTTTTAGGTAATGGTGGTTCCGACTATTACGGGGAGTCTCAACCCCTTCAGAACATGTATTACCGCCAAACCAATGCCGGCTTTAAGGGTAGCCCGCTTCCGGGAAAACATGCCAATACTTCTAGTATGGCCGCTGCAGATTTTGACGGTGATGGAGATTTGGATTTATTTATAGGCAATCAAACCTATACAGGAAATTTTGGTTTAGCGCCTAATTCCTATCTTTTGGAAAACGATGGCGGCACTTGGGTGGTTTCCGATAAGCTCAATGGCGAAGCTCTGGGAATGGTTACAGACGCCGTATGGACCGACTTTAATGCAGACGGAGCCATAGACCTTATTGTAGTAGGTGAATGGATGCAACCTGTATTCTTCGAAAATCAAAACGGAAAGATGGTGCAATCCTCTATGGAATTGCCAAAAGGGCTATGGGAGGCTATAGCCCCCTTCGATCTCGACGGGGACGGTGATTTAGACTATTTGCTCGGCAATTGGGGCACAAATTCAAAATTTACAGCTTCCAAGAATGCCCCAATGCGCTTATACCTTTCCGATTTTGACACCAATGGAAATACGGATCCTATTTTAGCAACACAACGCAAAGAGGTTTATTATCCGCTAGCCAATTTAGACGAGTTGGGCGGCCAACTCCCTTACCTTAGAAAAGTATTTCCCAATTACCACAGCTTTGCCGGTAAAAGTATTGAGGAAATTTTTGATGCTTCTCAACTCCAAAACGCTAAAATTCTGGAAGTAGATGAATTGCGCACCGGATATTTAAAAAATAATAACGGCTCCTTTGAATTTATGGCGTTTTCTGACCTAATGCAGACTGCACCAATACTGGAATTTTTAACGGCAGACTTCAATGGAGATGGCAAGACGGAAGTCTTAGCTGGTGGTAATTATTTTGGCGTAAAACCCTTTATGGGCAGGCTAGACGCTTTCCCTGGGGCAATAATCCAAAACGAAAAACATATGGTTCTCACAAATCGGTTAGGCCTTAACTTTTCGGGCAAAAGCGTTCGGAAACTAAGTTTGATTCGTCTTGGGAATCGGCATTTGCTACTTGCTGTTTACAATAATAGAGCAGCAGAAATTTATGAATTAATCTATCCTAAACATCTAAACCCATGAAAAGTAAGATTTTAACCCTCGCTGCAGCGGCTTTGTTGGTAGTGTCTTGTGCAAAAAAGGGACCTATTGAAATCTCCAATGAACACTTTCACGCATCAGTAGACTTGGTTACGGAGGTAATGATTCACGATATTTTTAGCCCGCCTGTAGCTAGCCGCGTATATGCCTATCCCAATATAGCAGCCTATGAAATTATAGCGCAAGGCAACCCTGGGTACCGTTCTTTAAGCGGTCAATTAACCAATCTAGAACCCATTCCTGCACCAAATGCCAATAATCCTATCAATTACAAATTGGCCGCTCTGGTTGCTCATATGGATTTAAGCAAACGACTCATTTTTTCAGAAGACCGTATCATCGCTTTTAGAGATAGTCTTTATACCGTTTGGGACAATACGAACTCCGAGGAGTTTGAGGCATCAAAGGCCTATGGCATGGAAGTAGCCGCATTTATAGCCCAATGGATGGATAAGGACAACTACAAGCAAACGCGAACCATGTCTAAATTTACTGTAGACACAGACGACCCTAGTCGCTGGCAGCCCACCCCACCTGCTTATATGGAAGGCATTGAACCACATTGGAATAAAATTCGCCCATTTGTATTAGATTCTGCCGCTCAGTTCAAGCCCGCTCCTCCGCCGGCATTTTCACTAGACCCCGAGTCGCCTTTTTGGAAAGAAGTTCGAGAAGTCTATGACATTAGCATGGATATTACTACCCGTGGCGATAAAACCGAAGAGGTTGCAATTGCCCAATTTTGGGATTGTAATCCTTACGTGTCGGTTACGCGCGGTCACCTTATGTTTGCAACAAAAAAAATAAGTCCCGGTGCTCATTGGATTGGAATTGCAAAGATTGCAACCCGCATGGATCAGAGTGATTTCGACAAAATGGTGTATGCATACACCAAAACATCTTTAGCAATAGCAGATGCATTTATCAGCTGTTGGGATGAAAAGTATCGCAGTAACCTTATTCGCCCCGAAACCCTTATTAATGAATATATAGACGAGAACTGGAAGCCTGTCTTACAAACCCCTCCCTTTCCGGAATACACCAGTGGACACAGTGTGGTCTCCGGTTCTGCATCTACCGCTCTTACAAGTATTTTTGGTGATCAATTTGCCTTTGCAGACGACACCGAAGTACCCTATGGTTTGCCGGTTCGCAGTTTTACCTCTTTTGCGCAGGCGGCAGACGAGGCCGCGATTAGCAGAATGTACGGAGGAATCCACTATCGTGCAGCGGTAGAGGTTGGCGTAAAACAAGGGCGTGCTTTAGGACAATTTGTGGTTAATAAACTTCAAATGGCACAATAGTATACACAGCGTAGTTCAGTTCAAAAAATATACTTTTTGTAATCTCAAAAGGAGGTGTCATTTTGTTATGAAAAAAATGTTTTTGGTTGCCGGAGGTATACTCCTGCTTGGATTGATAGGGTATTTATTTGTTTACCCTTACGATTATATTGTTCGTTTTGAAGCCAAGACCTTTCCGGGCACTATTAATCAAACCATAAAAGTCTGGAACAATGAGGTAGGTGTCTCCGGAGAATCCGTATTACAAGAAAATCTCACCCACCTAAACTCTACCGTTCAAGTGGGAGATTCTATACACGAATACCACTGGGAATTAAAACCCATAACCGATTCTACCACTCAAGTAACCGTAAAAATCAAAGACCGAAACCACAGCATTTCCAATAAACTAAGTGTCCTTTTTGGCCAATCACCTATTGAGACCCTTAGCAAGAAACACGTTTTAGATTTCGGAGATCGGCTCAAGAGCCACATTAAAGAATTCCGGGTGCATATTGAGGGCGAATCGGAATTGCCAGCAACATTTTATGCCTATGTGAATCTAAAAACAAGTCAGCACCAAAAGGCTGGGGGTATGATGGATAATTTTATGCTCCTTAGCGAAGTACTGACTGCTAGCGGTACAGACCTGAATGGTCCGCCAATGATTGTGGTAAATTCCTGGAATCGAGAGGCCGACAGTCTGGATTTCAATTTTTGCTTTCCTATAGTGCGTTCCGAGCGCCTTCCTGAATACCCCGGCATTTCCTATAAACGCATTTTTTCTAAAAAAGCTTTAAAGGCAGTTTATAACGGCAACTACATTACCTCGGACCGGGCATGGTATGCCTTATTGGATTATGCACATCGCAATAATATCCCTGTAGAAGAAACTCCGGTAGAAGTTTTTTACAACAACCCGAATATGGGCGGAAATGCTTTAACCTGGAAAGCAGAAATCTTTTTGCCCATTAAAGAGTAGTCTTTTTAGGATGGCGATCTGCGCAAAAACTGCTTTTTAATCTGCTCAACTCTAATTGATAAGCGAAGTAAGAAAGAAACAAATTTCAGGTTTAGTCCGGCAATTAAACCAAATCCATTATTTTAGCCGGTACTGAATAAACTAATAACCAATTTCACCATGACTTCTACATTCGGTTTCTGGGATTATTTCATTTTTACTGCTTATGCGCTCCTTATTCTATTTGTGGGATTGTACGCTTCACGAGACAAAGCCGGGCATCAAAAAAACGCCGAGGATTACTTCTTGGCAAGTAAATCGCTCCCTTGGTGGGCCATTGGAGCCTCTCTTATTGCTGCAAATATTTCTGCCGAACAATTTATTGGCATGTCCGGATCCGGATTTGCTGTTGGTTTAGCTATTGCATCTTATGAATGGATGGCCGCAGTCACCTTAATTATTGTGGGTAAATATTTTCTTCCCATCTTCATTGAAAAAGGACTATACACCATTCCAGAATTCGTTGAAAAACGCTTTTCTACCAATCTAAAAACCATATTGGCTGTGTTTTGGATTGGACTTTATGTATTTGTGAATCTGGCCTCGGTACTCTATTTAGGTTCTTTGGCCTTAGAGACCATTATTGGCATACCCATGATGTACGGAGTTCTTGGCCTTGCCCTGTTTGCAGCGGCCTATTCACTCTACGGCGGCTTATCTGCTGTTGCATGGACCGATGTTATTCAGGTCGTATTCCTAGTTTTGGGTGGTTTAATTACAACTTATTTGGCCCTAGACGCCGTTTCTGCGGGTCAGGGCATTATGGAAGGAATTCGCACCATATACGATGCGGCTCCAGAGAAATTTGTAATGATTTTGGATGAATCCAATCCCGAATATAAAAACCTTCCAGGCCTCGGCGTTCTTATAGGTGGTCTTTGGGTAGCTAACCTGTATTATTGGGGATTCAACCAATATATTATACAGCGTACCCTGGCAGCTAAATCACTTAAAGAATCGCAACGCGGTATTATTCTGGCAGCCTTCTTAAAAATAATTATTCCTCTTATAGTGGTTATACCCGGAATTGCGGCTTATGTTATGGTCAATGACCCGGATACCATGTCTCGTTTAGGAGATCTGGCTCTAAACAATATGCCGGCCGTTGGTCAGGCAGATAAGGCCTATCCCTGGCTGCTGCAATTCTTGCCTACCGGGCTTAAAGGTGTTGCCTTTGCAGCATTGGCTGCAGCTATTGTATCTTCTCTGGCTTCCATGTTAAATTCAACCTCCACCATATTTACTATGGATATCTACCGCCAATACATTGATCGCAACGCCTCGGATCGCAAAACGGTAAACGTAGGTCGTATTTCTGCTGCCGTGGCCTTGGCAATTGCCTGTGTAATGGCCCCTTTATTAGGTGGAATAGAACAAGCCTTTCAATTTATTCAAGAATACACCGGATTAGTAAGCCCGGGTATTCTTGGCGTATTTGTAATGGGCTTATTCTGGAAAAAGACCTCAAACAAAGGTGCTATTGTTGGTGCCTTGGCTTCCATTCCAATTGCATTGTACTTTAAAGTAGGCCCCAACGGGTGGGCAGACAGTCCGCTATTTGTGGATGTGCCGTTTTTGGATCAGATGGGATACACCGTGCTTTTGACTATGGGTATCATAGCCCTGGTGAGTTTACAACAAAATAAGAGCGCTCAAGATGCAAAGGCTATTCAGCTTTCGGGCAAACTCTTTAAAACAGATTCGGTATTTAATATTGGCGCCTTTGCAGCCCTAATCATTATTGCCGCGCTATATGCATTTTTCTGGAGCTAGACCCTAGATCTACAAATGCAATATCATAAGGAACTAAGGGTTCGGGATTTCCCGGACCCTTTATATTTATGCGGAAGCCTAAAATAAACTCAAACAGGTATTTGCCCAGCGACACGGAATTAAAATCTTGGGGAAAGTAGTATCTTTAAGATTCAATACTACCAACCAACCATGCCATTACTTATTGTTATCGGAGGTATTCTCCTACTCTTTCTTCTTGTTGTTCGTTTTAAACTCAATGCGTTTCTGGCCTTTATACTAGTGGCTTTGGGCGTAGGCCTCGGAGAAGGCATGCAACTATCGGACCTCATAACTTCCATTCAAAACGGGATTGGCAATACGCTCGGATTCCTATTACTTATTCTGGGACTGGGTGCTATGCTCGGTAAGTTGGTTGCAGATAGTGGCGCAGCGCAGCGCATTACGGATAAACTTGTTCAAAAATTTGGACGCAAGTATATGCAGTGGGCCTTGGTTCTAACTGGATTTATAGTGGGTATACCTATGTTCTATTCGGTGGGATTTGTTATTCTAGTACCCCTTGTCTTTACGGTGGCCGCCTCCACCCGGCTTCCATTGCTCTATATTGGAGTACCTATGTTGGCAGCTCTATCAGTTACCCACGGCTATTTACCTCCCCATCCTGCACCCACGGCAATTGTAGGGATGTTTGGTGCCGATTTTGGAAAAACACTCATCTACGGTGTCTTAGTGGCTATTCCGGCAATTATTGTGGCCGGTCCACTATTGTCTCAAACCTTTAAAAAAATTCCAGCAAGTCCCATGAAGGAATTTGTGAGCGTTTCCCCCTTACCGGAATCCGCATTGCCCGGTATGGGCATAAGTGTTTTTTCGGCCCTCCTACCAGTACTCCTTATTGCCATAGCTACATTGGGCACCTACGTATTGCCTGAAGAGAGCCCGGCACTAAAAGTCCTTAACTTTTTGGGAAATCCTGTTCTGGCAATGCTCATTGCCGTATTAGTGGCCATGTTTACCCTTGGGCTTAGTCGTGGAAAACAAATGTCAGAAGTGATGCAGACTTTTGCAGATGGGGTACAGGGCATTACCATGGTAACCTTAATCATTGCAGGGGCCGGTGCGTTAAAAGAAGTTTTGGTAGATAGCGGCGTTAGTGATTATCTGGCAGATTTGCTTAGATCCTCCTCGGTATCTCCCCTTATACTTGCCTGGTCTATTGCGGCCCTAATTCGGGTTTGCGTGGGATCGGCAACGGTAGCAGGCCTAACTGCTGCAGGCATAGTATTACCCCTTATTGGACAGGGCGGAACTTCTCCAGAACTCATGGTATTGGCTATTGGTTCGGGCAGCCTCATTATGTCTCATGTAAATGACAGTGGATTTTGGCTATTTAAATCTTATTTTAATCTTACTGTACAGGATACCTTAAGAACCTGGACACTCATGGAAACCACCGTTGGAGTAATGGGTTTATTGGGGGTCCTTACTTTAAATGCATTAATATAATTGACACTATGGATTTTAACCCTTCTGAACGTATTGAGCAACTTGGATTAATACTTCCGCCTGCTCCACCACCAGCCGGGGTGTATAAACCGGTATTAGTCATAGACGGATACCTCTATGTTTCCGGTCAGGGTCCCATGCAAAGTGACGGGACACTCATTACGGGCCGCGTGGGGGATACCCTTAATCTGGAACAGGGTAAAAAAGCTGCACACCAAGTAGGGCTAACAATGTTGGCTACCATTCAAACCCACTTTGGGCCCCTGGACCGTATAGAACGATTGGTTAAAACACTTGGAATGGTTAATTGCACGCCGGAATTTCCAAGCCATCCGCTGGTCATAAATGGTTTTAGTGAACTCATGGCCTCCATATTCGGGGAAGACAAAGGTATTGGTGTACGAAGTGCAGTGGGTATGATGCTACCCGGTGGCATCCCTGTTGAAATAGAAGCCTTATTTAAGTTAAAAGCATAATGACAGACACCTCGTCTTCCAAGGCATGGTACGAAGTAGACGGTGTAGAAAACCTTCCTTCTCCTGCCCTATTGGTCTACCCCGAACGGGTACAACACAATATTGCCGAAATGCTCAAAATAGCCGGGGGACCAGACCGGCTCAGACCGCACATTAAAACCCATAAAACAGCCGAAATTATTCGGATGCAGCAGGCAGCAGGTATTCAAAAGTTTAAATGTGCCACCATTGCAGAGGCCGAACTCTTGGGTAGTTGTGGTGCACAGGATGTATTATTGGCCTATCAGCCTGTAGGACCAGATCCGCTGCGGTTGTTAGCACTACAAAAACGATATCCGAATACAAGCTTTGCAGCCTTGGTAGATCATCCAGAGGTTCTGAATCGATTGGAGGCGGTAGCTCAAAAGCATCAAACCAAGTTTTCCTTGTTCTTAGATCTGAATACCGGAATGCATCGTACCGGAATACCTCCCGGTCCCGAGGCTTTAGCTCTTTACCTGCAACTTTGCAATAGTCCGGTAATCGAAGCCCGAGGTTTGCATGCCTACGACGGACACATTCGCAATACCCCATTTGAAGATCGAAAAGCCGTTTCCGACGCAGCATTTAAACCCGTTGAAACCCTTATAGAAACCATACAAACTGCAGGACATCCGGTGCAGGAAGTTATAGCCGGAGGATCTCCAACCTTCCCTGTGCACGCATTACGTCAGGGAGTCACCCTAAGCCCGGGTACCACCTTGTTGTGGGATGCCCGCTACGGCGAACTTTTTCCAGACATGCATTTATTGCCCGCCGCCGTTCTACTCACCCGCACGGTGAGTCAACCGGCACCCGGAGTGATTTGTTTAGATTTAGGACACAAGGCAATAGCCCCAGAAATGGACTTTCCCCGAGTACATCTGTTTGGCTGGGAAACCTCCAAGCAAACCGGTCAGAGTGAAGAACACCTGGTTTTACAATTCGACCCTATAAAACCCGTAAAGATTGGTTCCGAGGTTTATGGTATTCCCATGCACATTTGCCCTACAGTTGCTAAATATCCGGAACTCCTGGTAGTTGAAAATGGTAAGGTAAAGGGAAGCTGGAAAGTAGCCGCCCGAGATTATAAACTCAATATATAAGTAATGTTCATTGTTGACGCCCATTTAGACTTGGCCATGAATGCCATGGAATGGAATCGGGATTTAAGAATGTCGGTAGCAAATATTCGACAAATAGAGGCTGGCATGACAGACAAACCGGATCGAGGGCAAAATACCGTTTGTTTTCCGGAAATGCGCAAAGGAAATGTTGGACTGTGTGTGGCTACACTTATTGCGCGCTATGTGAAGCCAAGCAATGCACTACCCGGATGGCATTCGCCCGAGCAGGCCTGGGCTCAAACTCAGGCTCAATGGGCCTGGTATCAAGAAATGATACGGCAGGGCGAATTGCGTCAAATCACCTCGTCTCCAGGACTTCAATCTCACCTTGAGCGATGGAATACCGGAGATTCTCATCGGGAACCTATTGGATTTGTCCTGAGTTTAGAGGGGGCAGATTCCATCGTTGAACCAGAATTACTTGAACGCTCCTATGCCCAAGGGTTGCGCTTGATTGGACCTGCACACTACGGCCCGGGAACCTATGCCATGGGCACGCATACCACCGGCGGTTTTAACGCCAGGGGCAAGGCCTTACTAAAGAAAATGGAAACCCTTGGAATCATTTTAGATGTAACCCACCTAAGCGACGATTGTTTTTGGGAGGTTATTGATGCTTACCAGGGTCCGGTATGGGCCAGCCATTCCAATTGCCGGTCACTGGTGCCCGATCAGCGGCAATTCTCGGACGATCAGCTTAGGGCACTAATAAATCGGGGGGCTTTTATCGGGGCAGCATTTGACGCATGGATGTTGGTGCCCAACTGGCAACGTGGTGTGTCACACCCCAATACTACCGATGTGCGTCTGACTCATGTAATAAATCATATAGATCATATTTGCCAATTGGCCGGTAATACCCATCATTGTGGATTGGGTACTGATCTCGATGGAGGATTTGGTCGCGAGCAAGGGCCTTCGGACGTCGATACCATTGCAGACTTACAAAAATTGTCGGGAATACTCATTCAAAAAGGGTATAACGCTTCTGCAATAGCCGGAATTATGCATCGGAATGCTATTGAATTTCTAACGGCATCCTTGCCACAAGAATAGAATTAACTCCCATTTTAACAGCTTTTTAGCGACATTCGGTATGGTATTTGTTACTTTTATCGCATATTAAAGCCAGAATTAGATACATGCGTAAGACTTTTGCATACCTGCTGCTGATTTTGCCTTCGATTGCAACAATTGCCCAAACGGATTTGCCGGTAGCGCGTAAACTAAATATTACCGCAAATCCCGATAAAGGGGTGTCTCCCAATAACGCACTAGGAATTCCTTCCTTATTGGGTAAAAAAGCCCCCGAATACGATTTAGGCCTCGAAAAACCCAAGAAAGGGGTTCAGATGCTTCCCAACAACGAGTTGAAACAAGCCGGACATGACTTGGTGCTAAAACCCAACCTCAGCGAATCAGAGCAAGGCGGATCAAAAGGGAAACATTACGGCGATATGTACCTGGGTGATATTAAAACCGGAGCAAAATACGTGGGAGTTGTGTGCCGTGATCATGAATATGTAGATGGGGATCGGGTGCGTATTCTCGTAAATGGAGAGGTTGCGGAACATAACATTTTACTCACTGGAACCTACAAGGGCATCAATTTGGAATTGGACAAGGGGTTTAACCGGCTCGATTTTGAAGCCCTAAATCAGGGCTCTTCGGGACCCAATACCGCTCAAGTAGATGTGTATGACGAGGCAGGCAAACTGCTCTATTCCAACAAATGGCTACTCTCTACTGGCTCCAAAGCGACCTTAATCATTGTTAAAGATTAAGGCAACCTCTGCAATTCACCGGGATGGTAGGTTAAAATTCCTCGAGCCTTTACATCTTCCAGATAAAACGGCACTTCCTTAAACTGACCATTTCTATAGCGTTCAACCTGGTCTGCAAAATGAGGGGAATCCAGATTACCACTTTGCCCGCCGGCCAGCAGGGATTTCGCCCTAACCTTTTCGCCAAATTCCACCACGGCTACAAAACTGTTGCCTCGGGTGCCATAAATCTTTTTGGTATTATTAAAATACCTTGCCCCATAGGCAGCCAAAGCACCCCATCTGCCCGAGGCCAATCCAATTGGCGTGCTAGGCAAACTATCATTAAAGGCCTGAAGAATATCTCCATTTAAACGCTGATAGCGATTTACCGTTCCCCAAGGCAGTTCCCAAGTTCCAAAATCGGCCTTCAATTGTGCAACAACCTCCTGAAAAACCTCCAGGCGTTCTTGAAGTGGAGCGTTATTCCCCAAATAAGTTAGCAACTCCATATCCGTTCTGAATTTTGGTAATTGCCTGTTTTGAGGGTAATTAGTACCATAATAGTGAGCCAGAGTCATGGCCACCGAAGGCTCAGAAGTTCGATAATCCCAATTGCGGAGTACCGAAATGGGAGCCTCCAATTCCGGATTCTTTTCCGTGGTCTCATCATAGGCCTTAACCAATCCCGGAATGAGGGCTTCAAAAGCAGGTAAATAGGAATCATAAGCCAAGGCAATAAGGCTGTCTAAGGTATAGCCGGATCTGTCCCGAAGCAACGAAATGGCATGAACTCCTCTAAAATTTTCTGCATCCGCAGACATATAGGCAGGATAATCGCCTCGGCGCGGACTGTATTCCAGAGCCGCAGTGTAGGGTGTAGAGTTGCAGTTCTGAATCCAACCATTGGCCGGATTTAATAGGTGTATGGACGATGCAACAGTATGTAACCCCTTCCAATCCGTTGCTGGGTCCCAACCGGGAACGGGCTCGTCAAAATTAAATTCCTCGTCCCGCACTGGGATAAAATTGCCGTGGAAATAGGCAATATTACCATCGGCATCTGCATAGACTGTATTGTTAGATGAATTTGTTCGAATTTGCATCATGTCCAAAAACCCCTCATACGAATCTTGCTTTGTGCGAATAAATGATTGTTCCAATGCACGAACAGGATCCCACATCATAGCCGTGGCTACCGGTTGATTATTAATTTCGTGGGTTATAGGTCCATGATGTGTTCGATATACCGGAAAAGAACGGGTGCGCAAGCTATCTCCAGAACGGTATTTTAGTGTTACCTCCGAAACCTTTACGGGTCGTTGTTCGTTCCCGTAGGTATAAGTGATTTTACCCGAATCATCGGCTTGGAATTTTTCTATATACTCATCCATTACGTCTGTGTAAGTAGAAGTATGCATCCAACCGGTCTTTTCGTTGAAACCCTGATAGATAAAAAACTGACCCCAGGTCACAGCGCCATAAGCATTGAGACCTTCTTCGCTCACGGCATGGATTTCGCCCCGAAAGAAAAAGGAGGTATGCGGATTGATGAGTAACATTGCATTTCCCGAAGCCGTTAAATCTCCCGAAATTGCTATCCCGTTAGACCCTTGTGGCTCAAGTTGCGCTATCAATTCCTGCTTTTGATCCCATAGCTGTGCGGCGTAATCGGTTCCTCCTTCGTAATAAGCCTTGAGCTTTTCTGTACTTACACGTTCAATATCACCTCCTATAGATCCTTCACTAAAATACATTGGCATCCAGGGTTCGAATCGGGTGAGTAATTTGGGGGTTACCTCCGGATGGGTGTACAGATAATAATTGATTCCATCTGCGAAGGCAATGCAAAGCTTTTTTAGCCATTCCGGACTAGATTCATAGGCTGCTATCGCGGCTTCCGTAGACATGAATAATTTGGCTCTTAAATCGCTGTACAAGGCTTCCGATCCATCTATTTCTGCCAATCGACCTGTGGCCCAAATATAGTTTTGCTCCACGCGGTTAAAATCGTCTTCGCACTGGGCATACAGCATTCCAAATACTGCATCTGCATCGGTCTTCCCGTAAATATGGGGTACGCCAAAGTCATCGCGTATAATGGTAATGCGGTTGGCCTGTGCCTTCCACTGCGCTACCTCAGAGGGTTCAACATCAGAACAAGCCCAAAATACAAGGGGCAAGAGGTAAAGGAATTTTCTCATTTGGATTCATTTTGACGATAGGAAAATACTTAAAAATTTCAAGCGCCGCACCTCCCTAATCGGGGAAATACAGGAGTTATTGCAATACTTCCTGTATATTATTAAATCCTTTGCGTTTCTCCGATTTTAAACCTACCAACAAGCGTAGGATTACCGCCAAAACAATTAGCTCAAGATTCCGCCGGAGCCAACTGTACTTTTAGACCGTTCAGCGTATCCTCCAACCGAATTTGGCAGCCCAGTCTGCTATTGTCCTGAACAAAAAAGGCTTCGGAAAGCATGGCCTCTTCTTCGTCCGATTTTAATGGCAACTCGTGTGAGCTAAGCACATAACATTGACATGAAGCGCACATAGCCATTCCCCCGCAGATCCCAATGGTGCCTTCAGGAGCCAGCTCATAGGCACGTACCAACTCCATTAAATTCATATTCATGTCGGTGGGCGCCTCTACCTCATGGGTTACGCCTTCCCGATCAATAACAGTTACTTTTATATCACCCATTTAAAATTGATGTAAGACTAATCAATTGCTTGTACCACAGCCTTAGGAGCTTCCTTTACGCTGCCGTCGAAACCTTGAATTCCCCCCACGGTTGTATACTTCATTACATAGCGTTTATCGGGATGAATGCGCTGATATGCGCTCTGGCACATGAGTGTGGCCTCATGGAAGCCACAAAGAATAAGTTTAAGCTTACCCGGATAGGTATTTATATCACCAATGGCGTAAATGCCTGGAATATTGGTCTGATAATCCAGTGCATTGTTTACCTTAAGCGCATTCTTTTCAATTTCCAAACCCCAATCTGAAAGTGGTCCCAACTTCGGAGAAAGTCCAAAAAGTGGAATAAAGGCATCTGCCTCTATGGAGAGTTCCTGTACTTCCTGCTCGAAAATTCTAACGTGCAACGATTCCAGATTTTCCGCTCCATTTAATCCTACTACCTCAGCCGGAGTAATTAACCTTATACGACCTTTCTTTTTTAGATCCCTAACTTTTTCTACCGAGTCTAAAGCTCCACGAAATTCGTTGCGCCTATGAATTAAGGTAACCGACGAGGCAATTTCTGCCAAATATATACTCCAATCCAGGGCAGAGTCCCCACCTCCTGCAAGAACTACCTTTTTTCCCCTAAACTCATCCGGATTTTTTATCATATAGGCCACGCCCTTTCCTTCGTAAAATTCCAGATTTTCGAGCATGGGCTTCCGGGGCTCAAAACTACCGAGACCACCTGCAATGGCAACAACCGGGGCACGATGCGCGGTGCCCGATGAAGTAGTAACCACAAAAGTTCCATCAGCTTGAGTTACCAGGGTTTCTGCGCGCTCGCCAAGGGTAAACCCAGGCTGAAAAGGCTTAATCTGCTCCATAAGATTGTTTACCAAATCACCTGCTAGTACATCCGGAAATCCAGGGATGTCGTAAATTGGCTTCTTCGGGTATATTTCTGCAAGCTGACCGCCCGGTTGGGGCAATGCATCGATCAGATGACATTTCAGATTGAGTAATCCGGCTTCAAAAACCGCGAATAATCCAGTAGGACCGGCTCCAATAATTAAAATGTCTGTTTGAATCATTTGTAATACACTGTTTTGCGTCCTGTTACAGGAAAAGCAGTCGTTAATCAATATTTACAACCTCCTCAATTTGTGGGGCATGTTTTTTAATAGTCATCTCTACACCACTGCGCAAGGTTAGCTGATTAACAGAGCAACCCACACAAGCACCCTCGAGGCGGACCATGACCCGTTTACCCTCCTGAATCTCAATAAGTGAGATGTCTCCCCCATCGTTTTGCAGAAAGGGACGGATTTCTTGTAGCGCCTCCTCTACCTTATTTTTTAACTCGTTTGCTGTCATGTCACTTATTTTTTGACGGCCGAGCAACCTGCCATTGTTGTTATCTTAATGGCTTCTGTAGGTGGTAAGGCCTCATTCCTTTGTACCAATTCGCTAAGCGTATTACGCGCAAGTTCCTCATACGCTTTACGGGTTGGCGTATCGGTTTGCAAGGCCGCCGGACGGCCCACGTCGGCCGCCTCACGAATGGCCTGCACAAGAGGGATTTCTCCCAAAAAGGGTAAATTCAAATCTGCTGCTAAATTCCGTGCACCGTGTTGTCCAAATATGTAATATTTAGAATCTGGGAGCTCCTCAGGCGTAAAGTAAGCCATGTTTTCCACAATACCCAAAACAGGTACCTGAATGGCTTCCTGCCTGAACATAGCTACGCCCTTACGGGCATCGGCCAGCGCGATTTGCTGGGGCGTGCTCACTACTACTGCTCCGGTTACCGGCAAGGATTGCATGATACTCAGATGTATATCTCCTGTTCCCGGAGGTAAATCTACAACCAGAAAATCCAACTCACCCCAATGGGCGTCAAAAATCATTTGATTTAGTGCTTTGGCAGCCATGGGCCCACGCCATATTACCGCCTGATCCGGCTCGGTGAAAAATCCAATAGACAAGAGTTTTACTCCGTAATTTTCGACTGGACGCATCCGTGATTTACCATTGATCTGAATTGCTATGGGTTTTTCCGTTGCTACATCGAACATAATGGGCATGGAAGGACCGTAGATGTCTGCGTCCAGCAGACCTACCTCAAAACCCATATTTGCTAAGGTGACTGCTAAGTTAGCTGCAACCGTGCTTTTTCCTACGCCGCCCTTGCCACTCGCTACGGCAATAATATTTTGAATTCCGGGAATTGAATTCCCGCGTATTGAGGGACCATTAGGCTTTTCAGGAGCATTTACCGTAATGTTTACCGTAATTTTTGCTTTGGGATACACCAATTCATGAATAACCTGAAGTATACTTACCTCTGCCTTTTTACGGGCTTGCAAGCTGGGATTATTAATTACCAGGTCTACAATTACCTCATCACCGAATATCTGAATGTTTCGGACTGCTCCGCTTTCAATCATATTCACTCCCTCTCCGGGAACACTTATGGTTTCCAGGGCCTTTAAAACTTGCTCTTTAACTATTTTCAACTCACCTGATTTTTAGGCTTTTCTCTATTGGCAAAGATACGGCACTCATTCCAATTGCCGAAGGACGGGCGCCCTTTATATGGCTTGTTTGCTCAGGATGACTTTGATCCCAATTCATCGGTAGGGTCCCAAAAATATTTAGAAAAATCCTTAACCTGATGGTCTATAATGGGTACGCCTTCATTTTCCAGCAATTGTTCCATGAGTCTGGAACCGTCGAAATGGTGTTTTCCGGTAAGTAATCCTAATTTATTGACCACGCGGTGGGCAGGAACATCTTCTATTCCATGGCTATGATTCATAGCCCATCCGACGACACGCGCACTGCGCGCAGCTCCTAAATATTTAGCAATGGCACCGTAAGAGGTTACACGGCCAAAAGGGATTAATCTAACCACCTCGTACACACGTGCAAAAAAATCTTCTGACTTCCCCGGCATACGTTAGGTGTAAAAAATCCGAATGAGGGTTATGACAAGCAAGATGCCCATTAAAACACTCAAAATGTAATTTGAGTTTTTGGAAAAGGCATTATTTCTTGCTTCAAGCCTATTAAAATAAACCGCATACAAATATAACACCGTAAAGGTTCCAACGCCGGCAGCAATCACAAAAACAAAAATATCCAAGAACTCAAATTGAATCCAGCCGGATGTATTCCACATGGCATTTATGGCGCTGTAATAGGGAATGGTAAGTAAGTTTAAAATTGCCAATAAATTGCCCCGAAAAAAACTATTTCGTTTACTGACCTTATCAAATTGCAATGGCCTGTGACGTTCCTTTCGGGCAATCACAAAGAAATAAATCGTAAAAAATGCAAAAATCGCAATAGCTGCTCGCTGCAGCCAACTGATGATCTCCGGATTGCGGTATAAAAATTTTGAAATAAGTACCGCGATATACGCCTGAAAAACAACAACTAAAGAGACCCCAAGGCTAAAAATAATGGCATTAGTTTTGCCCTTTTCCACACTAATTTTTGCTGCATTCATATTGAGCAATCCAGGTGGAACTGTCGCCATGAATGCCGCCGAAAAGGTCGCAAAGAATAAAATTAGCACATGCTTCATGTCGTTTCGAGCGAAAAAGCCAGATAGGTAATGGCTTTGCCTTGCTCAAGATACTGCTTTTCGTAAAAAGTCTGGATCCCCGTTACCTCCTTTGGAGCACCACCTAGCCGGTAGATATCGTGGTTGGCGTAGTGCACCTTTAGCCCAGATCCGTGAAGTAATCCCAAGGTATAACCATGCATGAATTCGCTGTCGGTTTTAAGGTGTACTGTTCCTCCTATTCTCAAGAATTTTCGATACCCCTCTAAAAACTGCAAATTGGTCATACGGTGTTTGGTTCGCTTATACTTAATTTGAGGATCGGGGAAGGTTATCCAGATTTCAGAAACTTCGCCCGGAGCAAAAATGCGGTCTAACCAAGCGATTTGAGTCCTTAGAAAGGCGATGTTGGAGAGCGATTCTTCCAAGGCCGTTTTGGCTCCTCTCCACAATCGGGCCCCCTTAATATCGACCCCAATATAATTAATGTTTGGATTTCGTCTGCCTAAGGCAATGGCATAATCGCCCTTGCCACAACCCAATTCCAAAACAATTGGGTTAGTGTTTCCAAAAAATTCAGACCATTTTCCCCGCTGTTTAAAACTGTCCGATAGCAATTCATCTCTGCTAGGCTGAATCACGTTGGTAAAGCGATCGTTATCCTGAAACCGTCTAAGTTTATTTTTGCTCCCCATATTAATAGTGCTGTTGCAAGTCGGCAAAAATACAAAACCGCCGGGGACCTTAGGGATTAGTTTGTGGGCAACTTTTCAAGGGTAAAGGAAAATTCAGATCCCACATCTACAACACTCTCTACATAAATCTTTTCATTATGTGCTTCTATGATGTGTTTAACGATAGCCAATCCAAGCCCGCTTCCTCCTTCCTTACGGCTACCGCTTTTGTCTACGCGATAAAACCGCTCGAAAAGTCGAGTAAGATGATGTTCGGCAATGCCCTCTCCGTTATCGGTAACCCGAATAATAATCTTGTTTTTAATAAGATTTTCAACGCTGATTTCGGTCGTGCCGTCTTCGTGCCCATATTTAATGGAATTTACGACCAGATTAGTCAAAACCTGTTGAATTTTTTCCTTGTCTGCGCGCACCATAATGGGCTTAGAGTATTCCGTGTCAAAAACCAGAGCTATACCCTTTTTTGCAGCCTTCATTTCCAGCAAGTCAAAAACGTTGCGAATCAATTCAATGATGTCAAAATCTTCCCATTCCAAATGCAAATTCCCAACTTCAAGTTTGGTAATTAAATCCAAATCTTTGATAATGTAAATAAGGCGCTCTACGCCCTTTGCAGCACGATTAAGGTATTTCTTTCGAATTTTTGGGTCGTCCATAGCGCCGTCGAGCAGGGTAAGAATATACCCCTGCACGGTAAACAATGGCGTTTTGAGCTCATGAGATACGTTGCCCAAAAATTCTTTGCGATATTCCTCGCGAATTTTTAGGGTATCGATTTCAATACGCTTATCCTGAGCAAATTTTTCAATTTCCTCGGTAAGCGTTTTCATGTCTGTGGTAATAGGACCTCTAGTTATGGAAGTGGATTCCAAGAGGGTAACATCGTCATAAATCTGCTTAATTCGATTGTATATAAAATGTTCTGCACGAAACTGAATAACCACAAATGAAATCAAGAACGCAACGAAGATAGCTACAAGAAACCAAGGCCATGATTGCAGGAGAACTAAATCCAACACAAAAAATGGCAGACTAAAAAGTACTAAAATCAGGGCTATGTATAAGGCAGAGTGAAATGCAAAACGATAAGACTTACGAAGCTGCGTTGCCATTATTGGACAAACTTATAGCCTACTCCCTTGATGGTTTTAAAATGATCATCTCCTATCTTTTCGCGCAATTTACGAATATGCACATCTATGGTCCGACCACCAACCACAACCTCCTGACCCCATACTTTATCCAAGATCACCTCTCGTTTAAATACTTTATCGGGTTTTGAAGCCAACAAGGCTAATAATTCAAATTCTTTTCTGGGCAAAATAAGCTCTTCCCCTTTATTGATAACCTTATATTCTTCCCGATTAATTACGAGTTTACCCACCTTCATCACTTCAGTAGCTGGTTCCTCGTTATTACCAACACGTCTTAACAGAGCCTTTACCTTGCTCAATAAAACCTTGGGCTTTATGGGTTTAGTTATATAATCGTCTGCTCCGGCTTCGAACCCGGCTACTTGGGAGTAATCCTCACTTCTTGCCGTAAGAAAGGTGATAAGGGTATGTTCAAGTCCTTCTGTACTTCTTATAATTTCACAGGCTTCAATGCCGTCCATTTCCGGCATCATAACATCAAGTATGATTAAATCCGGTCTTTTTTTGCGAGCCTTTTCTACACCTTCGACTCCATTTTTTGCTGTAAAGACCTGATATCCTTCTTGGGTGAGATTGTAGCTCAATATTTCAAGAATATCCGGTTCGTCGTCTACCAACAAGATTTTAATTTCCTGATTTTTCATTTGAGATGCAATTCCGGTTTTACCCTTTTCACAGTCAAAAATAAGGAGAAAACCCTTAAGGGACTTCGATTTATCTTTGAATTGCAGGAAATAACAATTTCATAACACAACATGGTTCAAACCATTAACTACTTTAAATTGATTACAACTTTGTTAAAAATTTTGCTTAAAACTCTCAAATGTGAAAATTTCGAAATTATGAATTTTGATATCTTTGCATGCAATAGCATATTTGTTCACACCTTTCAATGAAACTTTTTTACACCTTTTTCTTGTTGTTTGCCGCACAATTGGGGCTGGCCCAGGAAGCTCCAGTGGAGGGTATTGAAGGGTTTAAATTGTTTCCTAACCCAGCTACTCAAGGAAAGGTACAGGTAGTAACAAAATCCAACAAACCCAAGAATATTAGAATATACGATGTACTTGGCATCCCTGTGCTGGAGACGGTTTTAACAAATTCAGAATTAGATCTTTCCGGGTTGGATTCGGGAGTTTATCTCATTCAAGTTTTTCAACAACAACAGGTTGCTACCCGGAAATTAATCATCAGATAATTTCATTCCACCTTCATTTGCCTTTTGGTAAGCACATGGGTTCCAAAACTATTTTTTCCATAAATAGCGCTGCTGAATTTGATGGCTTTGCCCAGGATACCTTTAGGCAGCAGTACAAAACCATTCCAGTTTACAGGGAATTTTGCGATTTACTAGGCAAATCACCTCAAACGGTACAAGAAATTCACGAAATTCCCTTTTTGCCAATCTCCTTTTTTAAGTCCCATCGTGTATGCGACCCCAATCTTAAGGATGAAATTGTCTTTTCCAGTAGTGGAACAACCGGGATGGAATTGAGTAAGCATTACGTAGGCAACTTAGAAATCTATCAAAAAAGTTTTACGACTGCTTTTGAACGCTTTTACGGCCAAATTTCGAACTACTGTATTCTGGCCTTATTGCCCTCGTACCAAGAACGACCCGGGTCTTCGCTAATTTATATGGTTGATCACCTGATTCGAAATTCCAAAGACCCCAACAGTCGCTTTCTAACTGGAGATTCTAAAGCAAATGCGCTACATATTTACGAATGCGATCGGGGTAGCCGACCGGTACTACTTATAGGGGTTTCGTTTGCATTGCTAGATTTGGGACAGGCGCATCCTCTAGCGCTGCGCAACACCGTTGTTATGGAAACCGGCGGCATGAAAGGGAGAAGGCAAGAACTTGTTCGGGAAGCCTTGCACCTAGAATTAAAACAAGGTTTTGGGGTGTCTGAAATTCATTCGGAATACGGCATGACCGAACTGCTCTCACAAGGATATTCATGGGGGTCGGGATTTTTTAAGGTGCCGCCATGGATGAGAATTCTAATTCGAGATACCGAAGATCCCCTAAGTTATGTTGGTTTCGGGAAAACCGGAGGGCTTAACATTATTGATTTGGCAAACCAGCATTCCTGTGCGTTTATTGCCACCCAGGACCTGGGTAAAATGCATAAAGACGAAACTTTTGAGGTGCTTGGCAGGTTCGATCATTCCGATATTCGTGGGTGCAATCTCCTTGCACTCTAGGCCTCCTGCAGTTTTATCACAAAGTAGTTCTTTTTACCTCTTTGCAACAAAATATACTTACCCCCTATTAAATCCGATTCGGTTAGGGAATAGTTCTCGTCTACCTTTACTTTATTTACCGAAATTGCGTTTTGACTCAATTCACGTCTGGCTTCTCCGTTGGATTTAAGAAATCCGGTTTTGGCAGCTAGCGCCCCTATCATATCCAAGCCGTTTTGAATATCCTGAAAGGCTACCTGAGCCTGAGGTACCCCTTCAAAAACCTCTTCAAAAGTTTCTGTATCGAGTGCCTTTAAGGCCTCTGCTGTGGCTTGGCCAAATAGTATTTCACTGGCAGCTACTGCCCGCTCGTAATCCTGAGCAGAATGCACCATTGTGGTTAACTCTGCAGCTAATTTACGCTGTAACTGCCTTAGATGTGGAGCTTCACGGTGAACCTTAAGCAAGTCCTCAATAGCCTCTTGTGTAAGGAACGTAAATATTTTGATATACTTTTCGGCATCTTCGTCTGAGGTGTTCAACCAATACTGATAAAATTTATAGGGCGAAGTTTTTTGGGCATCTAGCCAAATGTTACCTCCTTCAGTTTTTCCAAATTTGGTGCCGTCGGCTTTGGTAATTAGCGGACAGGTTAGTGCATAACCCTTTCCACCCTCCATACGGCGAATTAGTTCGGTTCCAGTGGTGATGTTGCCCCACTGATCGCTGCCGCCCATCTGCAGTGTGCATTGATAATTGCGGAATAAATGCAAAAAATCAAATCCTTGGACCAATTGATATGAAAACTCCGTGAAGGACATGCCGTCTCCTTCTTCATCAGAAATCCGCTTGCGCACAGAGTCCTTGGCCATCATATAATTGACAGTAATGTGCTTGCCCACGTCGCGAATAAAATCCAAAAAACTGATGGGTTTCATCCAATCGTAATTGTTTACAAGCAAAGCTGCATTTGGAGCCGCGCTTTCAAACTCTAAAAATCGAGCCAACTGCGCCTTTATTGCTTCTTGATTCACCCGCAAGGTGGTTTCATCAAGCAAATTTCGCTCCGCAGATTTTCCCGAGGGGTCTCCTATCATACCGGTTGCACCTCCTACCAGCGCAATGGGTCTATGTCCGGCAAGTTGAAAATGACGCAACATCATAACGCCCACTAAATGACCAATATGCAATGAATCTGCAGTAGGATCTATACCCACATATGCCGTTTGCATTCCTGTTAATAAATGTTCCTCCGTGCCCGGCATAACATCATGAAGCATGCCTCTCCAGGTAAGTTCTGCTACAAAGTTCCCTATCATCTTATTGAATTCTTGAGGGCAAATATACTATTTTGAACAGGGTGCAAGTGCAAGCAAAAGCGAGAATCCCTATTTTAGCCTCATGATATTGGTAACTGGTGCAACGGGGCTTCTGGGTAGCCATGTGCTTTTGGAAGTTTTAAAAACAGGTCGTACAGTTCGGGCCTTGATACGTCCACAGCGCAATTCAGCCTGTTTACAATCCTTATATCATTGGTATGGGCAAGATGCCGAAAGCCTACTACAAAAAGTTGAATGGGTTGTTGGCGACTTATTGGACCTACCTTCATTAGAAACTGCCCTTACCGGTGTAGACACGGTATATCACTGTGCCGGCATGATTTCGTTTGATCCGGCAGACGAAAAACAATTACTGCGTATCAATTGGGAAGGCACCCGAAATCTGGTAGACCTCTGTCTTGAACTGGGGGTTTCTGAATGTTGTTACGTCAGTTCCATCTCGGTTTTAAATGGAAATACTGCAGTTCAAACTGAATCTTCAGAAGATACCGGTTCCTATTCCTACGGGTATGCTGCAAGTAAATATCTGGCCGAAATGGAAGTCTGGCGTGCCGGACAAGAAGGGCTAAAGATCTCCATTGTAAATCCCGGAATAATTATTGGCCCAGGCCCCTCCTGGCTGGGCAGCGGAAGATTTTTTGTAGAAGTACATAAAGGACTCACCTATTTTCCTCCAGGAGGTACTGGGTTTGTGGGGGTTTACGATGTTGCTCAGGCTATGCTTACCTTAATGAATAAGCAGGTATATGGAGAGCGCTTTATTTTGGTTGCAGAAAACCTATCCTTTTACGAAATACTGGGCAGTATTGCTAAGGCCATGGGCGTTGTTTCTCCTTCAAAAAAGTTGCGCTTCTGGCACCTGGAGGTGTTGTGGCGTCTGGATTTTATGCGGGTTCTTTTAGGAGGTAAATCACGTAAACTCACCAAATCAACTGCGCGATCCCTGCGTCAAATTAAACAATACAGCTCCCAAAAAATAATAGACGCTACCGGATTGAAATTTCAGAAAATAGAAGATGTTATTCGGAGTACGGCAGCCTTTTTTAGTGCCCAGTCGGTTTCTGAATAGCCTTACTACTTAACGCCGGAAGTATTCTGATTGGTCTGCAAATTTGCTCTGCTCTTCTCATTGACCGAACGCATAGCCTCACTTATGCTGTCCCTTTCTCTTCCCATGCGGGCTTCGAGTGCTTCGTAAATGGCTTCATATTCGGCAGGGATTGATGCGTAATACAAATCGCTTGCTGCAAATTTCAAGCTGTCTATGCCGTATTTCGTGTAAACGAATTCCATAATACGAATATCATTGCGCTCGAGGGCGTTTGGATAATTTCCTTCTATGGCACTTAAAGCGGCAATATCATACAGCACATTAACCATCTGTTCTCTAGACAATAGTTGTTCTGGTTGCTTCACTTGTTTTTCGGCACAAGCTGCAAACAGCAAAACAAAAATTGAAAGCCTAATTCTCATTACCGATTAAATTCTATACGCATTGCATTTCGCTCCGTAGACACATTGCCATTTTCATAAGCCAGATGTCCGTTTACGAAGGTAAATAAAACCTGTGTGCTAAATTGAATCCCTTCGAACGGAGACCAACCGCATTTATAGAGTAGGTTTTCCCGAGTAACCGTCCAAGGCCTATTTTCGGCGACTACGGTAAGGTCTGCGTAATATCCTTCACGTATATAGCCCCTTCTGTCAATTTCGAATCGGATTGCCGGATTGTGACAGGCCTTCTCCACGATTTGGGCCACCGAGAGTACTCCTTCAAGACTTTTTTCCATTAAGGCCGGTAAGAAATGCTGAACCAATGGTCCTCCGGAAGGTGCGCGAGTGTAAGGTTGGTCCTTTTCTTGTAAGGCATGAGGGGCGTGGTCGGTTGCAAGAATGTCGATTCGATTATCTAGAACTGCCTCCCAAAGCTGCTTGCGATCCAGTGCAGTTTTGACCGCGGGATTCCACTTTATTAGGGCTCCTTTGTCGGCGTAATCTGTATCGCTGAACCAGAGGTGATGCACGCAAGCCTCGGCAGTAATCTGTTTTTCGGCAAGGGGAATGTCATTCCGAAATAATTCGGTTTCAATTCCGGTCGACACATGAAACACGTGCAGCCGCGCTCCGGTCTGTTTGGCTAGAGCTACTGCGCGGGAAGAAGACAGGTAGCACGCTGTTTCACTGCGAATTATGGGGTGATATTTCATAGGGATCTGATCCCCAAATTGCTCCTGATAGTAGGCTAAATTGGCGCGGATGGTTTGCTCATCTTCGCAATGTGCAGATATGACCAACGGAGTACTTCGGAAAATTTGCTCCAGCACCCGCTCGTCGTCTACCAGCATATTCCCTGTAGAACTTCCCAAAAATAACTTTACACCGGAACAACAGCGCGGATCAAGCTTTTTGATTTCTTCTAGGTTGGTATTGGTTCCGCCAAACAAGAATGAATAATTAGCATAAGAGGTTTGGGCCGCCCGGGCGAATTTTTCTTCGAGTAACTCTCGAGTAGTGGTTTGCGGATTGGTGTTAGGCTGCTCCATAAAAGAAGTAACGCCTCCCGCAACTGCAGCTCTGCTTTCACTACTAATGTCTCCCTTGTGAGTAAGGCCGGGCTCACGAAAATGCACCTGATCGTCTATAAGACCCGGAAGCAATAAAGCGCCCTCCAAATCCATAACACGAGCTTGAGGGTCCGAAATATTAGAATCAATACGTTTTATGTATTTTCCCTCCAACAAAACGTCGGCTTGGCGTTGTTGTCCTTCGTTTACTATTTGCGCATGTTTTAATAGAATCCGCTTCATCTTAAAAATTTTTGGGCCAAAAAAGGCTGCGAATCTTCATTCTTAAAACCCCAAACACGGCTTCCCATATAATGGATTTACTCATCTTGGATTGCCCGTGTTCGCGATCCGTGAAGACGATAGGCACCTCCACAATGGTAAAGCCTTTTTTAAAAGCTCGGAATTTCATTTCTATTTGGAATGCGTAGCCCACAAACCGTACCCGATCCAGGTCAATGGCTTCAAGTACTTTTCTGTGATAACACACAAATCCGGCTGTGGGATCATGTACTTTCATTCCGGTTATGAGTTTTACATAGAAAGAAGCCCCATAAGACAACAATACCCGCTCCAACGGCCAGTTTACAACGTTTACCCCTTTTTTGTATCGGGAACCCACAGCTACATCTGCTCCATTAAGACATGCGCGATTTAAACGGAGTAAATCCGAGGGTCGGTGCGAAAAATCGGCGTCCATTTCAAAAATGTAGGTGTAATCCCGCTGCAATGCCCATTTAAATCCGGCAATATAGGCGGTCCCAAGCCCTGTTTTACCCTCTCGTTCCAACAGGTGTAATCGACTTGCGTGGTTGATTTGTAACTCTTTTACTACCTGTGCAGTACCGTCGGGAGAGGCGTCGTCTACAATGAGCAAATCAAAATTGTTTGGCAATTCAAGCACCACGCGAATCATCTCGCCAATATTTTCAATTTCGTTGTAGGTTGGGATTATTACCAGTCCTTCTGCCATGATTACTTGGAATAGTGCTGCAAAAATACCAATTTTAAAAGCTTTCAACCCACACTAAGTCGTTTTTTGTGGTTCAGTTTCAATTTAGTAAACAGGCATATTTTGTACTTTTGAGGGGTGCAGACCTCAACTAAAAGAATCTTTCCGCGTTCCCTCATTTTTTTCTTGGGAATCATGCTATTGGTAAATCTAGGGCAGTCCTATTTTACGGAATTGCTTCACGACGAAGCCTATTATTGGTACTATTCTCAAAATCTTGCCTGGGGTTATTTCGATCATCCTCCCATGGTGGCCTGGATGATTGCCTTGGGAAATGTTTTAGTCGCGGGTGAATTGGGTGTTCGATTAATAAGCTGCCTAATGGGTTCGGGCCTCTTATTGTTATTGTGGTTATTGATAGACCGTTACCAACAAAAAGAATTTCACTACAATTTATATGTTTGGCTTGGCGCCATTGTACTGCTTCATGCCTACGGATTCTTGAGCCTGCCGGATACGCCCCTGTTATTTTTTACAGCCCTGTTTTTACTCTTTTACCGCGCCTTTTTGACCCAGTCAAATCTACTACTTGCCTTGGCACTTGGTCTAAGTATGGCTGCTTTAATGTACAGCAAATACCATGCTGCCTTGGTCATTTTGGGCGTTTTGGTGTCTAATCCAAGTCTGATTAAAAATCGCTTGGCTTGGTTTGCACTGTTGGTCTCTGTTTTGGCTTTTACACCCCATCTTTATTGGCTTTACGAGCACGACTTTGTATCCATTCGATTCCATTTTTTGGAGCGCCCCAATCAAATGTATCGTTTTGAGAGCAATACATTGGGCTACCTTCTTAATTTACTTACGCTGTTTGGACTTACCTTTCCTTGGGTTTATGTGGCCTTATTTAAATTCAGGCCGGCAGACCAGTTCGAAAAGGCCTTGGTTTATATGACCTACGGCATTTTGTTGTTTTTCTTTATCTCCAGTTTTCAAAGGCGGGTACAAACACAATGGCTTATCGCTGTCTGTATACCGGTTGCCATTATTGTCGGTCGAGAATTGGTTGTACGGCGAAACCTGCGCTTTTGGATTCTGAGGGCCGGAATTGTAAATCTGATTATTTTAGGAATTTTGAGAGTGGGCCTGATATACGCTCCTTTATTTCCTGTACCTTTTGAAACCCATGGCAACAAAAAGTGGGCAGCGCAAATCTCCAAAGTCTCGGACAACGCTTTGGTCGTTTTTGAAAACTCCTACCGACTTCCATCTGTGTATTCATTTTATACAGGCAAACCCAGCTTTACACTTGTGAACAGTTACTACCGCAAGAATCAATATACTTTAGATGCATCGGAAGCCCAATTCCAAGGCAAACGCGTCTTCTATATCCCGATTGGTGGAAAACAAACGCCCTATGGATTTTTAAATCATAAGGGTGAATTGCGTTACGGCTACTTTATTCCCAAATTTTATTCCTATCAAAAATTGCGAGCCGGGGTTACGAAATTACAGCTAGAACCGTCCGGTAATTATGGTGAATTTTGGGTATACAATCCGTATTCATTCAATATTCCTTTAAAACCTTTGCGTTTTGGAGTGGCCTACCTAGATACCTTCAAAAAAGTGATCCAAATTCAACCCGCAAATCCCAGTCATAAAGAGGACTCGAATACCTTTATCAAAGCACATGACTCCTTAAAATTGAATGTGCACTGGAACGTTCCGGAAAATGCCGCACCAAAATATCTTAGGGCAGTGGTTTCGGCACATTCCATGTTGTGGGGCATAAACGGTGACAGTCAAAAATTAGGCCAATAATGGAAGTTATCGTAAGAACAACAACATCCAACGATTGGATAACCGGAATTTTCCTGTTGAGTTTATTGCTTTTAGTTTTGGCTCGCGAAATATTCGACAATCGATTTACCACATTTACAAGTTTGGTCTTTAGCAATAAATACGTCGTAACGTTCAACAAAATAGGGAGGTTTTCGGTAGGATTTAACTTGCTTATGTCGGTTTTTCAGCTATTGAATTTTGGCCTCTTTTTCTATATAGCATTTCACTTGTTGGGTCCGAACTTTGTACATATAAAACGGATAAATTACAGCTCAATAATTTTGGGGTTAATGGCCTTTTACGTGTTCAAAATCTGCATACAGTTATTAACCGGTTACATATTTAATATTCACAAATTCATCCGAACTTATTTGATTCAAAAATGGACCTATCTCAATTTTAGCGCTTTTGCAATATTTCTATTAAATCTCCTTCTGGCTTATGCCGCCCCAGAATCCAAGACGCTAATCTTCCTAGGCTTAGGTCTTATTACAACAGTGAATTTGATCGGGTGGTTTACATTAATAAATTCTAACCTAAAATTCCTAACCACACACTTTTTCTATTTTATTTTATACCTTTGCAGTCTTGAAATTGCTCCTTTAGTAATCGTTCCTTACGTCCTAAATGCTTGATTTTATGAAGGTAAAGACAATTCTGGTGTCGCAACCTGAGCCAAAAATGGAAAACAGCCCCTATTCTAGACTCATTGAGAAGGAAAAGGTAAAGGTTGATTTCAGACCCTTTATTCATGTTGAAGGGGTAGACGCCAAAGGCGTGCGCCAACAAAAGATTGATCTTGCCAAGTACACCGCAATTATCCTGACCAGCAGAAATTCGGTAGATCACTTTTTTAGGATCGCCGAAGAAATGAGATTTAAGGTGCCCGACACCATGAAATATTTTTGTCAATCGGAGGCGGTGGCCTTTTACCTGCAAAAATATGTGGTTTACCGCAAACGTAAAATTTATGTAGGCACCCGTAATTTCCCTGACCTTATGCCCCTGTTCAAAAAGTACAAGGACGAGGTTTTTCTGCTGCCCTCTTCGGACGTTCTAAAACCAATTGTACCGGAAACATTAGATGCAATGGGGGTTAATTGGACCCGTGGAATTTTCTACAAAACGGTGATTAGCAACCTTTCCGATTTAAGAGACGTGTATTACGATATATTGGTGTTCTTTAGTCCTTCGGGAATTGAATCCTTATTTAAAAACTTTCCTGATTTCCAGCAAAACAATACACGTATTGCTGTTTTTGGCAATTCAACTATTCAGGCAGCAACTGAAGCCGGGCTTAGAATCGATATTAAAGCCCCAACTCAGGAAACGCCGTCAATGACCATGGCACTTCAGAAATACATCAACGACGTCAACAAAAAATAATGCTTTTTGGTTGCCCAATTGGAAGTAAGCTCTAGGTTCGGCAATACCACCCGCAATGGTTTTCAATGTTCCTGAAATTAGGGAGCCTGATTGACGGTTTCTTTTGTTTTGCTAGGCTCTGCAGTTGCTCCCCAATAGAGCAGCAAGCTCCAACCCATTATTAGTAAGAACCCGCCAATAGGGGTAATCCAGCCAAAGGGCTTAAAATTAATCCCTGTAATTTCTGACGTGCTCAACATGTATATAGAGCCCGAGAATAATAAAACTCCCGCAAATACCATATTAAAGATACGCTTGCGCCAAAGATCCGGTATGGATTTTAGTATCCCCAAAAACAACAAAAAAAGCGCGTGATACATTTGGTACTGTACGCCGGTTTGAAAACTGTTCAATGCCTCGGAATTAATTTGCGATTTTAAGGCATGAGCTCCCAAGGCCCCAAAGATTACGGCCAATAGACCCAGAGCCGAAGCTGTTTTTAAAATTGTTTTGTTCATAACCAGTGGCGGTATTTTTTTTACAAATGTAACAATTTGATACCTTCGTGTTTCGTAACGCTTAGAGAACCCTTAATTATGATGCGCAGGATTCTAATAGTCGGTGCCGGCAAATCTACGTCGTACTTACTAGACTACCTTATTGAACACGCTTTCTCGGAACAATTGTATCTGGTGGTGGCAGACAAAAATCCCGGAAGTATTCCTTTGGATTTTCAAAATCACCCACAAATGGAATTTGTGCCCTTGGATATCAATGCTGTTACATCCCGAAAAGAAGAAGTTAAAAAAGCCAACATTGTAGTTTCCATGTTGCCACCCGCCCTGCATCTGGAACTCGCCAAAGATTGTTTGGAATTTGGCAAAGATTTAATTACCGCTTCCTATGTAAGCGAAGGCATGCGTGCGCTCGACTCAGAGGCCAAAAAACGAGGACTTATCTTCTTAAATGAAGTTGGGTTGGATCCGGGCATAGACCACATGAGTGCCATGCAGGTCATTGATCGAATTAAGCGCTCCGGAGGTAAAATGCTGCTTTTTGAATCTTTTACCGGGGGTCTAGTGGCTCCTGAAAGCGACACCAACCTTTGGAATTATAAATTTACTTGGAACCCCAGGAACGTGGTCATTGCCGGTCAGGGAGGTGCGGCCAAATTTATTCAGGAAGGAACTTACAAGTATATTCCCTATCACAAGCTCTTTCGGCGTACCGAGTTTCTAGAAATTGCAGGTCACGGAACCTTTGAAGTCTATGCCAACCGGGATTCACTTAGCTATAGAGAAGCCTATGGACTACAGGATGCTCTTACCTTGTATCGGGGCACCATGAGGCGAGTTGGATTTTCACGGGCCTGGAACATCTTTGTGCAGTTGGGTATGACCGATGACAGCTATCGTATCGAAAACTCCAAAGGCATGTCTTATAGGGATTTTACGAATTTATTCTTGCCCTACTCCCCTACAGATTCTGTCGAATTAAAATTGCGTCATTATCTAAAAATTGACCAGGACGATATTCTTTGGGGAAAACTACTCGAGATTAAGCTATTCGATAAAAACTGCCAAATAAATATTGGCAATGGAACTCCGGCAGAGATCCTGCAAGAGATCCTGGAAAACAGTTGGACGCTAGGTGCCGAGGACCGTGATATGATTGTGATGTACCATAAATTCG
Source organism: Bacteroidota bacterium (assembly GCA_046047415.1). Taxonomy (GTDB): domain Bacteria; phylum Bacteroidota; class Bacteroidia; order Flavobacteriales; family Flavobacteriaceae; genus Robiginitalea. The sequence continues at coordinate 98,087 of JBJOHX010000065.1, forward strand.
GGTACGAAAAAGACGGGCAGAAACATCAAATTGATTCCAATATGGTGGTGCTCGGTGAAAATAGAAGGCTAACAGCTATGGCCAAAACTGTTGGTTTACCTGTTGCAATGGCAACGTTATTGGTTCTGAATACCCGGGTGAAACAAACCGGTGTTGTAATCCCTATTTTTGAAGAAATTTATGCCCCAATTTTAACAGAATTGGCTCGCTATGGGATTTCTTTTCGCGAATTTGAAGTTCCTTATTTGGGCTATAACGCCGAGCCAACTTCCATGTAAAATTTTATTTTTTTCTTTACAATCCCTAGTACCCGCTTGGCCCTATGAAAAACCCACAGGAAAATTTACAATTGGATGGTCTGGACAAACAGATTTTGCGCATGCTCATGGAAGATGCGCGCAAACCCATCCTTGAAATAGCCAGGCATGTTGGAATTTCGGGTGCTGCCATTCACCAGCGACTAAGAAAACTAGAAAAATCTGGTGTTCTCGCAGGGTCTAAATTTTTAATTAACCCTAAGGTTTTGGGGTATTCCACCATGGCCTATATTGGGATTTATCTCGATAAGGCCATGAGTAATCCATACGCTGTAAAAGAACTTGAAAAAATTCCCGAAGTATTGGAGTGCCACTATACTACCGGAAATTGGTCCATCCTTATAAAGGTACTTTGCAAAGACAACGAACACCTTATGCACCTACTCAATAAAAAAATCCAGCAAATTGAAGGGGTTTCACGAACCGAAACCTTCATTTCACTGGATCAGCAGATTAACAGACAGATCGAAATCTAGTCCGGTATTTTAATCGCGACTTCCAAAAACTTGCATGGCCCAATACACCAACGAGGCCAAAGCGCCTATAGCAGCTACGACGTAAGTTCTTGCGGCCCATTTTAAGGCGTCTTCGGATCCTGCATATTCTTGTTGCGTAACCATATTATTGTGCCGAAGCCAGGCCAAAGCGCGCTTACTGGCATCGTATTCCACCGGCAATGTTATAAATGCGAACAAGGTAGCAATGGCCATTAGCACTAAACCAACTACTGCCACGTAAAATCCTAGGCCTGCCCCAGAAGCTGCACCTAAAATTAATCCCCCCATAACCACCCACATGGAGAGTCCAGAAGCTACGTTTACTACAGGCACCAAACGTGAACGTAAGGTTAACCATTCATAGGCCTGAGCGTGTTGTACTGCATGGCCGCATTCGTGGGCCGCAACTGCTGCGGCAGCCGCATTGCGCTGGTGGTACACCCCTTCGCTGAGATTTACAGTTTTATTTAATGGATTGTAATGGTCTGTAAGCATTCCCGGCGTAGAAACCACCTTTACATCACGAATACCGTGATCTTGTAACATTTTCTCTGCAAGCTGCGCACCACTCATTCCATTTTGCAAATGCACCTTGGAATAATGATTAAACTTACTCTTAAGCCGATTACTAACAATAAAACTCACCAAAGCAATCGCACCAATTAATATATAATATCCAAACATGTTTTTAGAATTAAAGAACTATTAAAGATAAAAGCGTTACATCAAAAATCCGACCAAATTTAACCGGTTCCAGGATGGACACAATATTATTGATAAACACTGACAAAACTTCCGAAATATACCCTAAGGCTCAGGGTATTTAAGTAGTTAAGTCATATCCGTCAAACATTACACTACAATATTCACAATTTTACCCGGAACCACAATCAACTTTTTGGGTGCTTGTCCTTGCAATTGATCCTGGGTTTTTGGATGCGACATTACGGCTGCCTCTATCTCTTCCTTGGTCAGTGACAGGGAAAGGGTTAATGTAAAACGCATTTTACCATTAAAGGAAACCGGGTAGTCTTTGGTGCTTTCCTGCACAAATTTGGCGTCGAATATTGGAAACGGTTCACAAGCCACAGATTCCTTATGGCCAAGCATTTGCCATAGCTCTTCCGCAATATGTGGGGCATAAGGCTCAAGTAAAATAACTAGCGGTTCAAGAACCGCCCTATCCCGGCATTTTAAAGCGGTGAGCTCATTGACGCAAATCATAAAGGTAGACACCGAAGTATTGAAAGAAAACTCCTGAATGTCTGCTGTAACCTTATTGATGGTTTTATGAAGCACTTTAAGACTTTCTGGAGCTGGATTCGAATCGAGCACCTCAAAACTTTGATTTGGGCCCTGGTGGAATAATTTCCAAAGCTTTTTGATAAACCCAGATACTCCACTTAATCCGGCGGTATTCCATGGCTTGGATTGCTCAAGTGGCCCTAAAAACATTTCGTAGAGACGCAATGCATCTGCACCGTGTTCTTCGCATACCAGGTCAGGGTTTACCACGTTGTATTTTGACTTAGACATTTTTTCTACTTCTCGATCTACCAGAAATACGCCTTTTTCGGTAAGAAACTCAACATCCTTAAACTGGGGCTGCCATGCGCGAACACCCTCCAAATCGAGCTCATCCGAAGCATTCACTAGATTTACGTCTACGCGAATGGGTTCAGTAGGTTCAGTGCCCACCAACCCTCGGCTTACATAGGTTTGAGTTCCAGGTTTGCGATGCATAAAGGCACTTGTACCCAAAATCATTCCCTGATTTATTAGCTTTTGTGCATACTCCGGCTCAGGCACCCAACCCCGATCAAACATAAATTGCTGCCAAAAACGACTGTAAAGCAAATGTCCTGTAGCGTGTTCGCTACCCCCGATATATAAATCGGCTCCTCTCCAATAGTCAATAACCTCTTGAGCCACCAGTGAAGTGGTGTTGTTGGGATCCATATACCGATTGAAATATTGCGAACTTCCGGCCCAACCCGGCATAGTATTAAGTTCCAATGGAAAAACTACTTTATGGTCTATTAGGGAGTTAGACACTACTCGTTCTTCTTTTTCGTGCCAAGCCCAGTGTGTGGCATTGCCCAATGGCGGATCGCCCGCGGCTGTAGGTAGGTATTTTTCCACTTCAGGCAGTTGAATTGGCAAGCAATGGTCGGGCACCAATTTGGGCAGTCCATATTGGTCATAGTACACAGGAAAAGGTTCTCCCCAATAACGCTGACGACTAAAAACTGCATCCCGAAGCCTGTAATTAATAGTTCCTTTGCCTTTGCCTTTAGATTCAAGCGCTTTTATCACTGCTGCTACCGCATCCTTATGTGACATGCCGCTAATAAAACCAGAGTTGGCAATTACTACATTTGATTTTTCTTCAAAGGCCTTTTCTGTAATGCTCACCCCCTCAAAAATATTGGGGATTGGAATTTCAAAATGGGTAGCAAAATCGAAATCACGCTGATCCCCGCAAGGCACCGCCATTACTGCTCCAGTACCGTAACCCGCTAACACATAATCTCCAATCCACACAGGTATCTTTTCTCCGGTTAGCGGATGACTGGCGTAGGATCCGGTAAAAACACCCGAAACACGCTTAATTTCAGACATGCGCTCCCGCTCAGACCTGCGGGAAGTTGCTTCAATATAAGCCTCTACATCAGCTTGCTGGGCCGGACTCGTAAGTCTGGAAACCAACTCGTGTTCTGGTGCCAGAGTCATAAAACTCACTCCGAAAATGGTGTCGGGCCGTGTGGTAAAAACCTCAATGTCAAAAGATGTGGTCTGCCAATCTTCAGGCACAGTCTTAAACACTACCGAGGCTCCTTCTGATCTACCGATCCAATTCGTTTGTGAATCTATTAAGGGTTGTGGCCAATCCAATCCAGGCAATCCGTCTAGCAACCTTTGAGCATATGCCGTAATTCGCATCATCCACTGCGTCATTTTTTTCCGGACTACGGGGTATCCTCCGCGCTCCGAAACCCCACCTACGACCTCATCATTTGCCAAGACAGTACCCAATTCCGGACACCAGTTTACCTCGGCTTCGGCCAGAAAAGTAAGACGGTATTTAAGTAGGATACGTTGTTGTTCATAGTCGGCAAAGGCGTTCCATTGAGCTGCAGTAAAGCTGGGAATGTCCCCGTCGCAAACTGCATTTATATTTTGATTTCCCTCTGTCTTAAATGAAGCAATTAAAGTATCAATTGCTTCTGCTCGGTCCGATTCCTTATTGTACCACGATTCAAACAATCTGGAAAAAATCCATTGTGTCCAACGGTAATACGACGGATCGGACGTACGAACCTCCCTGCTCCAATCATAGGAGAATCCGAGCTGATCCAATTGTTCACGATACCTCTTAATGTTGGTTTCTGTTGTAATTGCTGGATGTTGCCCAGTCTGAATGGCGTATTGCTCCGCAGGCAATCCAAAGGAATCATAACCCATAGGCTGCAATACATTATACCCTTGGTGCCGTTTAAATCTGGCGTAAATATCACAGGCAATATACCCAAGCGGATGCCCGACATGCAGCCCTGCTCCCGAAGGGTAGGGAAACATGGTAAGCGCATAAAATTTAGGCTTATCAGATGGAAATGCCGCACGATATGTGCCCTTTTCGGCCCAATAACGTTGCCATTTCAATTCAATTTTCCTGAAGTCGTACTGCATGTAAAATAAACTAGGTGCTAATAAATCCGATTTAATTAATCGGGTCAAAAATAAGGGGAATCCGTTTACTTTCCTATTTTTGAGGAAGAAGCCGGAAGAGGCAAACATGATGGGGCTATGAGTAAATCTTACGAACGCTATCAAAAAAGAAGGTTGGTTTCTTCTTATTTTTCAGTCACCTTGAGTATTGCCTTGGTACTTTTTCTTTTAGGAGTGTTGGGACTACTGGTTATAAATACACAAAAACTGGCCAATTACTTTAAAGAACAAGTTACCATTACTGTCTTTTTTAAAGATTCAGCAAATGAAGTAGAAATGGATCAAATTCGTAAAGTGCTGATTTTGGCTCCCTACACCAAATCTGCCGTTTTTGTCTCCAAGGAAGAAGCGGCTCGTCAGCACAGCGAGGAAATTGGCGAAAATTTCATGGAATTTCTTGGGTATAACCCGCTTAAAAACTCCATAGATATCAATCTAATCGCCAATTATGTCTCTCCAGTTCAGATTGATTCCATTGCGACAGCATTGCGCACCCAATCCTTCGTAGAGGATGTAAATTACGACCGGCCTACCATTGCTTTATTGACAGAAAATGTGCGTCGCATTGGTATCGGGATATTAATTGCCTCGGCAGCTTTTACCTTAATTGCCGTGTTACTGATTAACAGCTCCATTCGGCTTTCCATTTACTCCAAACGGTTCATCATTAAAACCATGCAAATGGTGGGAGCAACCAAAGCATTCATCCGTAAGCCGTTTATCCTCACAAACCTAAAATTGGGGTTTTTTGGAGGTGTTCTTGCACTTCTATCGCTGTTGGGGCTGCTCACGTATTTGAATGGATTTTTTCCGGAATTGGGATTATTGGAAGACCCTCTTTCCCTGGCCTTAGTTTTTGGGGCGGTTTTACTCTTAGGACTGCTCATTGCGCTGACCAGTACTTTTTTTGCAACTCAGCGCTTTCTTAACCTAAGAACGGACGACTTGTATTACGAATAGCAAAGCATTTGATGTCTGCCAAATAAAAAGTTAACATCAATTTCAGATTTGATACGCCCGAGTTATGTACTTTTGACACATGAGCAAAAAAGAAAAAAACCAACAGCAACATTCATCAGCAAATTTTGTTTTTGGGCGTCAAAATTATATTTGGATGTTCATAGGGCTGGCCTTTATTGCCTTGGGTTATATTCTCATGTCTGGAGGTGGCAGTTCAAATCCCGAAGTTTTTAATCCCGATATCTTTAGTTTTAGGCGTATTAGACTTGCGCCATTTTTGGTTTTAGCAGGACTTGGTATTCAGATTTACGCCATTCTCAGATCTCCCGAAAAAAGAGAAAAATCTTCGTAGTTGGAAATTCTTGAGGCCATAGTTTTAGGTATTGTACAAGGATTAACGGAATTTCTCCCCGTGTCCTCAAGTGGTCATCTTGAATTGGGAAAAGCAATTTTTGGAGCGCACAATACTCCGGAAAAGAGCATTCTATTTACCGTTGTGCTACATTTTGCCACTGCGCTAGCTACGCTTGTCGTTTACAGAAAAGATGTAGCCAATATCTTGCGAGGCTTGTTCCAATTTAATTTAAATCCACAGTTTTGGTTTGCCGTAAAAATTATTATCTCAATGATTCCGGCTACCCTGATTGGACTTTTTTTTGAAAAGGAATTGGATGCCTTTTTTGGCGAAAATGTAATCTTTGTTGGGGCAATGCTTCTAGTAACCTCTGCCTTGTTGTTTCTTGCCGATAAAGCTTCCCGAACGTACCGCCGAGTATCCCTTATGGATGCTTTAATTATAGGAACTTCTCAAGCCGTTGCCATGTTGCCCGGAATTTCCAGAAGTGGAGCTACCATTGCTACTTCGGTACTCCTGGGAATAGACAAGCGCAAGGCTGCAAGATTTTCCTTTTTAATGGTGGTGCCTCTAATTTTAGGCAAAATAGCCGAAGAAGTTTTTAGCGGCAACCTTAGCCTGCATACCGAAAACTTAGGGGTTATGTCTGCAGGGTTTTTTGCGGCATTTTTTTCGGGCCTTCTCGCTTGCACTTGGATGATTAAATTGGTGCGCAAGAGCAAACTTTCCTATTTTGCAGTATATTGTTTGATTGCAGGTGGCGTTGCATTGTTTTTGGGTTTTACCCTAGCTTAAAATAATGACGGATTTTCAACTTTCACAAGATCGGGAGGCCTATCTTACTGGTCAGGTTTTATTGCTAGACAAACCTTATGGCTGGTCTTCTTTTCAAGCCTTAAATGCGTTAAAATGGACCTTGCGCAAGGCATTTGATTTAAAAAAAATAAAGGTAGGTCATGCCGGAACTCTTGATCCGCTGGCAACGGGCTTACTCCTTTTGTGTACAGGCAAAAGTACCTCTCAAATTCAATCCTTGCAGGGCATGAAAAAAGAGTACACAGGTACTATTCATTTGGGGGCCACAACTGCTTCTTACGACCTAGAAACTAAACCCGGACCACAAAAGGCTGTAGATCATTTGGACTTATCTTCAATTCAACAAGCGATTCGGGAATTGACCGGGGAAATTATGCAACGTCCCCCAGTATTTTCTGCTCTGAAAAAAGACGGAAAACGAATGTATGAATACGCCAGAAGCGGACAGGAAGTTGAAGTTCCACAGCGCTTGGTCTTTATTGAATCCTTCGAAGTCCATAACCTTACCTTACCCCAGATAGATTTTAAGGTAACTTGCAGCAAAGGGACCTATATCAGGTCTTTAGCTCACGATTTAGGACAAATTCTGGGTGTTGGAGCGCATCTTTCTGCCTTGCGGAGAACCAAAATAGGTGAATTTTCCGTAGATAATGCTGTTAGCCCCGAAGCGTTCCGGGAATATTTCAGAAGCTCGGGTTTTCCCGTTTAGCTATTCAGAAGGCATTTATTAGGTTTGGGGCAAATACTTTTTAAACCTTTTTAGGGTTATAGACCTATGAACCTTTCGCACAACCAACTCGCATCACTGAGCACCTTGCTATCACTTGGTATACTACTACTTGGATTGGTAAATATTCGCTTGCAATCAAGTGCAGAAGAAGAATATGTAATTGCGCTGGAGGTACTTGAAGAATTGGAACAAATAGAAAACGAAGAAACCGAATTAGCAGCGGCCAACAATGCCTCTGAACTAAGTCATCGTGCCTATAACGAAACAGCCAAACCCACAATTGCTAATCCCGAACCCCTAAAAACCCTAGAAGAACTACTTGCCGAACAGCCTTGGTCCGAAACTGAGGCACCGGAAGGATCAGAAGCCGGATATGCAGACCAGTTGCGTAAATTGAGTGAAAAACGGAACGAAAATCAACAGCTTCTTGAAGCCAAAGAGGCAGAAAAACAAAACTATTTAGTTTCGCCTAAAGACCGACAAACCACTATTTCCTATTCTTTGGTAGATCGTTATGCACGAGACCTGCCTCCGCCTATTTACACCTGTATTGTCGGGGGAAAGGTGGTGGTAAAAATTGAGGTAGATGCCCGCGGATTTGTGATTCAGGCTCGTATCAACGAAACTGCCTCTACCACTACCAATGGCTGTCTTAAAGATAACGCCCTCGCATATGCTCTTAAATCTAGGTTTAGTCCTTCCGAAAAAGCACAGCAAATAGGCACCATTACCTACATGTTTCAGGGCAAATAATTTTGTCTTTAAATTTTACTGAATTACAGTTGGACTTATAGCCAAAACCTGAAATCGTTTCGTCTGTACTGCCAAATATTTATTTTGTAACTCGTTGGCCTTTAGGAGTGCATCGATTAATGATCGTTCACGACTGTTGATTAGAAATAGTGAACTTTCGCCAAATCCAAATTTGCGCTGCTCGGCCTGCAAGAGAAGCTCATTTTGTTGCACCATTTCTTGTATTAATGCATTTTGTCGGTCAAAGGATTCCAACTCAAAGGCAATTGAAGCCAATTTGTTTCGAATACCCCACTCCACATTGTTTCGTTCCAAAACAGCATCGCTGAGCTTAAACTGTGCCAATTTTAGTGCCCCTCGCTCTTTTCTCAAAAACAAGGGCATCTTAAAACTTAAACCTCCCTTGTATTGCTGAGTTTCAAATGCGGTAATCTGGTTCGGCGCCTCTGCAAGAAAGTTATACTCTACATTAATTTCAGGCAACAACTGGTTTACCTTGAGGCGTTTATCTACCTCTAAACCACGAATTTTATAGGAAAGTGACTGGATTTTAGGGTGGGATTCCAAATCTAGACTATCCATGATAGACTTCGGAAGATTTAATCCTGCCAAGATATCAGGTTGCAATTCAGGGAAGGCTGTTTCCAGCACCTCCAGAGGAACTGAATTTTTGGTCCATAAAAAATTAGAAAGCTGCAATCCGGCATCCCTTAAACGTACCCGTGCCTGTTCCAGACTCAAGGCTCTATTATTTAGGGCAATCCGAGCTTCCACTGTATCTATCGCAGCCAAATCTCCCAACAAGGCACTTTCACGAATCCCTCGCAATCGCATGGTGGCATTTTCCAAAAACCGATGATATACTTGCTCGTCCTTAAATGCCCTTACCCAAGAAAAATAGGCCTCAGAAGCTTCAACCACAATCTGATTAAGCATTAAATCTCGTTCCGCCTTGCTCTGTTGCTCAAAAAATCTGGCCTTTTGCAATGTGGCCATGCGCTCGTTTGTCCATAATCCTTTCGCCAAGGAAACCGAAACTCCTGCACTGTACAGGCCTTCTGAAGGTAAGGTCTCGGCCGGGTTCAGGTAGTTGCCTTCGTTTTGTTGAAATCCTCCTTTTAGCTCTACCCCAAACCAGGTTGGAACCTTAAACGCCGCATTTAATCTCTCGTAATAGGTCTTTCCATTGTATTCCTTACTGCCGTAATCTACCTGAATGTTAGGATCGAAACCTCCACGGGATTCCTGTACACCTGCGGCACCCATACGTGCCAAAAGTTGTGCTTGTTTGGCAACTGGGTGGAACTGCCTTACCTGGTTCAAATAACTTTGGTAATCCAATAATACACTGTCTTGTGCACTTACATAAAATCCAAAAAGCAGACATGTTAATAGGCTATAACGATTCATTTTTTGGTTTTTAAAGTTTCCTGCCCTGGTTCCAGGTAATAATTGGGTGGAAATCCATTGAGTTGTCGCCACATTTCAAACCAAATCGGAACATCATCGAGTAGGGCCAGAGTATTTGCACCGGCACCTGCACGCAATATATCTGGCCACGGGTAGTCTTCAGGATCTGGGCCAATCAGCATTCTGTACTTCCCATTTGGGCTAATATAGGTTTCCATGGCTACAATTTTTCCGCCATAGGTACCATAAGACAGGTTTGGCCATCCGCTAAAAACAATTGCCGGCCAGCCGTCGAACTGAACGCGCACTTTAGCTCCAAGTCGGGCCAAAGGCAAATCTATAGGGTCTACGTAAGTTTCTACGGCAAGTTCAATTTTTGCAGGCATGATACTCATAAGTGCATCCCCTTCCTTAAAGGTCCCACCAATTCCAGATTGCAGCGCCTTATTGACGTACCCGCTTTGGGGAGCACGGATATAGCGCAAATCGGAGCGCTTCTGATAATTTGCTGATTCGTTTTCTAACTTGGCTACCTGAGCCTCCGAATTGAATTGGTCCGACTGAGCAGTATACTGATCGCTGCGAGCTTTGGAAATCTTATCGGCATATTCGGCTGCCACACGTTTGATTTCCATTTCGGCATTTAAGACTTCGTTTTTACTGGCCAACAATTTATTTTCCTGTGCAATGAGTTTAGCTTGAGACTCCTGTAATTTCAATCGCTTTTCTTCTACATCGGTAACTGCCTTTAGGCCCTCTTGCTGCAGTTGGTTTGTGCGATCGTACTGACGTTTGGCTATACCTATTTGCGTTTTTGCAGCTTCTAAATCCATGCTGTCGCTCTGCACCTTTAGACCGGCTTGTACAAATTTGTTTTTTGCCTGTTCCAGTTTAAGATCACCTTCCTTTTGAAGTGCTTCGATTTGCGAACCTAGTACACGAACCTTTTGTTGATAGGAGGTCACAGATCTGCCTTTGGCATTGATCTGAGATTGTGTACGCTCCACTAGCAAGGGGTCAAAGTACTCGCTCTTCACCTCCGAAACATATAGTAGTGTATCTCCTTGATTCACATAATCCCCTTCGCGCACAAACCATTTTTCGATTCGTCCCGGAATAGGCGACTGTATGGTCTGCGGACGCTGATCTGGTTGCAGAGTGGTTACGTAACCCTTACCTGTGATTGTCTGTGTCCAGGGCAGAAAAAGAACTGCCAAAAACACTCCAAAAAATGACAATAAAAACCGATTAATATAGCGGTAATGCCGTTGGTGCAACACCCTTTTGCCCGCACTATACTTTGAGAGGTCCAGGTATTGATTCACTTTGTTTTCACTAATATTGAGCATACTTAGACCTGATTTGAAATTTTTCCATTGTCCATTTGAATAATTTTAGCACAACAATCTGTCCACTCCGGATTGGAGCTTACCACAATGAGGGTCCACCCATTTGCTGGATCTGAAAGAAATTTCATAATCCGCTGAGCTTCCGTACGACCTAGCTGATCTAAAGGATCTTTTAGTATGAGTAATCGGGGTTTATGAATGATACTTCTTGCTAGCACTATACGTCTTGAAATAGAATAAGGAATCTGACGTCCTTCTGGATATAAAACCGTTTGTAATCCTTTAGGCTGCTCTTGAACAAATTGAGACAATCCAGCATTTTCTAAAGCCCAATACACCTGCTCCAGGGTTATGTCTGTATCGCCAAACGTAAGATTATCCAGCAAGGTACCTTCGAATGGTGATTCTTCCGGCAAGGCCTGTCCAATAAAAGATCGGTAATGATTTAAATGAATCCCCTGCAGATCAATATTATTTATAAATACCTGGCCGGCATCGGGTACAATTATACCGGCAATTAGGCGTAATAAAGTGGTTTTACCCGAACCCCCTGGTCCGGTAATTAGGGTGGTTGTTCCCGGCTCCAGTACTAGTGATACTTGATCTACAACATTTCGTTTACCATCTAAATTGCGGTAGCTTACCCCTTGTAGTCGAATCTGTAGATTTGAATCGGGCCCAAAGGGTTTTTCTCCTATGAGTGGTTCTAGCGGCTTGTCTACAACTTGACCAATTTTTTCAATGGAAGTGAGTAAATCATAAAACGTTTCCAGCCCCAGAATAAGCTTCTCTACCGATCCAATTACAAGCAGAATAATAATTTCGGCAGCCACAAATTGTCCGATATTCATCTCTTGGTTAAGCACTAGCAATCCACCTATAATTAAAAGCCCGGCGGTTACTAGCACCTTAAATCCAATCATTTGAATGAACTGAATCACCAGAATTCGAAAGTGTCCCTCACGGGCATTAAGGTAGGAGCTAACCAACCGATCATTCTTATCTAGGGCATGGGAAGTTTTACCCGATAATTTAAAACTGATTACGGCCCGGGCAATTTCCTGAATCCAATGCGCAACCTTGTACTTGTATTTTGATTCCTCCAAACTTGTTTCAAAACCACGTTGGGCAGTAAACTTAAAAACCACATAGATCAGTGCCAATAAAAGCAGGCCGTAGAGAATAAAGAAAGGATGATAAAAGGAAAGCAGCAAGAGCCCCAGCAAAATCTGAAGTAATGCCGCAGGAAAATCGATTAAGATTTTAGAAAGCGACTTTTGCACCGTTAAAGTGTCAAAGAATCGATTGGCCAATTCCGGCGGATAATATTGATCCAATTCGCTCATTCGAATTTTGGGGAACCGAAACGCAAATTCAAAAGAAGATCGGGTAAATATTTTCTGCTGCAGATTTTCGATTATTCGAATTTGCATAAGCTGCAATATCCCAACAAATCCTACCCCCAGAGTCACCAGTGTCACCAGCACAATCCAGGAAGTGCTTACCTGCGCACCTTGTATGAGATTAATAATGGCTTGAATTCCCAGCGGAAGAGAAAGATTCACCAAACCGGCAAAAATTGCGTAATATCCAATCTGAAACAAGTCTTTTTTTTCGAGATTAAGGAGCCCGGTCAATCTTTGCCAGGCAGTCAATATGGGCTTATTCATTACTATCGCGATTCAAGACAGAAAAAACCAGCTTTTTAAAAAACGTGGTGTTCGATACCGGGTTTTTAAAATCAGTTAATGAGGGTAGGTGCTCGCTTAAAAAATACTGATGCAACGATCCCGAAATTACAGTGCTCGATAAACTTAACGCATTGGTGTATTCTGGGCAGCACTCCCGAATCATTTGAGCAAATCGTCCAACCAATCGTTTGTATACCTCAAAATAACCTTCCCGATTCTGGGCATCTACCGCAGTCGTAAGAAAGGGTTTGAGCTGTTCGTTAATCACAATATTGTTTAAAAGTACCTCGTCTATATGCGCAAATGCGCTATCTGCTTCTACCGGCATGGTAAGCACGTCAAGGGCTGTACTTAATTTTTCCTTTGCATCCACAATGCTATTGGTTGAAAGTACCAGCCGATACTCCATCCACACCCAATACCAGGAATTCAGGTAAATCAAAAACTTATGCTTGTTTTCAAAATAACGGTATACTGAAGACTCATTAGACCCAATCTGTTCCCCTAGTTTTTTAAACGTAAATTGTTCAAAACCGATTTCACTGATTAGGCGAATCCCTGCATCGAGAATACGCTGTCCTAGCTCAGTAGACTGTGGGTCCTTAACGTATAATTTTGGGTTAATGATAACCTGAAGACTCTGCAAAAGTTCAGTCATGTGTTCATTTTTTTGGTAAAAATAATAGTATTACTATCATTAATTGAGGGTTTAACTATTGTTTAACGAAAGTATAACAGTTATTTTAGGACATTTGTAGCGTATTAAATAATATAAACAACCTATTATGAGAAGATTAGTTATTTTGACTGGGATAGGATTGCTGTTAAACTTTACATTGGCCTTTTCCCAAATCCCCAAGAATCCACAAATCGGTGCAGTATATGAAATCGTTAAGCCGAATGGGGCATTCGAATATTTGGAAGTGCCTAAGGCGAATTTTATTCGAAAACGAGGGAGTATCTCCGACCCTAAATCCTTACATGGGAATAGGGTTGTGATTTCTGAAGTTCTAGACCATAGAGGCCATTGGCAGGTAGTATTAACCCGCGAAGATGGAAATAAGTTTTTCCGCTTTTACCCTTCGCTTAAGGCCCATTGGCCCGAGGTTCTGGATTCCGGAGAAATACGATCATTAGAGAAGTAGCACATAAGCTGGAAAACTTATATTTGAAGCATGGACAAAACGCGCTGCGGCTGGTGTATTGGCGATTCCCTATACGAGGCCTACCACGATCAAGAATGGGGTGTACCCGAGCATGATGATTTAAAACTTTTTGAATTTTTACTACTAGAAACGTTTCAAGCTGGTTTAAGTTGGATTACCGTTTTGCGTAAGCGTGAACATTTTAGAACGGTTTTTGACGGGTTTGATTTCAATATTATTGCACAATACAACCTGGAAAAAGTAGCTGCGCTTATGCAAGATCCAGGCATTATCCGAAACCGACTAAAAATTGAGTCTGCTGTTACCAACGCTCAAGCCTACCTTAAAATTCGTGAGGAATTCGGAAGTTTCAACCAATATATCTGGAAATTTACGAACGGAATTCCCATTAAGAATTCCGTTCAAAATTACCGGACTGCACCACCAACTACTCCCCTTTCAGATGCCATTTCCAAGGATTTAAAGAAACGAGGTTTTAAATTTGTAGGCAGTACTGTAATCTATGCCCACATGCAAGCTACTGGCATGGTAAACGACCACGAAATTACCTGCTTCAGGTATCACGAAGTTTAACACATAGTTTAGGCGTTAGATCAATTCTTTGAGATGTTCTAAAAAGGCGGCCCTTGGAATAGGGCAGGCTCCTAGGCTTTCCAAATGCGGTGTGTATACTTGGCAATCTATAAGTTTACAACCTTGTTTCTGCTGCCCTTGAACCATAGCAATAAATGCTGCTTTTGACGCATTGGGAATTTTGCTAAACATGCTTTCCCCGCAAAACACACCACCCAATTCAATCCCGTATAAACCCCCTACCAACTCATTGTTTATCCAGGCTTCATAAGACACTGCATATCCTAGAACATTGAGTTCGCAGTATGCAGTTTGCATGTTTTCCGTAATCCAGGTTCCGGTTTCTCCTTTACGGACCATGGAAGCGCAAGAAGTAATAACCTCGGAAAAGGCCTCATTACGAGTAATCCGAAAGGTTTTCAGATCCAATAACTTCTTCATGCTCTTGGAAATGTGAAGTTCCTCAGGAAATAATACCATTCGGGGATCCGGACTCCACCACAAAATCATAGAATCCTCATTGAACCAAGGAAAAATTCCGTTGCGGTAGGCCAAAAGCAATCGCTTGGAGCTCAAGTCTCCTCCGGCAGCGACTAAACCATGTTGCCCTGAATTAGACGGGTCAGGAAATTGCAGGGTATTATCCAAAAAGGGAATCGGACTATGCAAAATCGACAAGTTTGTTCTTCTAATTTAAGTCTGACCTCACCAAAAAAACAAGCCCAAGACAAAAATTAATCCTCCAACTAACATAAAAAGCAAAGAATAAGGTAAGATATCGCTAGCCTTGAGCCGAGTAATGCCCAGTAGCGGCAAGGCCCAAAAGGGCTGCATCATATTGGTAAGTTGGTCACCGTATGCTAAAGCCATGAGTGCCTTAGATAAGGGTACATTTAGTTGTAAAGCAGCCTGCATAATTACAGGACCCTGAACCGCCCATTGCCCTCCACCACTGGGAATAAAAATATTAACTAACCCCGCACTTAAGAAGGTAAAAAAAGGATAGCTATCTGCGTCTGCAATAGATACAAAGTAATCAGAAATAGCCCCAATTAATCCGCTTCCCGACATCACTCCCATAATTCCAAAATAAAGTGGAAACTGAATCAATATTCCTGAAGCTCCTGAAATGGCGTGAGAAACGGCTCGTTGAAACCTGTAGATGTTTCCGTGCAACAGCACTCCCAATGCCAACATAAACAAATTGAGCATGTTAGGAGTAAGATTTAGCAATTTTAATTCAGGTAAGTATTGCAAAAAAAACCCAGCAAGTAATACCATTCCAAAGCCGAGAGCCAGCCCTGGAGAATGATCTAATTTTTCTGCTCCTTGCAATATTTTTTGATCCAAGTCTCGAGTTGAAAATTCCGGAAGCTCAAATTTTGTGGTTGGTGTCCGTTTGCCCAACCAATAAGCAAATCCACCCAAAATCAAAAGAAGTAATACCGATACAACGAGGTTCGACGGATGAAAGATGGTATCTGCAGTAGGTATCCGATTCGGTACAAATTGCATGAGATCCTGAGCTGTACTTGGTCGCATCAAATCTGTAAGATGACCGGGCTCGGATGCCTTTAGGGCCGCCGATCCGCTAATGCCTCCATTAAAAACCAAAAGCCCAAGGTATCCGCATGCTCCAATAAGGGGGTAGTTTATGGGAATATTATTTTGTGAGGCATACTCGCCTACTTTGCGCGCCAAAATAGCCCCAAACACCAGACCCAATCCCCAATTAAAAAAGGCTACCAACATAGTGACAATGGCTACCAAACCAGCAGCCGATGCACCATTTGTTACCCATTTGGTAATCCCGCCTATTAAGATTTCAAAGGGTTTACTCAAAACCACCACATGCCCTAAAACCAAAATCAACATCATTTGGTAGGCAAACACCAACAAACCAGGATTCCATAGGCCCCGTTCCCAGGAAATTAACGTTCCTTTCCAAGATGGAACACCAGATTCAAAAGTGCCGAAGACCATGGCCAATACCAAACTAATTGCACTAAGGATAAGCGCAATTGCGAAAGGTGAAGGTAGTACCTTACGAAATAATCTTACAAAAACGCCCGAAGCACTCATTACCATGCATGGCGGATTTTAAAATGGCGGTTATTTAGAAGGGTAGGTCGTCGTGATCCTCTTCTCTCAAATCATCTGCAGGTTCAAACGCATCGAGCGGTGGCACAGGTGGCAGCCCAGATTCTCCCGACGCGGATTGAAGCGATTCAATTCGCCAACCTTGAATGGAATTGAAATAACGCACTTCTCCTTGTGGATTGGTCCACTCCCTTCCCCTAAGATTAATGCTTACTTTTACAGGCTGTCCTACTTTAAAGGAATTTAGCAAATCGGTTTTATCTTGAACGAACTCAATCAGCAAATGCTGTGGATATTGTTCGTCAGTAGTCACAACAAGTTCGCGTTTGCGAAAACCTCCGCCTCCTACTGTTTTGGTTTGATCGATGTGTTTTATAGTTCCTTGAATTTCCATAGCTCGATTTTACGCGTGTTTCAAATTGCCCGAACACCTTTCACCAAGGCTTTCCGTTATGGGGGTGAAGATACGTCATTTTAAATGAAAAGACTTGCTCCAACACCACTTTTGGGTGCTCCTGATCCAGAAAAATATGCGCAATCATTGGCCTAATTTTCGATTTCCTAAAGATGTTTTTCACCTCAATATGCATGGGCCTAAATCCTTTTTAGCCTGTATCCAATACCATTCAAATGCTTTTCGATTTCAGGGCCCTATTGGCATTTGCGTTATCTTTAAATCCCTATTTATTAGTTTATGCCTTTGAATACTCCAAAAACCATACGCAACGGCGCTTTGCTACTTACAGCATTTGGTATTGTTGCGTTTATTTTGTGGAACACCAATTCGTTTTTCCGAAAATTCAAAGACGAGGAACGAAACAAAATGGAAATCTGGGCCACAGCCCAATCCGAACTGATTCGACTTTCAGAGGACCAGGAATTGGGAAATTTACATCTAGAGGTATTGCAACACAATACCACCACACCAATGATTCTAAAGAATGTAGACGGCTCCTATCGGCTGAATAATTTGCCCGAGGTAGGTGTCCAAGATCTGGAAAATATCCGGAAATTGATTTCGCGATTCGAATCCGAGAATGTTCCTATTCAAATTGTCTACCGTGGCGACTTACTGGCAACCCTTTATTATGGTAATTCTGAGGTGCTTAATAAACTTCGATATTATCCTGTTGCATTGCTCCTTATTATTTTTCTTTTTGGCGCTGTAGTTTATTTTCTTTTTAAGAGTACCAAAGCCTCCGAACAGAACCGACTTTGGGCTGGAATGGCACGGGAAACGGCACATCAGATTGGCACGCCATTAACCTCCCTTTTGGGGTGGAGTGAAATTTTAAAATCGGAACATATAAACCCGGAAATTACCAAAGAAATAGATAAGGATATTACCCGTTTGGAAATCATTACTGAGCGATTTTCCCAGATTGGCTCACTTCCGCATTTATCGCTTTTGGATGTCGTTTCAGAAACCAAGGAGGTATTGGATTATTTGCGCCTGCGAAGTTCCAAACTTGTAGACCTTCAATTGGAGAGCGAATTCCCTTCTATGGGTATTTTGCTAAACAAACCTCTTTTTCAATGGAGCATGGAAAACCTAATTAAAAATGGGATAGACGCCATGAAGGGAGAAGGAACAATAACCGTAAAGCTTCAAATGTTACAACATTGGATTAGTATTAAGGTTTCGGATACCGGTTGTGGCATTCCAAAAAACAAATGGAAAACCATCTTTCATCCGGGAATAAGTTCCAAAAAAAGAGGTTGGGGCCTAGGGTTATCCCTAGTTAAAAGAATTGTTGAAGTCTACCATCAAGGAAAAGTCAGTGTATTGGTGTCGGGGGAACAGGGCACTAGCATGCAGATTCTTTTACCACTGCCCGTGCAGCGCTAACTGCCTTTCCTCCAAAAGCAATGGCGCTATAACACTGTAATATAAATTTATGGCTCTTTTGCCAGCCTCAGTGCTCAATTCGAAGGACTAAGCACAGAACTACCCCGGCAGCTTGGACCGAATATCCAAAGCTATGGCTTCAAAATCCTGAGGTTCCAAAGAAACTTTGTGCTGAAAAGTAGCATCTGCCATACTGTGTAAGGGAATCAGATGTATATGCACATGGGGAACTTCCAATCCAATTACCGTAAATCCAATACGTTTACAAGGTATTGCCTGTTCCATGCCCAGTGCTACCCTTCGTGCAAATCGAAGTAGGCTTTCGTAGTCTTCCTCGCTGAGCTCGGTGATTTTATTTACTTCCTTTTTAGGAACGCAAAGGGTGTGTCCCTTACTGTTAGGATTTACATCCAGAAACGCGAAATTGCCTGCGTCCTCTGCAATTTTATAACAAGGGATTTCACCCTGAATGATTCGAGTAAAAATACTGGCCATAATAGAACTTATTAAGATTTATCTTTAGGTAAAGATAACACGGGAAATACCTTTTAGGGCTGTTTGCGGTAAACCCAATAGGAATATAACACAGAAATCAAGGCTATACTTAATGCAGCGAAAACCGTGAATTTAAAAGCTGTTTCCGTTTCTGCTAAAAAGCCCACACCTGCTATGGAAATACCGCCAACAATAAATAGGATACCTCCAAGTTTATGTGTTTTAGACCAAACCTCCGTGCTTTCAAGGGTCCAAGGTGTGCGAATTCCAATAAAATAATTGGGTTTTATTCGGTTCATAAAACTTCCTAGCACAATGAATAGTAAACCCACGATAGGCAATATCATCTCAGGGGCAGGCATTTCATCGTTTCGAGTCATTTGAATTAATGCCAATGCCAGCACCGCCATTACCCCTACAAGCGCCAATTTTAATTTTCCGTATCCTGCGCCCATTTCAGAAATCCGTTTTTTTGGGTCTAGGATCGGAATCACGGAAAGCAAAATATAAATAAGACCAGTTGTAACAAAAGGAATAAACCAGAGTTCTGATTTGGAACCCCAACGATCTACCTCTCCTTGAAGGTTCCAGTGCAATGGTACATTATCCGGCAGTGCGTCCCAAATAAGTCCCAAATAAACGAATGGTATAAATACCAAAATCAGTGCAAATCCATCTTTTTTTAGGTAATTTTTCATGACCCTAGATTTACCTTCATTTAGCGGGAGATTTCTAAAATATCGAACTGTAATTTACCGTTTGGCACTTGAATTTCGGCAGTTTCGCCTACCTTTTTCCCTAAGAGTCCTTTCCCTATAGGTGAGGTCACAGATATTTTACCTGCCTTAAGATCAGCCTCACTTTCTGCCACCAGGGTGTACGAAAAAACCTGGCCGTTTTGCTTGTTCTTGAGTTTAACAGTAGATAGCACCAAAACCTTTGACGTGTCTAACTGGGATTCGTCTATCAAGCGGGCATTGGCTAGCAACTCTTCCATCTTGGCAATTTTCATTTCTAGAAGGCCCTGGGCTTCTTTAGCAGCATCGTATTCAGCATTTTCAGACAAATCCCCTTTGTCTCTGGCTTCGGCAATGGCCTCAGAGGCCTTTGGGCGTTCTACATCCCTAAGGTTATTGAGTTCGTCCTTTAATTTCTTTAATCCTTCAGGAGTATAGTAGGATACCTTGCTCATAGGTCGTGTGTTAATAAATAGAAAATCCCCCGAAATTCCCACAGTTGTTGAAGGTAATTTAAAGAGGATTTACTACAAATATAACTAATTTTTACAGATTTTTGTAGGACAGGACAAATCGCATGAAAGGCTTACGACTTACTTTGTTTCTGGTTACTACCTTGGTGTTTACAACCTGTACCCGAGATACTGCAATTAGAAATCCTTATTTACCCGAAATCGGATTTCAGTACGCATTAGACCTAAATCTGCCGCAATTCGTATTGCTGAACACCATTGGAAATCCGGTTTACATAGGCGCTGCAGGAGTTGGTATTCGCGGTGTCTTTATTATGAACACCGGGTTTGGTCAATTCATGGCTTTTGAGGCCAGTTGCCCGAATCATGCGCCCAACAGTTGCTCTACACTAACCTTAGATGGCCAAAATGCCACCTGCGATTGCGAAGGCTATACCTACTCTTTGTTTACCGGTCAGTTGCTCAATCGTCCAGACGAGGCGAAGCAATATTTTGATATGCTCTATTATCAGACCTCACGCAGCGGGTCATCGGTAATCATTCGCAATTAGAACCTCAACTGAATTCCGGTTAATAAATTAATGCCAGCTTGGGGGTAATACCCCGCTCCGGATTGTGTGATAATTTCCCCCGGGATGCTGTAATCGTCGTCATAGGTGTAATAGTAACCGTTAGAACTGTATCTGGCATCAAATATATTATTGATAAGGGCCGTAATCGTTACTTCCGGAAAATCAGTACTGCTAATTAAGGTGTAACTCAAATTCAAATCCGTTTGAAAGTAGGCCCCTAAACGTGAGTCTTCTGCTTCGATATTACTCATAAACTGTTCGCCCACGTATTTGTTGAGCAACCCCAATTGCCATTGATTTGTTGGTTGGTATACTAAGCGACTCCCTGCCACTAACGAAGGTGAAAATGCTATTTGGGTATTTCCCAAGGCTTGTAGTGTTCCATTGCGTCTAAAAAAGAAGTCTACATTTTGATTTTGACTCCACGCCAAGTTGGGTTGCCAAACCCACTGTTTGCCGAGCTGCATATATGCATCTAACTCCAATCCCATGCGAAAGCTATCTCCTACATTGGCGCGCAAAGGCGCCCCAACATCGTTAAGGGCTCCGGTTAGCACCAATTGGTCGCGATAGCGCATATAATACACATTTGCATTTAATAGGGTATTACCAAAGCTATATCTCCACCCGAGCTCCAAATCTTGCAAGTGTTCCGGCTTTGGATTGCCACTTTCGTAATCGTTTCGATTGGGCTCCCTGTTTGCAATCGCATAAGTCAAGTACAGCTTTTGATTCGGATGAATCGCATGAGTTATTCCAATTTTAGGATTAAAAAAACGGAATCGGTCATTTACAACCCCTGTTTCGTTCCCGTTTGCCTGATAACGCACTCCGCGGTATTGCAAATCTGCGAAGAGTTTCCATCCGGTGGTTGGCTCAAAATTGATTTTGGCAAAGGTGTTAAAGTCATTTTTCCGTGAATCATCCTGATAATAACGGTTTCCTTTTTCCAAAAGCCCTGCATACCGTGCCCAGACCAATTCTCCGAAATGATCCCCAAGGTAGTAGTTCCATCCCCCACCAATAGTCAATTCCAAGGGGCCTGAACAATATTCAGAAGCATAAATTGCACCGTAAAAATCGTTGTCTAGCCAACGCTGACGAATGTAATCCATACTGCTGATCTCGACCCCATTAACTAAAATAGGATTTAGCCCAAGAAAGGCAAGTTGGGCGTCTGGGGCATAAAACACATTCGAGTAATACCAGTCGTCTACGTATTCTTCGTAATACCCACTGCCTTTAGTATAATGCAAAGCCAAATGGGAACTAAATGCGGGCGTCCAATCTTGATTCCAGTGCAACTGCACATGATTTTGTTTATAATTGTCTACCTGATTGTCGTAGAAGCCCTCAAAGTTTCCAGAGTCATCGAATCGAATTCCCGCCACATTAAATTGCCGGTTTTCTCGCATGGAATTATCTAATCCTATAGCAGCCATAATTGAAGCATCGTAACCGTACCAAGACTGGTATGTAATCTCATGTCCGCCAAAGACCAGTGCTTTAAGTAAGGATTTGTCTGACCGATAAGACGCTTGTAAAAAGTAGGATCTCAAATCAGACGCCGCCCGATCAATGTAACCGTCTGAACCGATTCGAGATAACCTCCCGGAAATTTCAAAGTGATTGGAAAGTAGCCCGGTGCCAAAGCGCAAGGTTGCCTTGTGCGTACCAAAACTGCCGGCAGATCCAGACACCGCTGCGAAAGCCGATTCAGACATGGATTCTGTAAGCAAATTAAGGCTCGCGCCAAAAGCCCCTGCCCCATTGGTTGAACTACCTACACCGCGTTGAAGCTGCAGACTTTCAGTAGAGGAAGCAAAATCTGGCATGTTCACCCAAAATGTTCCGTGAGACTCCGAATCGTTGTAGGGCACGCCGTTAATAGTTACATTTACACGCGTAGCATCGCTACCTCTTACCCGAATACCCGTGTAACCCACCCCTGCCCCTGCATCTGAGGTAGTGACAACCGCCGGAAGAAAGTTCATTAATACTGGAATGTCCTGCCCCAGATTTCGATTTTCTAATTGCTGGCGATTTAAATTGGAAAACGTTACTGGAGATTCAACTTTGGCACGAATGGCTCGCACCAAAACCTCGTCTAAAGCAATAGGATTTTGCGTGGTACTATCTAGATTTTGTTTTTGGGCAAAGGTTTGAGTAGCTAGCCCAAGCATGGCTAAAAAAGTGAATACGGTTTTCATTCGTAAAGTCATTACGAATAAAAGGGGCCATTATTCCTGATTAAACTTGGTAATTTGACTGGATTGCATGTACAGTGTGTTTTAAAATAACACTCGCATTTCCAAATCTTACGCTCGATTCCTTGGCAGCATTACCTGCCCAGGTTCAGCGGGTATAATCTCAGCCTCAAAAAACCAGAAATTAACATTTCAATTTAATGAAGCACCCCTTAAGAGACGCGGCAAATATACTGTGCTAAATTTGTTATCACAACCGTGAATCTCAAAATTTCTGCACTCTTAAATCCACGGAATTGACCTACTCCTGATGTGCAGGTTTAAGCAGGTCGTTTACCGTCTTTACCGGATTAAATGAAGCTATAGGAACCTCCACAAAAACAGTATTCCACTGAGCCATAGCCCCATTCCAAAGTCCGGGAAGTTCCAATGCCTTTAGGCTTCTGCCTTCAAAGGTTTTTTCGGTAATAAAACCTTGTTTGGTGTCAATGTACTGTGTTAGGCTGAATTTTTCACCGTTGGCATTGCGAACCCCACAAACCAAATCTACTGGATTAAAATGTGTGGCGCCTTTAAAAATCTCCTGTTGTTCGGGATTGGATAAATCAATCTGTGCAGATTCTACAATCTGCAGTGAAACATTTCCCTCATTATCCTTAACCCAAAAAGGTCCGCCTCCAGGTTCCCCTTCATTTTTTACCATGCCACAAACCCGAATCGGTCGGTTCAGTCGCTCCAATAAATACGTGCGTTGTTGATCTGCTGTAAGTTCTTTTAACCCCGCAGCCAATCGAACGTTTAATTTTTGGTCCAGGAAATGGCAGATGGCATCCACATCAAGAATAGCCTCAGGTGTCTCCGACAAGGTATCTACCCATTGGAAAGTTTCCTTTTGCAACTCCAAAAGAAATCCCCCAAGAATTTCTTTCCATTGGATCAGTAGCTCTTGTTGTGATTTGGTATTTACATTATCAATGTTTTTAATGAAAATTATATCGGCGTCTTGCTCATCTAGGTTTTCAATCAAGGCACCATGTCCTCCAGGTCTAAAAAGTAAGTTGCCTGTTTGATCTCTAAAAGGTTCATTTTCCGGCGTTACTGCCAGAGTATCTGTGGCTCTTTTTTGATAGGAGTAGGTCACGTCAAAAACACAACCGGTCTCCTTGCTCACACGATCCTTAATGTGTTCATATTCTGCCTCGAAGAGCTCTCGATGCGCCTCCGATATGGTGAAATGCAACCGAACTACCCCTTTTGAACAGGCATATGCCGCGCCTTCCCGTAAATGTTCTTCAAAAGGTGTTACCATCATTTCCCCGTAGCGGTGAAAAGGCAGCATACCTTTAGGATAAAATCCATAATTGAGACCTTCGTAAGCGAGCATTTCACGAATAAACTCGTAAAGGAATGTATTGGAATCGTATGCACGGGAGGCAATCCTATCCATAATAAGGTCATAGAACGGAAAATCACTTAACTGATTCCTAAATTGCTGTACAGCCTTCCATTTAGGATTCGACAAAAAATCCTCCAACCGGTCCGAATCCGGATTAAATGCCTCCAAAAATTCAAAAAGCACCTTAAACATTCTGGATGCTGCCCCTGAGGCAGGCACAAATTTTAGAACAGAAATAGAAGAAAGCGAATTTTGATACCCATTGCGGCAGCTCTGTTGCTGCTCTTGGTTCAGTTTCACAATTCCATTTCCTAGCTGTGCGGCCCGATGGAGCGTAACAAAAGGAATACCTTCTTTAAAGATTCCGATCTGAGCAGCTGCACGCTCCGGTGGAATTCCCATTCCACTAAGTTGCTCTAAATCCGTTGGAGTAAATCGATGCATAGTCAACAATTTATCTATGTGGGCAATAGCAGTGCGGCGGCGCTCATCACGATCACCCTTTAACACAACATACTTGCGGTTGTTTTGGTCCAAGGCCGCCTTAAAATAGTCGAACATCTCACGACGCTTGTCTGGGCGATCTCTTAAATCGTCTTGCTCCCAAGGAACATCAATATACGTAAGAAAGTATAAATCGTACTGATTTTCTATGGCATGCTGTTCTAAATTGGAATCGCAATATCCTAAGTAATACGCCTCTGAATACACTTTAGTTTCCAGTAAATCTGTATCACAAATAAGCAAATCTTTAGCTTGTTTGCTCAAATCGTTTTCCAAACGCATTTGCCCTCTAGCTATGGGCAATAAATCTTCCGGTTCACAAGTACGCTGCACCCGATCCCATTTGTCCTGAAGGTATTCACGTGCGTATTCAGGCACCCAAAGGGTTTTGTAATAGGCCGCGAGTTCCTGTGCTAAGGTTGTTTTTCCAGTAGACTCGGGTCCAAATAGCACCACCTTTACAAGCGGATACGGGACTTGCTTAAGAGCTTCTTCCATGCAGTGTAGCCTTGAATGGCCAATATAGTGAATATGAAATATTGCAGGGACAACATGCCCCATCCTCTGTAGGCGTACAGCGGCACTGTTATTATATTGGCCACAATCCAGAGGGTCCAGTTTTCAATTTTTTTGTTTGCCATGTACCACATTGCCGTGAAAAATATTCCTGAAGTTATTATGTCCACATAATTTGTCCAATCCATAGCATTGGCAAATACATAATAAACTAAAAAGGTAATCCCTACAGTTATAAAAAAGAGTAAAACTCCAATAAACTTTTCCCGCATGTTGGTCCGTGAAATCTGCACTATATTTTTACCTGCTTTACGCCGTGACCAGTTCCACCAACCAAAAATACTCATCAGGGAATAGTAGCAATTCAGCATCATGTCGCCAAACAACTGATCTTGCAGAAATATATACATGGTGATAAGGGTGGCAACTAATCCTGTAGGATATACCCAAATATGCTCTCTTTTGGCATAAACGACGCTGGCTATTCCAAAGAAGAAGGCAATAGATTCTAGCACTATTAACAGTCCTGTTCGACTGCGGTACGGCTCAAAAAAGAATTCAAAAATGGGGTTCATAGCCGCTTCGGTCGGACTTTACTAGCTTTAGATAAAAAAGTGCCTGATTGGTTCGTTCCAAAGACAGGCGCATTTCTTTTTGAAGCACCTGCATAACATTCTCGCATTCCCCGTAAATCTGAGTGCTTAGGGGGTTTTCCATGACCTTTAGCCCAGATTTACGAAGCGCTTTTATAAAAAGGATAATTTCCGCCTCATAACTGTCCTGAAGGGGGCTAAAAGTAACCTCTGCCGAAACGTTCATATTCAGGTGAATTGAGCGCAAAGGTAGGCACTTGAAGCGGTACGATAAAATCTGAAAGGCAATTTGGAGTAAAAACCTATTTCTCCCAAATGGTATATGCCATTGAGTAGCCCGAAAATTCCAAGAAATGTACGTGAAAGTGAAAATTATCATTGAGATGGCTCACCCATGCCCGAACCGAATTTTGATCCTTAAGGAAATTTTCAATATGAATTTGATTCAGAAAATGCAACCCCGGAACCGACATAATCTTATAAAGGGATTCCTTTGCACACCAAATTTTGGTGAGCTGTTGAATTTGTTCCTGTAACGATGCTTTGTCTGACCACTCATTGGGCCTGGTAAAGCGCGATGCAATACGAAGAATTTTGGGACGCTGCAATTCTATGTCTATCCCAACCCTACAACCCTTGGACACGATAATCCCAGAAAAACCAAACGAATGCGAAATTGAAATCTGCACTCCGTCGGTTAGATGCGGTTTTCCATAGGCATCGTAAACCAATTGTTCATCTGTGTATCCTGCAAGACACAGCAGCTGTCTTACACTAAGAAACCCTTTCCTATGTGCGCTCGAACGCATAAGCCCTAATCGAATTTTGGAGTTTGCAGACAAAACCAAGTTGTCTCTTAATTCCGACTCCGATTCGGAAATTCGCCATAGATAGACTACTACCTGAGAAGTAACACTTATGGTTTTGAATAGCGGCATAAGAAATTCAAAGTAATCTTTACCTTTGCACCGGGTGCTGTGAATGGCCGCAAAGTACAATTAATAGCCGAAAAATTCAGTTCCCTTCAAAATTGCTATATTCACTTGAATTGTAACTCTCAAAGTTGATTAAAAATGAGCACAAAGGAAGTACAATACGTTCCCTTTAAGGTACGTGACATTGCCCTTGCAGATTGGGGAAGAAAAGAAATTGAACTTGCAGAAGCAGAAATGCCTGGTCTTATGGCCCTGCGCGAAGAATATGGAGCTGCACAACCCTTAAAAGGAGCGCGCATTGCAGGTTGCCTGCACATGACTATTCAAACCGCTGTGTTAATTGAAACCTTAGTAGCCCTCGGTGCAGAAGTTACCTGGAGTTCTTGTAATATTTTCTCGACCCAAGACCACGCTGCAGCTGCTATTGCCGCAGCCGGCATTCCTGTATACGCATGGAAAGGCATGACAGAAGCTGAATTTGATTGGTGTATCGAGCAGACCCTGTTTTTTGGTGAAAATCGTGAGCCACTAAATATGATTCTAGACGACGGAGGAGATCTAACCAACATGGTGTTGGACCGTTATCCTGAACTAATTGCAGGTATTAGAGGGATATCAGAGGAAACCACCACCGGCGTTCACCGTCTTTATGAGCGGGTTAAAAACGGAACCTTACCCATGCCCGCAATTAATGTAAATGACTCGGTAACCAAATCGAAATTCGATAATAAATACGGCTGTAAGGAAAGTGCTGTAGATGCTATCCGAAGAGCCACCGACACCATGCTTGCAGGAAAACGCGTTTTAGTTGCTGGTTATGGTGATGTTGGAAAAGGTACCGCCGCATCCTTTAGAGGAGCCGGAGCGATAGTAACCGTAACGGAAACCGACCCTATTTGCGCACTTCAGGCATGTATGGATGGCTACGAGGTAAAGCGTTTGGAGTCTGTAGTGCAGCATATGGATATTCTGATTACCGCTACCGGAAATAAAGATATTATTCGGGATACCCACTTCCTTGCCATGAAAGACAAGGCAATTGTGTGTAACATTGGCCACTTCGACAACGAAATTGACATGGCGTGGCTTAATACCAATTACGGGCACTCGAAAGACGAAATTAAACCACAGGTAGACAAGTACCATGTAAACGGCAAGGATGTAATTGTCTTGGCAGAAGGTCGTTTGGTTAATTTGGGATGCGCCACCGGACATCCAAGTTTTGTGATGAGTAATTCATTTACAAACCAAACCCTGGCTCAGATTGAACTTTGGAAGCACCATGATCAATACGAAAATCAGGTATATATGCTTCCAAAACATTTAGACGAGAAAGTGGCCGCCTTACATTTGGAACGTTTAGGGGCTGAATTGACTCGGTTAAATGACGATCAGGCCTCCTATATTGGGGTTACACCGGAAGGCCCTTTTAAACCTGACTACTACAGGTATTAATAAACAGTATACTTTTAAAAAACCTCCTGAAAGAAGCGAATCATTTTGTTCAGGAGGTTTTTTAATGCGCTAAATAATACTGCATTTCACTCAAGCACCAATAAAAAAACCCCAACCAGGCCATTTTCATGCACCTGATCGGAGTTAGTTAAACTGTAAAAAGGAGGAATTTAAGCCTCTGCCGGTTCGATGGATACGAAGGATTTACCTCCAGATTTTTTGTCGAAACGCACAATTCCATCAACCCTAGCGTGCAAGGTATGATCCTTACCAACGTAAACGTTTTCACCAGCGTTATGCTTTGTGCCACGTTGGCGAACTAGGATATTTCCAGCGATTGCTTTTTGGCCTCCAAAGATTTTTACGCCCAGACGTTTTGATTCTGATTCCCGTCCATTCTTGGAACTACCAACACCTTTTTTGTGTGCCATGATATTTAAATTTTCGGGACAACTTAGGGTTCCCGGTTACTAAATTACTTTCCTTCTAGCGCTGCAATTAATTCGGCTTTCTTCATTGAAGAATATCCGCTAATATCTTGAGCTTTAGCCAATTCTCGAAGTTCACCTACGGTTTTGGCATTAAGATCATCTGCAGGTGCCGGTGCAGCTTTAGCAGCCTTTGGCTTTTCTACCGCTTCTGCCTTAGGGGCCTCTGCCTTAGCAGGTGCTTTTTTAGCATCTTTAGCCACGATACCCTCTATTACCAATTCAGTTAGGGCTTGGCGGTGACCATTTTTAACACGATAGCCTTTTCTACGTTTCTTCTTAAAGACAATTACCTTATCTCCTTGAAGGTGTTTAATGACTTTAGCCTCTACTGCGGCTCCGTCTATAGCCGGGGCGCCTAAAGTGATGTTATCTCCATCTCCAATTAACAAGACTTGGTCAAAAGAGACCTTGTTTCCTGCTTCTTCAGACAAACGATGAACATAAACTTTTTGGTCTTTTGCAACTTTAAATTGCTGCCCTGCTATCTCTACAATTGCGTACATAGCATTAAATTTAAATTAATCCTTCCCTTTAAGACTATAAATCCCCAAAGACAAAGGCGGGTGCAAATATACATTGAAATTCATAACCCACAATAGTTTTTGCCAAGAAAATAACAGCCGCATTTCTTGTGCGAAACCTCCTCTATTCAGAGCATGTTTCAGTTAAATTTTTTGTGTGCATCCGATTTGAGCGTACCTTTGACCCTGTGAATTACACGATAGTTTTTCACGCCATATCACCTTTAATTCTAGATTACCCATGAAAAAAATCATACGCACGCTCATAATAGCCTCTCTAATCTTAGGCATTTCTATTTCTTCATGTAAATCGGGATCCGACAAACAAGAGCCCAGCAAAATGGAAGCTGTAATGGCAGTACATGACGAGGTTATGCCTAAAATGTCTGAAATCGGCAAGTTGGTTTCCCAACTCAAGCCCCTTGCAGACAGCACAGAAAATGGACTTCCGTACTTAAAAGCAATGACAGATCTCCAAGCCGCACACGCCTCCATGATGGACTGGATGAAAGGATTTGGGGATCGGTTCAACTATGAAGAAATCATGGAAGGAAAGCCGCTCAGCGATCAAAAACAAGCGTGGATTCTTGAGGAAGAAGTAAAGGTCAATGCAATGCGGGATCAAATAAATACAAGTATCGCAGCTGCAACGTCGCTTTTAAAATAACCGAACCCTTCCTTTTTTATTTGTGTTAGAAAGGTAGGTTTCCTAAATCTACATTTCCACCTGAAATCAAAATTCCTACTCGAGCACCTTTAAATCTTGAAGGCTCACGCAACACAGCAGCCAAGGCCACGGCACTGGAGGGCTCAACAATAATTTTCATGCGCTCCCAAATAAGGCGCATTGCGTAGATAATCTCGTTTTCTTCTACCCGAATTATGGTGTTAACATGTCTGTAGATAATCGGAAACGTATAACTACCTAAAACCGTTCTTAGCCCATCTGCAATGGTGTTCGTACTTTGGTTGTCTTGAATTGTTCCAGATTGCAGCGACCTGTATGCATCGTCTGCAGCAAAAGGTTCGGCGCCTAAAACCTCACATGAAGTGCCTGAAAAATGTGATGCAAGTGCAGTACCTCCTAAGAGTCCTCCCCCGCCAACCGGCGCCACTACGTGTGTTAAATCCGGAACCTCCTCGAGCAGTTCTGCACATGCTGTTCCCTGACCTAACATTACCATGGGGTCGTTGGAAGGGTGAATAAATACTCCCTTGGTTTCTCTTGTAATTCGACTAGCTTCGGATTCGCGATCGGCAAGTGTGGGTAAAGATTCACATATTATTCCGCCATAGGCCAAGACACCCCGTTTTTTTACTTCAGGTGCATTATTTGGCATAACTATATGCGCAGGGATTCCAGTGTTTCTGGCTGCCAAAGACAATGCCTGAGCAAAGTTTCCAGAGGAGTGGGTTACCACTGCAGGTACCGACCCCGACTCCAAAAGTCTAAGCAATGCATGTGTTGCCCCACGCAATTTGTAGGATCCCGCGCGTTGAAAGTTTTCACACTTGAAAAATAATGTTGCACCGGCCATTTGGTCAATTTGGGAGGCATGTAATACGGGAGTGCGGTGCACAAATTCAGAAACGAGGGCCTTACAGCGGTCAAAATCAAGAGGAGAAAATGGGAACTCTTCCATGTCTATTTCAATTTTTTCCAGCGCAGGCTTTCCATAAGTCGTCTCATATCTTCACGCAAATAGGAAGCTGCGGGCAGAATAGAATCATAATTGGGCCGGGCTTCAAAATAAAGTGAACCCGCAAGAAAATGACTGCTGCTATCCGTTAAATAAAACTGTGCTTGTGAAGCCGCATTGCCACTCACTTCATAATACATTCCATAAACACCGTCTGCCTCATTTGCAAATTCCTGTTCCGGGATTGCATCTGCCTTTACCACGTGTTCATATGCTAATTTTTCGGCGTCTCGAAGCAACTCAGTTAAATTGGCCTCCACGGGCTTGTAGCTAATGTAAATACTTCCCTTTAATTCGGGGTATTTCAAAATAAGATTACAACCGTCGAGCACCTCGAGTTGTGCGCCGGTACTGTATTGAAATTGAAAGGGGCAACGATCTGCATACTCGCGATAGACCTGCGGGGGATAGTCTAAACGCAACATGGCCTTTGGCTTTGGAATTACTTCGCCTCCACAGGAATTCATCAGCCAAACAGCTGCAATGCCAAACGCCGCAAATCTAAGATTCATGAGGCAGTGTAATTTTTATTTGCTTTAACCGCTTATCGTCCAGGCTCTCTACAGTAAATCGGTAATCTTCAAAATGCAGCGGCTCTCCACGCTTGGGAAATCCTCCTGCGATTTCCAGGACAAAGCCTGCTATAGTTTCCGACTCACCTTTATTCAACTCAAACACTTGCTCATCGGAGATTCGGGCAACCCGGTAAAAGTCTTTTAACGTGGTCTTTCCTTCAAATACAAAATTGTGGTCGTCTAGCTTAGAGTAGATCAAATCCTCATCGTCAAATTCATCGCTAATATCCCCTACGATCTCCTCTATTACATCTTCTAGGGTTACGATGCCAGAGGTGCCTCCAAATTCATCTACAACAATAGCTAGGTGATTTTTTTTATTCTGAAACTCAAGTAATAAATCATCCAATTTCTTGTTTTCAGGAACAAAAAAGGGCTCGCGAATGAGGGATGTCCAATTAAAAGACTTACGTTCAAGATAAGGGAGCAAATCTTTTACA
Source organism: Bacteroidota bacterium (assembly GCA_046047415.1). GTDB lineage: Bacteria > Bacteroidota > Bacteroidia > Flavobacteriales > Flavobacteriaceae > Robiginitalea. The sequence continues at coordinate 129,992 of JBJOHX010000065.1, forward strand.
TATAAAACTCCGCGCACATTGTCCATGTGTTCTCCAAAGACCGGGATTCGAGAGTAACCGTTTTTTTGAATTTCCTCTAAAACTTCCGGAAACTTCATGCCTTCTCCCAAGGCAAATATATCAATACGGGGTGTCATTACCTGTTTGGTGTCGGTATTCCCAAAAGACACAATGCCCTTTAATATTTTTTGCTCCTCGCGAGTAGTATCCCCCTCCGAGGTAAGCTCCAAGGCCTGAGAAAGGTGGTCTACACTTAAATTGGTCTTTTGCTTACCCAACCTTTTATACAACAATACTGTGCCTGACCGCATTGGGGCCGATAAGGGGGTAAAAAGAATGTCCAACACACGCAGAGGATAGGCCATCTTTGGAGCGAATTGTTTGCGATTACGATTGGCATATACCTTTGGGAGAATTTCACCAAAAAGTAGAATAAGAAAGGTAGCCAGGAAAAGTTCCATCACAAAGCGCAGGTCCACAAAACCAAAAAACTGCTGATTTATGTGTGCAAACAAAACGTCTCCGATATCCGTGAGCAATAACACAATTCCAATATTGATTGCATTATTGGCAATTAGCACCGTAGCCAATAATTTTTTTGGTTTTTGCAGCAGCTGATAAATCACCTTACCCGCTGCGGTTTCTGAATCACGGAACTCATTAAGTTCCGTTTGGGAAAGTCCAAAAAAGGCTACTTCTGCTCCAGAAATAAGAGCAGAACAAAGCAATAGGCCCAAGAGTGAGACCAATTTCAAAATCAGTAAACTTTCCGGAATTAAATTACTAATAGGGTCGGGGTCCAAATGATATTACATTAAAATCAGAAGGGTAAGTCGTCGTCTACTTCGGGTGAATCCATTGCTGGAGCAGCAGGCTTAACATGAACAGAATCCGCAGATTGCTGCATTGCCGGAACTTTTGAATCGTCTGTCCCTTTATTGCTCAGGAATGTAAAATCCGTGGCGTGAACCTCTGTGGTGTAGCGTGTTGCCCCATCCTCTCCTTGCCATTGTCGTGTTTTGAGTCTTCCCTCTATATAAATGAGATCGCCTTTACTCAAATATTTTTCGCACACCTCGGCAGCTTTATTGCGTACTACAATGTTGTGCCACTCTGTATTGGTTACCTTTTCCCCGGTTTGGCGGTTGGTATAGGTTTCATTGGTGGCAATTGGAAATCTGCCTATACAATTCCCGCCATCGAAATAATGGAGTTTTACCTCGTCTCCGAGATGACCTATTAGCATTACCTTATTTAGTGTGCCACTCATAATTACAAATTCGTTTCAAAAATACGAATTTTCTAGTGTTTCTATAAAATTAGCAATTAGTACCGGGACTGGCAACTGTTTTGCCTGCCTCCAAGAAATGGAGGCATTTGGAATTTGCTGCATTTTCACCAACCAAAAGGTGGTATGTAAATGTTGATGAGACAATTTATGCACCACAGGCACGTCGTTAAATTGTGAAATCCGGAGCGATTCCTCATGCGGGAGGCCCAAAATCCTAACCATTTCTTGTTGCACTAACTCCAAAGTCGGTGCAGACTCAGATTCCAACAAGGGAAATTCATACAATTGACTCCATATTCCCCCATTGGAGCGCTTGTGCATGTAAGTATTGTTTGAGCTGTCCAAAGGAACCATATAGTGGAAGTAGCGATTTCGGATTTTCTGTTTACCGCGCTTGAACGGCAAAGTTGCAATTTTTTGATGCGAGAGCGCCCAACAACTTTCCGCCAAGGGACATACAGCGCAATCTGGAGATTTGGGAACGCATTGCTTAGAGCCAAACTCCATAACACCTTGATTGTATTCCCCAAAATGATTGGAAGGCATTACCTCCTTTGCCAACTCCAGAAAATACCGTATTCCCTCCCCACTGTCTATGGGCAACTCTACTCCAAAATAACGGGAAAGCAATCTAAAAACATTACCATCTACTACCGGCGTTGCAAGTGAAAAGCAAATAGACCCAATTGCTGATGCGGTATAGGGGCCAACTCCTTTTAGTTTGTGGAGTCCTTCGTAGGTTTCGGGGAATTTGCCACCCAATTCGTAACAAACCATCTTTGCCGTCCGATGCAGGTTGCGCGCCCGGGAATAATACCCCAACCCTTGCCAAAGTTTAAGCACCTCTTCCTCTTCGGCAGCAGCCAGGTCACAAATTGTGGGGTACTTTGAAATGAATTTTAAATAATACGGCAAACCCTGTTCCACTCGTGTTTGCTGCAACATTATTTCCGACAACCAAACATTGTACGGTTCATCGGATTTACGCCAAGGCAAATCCCGCTTGTGCTTTCTGTACCATTCCAAAATTGTGTCTGAAAAACTCATAACTTCTAATGTCGGTTCAGCCTCAAGACTTTAAAGGAGTTAAATTTAAAACAGTCATAACTCGAATTGAATAATATTTTTATATTTGCATCCCTGAAACATACAGATTATTTTAAAAATGACGAAAGCAGATATCGTATCGAAAATCTCTGAAAAACTTGGAATAGAAAAAGGAGACGTCCAGGCTACTGTTGAGAGTTTTATGGAAGAGGTAAAGTCCTCCTTGGAGCATGGCGACAATGTGTATCTTAGAGGTTTTGGTAGTTTCATTATCAAAACAAGGGCCGAGAAAACCGGTCGAAATATTTCCAAAAATACAACCATTAAAATACCGGCACACAATATTCCCTCTTTTAAACCTGCAAAGGTTTTTGTAGAAGGAGTGAAGAGTAATGTGCAGGTAAAGTAATAACCGTTAACCCTTAATTATGCCAAGCGGTAAAAAAAGAAAGAGACATAAGGTTGCCACCCATAAACGCAAGAAGCGTAGGAGAGCAAACCGCCACAAGAAAAAGTAGTTTTTTAACTACTTTTTTACATTTTAAACGTTCATTGACATAGAAATTCAATCCAGAATTTCAGCAGGTTTATAATAGACCTGTAGTACACTATTGTTTAATCCGTACCTGCTCCATTGGTGACAGGTACTTTAATTTGAATCAGGTGAATAGAGAACTAATTGTTAGATCTAATCCTGATTCCGTCGATTTTGCCTTATTAAAGGATGGAAAACTTATAGAACTACACCGCGATCAGGAGGAACACAAATTTAATGTTGGAGATATCCTTATTGCCAAAGTTCGTAAACCGGTTACCGGACTCAATGCAGCTTTTGTAGATGTTGGCTATGAAAAAGACGCCTTTCTGCATTATCACGATTTGGGTCCGCAGTTAAAAACGCTAGTAAAATATATCAATGGGATTCGATCAGGCAAAGTGCGTGATTTTTCCCTTAAGAATATTCCATTCGAAACCGACATCGACAAAAATGGTAGTATTAAAGATACTATCAAGTCCAATCAAGCACTGTTGGTTCAGATCGTTAAGGAGCCCATTTCCACAAAAGGGCCTCGAATAAGTTCTGAACTCTCTATTGCAGGCCGTTATTTGATATTGGTTCCTTTTTCGGACCGCATCTCTGTCTCTCAGAAAATAGAGAGCAAAGAAGAAAAAGAACGGTTAAAAAGATTGGTTCAGAGTATTAAGCCCAAAGGATTTGGAGTTATTATCCGAACCGTGGCTGAAGGCAAAAAAGTAGCGGAATTAGACAGAGATCTTGAGAATCTGATGTCGAAGTGGTCGAATATGTGCAAAAAACTGCACAAATCGCCCACCCCATCTAAAGTTCTGGTAGAGCTAAATCGCGCATCATCTATCCTAAGAGATATTTTCAACGATACCTTTAGCGGTATTTACGTAGATGATGAAACGCTGTACAATCAAATCAAAGATTATGTACACGAAATTGCTCCAGAAAAAGAAGCCATAGTAAAATTGCACAACGCCACAGTGCCCATTTTTGAAAAATTTGGGATTGAGCGACAAATTAAGACTTCTTTTGGCAGAACAGCCTCGATGAGTAAAGGAGCCTACCTTATTATTGAACATACCGAAGCCCTTCACGTTATAGACGTGAATAGTGGTAATCGTTCGACTAAGGCTCAAAATCAAGAAGAAACAGCCTTAGAAGTAAACATGTTGGCGGCCTCAGAAATAGCCCGTCAATTGCGACTTAGGGATATGGGAGGTATTATTGTTATAGATTTTATCGATATGGTGCGTCCGGAAAACCGCAAGAAGCTGTTTAATCAACTTCGGGACGAGATGCAAGACGATAGAGCAAAGCACAAAATTCTTCCGCCCAGCAAATTTGGCTTAGTACAAATAACCCGTCAGCGGGTAAGGCCAGAGGTTAACATAAAAACTACCGAGGTTGATCCCGGTGGTACAGGCGAAGAGGTTCAGGCACCAATTGTCTTAATTGAAAAAATTCAAGATCAATTGGAACGCATATTAAAAGGAAAGGCAACAGAAATTACCCTAAATGCCCACCCTTTTATTGCAGCATATCTCTCTAATGGGTTTCCCTCTATCCGACTCAAATGGTTTTTTAACCATAAAAAATGGATTAAAATTCAACCTCGTGATGCGTATACCTACCTGGAATACCGATTTACGGGCAAGAATGGAAAACTGCTAGAATAAAAAAAAGGCCGCCTCTATACTAGGCGGCCTTTTTTTGTTATTCAAATTTTATTTTTGATATAGTGGCGTTGCAGGGTGGGTTTTAGACCAGAAAAAAACCAAAATGTAATAACATCTTATACTTTTTAACGCGTTCCTTGTATTTTGCAGCCTAATATCATTAATAAGTACCTTCACCTATAAGGCACCTGATTAATTGAATTTAAAAGATGAATACTTTCGGATATAAATCCTTTACTGTTGACGAAGCTACCAAACGCATGGAACGGTATTGTGCATATCAGGACCGTTGTCATCAGGAAGTCGTTCGGAAACTATACGAGATGCGCATGATCCCAGAGGCCATAGATTCGATTTTAGTACACCTGATCGATCATAATTTCCTCAATGAAGAACGATTTGCGCTGGCCTTTACCAATGGAAAATTCAGGCAGAAGCAATGGGGGAAATTGCGAATTCGGCGTGAACTTAAAATGAAAGGAATAAGCGAATACCTTATTCGAAAAGCCCTATCAGGCATTCCTGAAAATGAATATTTAGAGGTTTTGGATCAAATTTTTGAGAAAAAAACAGCCGAATGGTCATATAAAAAGCAAGAAGATATCCTGCGAAAACTTTATGCATACCTTACCTATCGTGGCTGGGAAAATGAATTGATTTACGATCGGTTTTCGAATTTGGGCCCTAAAGGTTAAAACCATGAAACGGTTTCAGATAACAATTTGCCGGAATGGTTATTGCTGATTCTTCCTAGTGAATCCAATGTGTTCCATCACATTTACGTATAAATTTATCTAAACTTCTCGCAATCAAATTTTTATGTTTTGCGTTGGCTGGCCCTTTCGTTGCGTTCAATGCTATGTGCGGGTCGGGACCAACGCGGTTTTTCACCTAAAGATGACAACTCTGAATCTGCAGACTCCACCGTTATTGGCTGCTCTTTTTTGGTGAATGGCTTTTGTGGGGTTAGTCCTAATTCCCGAAACATCTGCATGTCTTCATGTACGTCCGGATTGGGAGTGGTTAAGAGTTTATCACCAGCAAAAATTGAATTTGCGCCGGCAAAGAAACATAATGCTTGCCCTTCCCTACTCATTTGTGTTCTTCCTGCCGATAGCCGAACTTGTGTTTCTGGAAGTACAATGCGCGTGGTGGCAACCATTCGTACCATTTCCCAAATAGACACAGGTTCCTGATTTTCTAATGGGGTTCCTTCAACTGCTACTAAGGCGTTAATTGGAACCGATTCGGGCTGTGGATTTAAGGTGCTTAAGGCAACCAGCATTCCGGCGCGATCCATTTCAGACTCGCCCATACCTATTATTCCCCCGCTACAAACAGTAACATTAGTTTTGCGCACATTTGCAATGGTATCTAAACGATCTTGGTAAGCTCTCGTTGAGATAATATCCTTGTAATAGTCTTCCGAAGTATCTAGATTGTGATTGTATGCGTATAACCCTGCTTCTGCAAGTCGTTTAGCTTGATTTTCGGTTAACATTCCTAGGGTACAACACACTTCCATATCCAGTTTGTTTATGGTTCGTACCATATCTAATACCTGGTCAAATTCTGGACCGTCTTTAACATTACGCCAAGCCGCACCCATACATACCCTTGAAGATCCGCCTGCCTTGGCTCTTAAGGCCTGAGCCTTTACCTGAGTTACCGACATAAGGTCGTTTCCTTCCAAATCGGTGTGATATCTGGCCGCCTGCGGACAGTAGCCACAATCCTCTGGGCAACCTCCAGTTTTTATGGAAATTAAGGTAGAAACCTGAACAGTATTTGGATCGTGAAAACTCCGATGCACGCTGGCAGACTCATACAGCAACTCCATAAGTGGTTTATTATAGAGCTCCAGAATTTCTTCGCGATTCCAATTATGTTTGATCGTGTGCATAGTTTTCTTCGAAATTTGTCTTGGGCAAAAATAACCCAAACCAATAGAACCGCCAATACGCTACTAAGGACGAAAATGTGCGCGCTCAAGTAACACGCTTACCGCATTTCCGCCAAATCCTATGGCGTTGACCAAAATATACTTCATCCGCATTGGCGAGGTTCCCATGGCAAATGGATGACTTATAAATTCTTGATTTAAAAGCATATGAAGCGCCATTTCTATACTAAACATACCGGAAGCGCCAAAAGTATGCCCTATTTTCCATTTGTTCCCAGTTAGGGCCGGTATATGAGATCCAAAAACTGCTTGAACAGCAGCCATTTCGGCCTGATCTCCCTTTTTTGTGCCGGGTGCATGCAACACCACCACGTCTATTTCCGTTACCGGAACACCGGCTATGGCCATACGCATAGCATCTTGAATGCACTGGGCATTTGCTGAAAGGGAGGCTGGATGCGCTATACGTTCTGTGGCATAGCCAAGGCCTTTAATATAGGCCCAAGCTTTGGGACTTTTACCAAGTTCCAAACAGGCTACGGCAGCCCCACTGCCCAAGACCATCGCATTTTGGGACTTTTGCAAATCCATGGCCCGGCTCGGATATTCCTTTGTTTCTCTGCTATATATTCGCAGGGCCTGCAATTGGGCTATGGTAAACGGAGTTAGTGCTGCCTCACTACCACCAACCAAAAAGTACTCCGACATACCGGCCCGTAGCCAAGCCACACCATTCAACAAAGCGTGCATTGCCGTAGAACAGGTAATGGAATGGGAAAAATTGGGACCGTTTGACCCCAAATCCTGAGCCACCCAAAATGAAATATTCCCCAAGGTCGTATTGGGAGACGTGAGTGGATGGGTTGAATTCGAATCCATAAATTCACCGTAGTGCTTTTCAAATAGCGCAGTAGCACCGCGGGAAGAGCCAATATTTATTCCGATTGTTTTATTTGGCTCCCACCCGGCAGACTGCACGGCCAATCGCCCGGCCAGTATAGCGAGAAGCACACTCTCATCGAGTTCACGATACGCCGGTATGGATTTTTCTAATTGATGTAAACTCAAGGTCACGGATTCTGCACACGCCCCAACCCAAATGGCATCTCCTTTAATTACCTTTTGAGTCAATAAATGTTTCGGGTCTTTGTACGAAGCCCAAACTGCATCGGCTCCCATTCCCAAAGCCGAAACAGAACCTAAACCCGTAATGGAAATGACCTGGTCTTTCAAATTTCTTGCCTTAAGAGTGCTTCCAACAATGCTTCAATTCCCGAATACAGTTGCTCCAACTCTTCTTCTTTTATAATATAAGGAGGCAATAGATAAACGGTAGCACCCAATGGTCTGAGATATATGCCACGATTCCAGAAAAAGTCAAAAATACGGTCTCTGAAGTTACCATACCTGTTGGTGTCTACATCTAAATCAACAGCAAAGATAACCCCGCAATACCGTATTTCGCGAACCCGTGGATGTTTTCCTATTCGAATGGCAAAGCATTTGTGGGCTCTCTGAATTCGCGATATCCCTTCTTGTATCTCTTTAGATTCAAACAAATCAATTCCGGCAATTGCTGCGGTACACGCCAAAGGATTGGCGGTATAGGTATGCCCGTGAAAAAACCCTTTGTCTAAATCCTCGTGGTAAAACGCGTTAAATATATCTTGGGTACAAGAGGTGATTCCCATGGGTAATAAGCCCGCTGTTAGAGCTTTAGACAAGCAAATCAGATCAGGTTTTATCTTTACTTGATCCGAAGCGAAAGGAGTGCCAGTTTTTCCAAAACCAGTCATTACTTCATCTGCAATTAATAACACCTCCTCCTGTTTTAAAAATGCAAGTATTTTTTCCAAACCCTTTGCGTTGTAGGTTTTCATTGCGGCCGCACCCTGAATTAAAGGTTCATATACAAAACCCGCTATATTTTTAGCTGCGGTAAGTTGTTGCAGCAATTGGAGTTGTTCTGCTGCCGTTTCTGTTTTAGGCACCGGTATTCGACAGACTTCTAGCCTAAAATCTTTAAACGGACCATTATAGACCGATAATCCGGAAACCGACATTGCACCAAAGGTATCTCCGTGAAAACCTTCTTCAAAAGCGAGTAGTACCGATTTACGATCACCCCGATTGAAATGATATTGAAGTGCCATTTTAATGGCTACTTCTACCGAGGTAGATCCGTTTTCAGAAAAGAATATTTTTTGCTGATTTGAAGGGAGCAATCGCATCAGTCGCTCCGATAAATTCACTGCGGGCTCATGTGTCAATCCGCTAAAAATAACCTGATCCAACTCCAACATTTGTTGAGATACACGGCTAATAATTTGCGGATGACAATGACCATAAATCGCGGTATACCAAGATGATATCGCGTCAATATATCGATTTCCTTCTACGTCGAATAGATAAATTCCATTTGCTTTGGCTATGGGCCTTAAATTGGGATGCGTCTTGTGTTGAGTTAGCGGATGCCAAATATGTCGCTTGTCGCGTTCAGAAAGATTTTGCAAGGGAATACTTTTACTAGGGTCTATTTTTTATCTTGCAAAGATGGGAAATATTAAGAATTAGGCCTATGATACAACGTGTGTTCACAACTGTGTTTAACCGATTAGTCAGGGCAGGAAATGGAGTAATTTTCTTGGTGTTTTTTTTAGGCAGCTTGATTTTAAGACTGCCTTTCTTTTTTAGAGATTATGTAGACCGTGACGAGAGCACTTTTATTCTTATGGCTCAGTCTATAGCAGATGGGCATTTACCTTATGCCCAATTGTGGGACCTAAAACCGCCGTTACTTTTTTTTATTTTTAGTATTCCTATTAGTTTATTTGGCAAAAGCCTTTTGGCCATAAGAGTAACAGGGTGGTTGGTTACCAGCTGTATCTCCTTTTTTACCTTTCTTATAGGTCTAAAGACAGACCAACGCATCACTGGCTTGGCCGCCGGTATTGGGTGTATGTTTTTGATGAGCCTTGGCGGAAGTGTACAAGGTGTAATGTCCGAGCATTTTAGCGTGTTTTTTTTATTGCCGGCTGTACTTTGGTTGTTGGGCCCTGCAACGGAAATACGTTTCGGTCTGTCAGGATTCTTCCTTGCAATGGCTGTATTGTGCAAAAGTAACCTTGTGCTTGTGTTACCGGTACTTGGTTTATTACTATTGGCTAAGACCTTGGGAAAATCGGGGAAAATGTACCGAACACCGTTATTGTTTCTAATTATTGGAGGAACCTTGGGTATTACAAGCAGTATGCTTCCCTATTTGAATAGCGGACAATTTACCCTTTGGTGGGATGCAGTAATTAAAGCCCCTTTGGCCTATTCCGAAGTGGCGAACATTGGTGGATCGTTCTATCTTTTTTATCTAATTTTCGGATTTCTGTTGTGGCTTGCCTTAAAGAAAAATTGGCTGCGAATTAATGCTCCAGAAATCCAGTTGCTCTGCATTGTCCTGATTGGAATTTTACTCGCCTTTTTTAAAGGCGGTCGTATCAACGGACATTACCTGCTGCAATTTTATCCAATCGCTTTGGTGCTGCTTTTTACTGCCTTAAGACAGCTCTCCCAACGGGTTTTATCCCTATTTACCGGGGGCATTGTGCTTTGGATGCTATTGCTGCCTGTAGAAAGTTATCTGGAATACGCAGCGCTTTTTAAAAATTACCGGGATTCAGGTCAGTGGTATAATGGAGAAGGGGTGGTAGTTCCAGCCTATTTAAATCGCAATTTTCCCAATGAAAAAAAGGTCTTTTTCCTTGAGTACCATATTGGATATTGGTTTATGGATGCTCAGCCGCCTTCGGCAGTTGTTACACACCCCAGCAACCTTTGCAGAACCTCATTGTATCCCTTTATCCCTGGTAGCCATTCGGACTCCGAATCTGAAATCCGTTATATTATGGATACCGTTCAACCACAAATAATCGTAAGGCGAAAGGGTAAGCCCATCTTTGACCATCAATTTATGATTGAAAATGCGGAGCTCGAAAGTTATCTACTAACGCAATACTACAGGGATACCACCTTAGGACGTGCGGAAGTTTACCTGAGAAGATAGCGTTTTAAATTGGGTAAAATGTGTTGCGCCTGTTCTGAGATGGCTGCTTTATGGACTTGTGTAAGTTCTGGAATCCTTCCCAATACGGGAATACCTGATTTTAGGACTATTATTTCCTCTGATGTTGGGTTGGGATTGCCACTAAATAGCAAAAAGGTTTCGAATCCTCCTAATTTTAGCGCCTGAAGGGTAAGAAGCGTATGATTTATACTTCCTAAATAATGACGTGAAACCACCACAACCTTGTCAGTTTTAAAAATCAAATCCTGAATGGTGTCCCGATTATTTAACGGTACCAAAAGCCCTCCCGCTCCTTCTATGATTAGATGATTTGCGGTTTTTGGGCGCTTGATGTCTTTCAGGTGTATTTGCACACCATCTAAAGCCGCTGCGGCATGCGGACTCATTGGGGTTTGGAGTACATAGGCGCTAGGATGAATTTCTGTTTTGTTGTTGCTGATAAGCCCTTGTACCTTGTCGCTATCGGTATGATTTAGATCCCCCGATTGAATAGGCTTCCAATAATCTGCCTCAAGCGCTTCGGTCAATACCGAGGAGGCAATTGTTTTTCCTACTTCCGTAGAAATACCCGTAACGAATATCTGCTTCATATTTTTCCAGAAGATATTATTCCACATGTTAGGCACTTATAGGCCTTGGGAGTTAAAAATGGAAAAAGTTTATGCCAAATGGTATCGCGTCTGAGATAACTAATGGTGGTTGGATTATTACAATTTGGACATTGCACCGTTTTTCCAAGTTCGTCCTGTGCATAGGGACGAATTTCATTATAAATCGCAGTGGCACGCTCAATGTAATCTAAAGGCACCATAACCTTTACCCCGCCCAGGGCCGAAGTCATAAAGGGATTGGTCTGCATGACATAAGAATCTTTCAGCAGTACCGGAATTCCCTCAGATTCTAGTTTGGCTTTTAATAAGTCTGCATCTGTGAGGTAATCAAAGGTCTCTACAATTTGAAATGTTTGCGGATTCATGACTTATGTTTTTTCGATTGATATTAAGTTCCGAAACAGTTCTTGAATTTGGTGTTCTGTTGTAAAGGCATGCAAGCTAAAACGCAAACATTCCTGACCCTTTGGAACCGTTGGATGCAGAATGGGACGCACCTCCATGCCCGATTGTTGTAACATCCTTGCGGCTGCTTTTACTCGATTTACGTCTCCTGGAAAATAACTCTGAATGGCTGCATCCGAAGGGGTAAAAAATTGGGTTAAATTGTGGGCTTTAATCTGGTTTTTAAACCATCCTATACGTTCATGTAAGTGAGTTAATGCCAACTGGCCTTGGGCAGATTCCAGCCAGTCGTAGGCCTTTAATATTGAACGCAAAGCGATTGGGGGAAGCGCAGTGGTATAAATAAAACTACGGCTAAAATTCACGAGGTATTCACGCAAATCTTCACGGCATAATACGGCCGCCCCATGGCTACCAAGTGCCTTCCCAAAGGTGATTATTCGTGCAAATATCTCATGCTCAACTCCCAATGCTACAGCTAATCCCCGGCCCTGCGGGCCCAAGACCCCAGTTGCATGTGCTTCGTCGAGTATTAATTTATATCCGTTTTGAAAACAAAATGCACTCAAGGCCTTAATATCGGGGCTATCGCCTTCCATAGAAAAAACAGATTCTGTAACTATGTAAATTTCAGAATCCTTTGAATGCTGACGTTGGGTAACCCTACCTACGATTTCCGTTAGATCTTTCAGGTTGTTGTGATCAAACCCAAATCCTTTGGCGCGGCTCAAGGCGATTCCATCCCGAATGCTGGCATGCGCACTTTTATCGTAAAAAACCAGGTCGTTCCGTTGCAAAATAGAAGATAATAACCCAATATTGGCATCATATCCCGAATTATAAACAAGTGCCGCGTCCGATAAATGAAACTGTGCTACTCGATTTTCGACCACCTCAAAAAGTGGATGATTACCGCTAAGCAGTCGCGATCCTCCACTACCCTCGTGGTCAGTGTTTTCGGTATCCGCAGTTCTTTTGGTATAGGTCGCTAACCCCAAATAATCGTTGGAAGTAAAATCTATTCCTCCCGAATTTTCTGTGAGCCGCCTAAAAGCCCCTTCACTCCTGCGGACTTCCAGCCGATCCAATAACTTTTCTGGTAATTTAGGCATATTGCAAAAGTACTACTTATAGCGGTTTCGATTACTTTAGCTGTAAAGTTCCTAAATCATCAAATTATTGAATAGTATGGAATATCGCGCAGCTGAAAATGATTCGGAATTGCTTGAAATTCTGAAACTACAACAAGACAATCTCTTCGATAATATAGCTCCTGAAGTCCGTGAAAGAGAGGGTTTTCTAAAGGTGCGGCACAACTTAGATTTACTGAGACAAATGCAGGACCGGGTGCCCCAAGTGATTGCCATAGACGGCAATACACTGGCAGGTTACGCACTATGTATGCACCGGGAACAGTACAACCTTATCTCTACCCTTTCACCCCTTTACAAGATTGCAGAAACGCATCTTCCAAAGGAAATGGATTATGTAATAATGGGTCAAATTTGTGTTGCTAAAGGCTATCGCGGCCAAGGACATTTTAATAGACTTTATACCAAACTACGCGAACTTTGCAACGACTTACCTGTGGTGACCGAAATTGCCTCGATCAACAGCCGATCCCTAAAAGCACATAGAAATGTTGGCTTTGAAACTCTGGGTTCGCATCAGGAACAAGACTTTAATTGGCATGTGGTCCTTTGGCCATAAAAAAACCCCGACAAACTACTGCTGGGGTTTCTAGGTTTGGTTTCTAACGGCTTAATCCGCTAAAACTATAATCTTATTGTTGTTTAATTCTACCGTGCCACTGCGGATTACCAAAACGATTTTTCCGTCGGCAGCTTTTTGAAATCGACTCTTAAACGCCTCTTCTACAGTTGCTTGACCCGAAAAACGAACTTCCCCAGCTTGTAAGAGAGATACAATAGGGGCGTGATCCTGAAGCATCTGGAATTCTCCGTTCACTCCGGGAACAGTTACCGAGGTAACTTCACCCGCAAATAGCGTGGCTTCTGGTGATACTATTTCTAAATACATAACACTTGTCGTTTTTTGCTGATGTCGGTAACTTAATCGAATTGCTTCGTATTAAGCTTCTGCTAGCATTTTTTCTCCCGCTTCAATGGCTTCTTCAATGGAACCTTTAAGGTTAAAGGCAGACTCCGGAAGGTGATCTAACGCTCCATCCATAATCATATTAAAACCCTTAATAGTGTCTTTTATGTCTACAAACACCCCTGGAATCCCCGTAAACTGTTCAGCTACGTGGAAAGGCTGAGATAGGAAACGTTGTACACGACGCGCACGGGCAACAGCCAATTTATCTTCTTCAGACAATTCTTCCATACCCAAAATGGCGATGATGTCCTGCAATTGCTTGTAGCGTTGTAATAACTCCTTTACTCGTTGAGCACAACCATAGTGCTCCTTACCTAAGATTTCTGGTGTAAGAATCCTGGAAGTAGAGTCCAACGGATCCACCGCAGGATAAATACCCAACTCTGCAATCTTACGGGAAAGTACAGTAGTTGCATCTAAGTGCGCAAAAGTGGTAGCCGGTGCCGGGTCAGTTAAGTCATCGGCAGGCACGTATACCGCCTGAACAGACGTAATAGATCCTCTTTTAGTTGAAGTAATGCGTTCCTGCATTGCTCCCATCTCGGTAGCCAATGTAGGCTGGTATCCTACCGCAGAAGGCATCCTTCCCAAAAGAGCAGATACTTCAGATCCCGCCTGTGTAAAACGGAAAATATTATCTACAAAGAATAAAACGTCTTTTCCTTGTCCATCTCCTGCACCATCGCGGAAGTATTCAGCAATAGTTAGTCCAGATAGTGCAACACGTGCACGTGCTCCCGGAGGTTCGTTCATCTGACCGAATACAAAGGTAGCTTTAGATTCTTTTAAGGCCTTTTTATCTACCTTGCTCAAATCCCAGCCCCCTTCTTCCATTGAATGCAAGAAATCGTCTCCATACTTTATGATCCCAGACTCCAGCATCTCACGCAACAAGTCATTTCCTTCACGCGTGCGCTCTCCTACTCCAGCAAAAACCGACAAACCGCCGTGACCTTTAGCAATATTGTTAATAAGCTCCTGAATCAATACGGTCTTTCCAACTCCCGCACCACCAAACAAACCAATTTTACCCCCTTTGGCATAGGGCTCAATTAAATCGATAACCTTAATGCCGGTAAACAATACCTCGGTAGAAGTAGAAAGGTCCTCAAATCTAGGAGCCTCGCGGTGAATTGGCAGACCTTCTGCGCCAGTTTTGGGCAGATTGCCCAATCCGTCGATTGCATCTCCAATTACATTGAATAACCGCCCGTAAACGGCGTCACCGATAGGCATTTGAATGGAAGCTCCAGTGGCAGTAACTTCTGTTCCGCGACCAAGTCCATCTGTTGAGTCCATAGAAATTGAACGCACTGAGTTTTCCCCAATATGCGATTGCACTTCTAGTACCAATACGGAACCGTCGTTGCGTTTAATTTCCAGAGAATCATAAATTTTGGGAAGCGCAGCACCCGAAGGGAACTCCACATCGATTACCGGTCCGATAATCTGGGATACTTTGCCTGATTGATTTGCCATAGTATTGAATTTTAACTACTAATAATGGATTGAGGCTCTGTTTTTTCGGGTGCAAAGATAGGGTATTCATCCAAATAATGGAATCGCTTTGCGAGGTTTTTAAATAAAAAAAGCGCCGGATAACCGGCGCTTTTTATTCGGATTAACCAAATTATGGATTTATGGTCCAAGACGCGTAGAATATTGAGCCAATTGCGCCGTTCCCAATCGCAGAGAAATATTCTTGTCCTAGAATGTTTGATCCACCTACCTTGAACACAGATTTCATGGAAGGTAATTTCAAGTTTACCTGAGCATCTAACACACTATAGGCTGGAATTTCTCCATCTGCAAAACTAGCCTGCCAGTAGTAAGAGTCTGACCAACGATAATTTACGTTGAATCCAAAATTTTTGAATAATTCAGTATTTCCAAAGGACGCCTTCACCTTATGCTTAGGGGTATTGAAATTCGTTCTAAAATCCGGATACGCACCTTGATCAAAGTCTAATTCTGAATAGGTATAGTTTACTCCAATATCAAAATTTCCAAATATTTTGGCGTCAATACCTCCTGTAAACCCAAACGAAGCAATGTCAGCCAAAGCATTGGTATAGTTTTGGTAGGCAAAGTAATCGCCATTTTGAAGTGCTAGCAAGGATAAAGCTCCATCGCCGGCCTGACCGTAAAAAGGAACCACTACGGTAGTGTTGGAAATAAAATTGCGATACTTATTGTAGTAAGCACTTATGTCAATGGCAATCTTTCCAATTTGAGTTCGGTACCCAGATTCATACGCTGTTATTTCTTCCGGCTTAACTAAAGCGGTATTTACGGCTTTAGGTGCTCCCGCAGAAATCGATGAAAGTGAAAATGCATTTTCATAAGCTGCACGACCAAGAACCGTTGCCTGAGTTTGACCTGTAAGTGCCTGACCTGAACTGCTCAATGGGAACTGGCGCACATCCCTGTCTAGGTTGTCCGGAGCAGAACCAACTAAAATGGCACGCCCAGCGTTCAAACCAATAAACAAGTCTTGGGTGGTAGGGTTACGGAAACCTTGTTGTAAGGAAACACGCAAGTTGTGATTCCGTTTTTTGCCTAAAGTTCCCAACAATGAAAGTCTTGGAGATAAAAACCCTTCAAAAAATTCATTTTTATCGTAGCGAACAGAACCGGTGAATTTGATTCTTTCGTCTAACATTTTTTTCTGAAGCTGCATGTAGGCCCCGTATTCTTTATACGTAATTGGACCATCGATATCGGTAAAGATGGTTCCTCCTGAATTTAATTCGTATTCACGAAGCGAACCACCTATTTGAATGTCTGCAAAATCGGAGGTTAGGTGACTAAAATTATAGTTTGCATCTACATGACGAAACTTAGTGTTGTCGATGAATTTAGCGCCCGTGGTTAAATCCCCGTCTGCGATTACGGCTTCGTAGGCGTTTTGAAATTCTGCAGTTCCTGGAACAAATCTACCTTGATCAGCTGCCTGACGGGCTGCTGCATGAGCAGTAGCATCGTCTAACTGAATGCCTGTACCAACTCCTAATTTTGCTCCGATATACGTTTGGGCGTAATCCGTAAACCACTGTAAATCAGACTTCCACCTTCTATTAATGTTAATTGCAGCGAAGCGGGTATCGTACGAATCGCCTGCCTTTTCAGCAGTCATATAACCCCGAACAAAGAAATTCTTGTTTCGAAGTTCTATACGATGTTGCGTTAAATTGAAATCCCGGATAGCATATCGGTTCGCTCCTTGATAAAGCGTTGCACCACTACCTATTCTACTATTAAGAATGATTTCAAAATCATTCTCGAATGGACGATAGTACACCGAAAAGTCTGTTTTCATACTTTTCGCGTCATAATTCATCAATTCGGCTTCTTGATAACCTGTTCTGGAAACTGTAGCAGCTCCAACAGTTCCAGTTGGTAAGCCGGCCAATTTATCAAAATTTAACAGTGTACTTACTTCATCTCCGTAGACATTTAGACCATCGTATGCAGGGTGGTTTCTGGTCCGGTCTGGATTTATTAAGTCAACATTGCTATTAGCATGCCAGTCTTCACCTTCCATGTAAGAAAAATTCGCCTTAACCGCCAATTTATTACTAAATGCATGAGCCACTCTAAACCCTACATCGTAGTACGGATTAGTTCCCGAAGCTTGTTGAGAAGTAGATCCCGCCTTAACGTAAGAACTTATCCCTTGAAAATCAAAGGGATTTTTACTAGTCATAAAGAGGATTCCGTTAAAAGCACCTGCGCCATATAGGGCCGAAGAAGCGCCGGGAAGAATTTCTACACTCTGCACTTCCAATTCGGACATCCCCACCAGGTTCCCTAATACGAAGTTAAGTCCTGGGGCGGTGTTGTCCATTCCATCGACCAATTGCATAAATCGTACGTTTGCAAAAGTTGCAAATCCACGAGTGTTAATTGAATTGAACGTTAAACTGTTGGTGTTAATGTCGACCCCTTTTAAATTCTGAAGACTTTCGTAAAAGGAAGGGGCAGAAGCATTTTGAATTTCCTTAAGACCAAATCGTTCCACAGAAACCGGTGATTCAAAGATACGCTCTGGTGTTCTGGAAGCAGAAATTACCACTTCATCAAGAAAGGTTTGGGTCTCTGAAAGGGTAATTGTTAATTTCTGATTGTTGGTAGTAACTTGAACAGTAGCCTCCGAATAACCAATACTGGTTATTCTTAACTGGAAAGGAGGTACTTCCGAAGTTTCCAAAACAAAATTTCCATCAAAATCGGTACTTGCACCGATTGATTTCCCGGCAATGACAACATTAGCCCCCGGAACGGGTTGGCCATTGGTATCAGAAACTGTACCGGAAATCACAGTTTGGGCAAAACTTCCCAAAGCTAAAAAAAGCATTGGGACAAGCAGAAGAGTTCTCATGAGTAAACTGAGTTTATTCGGGTTAGCATGCCAAGATACCAAATTTTTCTATCGATATCTTAATATTCGTTAAAATTATGCGTGCATAGCATGTTGGCGCTGCACCAAGGCATCCGCTTATTGGATCAATAAAATACCCAATAGACAACCTGAAAAGTGCTCAAACAATAGGAATTCATCTAAATTGATGGTGCAAAACCAGCCTAATTCAGAGGCATCCTAAGTGCCTTATGGCTCGGAAATTATTCGGATATGCCGGTAGACTCCTGCAGCTGACCAGAAATGTCTGTATGATGGTGCACAAGCTTCCAAACTCCGTTTTCTTTTCGAAACACATTGGTTGCCCTGTGGCGCACTGGAACGGGATTTCCTTCGTTATCCAAGTTCTCTCCCGCCTCAACACAAAGGGTATATCCAACATCTCCTAACACCCTTACTTCCAGATTTTCGCAAGAGATGCTTCCACCAATTTTTAAGGCAGCAACATTCGCGAATTCTGCCCCAACCTGCTCCCATCCGGAATGCATTCCTCCAAAAGGTCCCATGTAGGTAATATCTGCCTCATGCGACCAGACGGCATTTACAGGGCCAACATCGCCAGTGAACATGATGTTTAATGCGTCATAAAATTGATTGTTGGCAGCCTGAAGGCTCTGTTGATTTTCCATGGGCTTAGGAGTATTATTAGTGGTTTGGTCGGTACAACCTGAACAAAAGAGACCGGTTAAAAAAACAAATACCAAGTGCTTCATAATGGGTTGTTTATTTTCCCGAATCTAAGGAAATTAATCTTATGTTTTTTCATGTCCAAAAAAAAACGTGCAGCCATAATTAAAAGCTGCACGCACCTAATATCTTGTGTCTTAAGATACCTACTCCACCGTAACGGATTTGGCCAGATTTCTAGGCTGATCTACGTTACATCCTCGCATAACTGCAATGTGGTAAGACAGTAATTGGAGGGGTATTGTTGTGAGTAGTGGAGATAAACTTTCGGAACAATCCGGAATTTCAATGACATGGTCTGCCAAGTCAGAAACCTGCTCATCTCCCTCGGTTACAATAGCAACAATTTTACCCTTACGCGATTTAATTTCCTGAATATTGCTTACTACCTTATCGTAATGACCTTTCCTGGTTGCAATGACAATTACGGGCATATACTCATCTATTAAGGCAATTGGTCCGTGCTTCATTTCGGCTGCAGGATATCCTTCTGCATGAATGTAACTGATTTCCTTTAATTTTAATGCACCTTCAAGCGCAACAGGGAAGTTGTAACCCCTTCCTAAATAAAGACAGTTTGGGGAATCCTTATATGCTTTTGCGATAATCTCAATTAGTGGATTATTTTCCAGCACCCGTTCTACCAAGCTTGGAATGGATTCCATTTCCTGTAGCATTTCCTTAATCTGAGAATCGTTAAGGGTTCCTTTCTCGGAAGCCAGTTTAAGTGCCAATAAAGTTAGAATGGTAATCTGAGTGGTAAAGGCTTTCGTGGAGGCCACTCCAATCTCAGGACCGGCGTGAGTATAAGCTCCTGCGTCTGTCTCCCGAGCTATGGAAGAGCCTACCACATTACACACTCCAAACACAAAGGCCCCTTTAGCTTTAGCAAGCTTAATAGCTGCTAGTGTGTCTGCTGTTTCACCAGATTGTGAAATGGCAATTAAAACATCTTTATCTGTAATCACCGGATTTCTGTATCGGAATTCCGAAGCGTACTCTACCTCAACAGGAATTCTGGCTAAATCTTCAAAAATGTATTCAGCCACTAAACCGGCATGCCATGAAGTACCGCAGGCGGCAATAATTATTCTGTTAGCATTTAGAAACCGATCTAGATTTTGATCAATTCCGGCCATACGAATTATGCCTTGATCTGCAATAAAGCGGCCTCTAAAGGTATCTCGGATTGCATGAGGTTGTTCGTAAATTTCTTTGAGCATAAAATGCTCGTACCCTCCCTTTTCAATAGCCTCTAGATTGAGTTGCAGCTCCTGAACTAGCGGATAAGCTACCGCATCGTCTTTTATTTTCCGCAAACGAATTTCCTTTCCTAGCCGAACCACAGCCATTTCCTCATCTTCGAGATAGATGGCATTGTTTGTATACTCAATAAATGGCGAGGCATCCGAAGCAATAAAAAATTCGTCTTTACCCACTCCTATGGCCAAAGGACTCCCTAATTTTGCTACAACCAGTTCATCGGGCTTATTCCGGTCAAACACGGCAATAGCATATGCTCCAACCACTTGATTGAGAGCAATCTGAACAGCCTTGCCAAGTTTAACGCCTTCTTTTTTCTTTACCTCTTCAATTAGATTAACTAAAACCTCGGTGTCTGTATCGGATTGAAAAAAATATCCGCGTTGAATAAGTTCTTTTTTAATGGACTCATAGTTTTCTATAATCCCATTATGAATGATAACCAGTTCTTCAGAATTGGAAAAATGAGGATGAGAATTTACGTGATTTGGAACGCCGTGGGTAGCCCATCGGGTGTGTCCTATTCCCAAACGTCCCTTTAGAGACATTGTTTTGGCTGAAATTTCCTTAAGATCGGAAACCTTTCCTGGGGTTTTGCTCAGATTAATATTTTCTCCGTCATATAGTGCGATCCCCGCACTGTCGTATCCCCGGTATTCGAGGCGCTGTAATCCTTTTACAATTATGGGATATGCCTCGCGATATCCTATATATCCTACAATTCCACACATGGCACTATGCGATTAATGATTATTTGGGTTCAGTACAAAAGTAAAACCCCTTTATAAAAGGGGTCAAAAAAATCGGACAAGATGCGAGAATTAGGCTACAAATAGCGCATCAGGGGTCTATTTCCGTATAGTAAATTTCAAGGGTTAGCCGTGTCGGATTTTCAGGATCAAGTTCGGAGCCGTAGAGCACAGTTCCAAGTGGGGACAAATTGGCGCTTACTGGCAATGATTTTTTGGTGTTCTGTCCATCTCCAAGCAACACATCGGCTACTCCACTAAGTCGTAAATCTGGGGTAATGGTTAGTCCTAGGGTTGCGTTTACGGAATCACGCACAACAATGTTGTTTATGTGTTCGGTAATATTCATGAGGTATTTTTTGCCTTTTCCATCTTCTTTCTGAAGGAACCCATTATAATTGAGGTAAACCCCAAAAGCACTTTCGGAATTGACAATTTCAGTTACCGGGTTGTACAGCGGGGCATTGGTCTCCGCGTTGTACAGATACAGCCGTGGTGGCTCCTCTACACCTCCTACCTGATCCAATCGATCCCTGTCTACATATGCAACTAGATAGGCAGCATTAATTATCCAATTCTTCTGCTTGATTTCATTTATGATTTCTCCTCCGCCCAGGCGGTCAAAAAGATCCAACTCGGCATAAGTGCCTGCACCACCTTTTAGGTAAATTCGAGAAGCATTTTCGGAAGAGGCCAAAGCATCTTGAACTTCCGTAGGGTACCCTGTTTTAATAATGGTATTTACCGCACTTCCAATAATAGGTTGGCTTCCTCCTCCCCGCAGTAAACGCATATCGTAACGGCTTTTTTGCCTACTAATTACACCGTCCGAATCCTTGCGATCGTAATCGTAAAACAGCGTAATTCTCGCTGCAGATAAATCGAGCAGCATCATTAGCTCCTCCTGTGCTGCAGGAGTTAAACTTAAATGTATACCTCTGAAAAAGTTTTTAAAGTTTGAATTGCTCAGCAACTCTAAACTACCTTCCATATCCAGCAAATTTTGCTGAAAAAAAAGCGAATCCAACTCCACCATTACACCGGGTGCAAGTCGCTCATCGATTTGGAGGGATTCATCTACATCTGCGGTCTCGGCATCGTCTTCCTTAAAACTGATAAAATCCTTGTCTGAAATCGTTACCTCCCCATCAAACAAAGTTTCTCCTGAAAATGAGGTCGATAGCGAAACGTTCGAATAGTTGGGTGGCAATTCCTGATACCCTGATTGGGGGTCTAAGTCATCTAAAAAGTAGGTAGAACGCACTACTTTAAGATTGAATTGCTGATTTCGATTCCCGTATATACTATCAATATCGCGAACGATAGGAAAGGTATTGGAGGCAGTATCGGTATCCTCGTCGTCTGTTATGCCATCGCCATCGGTGTCCTGATCTAGCGGATTGGTGCCAAAGGTTTTTTCCTGTGCATTGCTCAGTCCGTCTCCGTCTGAATCGTTGGTGGAATCCTCTGGGGCGTCATCTAACAAATCTATAACCCCATCCAAATCCTTATCTGAAATTCTACTCTGGAAGAAGGGCAAATAAAGCCGTACCGAAGTAATGGTTTCATTTTCGGGAATAGCACTGGCATCGGTATCTTCAGATAACTGAGAATAAATCCCGAAGGTAGGTTTTCCAATTCCATCTGCCAATTGCACCTGAGTGGTAATTTGGCCTTCACTTGTCCCAAATATGGGATGATGCATTACCCCCAATTGATACAATGGCAATCCGTTAGTGGGAATTGCTTCAATCGATTTATTAAAGGCAAAAACATCGTAAACCGCTTTGCCGGTTGCAAAAGGGGCATCACTTACAACACTTTCTCCAATCGTTAAGGGGTCTTGTTGACAGGACTCCAAGCCCAGCACAAGAATTAACCCCGCAACTACGGAGTAAACAATCTGCTTCATGTTTTGGTACTTAGGTTAAAACTGCGGTCTTGTAGAAATTCAAATAGGCCTCTTCAAACTCCTGCAGCGGAACATAAGGTAATACCGGTTTTTCCAGTTTTGAGGCATAATCCAACAATTCTTCGGGTATATCCTCGGCGGCTAAGATAACGGCGTCGGAGTAATCCATGGCTACTTTTAACAAATTATTGTAGGTTGGCTCATTTAAGACTGCAACCCGATTTTCGGGTAAGCCGTCGAAAGTGATTTTTTGAGACATCTTCAGATCCAGCGATCCTTCAAACCCCTTCCCGTATACCGAAGTCACTACTCGGCTATGAGAAAACAAAGGTTCGTCTGCATAGTATTCCTTTAAATACATTGGGAGCAACGACGCCATCCAACCATGTACATGAATGATGTCGGGAGTCCAATTCAATTTTTTAACTGTTTCCACTACGCCTTTGGCAAAAAATATTGCCCGTTCGTCGTTATCTGGAAATAAAACCCCCTTATCGTTGGTAAATGTAGCCTTACGTTTAAAATACTCTTCGTTATCGATAAAGTAGACCTGAATCCGCTCTCGCGGAATAGAAGCCACTTTAATTATCAATGGCATATCCATATCATTAATGACCAGGTTCATGCCCGAAAGGCGAATTACTTCATGCAGCTGATGCCTGCGCTCGTTAATGTTCCCGTAACGGGGCATAAAAATTCGAATCTGACCGCCGTTACTATTCACCATCCTTGGCGCTTCATACGACATGAGTGAAACTTCATTTTCGGGGAGGTAGGGGACCAATTCGGAAGAAACGAATAATATCTTTTTCCCGTTCATAAAGGGAGTATTTTTAATTTCAAAAGAAACGTAGCTGCAAAATTACAAAAATTATGCAGAATAGCTTTAAAATAGTAAGTTTGCACGCCATTTAACCCGCCTATGCAGCTGTTCAGAACCGTATCGGAGGTAGCTGATTTTCGCAAAAGTATACAGGAAAAATCCCTTCAACTTGGTCTGGTTCCGACCATGGGTGCCCTGCATTCTGGACATATGAGTCTGGTGTCCCGAGCCTTAGCAGAAAATGAAGTAGTCCTGGTTACTGTATTTGTCAATCCCACCCAATTCAATAACACATCGGACCTGGAACACTATCCAAGAACTTTAATTGAAGATTTGGAATTACTGGGTCAAATTTCAGAAGACCTCATCGTTTTTGCTCCAGAAGCCCATGAGATTTATGAGGGCGAGGTGGTGTCGGAGCACTACGAATTCAACGGTTTGGATCTTGTTATGGAAGGCGCCTCCAGGCCCGGACATTTCGATGGTGTAGGAACCATAGTAGAACGGTTATTCCGACTTATTAGACCACATCGCGCCTATTTTGGGGAAAAGGATTATCAACAACTTCAGATTATTCGTGACCTGACCGCGAAACGGAATATTCCTGTTCATATCATTGCATGCCCAATTGTTCGAGAAGCTAGCGGACTTGCGCTGAGCAGTCGCAATTCAAGACTTACCCAAGAGCAGTTGCTACAGGCTAGTGCCATTTATCGGGCACTTACAACTGCTAAACGTCTTTTTTCTACGCATAACCTTAAAGACATTTCCGCATTGGCCCTGGAAGAATTGCAAAAAATTCAAAATGTTTCTATTGTGTATTTTCAGATTGCCGACGCAGAAAGCCTGCAACCGGCAGACCAAATTGTTCCCGGAAAAAAATACCGGGCTTTTCTGGCCGTTTACTTCGGTGAGGTAAGGCTGATCGATAATATCGCCCTGAATTAAGTATCTTTGCGCCATGTTTGTTGAAGTTGTGAAGTCTAAAATCCACCGGGTTAAAGTAACCGGTGCAGACCTGAATTATATTGGCTCCATTACCATTGATGAGGATTTAATGGATGCCGCAAATCTGATTTCCGGAGAAAAAGTCCAAATTGTGAACAACAATAACGGAGAACGCCTGGAAACTTATACCATTCCCGGTGTAAGAGGTAGCGGTGAAATTACACTCAACGGCGCTGCGGCGCGAAAAGTTGCAGTGGGAGATGTTTTAATAATCATGGCCTACGCTTGGATGGACGCCAATGAGGCCCGGGATTTTAATCCGGCTTTGGTTTTCCCCAACACTGAGACCAATATCCTGGAATAGCAATGGGCAAAAAAATGAAAAGTATTCTCAAAGTTGGATTACCCATTGGCTTGGGGGTTTTCTTAATTTGGAATTCTTACGTAAAGACCTCTCCCGCAGATCGGGAATTGATTCTTTTTCATATTCGGCAAGTAGACCTGTTGTGGATTTCGATTTCCCTAATCATTGGACTGATAAGTCATTTGGCCAGGGCTTTTCGATGGAATTACCTATTGGCTCCTATGGGCTATAATCCTCGATTCGAGAACAACATCATGATTATTATGATGGCCTATTTGGCCAATATGGGCATTCCAAGGTCTGGAGAATTTTTACGGGCCACCGCATTGGCAACTTATGAAAAAGTTCCTTTTCAAAAAGGATTTGGCACTATTGTAACGGAACGCATGATAGATTTAATCATGCTATTGCTAGTTATATTAATCGCTCTTTTTTCACAAACAGACATCATTTTAAACTTCCTTTCGGAAAATGGTCTAGGACTTACTGGCAGTGGCGTAGTCTTATTGATAGGTATAGGGGGGCTCTTCGGGTTACGTTGGTTTCTGAATCGCTCCAAATCCCCGGCTTCGGATAAACTCCGAACCTTTATCAGAGGGCTCTTAGAGGGTGTGTTGAGTATTTTTAGCATGCCCAATAAATGGCCTTTTTTGGCCTATACCCTTTTGATTTGGGCGTGCTACTTTGCCATGTTCTGGGTAATAAAATTTACCGTTCCCGATGCGCAAAATTTATCCTTTGGAGCTCTGTTAGTTGGTTTTGTTGCCGGTGCTTTTGCAATGGCAGCCACCCCGGGGGGATTAGGCTTATATCCCATTGCTGTGGGTCAGGCCTTAATGCTTTTTGGCTTGCCCGACACCTCCGGTGATGCCTTTGGCTGGATTATGTGGATCGCACAAACGCTCATGGTATTCTTTTTAGGGGCATTATCTTTTCTAATTCTGCCACTTTGGAACCGGAAACGCTGATTTGCGAATCGGGCTTCTCTAAAATTAGACCCAATAAATAATTTCAAAAACAAAATTATTGCCAGCGTAGTTTTTGGCTTTTTACGGGTTTTAGCAATATCGCCTCCCTTCGCTGCTTGCTTATTCATTGGTAGGAGTATATCTTTAACCCTCTCGACCTAAAGCTGCATGGCCAAAACCAAAACTGCATATTTCTGCCAAAATTGTGGCGCTCAATTTCCAAAATGGGCCGGACAATGTACATCCTGTAAATCTTGGAATACCCTTGTAGAAGAAATTCTTGAAAAGGACACCAGAAATACCTGGAAATCCGAAAACCTTCCGGGAAAATCGACTGCACCCATCCGATTAAGTGAAATACAGCCCGATGCCCAGCCCCGCATTTCGAGTGGCGATTCGGAACTCGATCGGGTACTGGGTGGAGGTATTGTTCCCGGTTCGATTATCTTATTGGGGGGTGAACCCGGTATTGGAAAAAGCACCTTATTACTCCAAATTGCCCTGGGTTTAGGCCGTAAAACACTTTATGTTTCGGGCGAAGAAAGTGAACAACAAATCGCAATGCGTGCCCAACGCGTAAAACCCATAGCCGATTCATGTTACTTGCTTACAGAAACTAATACGGCTCAAATATTTAAGCAAATTGACCAATTGCAACCCGAGGTGGTTATTATAGATTCTGTTCAAACCCTGCATTCCGATTTTCTGGAAGCCGGAGCCGGAACGGTTTCTCAAATTCGGGAATGTACGGCCGAATTTTTGAAGTTTGCCAAACTTACAAGCACTCCTGTTTTGCTTATAGGACATATTACCAAGGATGGCAGTATTGCTGGGCCCAAGATTCTGGAGCATATGGTAGATACCGTGCTTCAGTTCGAAGGGGATCGCAATCACGTATTTCGCATTATTCGCGCCTTAAAAAATCGATTTGGTTCCACTTCGGAATTGGGAATTTACGAGATGAAAGGCAACGGTTTACACATTGTGAGTAATCCCTCTGAATTGCTTATCTCTCAACATGACGAAACGCTTAGCGGCACCGCTATTGCTGCCACTTTAGAAGGCATGCGACCGCTGCTTATAGAAGTTCAGGCGTTGGTTAGCTCCGCTGTTTACGGCACCCCTCAACGGTCTGCAACGGGTTTCCCGGCCCGGCGGCTCAATATGCACTTGGCAGTGCTGGAAAAAAAAGCCGGTTTCCGACTGGCAGCTAAGGACGTATTCCTTAACGTAACCGGCGGGATTCAGGTAGATGATCCCGCAATAGATTTAGCGGTTCTTGCTGCCATTTTATCTAGTAATTCAGATATTCCAATACCCAAAGATGTGTGTTTTGCGGCAGAAGTAGGTCTGGCGGGCGAAATCCGAGCGGTTCCCCGTGTAGACCAAAGGATTGGCGAAGCTGAAAAACTAGGATTCTCCACTATATATGTAGCCTCCAACAGTTCGGTGCCTGCTCAAAAGACTACAATAAAGGTGAAAAAAGTAGGTAAAGTAGAGGATTTGGTTCGGGCCCTGTTTGGCTAATTATCATACTTTTTTGACTAGGGTGCGGGATTCGGATATGTATTGTGTACTGCTTCGATCTCATTTAAAATTCCCTCATCCAAAACTACGTCTATACTTGATATATTTTCTTTTAACTGATTCATTGTGGTGGCTCCGATAATGTTGGCGCTCAAAAACGGCCTACTGTTTATAAACGCCAGTGCCATCTGCGCCAAGCTTAGCCCGTTTCGAATTGCAATAGCCTGATATGCCTGTGTTGCCGCCACAGCCGTTGGACCACTGTATCGTTTGTAATTCGGAAATAAGGTGATTCTTGCACCCTCAGGAGCTTTACCATCCAAATACTTTCCGCTTAGCACACCAAAACCTAACGGTGAATAGGCCAGTAACCCCATAGAAGATCGATGAGCTATTTCGGAGAGTCCTACCTCGAACTGGCGATTAATTAGGCTGTAGGAGTTTTGAATTGTTATCATTTTAGGCAAACTACTGTCGTTTTTGGCTTCCTCCAAATAACGCATTACGCCCCAGGGCGTTTCGTTAGAAAGCCCAACATGCCTTATTTTACCTTCACGAATTAACGCCGCAAGGCTTTCCAGGATTTCTTTGATGTTGTCTTGCCAGGCATCGGTGATGTCGTAGGGATAACCACGCTTGCCAAAATAATTGGTATTGCGTTCCGGCCAATGGAGCTGATAGAGATCTATATAATCGGTTTTAAGTCGTTTTAAACTGCCGTGCACAGCCTCACGAATGGATTCAGGACTAAATCCTGTTGTTCTGATATACTTAACATGGGGTGCCGGACCAGCTATTTTTGTTGCCAAAACAATCTTATTCCGATTTCCTGTTTTTTGAAACCAGTTACCAATGTATTGCTCGGTTCTGGCGTGGAACTCGGCCTGAGGAGGAATAGGATATAATTCTGCCGTATCGAAAAAATTAACACCATGATCCAGTGCGTAGTCCATTTGTTCGTGTCCTTCCGCTTCGGTGTTCTGACGCCCCCAAGTCATGGTGCCCAGGCAAATCGTGCTTACCCTCAGGTTGGTGTTTGGCAATAGGGAATATTTCATAGCTCGAATTTAATTTTTTGAATCATTTAAGTTGCAACAAGATTGGACAATGATCACTGTGGTGTGCTTCAGGCAATATGATCGAACGCTTTAGCCGACTTTCCAAGGATTGACTTACCATGCCATAATCGAGACGCCAGCCTTTGTTTTTGGCTCTTGCCCCGGCCCGATAGGTCCACCAGGTATAGTGATGCGGGTTTGTATTGAAATATCGAAAACTATCGGTAAATCCGCTTTCTAAAAACCCTTGCATCCAATCCCGCTCTACAGGCAAAAATCCCGAAACGTTTTTATTACGCACTGGATCATGAATGTCGATCGCCCGATGACAGATGTTAAAGTCTCCGCATACCACCAGCTCCGGATGTGTTTCGGTTAACCCAGTTATATAGCTTTGAAAATCGGCCATATACTGCAATTTAATGTCTAAGCGCTCGGTATTGGTTCCTGAAGGCAAATACAAGCTCATAACGGAAACGCCATTAAAATCTGCCCTAAGGTTTCTCCCTTCACGATCCATATAGTCAATTCCAGTACCATAAGTTACCCGATCCGGTTTAAAACGGGAAAGTATTGCGACCCCGCTATAACCCTTTTTCTCTGCAGAATACCAATACTGATGGGAATAACCTGCCTGGTGAAATAAATCGAGGTTAATTTGCTCTTCCATGGCCTTAATTTCCTGAAGACAAATTACATCAGGACCAGTATGTTTTAACCAATCAATAAACCCCTTTCCAATAGCGGCACGAATACCATTAACGTTGTATGATGCTATTTTCAAAACAGTTGTTTGTGCAAAAATAAGGAAACCTCTATCTAACCTCAAAGCCGGCATACACCAGATCAGGATTTGAGCATACTTCATATTCTTGTTTTTACATTTAAAAAATTTTGGATTTCTAAAGGTATCTTTGTGTTAATACTAAAGCCGCTATGCGTTTTACCTATTTAATTTTTTGCCTGTTTGCTAATTTGCCCGTATTTGCACAGAACAACCCACAAGTCAGGGATTCTGTAGTGAATTTAGATGAAGTGCTCCTGGAGTTTCAAGCTACAGGTGCCTCTACACTCGGTATTGTTCCATCTGAAGTTATTACGGAACAAGCCTTGGCGATTCAGAATCCTTTAGATTTTGCCGGAGCCCTGAATCAGGTCCCGGGTTTGTATGTTCTGTCAGGCGCTCTTAATACAAACCGCATAACCATAAGGGGGGTGGGGTCAAGGACCGGGTATGCAACCAATAAACTGCGAATGTACTACAATGAAATACCGGTTACGGACGGGTCTGGATATTCTACATTCGAAGCCTTTGACTTGGAAGATTTGGGGAGTATACGCGTCGTTAAAGGACCTAAATCAGGAGCCTACGGCGCAAATTTAGGTGGAGCGATCTTACTGCGCTCCGACCCCAGAAAAACGGAAGGCGTATTGGTACGAAACCGTATGAGTGCAGGATCTTATGGCTTATTTAAGAACAACCTCAGCGTATCGTTCAAGGAAAACAATTTTAATGGTGAGATTCGCAGCAATCGGCTTACCACTCAGGGGTACCGTGAAAATAACGCATTCGACAGGGACGGCTTACTGATTAATTTAAGTTGGGATCCCAATACTACCCACCACCTAAACCTGCTGAGCCAGTACATAGATTACCGGGCCGAGATCCCAAGCTCATTGAGTAAAACCGCTTTTGAATCGGACCCCACTCAAGCCGCCTTTACTTGGGCTAAGGCCAAAGGTTATGAAGCCAACAAGTATGTGCTTACAGGCCTTTCCGATCAGATAACGCTCAATGAAACCACAAAAAATACTACGAGTGTGTTTTTGTCATATCTGGACCATTATGAGCCCAGACCGTTTAACATATTAGACGAATACACCATGGGATTTGGCGTGCGAAACGTATTGCGCGGTCGGTTAGGAAACGGAAATAAGGCTGGAACCTATAGCTTGGGTGGTGAATACTACAGAGACCGCTACGCCTGGTATACCTATCAAAACAACTACGCTAATTCCGGCGGCCTAGGCAGTGTACAGGGAGATTTAACCGGAGCCAACAGGGAATACCGCAATCAATTGCTGCTTTTTGGTAACCTTGAGGTGCCGTTAACTCCTAGAATAATGCTTGGTGGTGGAATGGCTTTAAATAAAACCAAATACGATTACCGAGATATATTTAACACCGGAGCATCCAATTCCTCTGCCTTGCGTTCCTTTGATCCAATACTCCTTCCCAATTTAGATATACGTTACAGTTGGGACAACCAATCGGCATTGTATTTGAATGTTAGCCGAGGGTTTAACAACCCTACGTTAGAAGAATCACTTAATCCGGAAGGTCAGGTAAACCCTGAAATTGCCCAAGAAAAAGGATTGAACTACGAAATTGGAGGACTTCTTTACGCTGCAAAGGGTAAACTAGTGTTGAGTGGTGCACTGTACCTGATGCAAATTCAAGATTTATTGGTTGCAGATCGCGTAGGTGAAGACCAATATATTGGCAGAAACGCAGGAAGTACCAGACAACAAGGATTGGAACTTAGCATTCAATACCGGCAATCCATTGGCAAACGAATTGAAGCTGAACCCTTTGTATCCTTTACACTAAATGATCATACTTTTGTGGATTTCCAGGATTCGGGAATGGATTTTTCAGGAAATCGATTAACAGGTGTGCCAAAGAACAGACTGTATTCCGGACTCCGTATTCGAAACCAATCCGGATGGTACTGGAACACCACCTATCAATTTGTTGATCGTATTCCATTAACCGACGGAAATACCGAATACAGTGATGCCTACAGCGCAGTCAACACACAACTGGGGTATAATTTTCAATTGGGATCACGACTTCATGTCGGACTTGAAATGGGCATCCAAAATGTAATGGATACCCTATATGCCGGTTCAGTACTTATTAATGCAGTAGGATTCTCGGGGGCGGAACCGCGATTCTATTATCCGGCCAATGGACGTAATACCTATTTTGGATTGCTGTTACTCTACAATCTTTAATTGTACTACATCCGTTTAAGCCAAGTTTTCATGGCCACATCCAGACCTATGCGAGCCTGAAGTTCGGATATTGGAATCCGCTCTTGCTCCATGCTGTCTCGATGGCGTAACGTAACCGTACGGTCTTCCAGACTCTGATGATCCACAGTTATACAGAAAGGTGTTCCTATGGCATCTTGCCTCCTGTACCTACGCCCGACAGCATCCTTGTCGTCGTATTGCACAATATAATCCTGACGTAACTCACTTTCGATTTCCTTGGCCAGTTCCGGCAGTCCGTCGCGCTTAATAAGTGGGAGAATCGCTGCTTTAACTGGGGCAAGAACAGCCGGTAATCGAAGTACTGTTCTGGAGCTACCATCTTCCAGCACTTCTTCCTGAAGTGAATTGGAGAATACTGCTAAAAACATACGATCCAACCCTATTGAAGTTTCGATTACATAAGGCACATAATGCTCGTTGAGCTCCGGATCAAAATATTGCAATTTTTTGCCAGAATATTTCTCATGATTCCCTAAGTCAAAATCGGTACGAGAGTGTATCCCTTCTAGTTCTTTAAAACCGAATGGAAAACGAAATTCAATATCGGCTGCGGCATCTGCATAATGAGCTAATTTTTCGTGGTCGTGGAAACGATAGTTTTCAGGAGCTATGCCTAGAGACAAATGCCATTTTAAACGGGTTTCTTTCCAATGTTCATACCAGGATTTTTGTTCGCCCGGGCGAATAAAAAATTGCATTTCCATCTGCTCAAATTCACGCATGCGAAAAATAAACTGACGGGCCACAATCTCGTTTCGGAATGCTTTTCCAACTTGGGCGATTCCGAACGGTATTTTCATGCGTCCGGTCTTCTGAACATTTAGAAAGTTCACAAATATACCCTGGGCTGTTTCCGGCCGCAGGTACAATTCCATCGCATTTTCGGCACTGGCTCCTAGACGAGTGCCAAACATGAGATTAAACTGCTTTACCTCTGTCCAATTTTTGCTGCCAGATACCGGACAAACTATCTCTAGTTCCTCGATTAAGGCTTTGACATCTGCCAAATTTTCCT
This sequence comes from Bacteroidota bacterium, assembly GCA_046047415.1. Classification (GTDB taxonomy): domain Bacteria; phylum Bacteroidota; class Bacteroidia; order Flavobacteriales; family Flavobacteriaceae; genus Robiginitalea. Next base: position 162,447 of record JBJOHX010000065.1, read on the forward strand.
GTTCAAGGGCACGAGCCATTCGTTTTAAAATAGAACTGGCCTGCTCTTGATATTCTAATACCCGAGGATTGGTGGTTAAATATTGATCGCGGTCAAAGGCTTCCCCAAAACGCTTGGCAGCTTTGGCCACTTCTTTTTCAATTTTACCTTCAATTTTAGCAACGTGCTCTTCAATTAACACATCTGCACGATAGCGCTTTTTGGAATCCTTGTTGTCTATAAGCGGGTCGTTAAAAGCATCTACGTGGCCAGAGGCTTTCCAAGTGGTTGGATGCATGAGTATGGCTGCATCTATACCCACAATATTGTCGTGCAATTGCACCATGGATTTCCACCAATACTCGCGGATATTCCGCTTGAGCTCGGCTCCATTTTGCGCATAATCGTATACGGCACTTAGTCCGTCGTATATTTCACTAGATTGAAAAACAAACCCATACTCCTTTGCATGGGAAACTACACGTTTAAAATCGTCTTCTAAATTTGCCATGGGGCAAAAATAGGACATTCATCGGAGATTATAAGGCAGTTATTTCAGTTCAAATTCGGAAGTGGCAAGAAGCCTTTCGTCTTCAAAAACATTTAGGGTGTACATGCCCGGATTTAATGCGCCTTCAGGCACGGTGATGTAATCACAAATACTTAGCTCATCTCCCACAAACAGTACCTCCACGCGTTTGCTGTACACATTCCCATTAACTGAAATGGTCATGGCATTGTCTTCGATTACTCCCATATCTGGGCCTAAGAACTGCAAGTAAAGTACACGTTCCTCGGCGCTAATTCCAGGGTTTGGAGATATAGTTACACAACCTCTGAGTTTCTCTATATAAGAGGCCCTGTTGGTTCGCAATGGTCTATTGGCCCGCAGACGAAAGCCACTCCCTTCCGGGTTGCTTAGCTCCAAATAATTCTTTTTGAGTAACTCTCGGCTCAATTCTTTGTTCTTTTCACGCAACAAAGCCTCTGCCTTAGCCACGCTTTTACTCTGAGCCTTTAGTTCATCTAACATTTTCCTAGTCTCCTCGAATTTGCCGGCCAGTTTGGTGTTATTGTTTTCTAAATCGGTATTTCGAACCCGTAATGAATCGTATCGTGCTTCCATTATGCGGAGTTCGTTTCTATATTGGCGCAATTTGGAAAGGTTAAAGGACAATCTTCCTACCGAATCGAGAAGCTGCTGAACGCGCTCGCGACTGTCTTGTAATTCAATTTCATTGACTTCATTTAGCGCCGCAAGCCGATCTACCTCGTCGCGCATTAAGGTTAAGTCCTTTACCAAAATACTTTTCTCCTTCTCGAGATAACTTATCTCAGTTTGAGATTGAGCATAGTTGTAATAAAATGCAATTAAGATGCCTACAATTACAGCTACTTGAACGGTAAATATTGTTTTATAATTGAATTTTTTTTGATGCGAATTCATCGAATGACTTCCTTTTTAATGGCATTGTATGTCATACTCTGCCGAAATGCTCGAGTTTCAAAAGTACTAAATGCACTAAATACCTTCCTTGTACCCGAGTTGTGTTTTGGATGTAAAGCGCACTTATATCGGGGAGAGAACATATTGTGTGTATTTTGTCGAAATGTATTGCCGATTACCGAATGCAACCCTAAGGCTTTAAATTCAATTGTACCCTTATTTTGCGAACGATTTGAAACCATAACGGGAATTGCGCTGTGTTATTTTGAACCTGGGGGTACTGTTCAAGAACTAATTCACAAACTTAAATATCATAACCGGCAGGAAATAGGTCGTTGGTTTGGAGATTGGTGTGCAAAAACATTGTCGGATCAAGCCCTGACATTTGATTGGATTATACCGGTTCCACTCCATCCTAAAAAACAACGTAAACGGGGTTACAATCAATGTGAAAAATTTGGTAAACGCATAGCGTCTCACTTGGGCGCCCGCTACACTGAAAAAATCTTGGTGCGCACCGTTTATCAAATTTCACAAACACGCAAGAACAAATCCAATAGATGGACCTCTACTCAGGGTGTCTTTGATGTAACTGATCCGAGTGCCTTGTCGAATTGCAGTGTCTTGTTAATAGACGATGTAATCACCACTGGGGCTACCCTAAAGGCTTGTTGTGAAGTGCTAAGGCCCATACCTGGTATTCGGATTCACTTGGCGGCCATTGCCATTGTTCCCTAATTCAATTTCCCGAAATAAGTTGTTACTTTGCGTGAATTAACCGTGGAACATGAACCGCCTTAGTCGTTTATTGGCTGTTTTATTTGCATGTTGCTTGCTGCTCGCTTTAAGCCAATGCGGGCGAAGAGGTTCGCCAACCGGGGGACCAAAAGATACTACGCCTCCTGTACTTATTACTGCCGAACCGCCAATTGGTACCACTCAATTCAAAGCGGAGCGGGTACGACTGTATTTCGACGAATATATAAAGCTTCAAAACACAGACAAACAACTTATAATTTCTCCTCCATTAAAATATCCGGCAGAAATAACCCCAATGGGAGGTGCCAGTAAATATGTAGAGGTGAAATTTTCAGACACCTTATTGGAAAATACCACGTACTCCATAAATTTTGGACAAAGTGTTACCGACAATAATGAGGGTAACCCCTATAATTTTCTGAACTATGTTTTTTCAACGGGCGACAAGGTTGATTCGTTAAGCCTGAGTGGGGTTGTTGCAGATGCCTTTAATCTAAAACCCGATGCGTTTATCAGTGTAATGCTCTATAGGATTGATAGTGTTTACACCGATTCAACGGTCTATAAATCACCTCCGTATTACCTCACCAATACACTAGACAGTGCTGTAATTTTTAAACTCAATAACCTCAAGGCCGGGAAGTATAAATTAATTGCCTTAAAAGACGATGCAAAGAATAACCTGTTTAATCCCAGCGCAGATAAAATAGGATTCGTACAAGACACCATAAGCCTTCCTACCGAAGAAACCTACGTGCTCCGTCTGTTTAAGGAATCTCCGCCCTACAGCGCAAGACCACCTTCCTTTTCTGCTTCGAATCGCATCTTGTTCGGTTATTCGGGAGGCAAGGCCCCTGAAATATCATTATTAACTCCCAAACCGGACAGTGTTACAACCAAAATTACTCCCATCTATGGAAAGGACAGTCTCAATTTTTGGTTTACTGCCTGGAAAACGGACTCCTTACAGTTTGCAGTTAAAGCACCCGAGCAACTGAAACGCGTAGATACCTTTACTGTAAAACCTTTAAAAATTAAAGCCGATTCCCTTTTGTTAAGTTGGAACATCAGAAATGAAGCCGTTCCTATAGACTCGATATACCTCTCTTCCAGTTTACCTCTAGTGAGTTTGGATACTGCATTTATCTCCATGATGGACCAAGACAGCCTGAAGGTCTCGGTAGGCGTAAAACTAGACACCTTAAACAGTCGGGTGTTTTTCGACTTTAAAAAAGAACCTGAACAATCCTATTCCCTAGAAATGCTCCCGGGTGCCCTCACTGATTTTTTTGGTGGCATTAATGATTCCATTGCTTTGAAGTGGCGGATTCGAGGTGCTTCAGAATTCGGGATACTCAAATTTTCGATTGATGGAGCGGTAGAATTTCCGGTATTGGTTGAATTGACCGACAGCCGCTCCAACCTAATCGTTAGTAAAATTGTAAACTCCAAAGACGTGATATCGTTTAATTGGCTAAAGCCCGAGACCTATCGAATTCGTGTAATATTCGACAAAAATCGCAATGGAAAATGGGATAGCGGAAACTTTCTTGAACAGCGACAACCCGAACGCGTCTTGCATTATCCTGCTCCTATAGAAATTAGAGCAAACTGGGAAAAGGTAGAAACTTTTACAATTCAAGATTAAAAGTATCCCGATCGTTTAAGAACTTAAGTTTAGACCGCGTATCCGAAATATGTTCGGGATGTAGGGTCGCGTAAATTACCTCCTGAATGTCTGAATACCCAAGTCGTTTACCCAAAGCATCATAAACGGCGCTATGACCCGGATAGACATTGGCATTGGAGTCTGTTCCAGTTCGGTTTACTCCTACAACATAGGACATGTTTTCAATGGCCCTTGCACGCAATAAAATATCCCAGGCAGCGATACGAGGTTCAGGCCAGTTGGCTACATACAACAAAACATCGTAATGCTCCCGGTAACGACTCCAAACTGGGAATCTAAGGTCGTAACAAATTAGTGGCATAAAGGTTAGACCCCTAAACTGTATAAGCACCCTTTCAGTACCCCGATTGTATACCCGATCCTCTCCCGCCAAGGTAAATGTATGTCTTTTGTCGTAGACACTGTACTCTCCCTCTGGCGTCATAAATATTAAACGGTTGCGGTAGCCCGCCTGCTCAGGCCACACCAAACTCCCTACGATTGCAGCGTCGAGCCTTTCTGACCAATGCTGCATCCAATCCAGGGTGTGCTGCGCTTCTACGCTATCAATTCCATTTGGGTTCATCGTAAAACCCGTAGTAAACATTTCGGGTAGAACGATTAGATCCAGATTAGAAGAAAGATTTCTAAAAACAGTTTCGAGGTGCCTCCTGTTGGCTTCAGGATTTTCCCAATTTAAATCGGTTTGAATGAGGGCAATTTCCATAATTGGATTACCGTATATTTTCTAATAGTGCAACAATCTCAGTTTGGCCTTGGCTTTTTGCATGATCGATGGCTAATTTGCCCTGAGCATCCGGAATCGTAGTATCTGCGCCAGCGTTAAGCAACATTTTAACGATTTCAGGCTTATTAAAGCTTACCGCATAAATTAAACCGGTTCCTCCCATCCCATTTTTTGTGTTCAAATCCGCACCTGCATCTATCAGTTTTTGAGCAATCTCTACATAACCCTTAAAGCATACTCCCATGAGTGCTGTATTTTGAGAGTTGTCCTTTTCGTTTACCCGTGCTCCACGTTCAAGCAAAAGTTCCACCAGATTTAGGTGATTGTAATAGGCTGCCAGAAGCAAGGGAGTAGACCCCCTTTCATCTCGGGAATGAAGCAGATCAGGAGACCCGTCTAGCATAAGTAAAACTAAATCCCGATTGCCCGAACGAATATTTTCAAAAAATTCACTTTTATCCATACACTAAAAGTAGAAATAAATCCAACACAAATCGGTAAAGGAAATAGGTTATCGCGGATGCTCAAAATGCAACAAAAGCACATCTGATGCTTATCAATATAGGTCATGTCGGCCGGGAGTAAAATCCTCCGGTGCGTAACAGGGTCTATTTTCGGTGCCATTCCCGCCACTGTCATTTCTAATTATCCACTCGGCTGGAGTAAAAATCGTATTGGCACGTCGAACAAAAGAGGACCGAACGGCAGCTCCATCTTCGTATTCATGGCCCGTGCCGGTACCATCTTCTCCTGGAATTCCGAATACGTCTATTGTTGTGCCAAAAGGGTCTAGCAGCACAATATTGTCATCACCGTTGGAATCGGCTGGTCCGTTAATCCTAATAATCAAATCCGGCTCAAATCCATACGTCTCCGAAAAAACTTCGGGCCATGCAGATATTACCGCTGCAGCTCCGGGAGATAACATGAGCCCTGTGAGTTCTGCAGGTGCGCCGGGAACAGTATTTGCATTGGTATATCTCAGTAGGGTCCAACCCTTCAAATCTAGCGTTGTTTCTCCCGAATTGAAAATTTCTATGAATCGTGCCTGAGGTTCATTATCGGGATCGGCCAATTCAGAAATAAACAATTGATCCGAAGTTACCGGAGGAAATCGGACTGCACAGGAAGGTAGATCAAATTCTAAATCCGATTCACTGCGCAATACGAGTTCATAGGATCCGGGGCTCCCCAATAGAATTCCAGTAACTGATCCGCTTCCCTGTGGAAAGAAATTACTTTGAAAATCCGAAAAACCACTGTTTAGGAGTGATATGGTTTTTCCATTACAAGTTTGCAAGGGCAATCGGGTTTCTTGATGCTTTTGGGCAAAGATTGAATCTGTATAGGCAGCTGAAAGCTCTAGATTTTGAATCTGAACCAATGTGTGTACCCAATTGGGATTTAGCGAATCTAGCTTGCTTATTCTTGGTGCCAAGTTTCGGATTTCCCAACAGGTTACCTCCAAATGATTCAGTGTCGCCAACGCTGGCAACCGATCAATCAAGGATACCCCAAAGAGATCCTTTTGACTCCCTAAAACGAAACCTGCTCCTTGTTTTCCGAGCCATAGCCCTTTGAGGGAAACCCGAACCTGAGCCCCTATGGGAAACCTAGCATGTGTTTCCAATAGATCCGTTTTTATTTCAAGTCCATACGCTGGTTCTTCCTCCGAATCCTGAAGAAAAATGCTTCCAAATATATTGCCTGACTTATCAGATGAATTAATATAACCCAATAAGTACAAATCTTCAGTTAATTCCATGGGCTGAGAGTCATAGGCCGAAAACAATGCTTCAAAAGTTATGGTAGATGCTGTATTAACCATACATTCTGCTTCATTGTTGCTTGAAATCTCTGGTGTTGAAGAACAAGCGTTAAACAACAATGGCCAAATACCACAAAGGAACTGTAACATTAGTCTATTTTGCATATCAAAAACTCCATGAAAGGTTAATAAAAAGGGTTCTGCCTGAGCCATACCAATATTTGGTGCCAAAAGAAGGATGACCACTTTGCTGATCTTCGCGCAATCCAGAAAAGGTGGCAAGTCGACCTTGGTGAAAACCGCCCGTAGGTAAAATTTGGTTGAACAGGTTGTTAAGGGCCAAAAAAAAGCCGAGGTAATGATTTGCCTTCTTCCAGGATTTTCCCGCACTTAGATTGAGATAATATAAGGGTTCCAGGGGTTGTTGCTTTCGGATGTTAAAAACGGCCTGCGGATCCGCAAGGGGGTCAGGCAATCCGGTTTCGGGGGTTAAGACAAAGGCATCCGTATACCTGAGGGTTGCAAGCCCTGTGTAGGCTTTATTCATTACCGCTGCCCTAAGTTCAACCCACCAGAAATTTGAATTTCGATAGGAAATTCCTAATGAATTTGCTTGTTCGGGGCCTTGGGCTAAATGATATCCTTTAAGTTGAGCTGTTCCGAAAGACAGTATTCCGGTTTGTTCAAGGATGGTATCGCCCCGGGTATCCGGATAACAAAATAGCCAGAGCTGTGGATTCCTGAAATAGGTGTAAGAACCTAAGGCCCAAGCCCAAGTGAAGGTGACAGACGAACTGAGCCGAAATTCCATTCCGGCCTCTAACCCCAAATATCGCGAACCAATATCTCCTGCCGCTTCCCGAACAAGTGCGCTTCCAAAAGCCGTTTCGGAATAATAAGATTTAAGGGTTCTGTCTCCCGTAGCTTGTAAAGCATAACCCGATAAGTGTCCGGTCAACCAAGGATACCGCATAAAAATATCTACTGAACTTCCCTGCTGAATTAACCTGGGATTTCCCGGAAAGGTATAGTTGTGCTCCCGAGGGTCGATATATACCGAATTGAGCACCGGTGGTAAGGATACTGTAGCAAGGTGACCTATAACCCAATAATGTGCCGAAACCCGATATCCAATAGTTGCCTTAATGCCAAAAGATTCATAATCCATCTGAGGTCCTTTTACTTTTGAGGCTTCGGGATAGCGTTCATTTCTAAAATGTCCTAAACGGTCGTAATTTTTGCTTCCGGCGGTAGTTGAAACACCAACTTGCCAGGGTCCGTGCTGCCAATGCATCTGCAGAAACGCTTCCCGCGATTTGGCAAATAGGGAATAATCGTAACCTACTCGGGCTCCGTTTGGCTTTTGAAAAACACCGTCTGAATCGTTTAAAGTGTTGCTGAATACATCGTAATCGGTATGATATTGCGCTCCTAATAAATCAAATATTCTGCCGCTAAATCGCAAGTGTTCCAAGTGGAGTCCTAAACCTCCTTGTAATGAAATTCCGGATGTTGGCAATGTCAAATTGGCCGTAGAACGGAATTGAAATCGATGTCCCAACTGCTCGTCGCCCAAAATAACATACGCCGCGGGTCCTCCCAGTAACCTATTGGTACTATACAACGCCGGCCAATCGACCTGTGAAAACTGCTGAAAGGATTCACCGGCCAATTGGGTATTCTCATAATTAACACCCGCAGGGCTGTTGTAGTAAAATGATGGTAAATTTCGGTAGTATGCTGGGTCCGGGTTGGGAGCATTTACCGAAGTGAGTCGTGTTCTTGTTTGCTTTCCCCATTGGTATCCGCTAGCAATCGAGGCACTCAATTTTGGGCTGTTGTATAAATACTGCATCATAAGATGGGGTTCATTTACAATTCGCCTTCTCGCATTTTTTAACTCCCCCCTATACAGACCCCATTGCGGATTGTATCGATGTCCCTTTATGTTTACAACCTCTTGGGTAAGTGGTGCACTTGTTGCTCTATCCGTTACACTCCGTAAGGCCGAAATCAAGACCGAACTCCGCCGATCTAATTGCCATTCTAGGGCCAAATATCCCGCATAGGCCTCCAAAGGGGTGCCTTCCTTAGTCCCGGTATTACCCCAGCGCCTAGACAATGACAGTAATACTCCCAAGCCGCGCTTATTCATTCCGGAATTGTAGGTTCCGGCCAATCGATATTGATACCCTGAATTTCCAAATGAAGAGGTTAGCTTTGTGCCTCTTCTCAGCGCAGCGGGACTTGCAGAAATTTGAACAGCACCCAACACACCCCCAAAACCTCCCTCAGAAAAACTAAAACCAGAGACTTGATTGGCTCCCCTTATAAGGTCAGTTAACCCGGACCAGGTACTCCAGGCCGGTCTGCCATCGTACAAACGATTCATTGCTAGTCCGTTCAAGTATACCTTTGTTTCCCGGCTGTCTTGTCCTCTTATTTTAAAAAATGCAGGACTGAAATCAAAAGCCGCACGGGTCAGGAACAAATCTCGAATACCTCTTAATAAAGGCATGGCTACATCTGCTCCTTCGGTTTCGTCTGCCGCATCAGGATCGAGTTCTATATACGCTTCTTCCGGTGGAGAATTCTGAATTGGTTCAAGGAAAATTACCCCCAGATTTATACTTGAATTTCCTTTTAATTGAATCGGGAAAACCTCTGTTCGGTATCCATTACCCGAGGCTGTTAAAAAGAGGCTGTCTTTATCGGAAGACAAGGTAAAATTGCCTTTAGCATCCGTAAATGTCCATTCCGTATCGAAACCCACTGCGATGCCCGAAATCGGACTGCGACTCATAGCGTCCCAAAAAGTTCCGAGAATAGTCCCCTCTTGGGCCCGGATGTACTGAAAACCGATTGCAAGGAACAAAAGGACAAATAAATGGTTCCGTAAAAACATGCAGGGAATTTTGAAGAAACGTCGGCAATATTAACATGGGGTGCTGCATGCTCCTTGCAGATAACTGTAATATCTTTGCCGTATGAACCTTTTCAATTCTCTACTTCTGCTAGGCCCACTGTTTATGATTGGCTGCCATAAACCACCTTTGGACGGCCCAGAAGGCCAATTGGGCAAGGGACCCTATGAGATTCGAACGTTGGTCTTTTACAATGTCGAAAACCTATTCGATACACAAAACGATCCCTTGGTAGATGACGATGCCCGTACACCTGACGGAACCGATCAATGGACAGAAGAACGTTATACTACTAAAATTCAGAACATTGCACGCGTACTTTCTGAAATAGGCAAGGACAATGCCAAACGGACTCCCGATTTAATCGGACTTTGCGAAGTTGAAAATCTGGGGGTACTTAACGATCTGCTTGCCCAGGAAGCCCTTAGTGCTTCGGATTATGGCATTATCCATTACGACTCCCCGGATCTGAGAGGGATAGATGTTGCCTTGATTTACAAGAAAAGCTGTTTTATTCCTATAGAAAGCAGCAATATACGCCTCGACTTACGAGATGAACAAAATCGCCCAAAAACGACAAGAGATCAGCTATTGGTATTCGGTCAGCTAGATGGTGAACCGCTTTATATCTCGGTGAATCACTGGCCTTCCAGAAGTGGTGGACAAGCCCAAAGTGACCCCTTACGGCGACAGGCTGCAGCTTTGCAACGCGATATTCTGGATTCTGTGTTACAGCTCAATCCTGAGGCCCGCTTCATTTCCATGGGCGATTTTAATGACGACCCTACAGACGTAAGCATTAAATATGTATTGGGTACTTTAAATAAAGCCATTAATGTTCCTCCATATATCTTTTATAATCCCATGGAGAAATTGTTCAATGCAGGTTTAGGCACTTTGGCCTATAGAGACCAGTGGAACCTTTTTGATCAGGTGTTGTTTAACGGCAACTGGTTTTCGAGTGAAAACCAATTTGAATTTTGGAAAGCACAAATCTATATGCCAGATTATCTTAAAACACCCTCAGGAACCTACAAGGGTTATCCTTTTAGGTCCTATTCCGGAGGCACCTATTTGGGCGGATACAGCGACCATTTTCCGGTGTATGCTTACCTCATTCGAAAAGTAAAACCCGACTCTTAATACGGCTGCGTAATCATAATATTACGCCACTTTACTTTGATTCCTCCCCCATCATGAATTTGAAGGGCCACAGAACCCTCACCAGCTCCGATTTTGGCATCGGTAAGTGTAATCATTTCCACTCCATTTAACCATGAGGTTAGGGTGTCGCCTACCAAACGAATTTTTAAGGTGTTCCATTCTCCCATTTTCACATCTGGTTTGCCTTCTGGCTTTATCAACCAACCGCGACCATAGGATTCATATACTCCTCCGGTATCATGTCCCGGAGGGGCAACTTCTACCTGCCATCCGGAAACTTTGGTGCCCTCAACAGTGGATCTAACAAATACACCGCTATTTCCATTTGCCTCTTGCTGAAATTCTAGGCTTAATTCAAAATCCTTATAGTATTGGTCTGTGGCTAAATAACCATACCCTTTATCCGGACCACTTTCACAAACCAAAAGCCCGTCTTCTACATACCACTTCTCGGTTCCGTATATGGTCCAGCCAGATAAATCAGAACCATTAAATAATGCTACCTCCTGAGCGCTTAGTGCGCCTGTAGCTATCAAAAAAAATGAGAATAAAATTCGTTTCATAGTATTACAGATTAACTTAACCAAAGGCTCCAAGGAATGCGACTCAATAAAAGCAGTAAGCCCAAGCCGTAGAAGATTGCTATACTTCTAAACTTTAGATTTCCCTCGATATACTTTTTATGCCGAGACCATCCCATAGTGATTAATGCCACAGCAATGATGTTAATTAATGGGTGCTCCAGGGCCAACAAACGGGCCGAGGCATTTAAGCCTCCCATTCCAAGAGCCATTATCGCCTTTAGACCATTGGGAGAAATAAAATATAAAATCAACCCAACGAGCAGTTGAATATGACTGAGAATTAGCGAAAAGAGACTTAATCTAAAATCGCGTTCCGGGGTAAACATTCTTTTTCCAGCCAATCCGCTTAGGGCATTTAGAACAGCAATGATAAGCACTGCCAACACAACATATGCCAGGTAAGAATGAAGATTAATGATGACTTGCATGAATTGGTTTTCTCGTAAAGTTATCATTTTTTAAGAATAAAAAAAGCCCTCGGACAATTATGTCCGAGGGCTTTTCCCCTAAAAAAGAAGCTTTCAGCTAACTTTCCCGTAACCCGATTACAGGTTCAATTTTAAGGTTGCATTCCAGGTGGTACCGAAACCAAACCATACATAGTTGGTTTTGTCTATACCTTTCCAGGTATCGGAACCAGTGGTAGCAAAAATGTTGGAGTTAGACTCTGCAATGTACAAGGTGTTGAACAAGTTGTTGATGTTCAAACGGAAAGAAGAGTCTTTTCCGAATAAAGTGAAACGTGTTGTTGCACCCAAGTCTACTAAACTATATGCAGGCAATTTAAGCGCTCCGTCGTTGTCTGGCTGTAAGAAGGCAGAATCGGTAACAGAGTAGTCTGCATACAATCCGTCTACCAAACGAATACCTAAATCAAAGCTGGTCTTACCGATGGTGTAATCTGCCTCAAAATAAGTGGTAAACTGAGCAGCATCGCCCACTTTAGCACCATTGGTATAAAGAGTACCTTCTCCAATTTGTTGATTGTTTTGATCAAAAATGGTTGCGGTAAAGTCTTTGGTATATTTCCAGTCTCCAGCAGAAATCATACCTTTTAAACGCAATGCACTAGAGGCGTTATAGGTAGCTTCGATTTCTAATCCTTGGTGAAGAACGTCTACGTTTTTAAATTGAGCCGTTCCTGAATTACCTTCGGTATTTGTTATAGTTCTGGATACGAAACGATTACCCCAAGAAGTAGAATATACGTTTACATTCATACGGAAATCTTTCCCTAAGAAACCGTAACCCAATTCCAATGAAGAAATTTTCTCGTTTTGTAAATCGGGATTAACTGTGTTTGCGAAATTAGGGAATACCGCGTCGAATTGAGGCTGGCGAGAGATGAACCCAGCGTTAAAGAATACGTTCGATTTCTCATTCAAGTTGTAGTTTGCACCTCCTTTAAGGTAACCACCACCAACATTTTCTTTGTCAGAAATTGGATTTAAAGGCTGATCAAAGAAATCTTCGCGCTGGAATGATTGGTTAGAAACACCGGCTTGAAGTACAGCGGTAAGCGTAGACTCATTGTTGTACTCGATTAAACCGTTAAACCCTTGCCAACCTACGATACCTGTATTGTAGTAATCCATCTTAGGACCATCTAAGCCAGTGTTTTTGAAAGGCTTGGCTTCCACCAAAGTTTCAATAATCTGACCGGCTGAATTTTGGTTACCGGTAGAATAATAACCGTCAAGACCCAAAAGATCATTCAAAACACGGTAGTGATATCCTTTATAGTCGCGTAAATCAATTCCAAAAGAGTAACGGAATTTACCACTTGTGATATCTAAGTTAGAGATAGCACCAAACCAGTCGTGAGAATTCATTGAAGCACGACGTACCATAACTGCGCGGTTAACGCCATCGTCACGGAATCCATTAGATCCAATCAACAACCCGTTGTATGCACCGATTGAACCAGTGTAAGGGCTTGTGGTTGAACGGTTGGTGTTAACCACTGCGTCGAAGTTGATAGAACCGTCAGGCAAACGTGTGCCTCGGCCATTTTCAAGATAGTGTTGTGTTAAATCGATGTTGTAAGGATACATATCGATTGCAGCGTTACGGAAGTTACCTCCACGTGGGCCTGTTCCACCTCCTCTACCCGCAGAAGCGTAGAAAGATGTGGCTAATTTCACATTGCTGGAAATATCCCAATCCCAGTTAAAGGTAGCCAAGGGCTTGTTGTAGAAGTTACGACGCATGTTGTATTCTTCGCCGTTAAGGATACCTCCGTTGGTATTCCAACGTACGTCTATACCATCTTTTCCGAAATTCTCATAATCGCGAATGGACACCCATGCATCGCGTTGGTGGTGCCACTGACCTGCACCTAATAAAGATAGGTTTAGAGCATGCTTAGAGCCGTCTGGCTGATAGCCTACTGCAAAGAAGTACGTAGTACCTGCACCTGAAGTGTTGTACACATAACCGTCACCAGACCACTGGCTTAATAAATAAGAAGAAGCCCAACCTTTTTCGTTTTTACCGGTGTTGTATGCAACGGATGTTTTGGTATATCCGTTATTACCTACAGTTTGAGCAATAGTACCGCCAGTGCTCATTTCGGCTGATTTGGTAAAAATAGAAACGGTACCTCCTACAGAAGGTACTGCCAAACGAGATGCACCCAAACCACGTTGAATCTGAATACCAGAAGCTACATCGGTTAACCCTTGCCAGTTAGACCAGTATACCCATCCGTTTTCCATATCATTTACAGGCTGACCGTTGATAAGGAAAGACGTGTTGCGCTGATCAAAACCACGAAGTGAAATACGAGAGTCTCCATATCCTCCACCTTGTTTGGTAGCATATACACCAGGTGTGCGGTTCATGATTTCAGGGAATTCCTGGTTACCTACTTTAAGTGCAATCTCCGCAGGAGCAATAGTAGATACAGCTACAGGAGTCTCACGCGTTTTGGCGATATCAATTACACTGGAAGTAAGTACGATTTCACCCAATTGATTTGCTTCTGCCTGAAGGGCAACACGTAAGTTTTGACCGGCAGTTACTTCTTGAGATCCGTAACCTAAATAAGATACAACAAGTACAGTTCCGGCAGGGGCATTGATTTGAAATTCCCCATTAAAACCGGTTACTACACCGTTTGTAGTTCCTTTGGCAACAACAGCTGCTCCTGGAAGAGGTTCATTGGTTTCGGCATCTACAACCTTCCCTGAAGCAACCTCCTGAGCGAAGGTAACAGCAGTAGAAAGTGCCAAAACCCAGATTAACATTAGTTTTTTCATTTTTTGTGTCTTTTAAGTTTGCAATTCTTGCGCAAAAGTGAGACTGTTTGCGCTTTTAGCTATTAAGAGAATGTTAAATTATGGACCGCAAAATTAAAACAAAAATCCATATAAACTAGCTGAGGGGCAATAACTTATTACCCCTCAGCTGTAGTTAATTAATTTTCAATCTATTTCTTAAAATATTGCAAAAGACTCAATGTTGAATTATCATGCGCTGCCATATTCTCTTCAGTAAGATCTTTTAGAATGGTGTTTGCTAATTGCTTACCCAATTCAACCCCCCATTGGTCGTAACTGAAAATATTCCAGAGCACGCCCTGTACAAAGATTTTGTGTTCGTACATGGCAATTAAAGCACCAAGAGAGCTCGGAGTTAACCGATCAATTAATATGGTATTGGTAGGCTTATCTCCTTCGAATACCTTAAAAGGCAATAATGCCTGTATCTCTGCATCCGTTTTACCTTGTAAGCTAAGTTCCATATGGACTGCTACTGGGTCCTTTCCTTGCATTAAAGCCTCCGTTTGAGCAAAAAAGTTGGCCATTAATTTCAGGTGATGATCGCGTTCGCCATAAAGCGATTGTTTATAACCAATAAAATCTGCCGGAATAAGCTTGGTCCCCTGATGAATCAATTGAAAAAAAGCATGCTGCGAATTTGTGCCGGGCTCACCCCAAATAATGGTGCCCGTCTGATATCCCACGCGCTGGCCGTTGCGATCCACACTTTTGCCATTACTTTCCATAATACCTTGCTGCAGATAAGCAGGCAACCTTTGAAGATACTGCGTGTAGGGGATTATGGCTTCGGTTTCGGCTCCATAAAAATTATTATACCAAATACTTAAAAGCGCCAATACCACGGGGATATTTTGCGCATGTGGCGTTTCTTTAAAATGGTTGTCCATTTGGCGAGCACCCAGCAACAGGGCCTCGAAATGTTCAAACCCGACTGCGAGAGCAATAGATAGCCCCACTGCACTCCAAAGCGAAAAACGACCGCCTACCCAATCCCACATAGGGAATACGTGTTCCGGATTGATTCCAAATTCTTGAATTTTGGCCGTATTGGTAGATACTGCGGCGAAATGCAAAGCAATGTCCGATTCGGATGCCTGTTGCAGGAACCAGGCCTTTGCGGTTAATGCATTGCTCAAGGTTTCCTGAGTGGTAAATGTCTTTGAAACGATAACAAAGAGTGTAGTTTCCGGATTAAGACGTTTTAGGGTTTCTCGTACATGGTCTCCGTCTACATTACTCACAAAGTGCATTCTCAGATGATTGCCATAAAACGCCAGGGCATCTACAACCATTGCGGGACCCAAATCGGAGCCCCCGATACCGATGTTAACAATATCTGTAAAGGGCTTGCCGGTATATCCTTTTTTAGCTCCGCCAATAATGGCCTCGCTAAAAACTTTAATGCTTTGTTTTACAGACGAAACTTCTGGCATTACATTTTCCCCATCTACGAGAATCGCTTTGGATTTATCTGCACGCAAGGCAGTATGTAAAACAGCTCGTCCTTCAGTTCTGTTTATAGGTTCACCGTTAAAATAGGCCGCAATGGCCTCGGACAACTTGGCCTCTTTAGTCAATTCAAGCAGTAAATCAAGTGTTTCCTGAGTTATTCGATTTTTGGAGTAATCTACCAAGAAATCGTTCCATGCAATCGTAAACTTTGCAGCACGATCCGGATCTTGCTTAAATTGTTCCGAGATTGAAATGTCGCGAGCAACTTGATAATGACCTAAAAGTTTATCCCACGTTGCTGTGCGTGTGAGGTCGATATTATGAAAAGGCATAGTTGTTTAATTAGCCGTTATTAAATCTGCTGAAGTTTTGTCTAAGCTGGGTAGTGGAATACAATCCAACTGCGTTTTAAGGGGGTTTATTTTCTGATAGAACGCCGGTCTATACTGTTCTGCAAGTGGTTCTGCTGCCGGAAGTTCTTCTCTTAATGGATCTACTTGTCTGCCGTTTTTCCAAAAACGATAGCAAACATGTGGTCCTCCAGTATTTCCAGTCATACCAATCCAGCCAATCACCTCTCCTTGTCTTACATAATCTCCCCGTTTTACATTTTGAGCCTTCATGTGCAGGTATTGGGTGCTATAGGTTTCGTTATGTCTAATTTTTACATACTTGCCATTACCTCCTTTACGGGTAGATTCTGTTACAACTCCATCTGCTGTTGCAAGTATAGGTGTTCCTATAGGTGCAGCATAGTCGGTACCTTTATGAGGCTTTACCTGGTATCCGTAATAGCGAATTCTGCGTTTTAGATTGTAGCGGGAAGAGAGCCTGCCGAATTGAATAGGCATGCGCAAAAATGTTCTTCGAAGATTTTCTGCCTCCTCGTCGTAATAATCTAGGACTTTTAACGAGTCATTCTTATGTGCAAAAGCGTAAAAATCATTTCCCCGGTGCTGGAAATAAGCCGCCTTTATAAAATCGGATCCCGCATAGATGCTGTCCTGAATATACTTTTCGTTGAAAATGATTCTGAATTTATCCCCGGCCTCTAATTTTGAAAAGTCTATGGTCCAGGCATAGATCTGTGAAAGCTCAAGGGTTATGCGATAATCTATGCCCCGCTCATCGATAACTGCAGACAAGGATCCGCCCTCTGGAATTACACCAGAAATTTCGCGTTCCAAGGTCCTCATGATCCGTTTTCCCCTGTAGGCATTTACCGAATCCCTAAAGTCCACAACCGTATAATTGATTCGGTCGTTTTGATAAATAAAAACTTGAGGAGCGGCGGTACTGTCTTTGGATTTTAAAATAAGATATGGTTTTCCAACCCGAATTCGACGGACGTCGAAAGTGTCTTTAAATTTCTCCGCTACAAGTGCTATTTGGGGAAACCCAACCTGATGCCGGGCCATAATTTCACCAAAACTGTCCCCTTTTCTAATGGTATCTGTTACCACGTCAAAAACGTCCAAGTTAAAACCGAATGCAATCCTTGGTTTCGTTTCGGGAGCCTGAGAATCGCCCTCAGATAACGCCATTTCCTTTGATGAAAAATCAACACAAGAAGCTCCTAACAGCAAGAAAAACGCAAAAAATATGCTTGTACGACTCATGTTTTAATTCCTTTTCTAGGGGTTTATTTGATGGTCAACCCATTGTTTACCCCAATTGGCCAACTCGTTGGCTTCATGGACTTCAGGAAAAAATACGATTTGCTGAAATTCCGGCGGAAGATAGGATTTCCAGTTGGTTCCGCCAGTGGCTTCCACAGTTTCTTTTTCCCGGCTTAAATACCTGTTTGCCGATCCAAGGTGCATTAAGGGCCAATTGACATTGGCGTTGAGATCGAATTGCTGCAGCCCCTCTCTCAATCCATTGTGCATTTGTGCTGCCATGGGTAATCCAAGATATTTATGGTAAATCGTTTTACCGTTCAGTTCGTGTGCCAACCGGAGCAATCCGGGGGAATAACGCTGTTCAAAATCTAGTAATGTACGTGTCTTTTGACCTGTATTTCTATCTGTAGCTCCCTTCTTCCAATAGATAAGTTCGTACAAGGTTTCGATGTCTTCTGCACCTGAAAGTGTTTTGCGTATGTTGGGCAGCACTAGCATTTTCAAAGGCGTTGCATACAATTCAATCATTCTAAACTGAGCCGATTGGAAACCGCTAGAGGGCAACAAGGCCATTCTGAATTGCATGAACTGCTCACGGTCTATACCCCGAATCATAATACTAAAAGAAGCAATCAGCGCCTTGTAATACTGATTGATTCGTTCTATTTTTTTACTAAAAAAATCGGGGTTCTGAGTAGTATCTGCTACAATTTGCTTTTGTTCGTGCAGGATTAATTTAAAATAGAGTTCTGAGATCTGATGATACATTATAAAGACCTCCTCGTCTGGGAACTGTGTTTTTGTAACTTGTAAACTCAACAAGGTATCGAGATGTATATAGTCCCAATAGGTAAGGTACCGCTGTTGTAGCAAGCAATCAAGGTAGGCCCCAAGATCCTGGCCCGCTTCGCCGTATTTTACTTCAAGTTTTTGAAGTCTTTCTGTGAGTCCGTCCCTTTTCGCCATGGCCCCGAGTTAATCCATAATAATTTTAAACGGATGCCTTAGACTGTTATATCCGTCTAGGTCTGCTTTTATGGACCCCACCCTAAGACTGGCCTCAATTCGAATTGGAATTTTATTGCTATCGTTGGAGACCCAAAGGGTTAAACTCTCCTGCTCCTTAAACACCCTGCCTGATTGTACATAGGGCCTAAACATATGGCATTCGACCTTTCCGAACTTGGTTTTAACAACTTCTTTGCCCAAATACTTAAGGCGAAAACGAAAAATGCCATCGTCATCGTAAAGCAAATCCAAATCAATCGATTTTCCAACCTCTAGCTGATTCGGTTCATAATTGGCCCGGAGGTAATAAAATGCAGAAACCAAATCCTGAATAGATTGCTCGGTGTCGAAGTAATGCTTTTTTTGGGCTTCCTTATCGTGTAAAACCGCTAGAGATTTACTGTGGTTAAATGTGATTTCAATATCCTTGGTGTACCCACCCTCGTCAATTTTACGGATAAATCGATAGGGCTTACCGTCTTGCTGGCCAAAGTAGGTCTCGTAGGTGTCATCTACCTTAAAAAACAAACTGGCAAATCCAGTTGTCTGACCTCTGCCAACCACGTGATAGACTGGAATGCCGTTGATACTATCGGTGGTAAGGTGCAATGTGGCGTAACTGGCATTTAAAAATCCGTAATGAATCCTGAATTTTAACCATTCCCCAGGTTTATAGGGAATAGATTTGCCCTTGGGCTCTGTGTTTAAAGGAGCTGGCATAGCGCCGACAAAGAGCCAAAACGCACAAACAACTAATAAAGCTTTTAAGTATTTCATCTTGGCAAATTTCTGAAAATTTAGACAATGAAGCCCGGAACCTTATCACTTTCTCGCGTAACCAGAATTATTTATTTAGATATATGGATTAGAATGCACTCCAATCCATCTACTAATTACGAAAAAAGCCCCGGTCGAGAGACCAGGGCTTTTCCTAAATAACCAACCAAACTTTAAATTATGAAAAACCAATACTTAAAGTCAGAAGGGAACCACCCCTTCTAAATACAAAAGTAAGTCATGAGTATGGTAAACACGGCATATTTAACGTTCTTTAACTCAGTTATTAACAATACTTTATCTTTAAAGGATAGGAATTGCGAAAAATGATAATTTTTCAATGTGAAATTGCAAATATTTGGCGCACTGTACTTTTGGTTTGTCTTGCTATTAAGCGGCTCAAAACCAAAAACCTAGGTTAATAAACAAGCCGCTCCCAGGCGCTTCAGCAGACCAAGTATACGTGATTTGTAGCGGGCCAAAAAAAGTTTCACGACCATACCCCAATCCAATTCCCGTGTATGTAGGAAGTGCAAACCAATCGCCGGTACGAAACAAATCATCTGCCACGTTCGCAACATTGGTTGCAAAAAACAGATGATTTGACGCATAGAATTCCCAGTCCAATCTAGCGTATGATTTAACGTAACTATTTCCGGCGAGTGAAAGAAAATCATAGCCAAGAAAAGAAACATAGTTGTTGATTAGGCCACCGCCTACCCCTCCCAACATAAAATCCATAGTGGTTACTGGAGATTTGCCGAGCTTAAATCCACCTTCAGTTTGCAAATTTAAGCTGAGCTTTGAGCCCAGCGTAAATGCTCCACCCAAACTGCCTTTTGCGATTGAAAATTCTTTAAAAGTACCACTAAAGTCGGATGAAATAAGGTATAGATTAAAACGACCCTCGGCAAAAATGCCCCTTGTAGGAAAATATTTATCGTCAAAAGTGTCCAAGGTAATTTCACCGAAAACACTTCCGTAATGACTTTTTTCAAAAACATATCTGCTACTACTAGCTACCCTGGAAAACACGTTGTCGGAAAGAGTACCGTCACTGATAGTTTTAGTGCTGTATTCCAAAAACTTATGCTCAAGTCCAATACTAAAAGCAAATTCATCCTGCAAGACCGTTTGTAGGTAAATACTATTGGTCCAATCGGCGATGTCTACGTTTAAAAAGTTGATGTTTTCATCTATAGGCAATTCAAAATTACTGCCAAGTACAGTATAGCCCACACTTTTGTTGAACTGATTGAACCTGGAATTAAACCCAAAACTCCAATTAAACCCCTTATCTAGATAATATTCTGCATTGTATCTTAAGTTATCTCCCAAAATAAGGTCTATTGAGGCCACATCGTCATTGAATAATAGATGTTTTCGGGTTAGATTAATGAGCGCTGCACTGCGGTACAAATCATTGTAATTTGCAGCCAATCGCATATACGCTCGATTAGGGTTTTCCTGCAATCGCAGTTGGAGGTTGGTTCCAAAAGGCTCCGTTTTTATTTGATAACGAATGGTATTAAAATTGCCTGTGGCAGCCAAATTACTTATGCCTTGGAAAAGCCTTTCAAAGGCTACCTTTTTACCAAGATCTAGTCGTAGTTTACCCAAAACATACCCACGTGTATAAGTATTATTTCCTTCCAAAATGAGTTGATCAATCTCCAAGGAGTCTGGAATTGAAACCTCAGTATGCCGATTAGCAGCAGGGTATTGCAGGCTGGCCAATTGGCGTAAATCTTTCCATTTTAAAAATGCAGCCTGCTCGCCCTTCAATAAAAGCGAATCTCGGGCATCGAAATCCATAATGGAATACTGGTCTATTTCGGGTTGAATATAAATATCTGTAGCTGCAGCCTTTTGAACCATATCCCCAGCCGTGTGGTAGTTGTTAATCTGCATCAGAATTTCTGTAGCCGATTGTAGTTCCTCTCGGCTTCTAAGCCCGTGTTGCACATCTACACCAATCACCAATTCTGCGCCCATTGCCCGTAATTCGGCTACCGGATAATTGTTTAATACCCCCCCGTCTACAAGCATTCGGCCTTCAATTTCGGCTGGCTCAAATACTGTTGGAAAGGTTCCACTGGCAATAATGGCCTCTGGAAGGTACCCGTGATTTAGCAGGACCTCTTCCCCCGATTCTACATCTGTAGCCATACAAAAAAACGGTATGGGAAGCTTACTGAAATCTTTTATATCTCTTACGTGGTATAATAATTGAACCAAAAGGTTATAAATATTCTGACCGCCAGAAATTGCCTGAGGAAAACTAATATTGAACCGTGAAAATGGAAGGGATATGGCGTAACGTTCGGAGTCTTCCTTCTCATAAAACGTTTTGGCATTGCGCGGAAGGTTATCCTGAATGAGTTGTTCCAGGTCTGCTGCAGTGAAAATAGAATCCAATTGTCTGGCGGAATAACCCGAGGCATAAAGAGCTCCAATAATTGCGCCCATGCTGGTGCCTCCAATATAATCTAATCGTATTCCTGCAGATTCAATAACTTTTAACGCTCCAATATGTGCAATTCCTTTGGCACCACCGCCGCTTAAAACCAAACCAACTTTTACATCGGTATTGGCAGGGCTAACTTGCGAATAACTTAGCCTTACTACCAATAAACAAAGGATTACTATGAGGTGTTTTTGCATAGCGATAAGTTACCCTTATTTTGGCAAATTATCGAAAACTTTACGGGCCTTTGACGGACCTACCACCTCTGTTAAATCCTCAAGGCTTGCCTCCCGGATCCGTTTTACGGATTTAAACCTGAGAAGCAATTCACGTGCTGTCTGTTCACCTATGCCTTCGATTTCCTCAAGGACTGAATTTATTGAGGCCTTACTTCGCTTATTTCGGTGGTGTGTAATTCCGAAACGGTGCGCTTCGTTTCTCAACTGTTGAATTACCTTAAGACTTTCTGATTTTTTATCTAAATAAAGTGGAATTGGATCTTCTGGAAAATACAATTCTTCCAAACGTTTAGCTATTCCTATAATTGCAATTTTACCCCGCAATCCGAGTTGTTCCAGACTCTTAAGGGCAGCAGATAACTGACCTTTTCCGCCGTCAATTACAATAAGTTGCGGAAGTGGTTCTGCCTCGTCTAGCAATCTGCGATATCGTCTAAAAACCACCTCAGACATGGAGGCAAAATCATCGGGTCCGGTTACCGTTTTAATATTGAAGTGACGGTAGTCTTTTTTAGAGGGTTTTCCATCTTTAAAAACAACGCATGCAGCAACCGGGTTGGAACCTTGAATGTTGGAGTTGTCAAAGCATTCAATGTGCCGGGGCTCTGCAGACAAACGTAAGTCCTTTTTCATCTGGTCCATAAGACGATTTACGTGACGGTCCGGGTCGGTAATCCGAATTTGCTTAAATCGTTCTTGTCGAAATAATTTGGCATTGTGCTCCGAAAAATCAATGAGTTTTCTTTTATCGCCCTGCTTTGGTACGGTAACCCGAATTTCTTCCGGCAGTGAAATCTCAAATGGCAAAAATACTTCCGGCGCCTCAGAGTCGAATCGCTCCCTGAGTTGTAATAAGGACAGGGCCAAAAGATCTTCATCCGATTCGTTTAGCTTTTTCTTGATTTCCTGAGTGTGAGAGCGTACAACCAATCCATGCGCCAGTTGCATGTAATTTACATAGGCGTGGGTGGGGTCAGAAATAATCGTAAACACATCTACATTGCTAATGCCGGGGTGCACCACAGTAGATTTGGCCTGATAATTTTCCAGAACTTCAATTTTTTCTTTGATCTGCTGTGCCTCTTCGAACCGCATTTCATTTGCAAGTTCTGTCATCCGCTGTTTAAAATAGCGCACTGAACTTCCAAAATTTCCCTTAACGATTTCCCGAATATCGTCTATGGCCCTATTGTAACTTATTTCGTCCTGAATCCCCTCACAAGGACCCATGCAATTTCCTAAGTGATACTCCAGACATCGCTTGTATTTGCCTTGTTCCACTTTTTCGGCAGACAGGTCGTAATTGCAGGTGCGCAATGGATAGACGCTTTTAATAAGTTCCAAAAGTGTTCTTACAGTACGCATTTGAGTGTAGGGACCATAATATTCCGATCCGTCTTTAATGCGTTTACGGGTTGGAAACACACGGGGGAAACGCTCCTTTTTTATGCAGAGCCAAGGATATGTCTTGTCGTCACGCAGTAAAATGTTGTACCGAGGCTGGTGTTCTTTTATAAGATTGTTTTCTAACAATAATGCATCGGATTCCGTGGGGACTACAATATGCCGGATTTCATTTATTTTCCGAACCAATACCCTCGTTTTCCCGCTATCGTGGGTTTTATTAAAATAAGAACTTACCCGCTTTTTTAAGTTTTTGGCCTTTCCTACATAGAGGATCTTACCTTCGGTGTCAAAAAATTGGTATACCCCGGGACGGTCCGGCAGTGTTTTGAGCTGAATGTCAATTGGGATCGGTTCCATAATTCACCTTGCCATGCAAAGATAAAATTACCGCTTCATTTCTTGAATTCGGTTTTGTCAAGTTTCACTTAACTTGGCAATACTAAAATGGCACATCAGAACACCCCCATATATGCGGCAAAAATAACCTTATTGGCATGGACAAAAATACGGTAAGAAGTATATTCCTGAAACGCAGAGGGACCTTGGATTCTGTTTCACTTTCGGCATTGAGCACACAGTTGTTTCAACAACTTTTAAAGTTACCCATATGGGATTTTAAAACGTTTCACGTGTTTATATCCATTACCCATAAAAAGGAAGTTGATACTGCTCCTATTATAGAACACTTGCATAGGTTAAATAAACAGATAGTAGTTCCGAAAATCTTGGAAAAAGGAGAACTGAACCATTTTCTTTTAGCCCCGGACTCCAAAATGGTGCCAAACAAATGGGGTGTTTTGGAACCATTGTCTGGTGTTGTTGTTGCTCCGGCGTCCCTCGATGTTATTTTTGTACCCCTACTGGCTTTTGATTTAAATGGAAATCGCGTGGGATATGGCGGTGGCTATTACGATAAATTTCTAGGTGCCTGTAGTGCAGAAACAATCACAGTAGGTCTATCGCTTTTTGAACCCGTAAACGAAATTTCAGGATTATACCCCGGAGACATACCTTTAAAATACGCGGTAACCCCTAAAGATATTTTTCAGTTTTAGTTTTCCGTTTGTGGAAAGGCTTTCTTGTTAAAAACCAGCAGTATGCCTACTCCGGTGCTTATTGCAGTGTCTGCTATATTAAAAACCGGCGCAAAAAAACGAAAGGGTTGGCCTCCAAAACCGGGCACCCAGTTGGGCCAAGTGGCATCTATAAACGGAAAATACAACATATCTACCACCTTGCCATAAAACAAACTGTCGTAAGGTTGGTCACTAAATAAGGTTGCTATCTGACCGTAACTGTGATCAAAAATAAGGCCGTAAAATAACGAATCAATAATATTTCCAACCGCTCCTGCAAAAATTAGGCTTACTGCAAAAACAAGAGTCTTATTTGAATTTTTCTTTAACGCACCCCAAAGCCAATATCCGATTCCGCTAATGGCTAGCACCCGAAAAAGTGTAAGGATAAGTTTTGCTCTACGTTCTGTGAGCGGTAACAAATCGCTCAATTTGGTACCCCATGCAGCGCCTTCGTTTTCAATAAAATAAAACCGAAACCAGGAAAATACGGTAACAGATTCTTCTAATTGAAAATGAGTTTTGATGTAAATTTTAGAAAGCTGATCGGCCAACAACACCAAAACAATTAATACAAGTGATTTTTTAAGCAACATGCTGCAACTTTAATGGTCCAAAAATAGGGATTAAATATAACTTCTAACGGTGTAGAGGTAGACTTAGTTTATCCTGTTTACACGAATGTTTCCCCGAATACTTTTTAAATTGTATACCGCATATCCAGAGGCTATACTATCGGAGGTAATAGCGCCAAACCCAGAATGGGTATTTACCTTTCCGGAAGTTATATCGGCTTCTATAAAACCTGAAATCGTATTAACCTGTGTTTTATCTGCGTGGTGCTTCAGGGTGCATCCTCCTCCGGCGATTGCGATGTCGAGTTCGCGAAACTGCCCCTTTGTAAACACCTGACAATCTCCGGCAACCAAACCCACCTTGAGCTCTTGAGGAAGCACTATGTGCAATTTTACTGACAAGACCTTATGTGCGCTGAGTTTGTCGTTGGGCTGTTCAAAACTAGGTGCGTAATCTGTTCCTATCCGCAAGGTGTTTCCAAGAGTTTCCATTTGAATAAACACCTCGTTCTGATATTCCCCTTCCATATAGGCCGCTACAGCGACATCTTGTGAATCAGAAGTCTCCAAGAGAATTTCGAAGCACTGCTCACCCGAAATAATTACAGCTCGTACCGTTTCATCTAGGTAGGTTTTTTCCACATGTTTTTGGGCGTGCAGCAAACTCAAGCCAAAAAAGCACATGCTCCCGAACAGAAGACGATAAATTGAAAAACGCCCCGCAGGGCGTTTTGGGTTATTTTTGCATGTTTTTAGCCTCAATACTCAAGGTTGCATGGGGAACGAGTTTTAGACGCTCCTTGTTTATCAATTTACCGGTTACCCGGCAAATACCATAGGTTTTGTTTTCAATTCGGGATAAAGCATTTTTTAAATCACGAATAAATTTTTCCTGGCGAATCGCTAATTGTGTATTCGCTTCTTTACTCATGGTTTCTGAACCCTCTTCAAATGCCTTAAAGGTCGGAGAAGTATCTTCGGTTCCATTATTGCCGTCGTTCATGTAGGCGCTCCGGAGCATTTCCAGGTCTTGTTTGGCTTTTTCTATTTTCTGCTCGATAAGGTTGCGAAATTCTTCCAGGTCCTTATCTGAATAACGCACTTTAGTCTCTTCTGTCATGGTCGTAGATCTTAGTGTTTTTGAATGTGCAATATCGTTTTTATCTCGTCAAATACAATTTCCGTGCCGTTTATCTTTTGGTCTATAAATTGAAGGTCTGCGGTAAGCGTTTCTGTTTTAATGTACGCTAAATTTTCGCGCACCGCGGCTTCCAAAAGATTATTTTTTTGTAAAACAACATCAATCTTATCGGTAACCTCAAATCCGGAATCTTTGCGAAGATTCTGTATACGGTTTACCAACTCTCTGGCAACTCCTTCGTTTTTGAGTTCCTGATCTATGGTAATGTCCAGCGCCACCGTTACAGGTCCGGAACTCGCTACCAACCAGCCTTCAATATCTTGAGAGGTAATCTCAACATCTTGTAACTCAATAATAATATTTTTAGTATCCAGTACCAACGCTATTTGTCCTTCTCGTTCTATTTGTTGAATATCGGTCTGATTTAGGCGAGAAACAGCAGCCGCAATGGATTTCATTTCGCTGCCGTATTTAGGCCCCAGGGTCTTAAAATTTGGCTTGATACGCTTTACCAATATATCCGAGGCGTCGTCTAACAACTGTATTTCTTTTACGTTTACTTCGGATCGAATCAAATCGGCAACCGACTCGATTTCGTTGCGTTGTGCTGCATCTAAAACCGGGATCATGACCTTTTTAAGGGGCTGACGTACCTTAATCTTTTCCTTTTGCCGAATAGACAGTACCAAAGAAGAGATGGTTTGAGCCTTTTGCATGCGACCTTCCAGTGCCAAGTCAATATGAGACACCTGCGCTTTTGGGAAATCGGCCAGATGCACGCTGATTGGGGCCTTCGGGTTGGTAGACTTTACCAAATCACGGTAGAGCTGATCCATGTAAAAAGGGGCTATAGGCGCTCCCAATTGGGCTACCGTACTAAGGCAGGTATACAAGGTCTGATAGGCCGACACTTTATCGGTACCGTATTCCCCTTTCCAAAATCGTCTTCTGCATAAGCGAACATACCAATTGCTGAGATTTTCCTGAACAAAGTCAGATATGGCACGAGCTGCTCTAGTGGGCTCATAGTCTGCATAGGCCAAATCCACACGATTTATAAGACTGTTCAATTCAGACAATATCCAGCGATCAATTTCGGGCCGTTGGGCCAAGGGAACTTCGGGCTCACTGTACTTAAACCCATCAATATTGGCATAAAGCGCAAAGAACGCATACGTGTTGTACAAGGTGCCAAAAAATTTACGTCTCACCTCGGCAACCCCTTCAATGTCGAACTTGAGATTATCCCAAGGGTTTGCGTTTGCAATCAGATACCAACGTGTAGCATCTGCACCGTAATCCTTCATGGTTTCAAAAGGATCTACGGCGTTGCCGAGTCGCTTAGACATTTTCTTGCCGTCCTTATCTAACACCAGTCCATTGGAAACTACATTGCGATAGGCGATAGAATCAAAAACCAGTGTTCCTATTGCATGCAGGGTATAGAACCAACCGCGGGTCTGATCTACCCCTTCTGCAATAAAATCGGCCGGAAAACCAACTCCAGAATCTATTAGGTCCTTATGCTCAAATGGGTAATGCCATTGAGCATAAGGCATGGAGCCGCTGTCGAACCAAACGTCTATCAGGTCACTTTCCCGCTTCATGGGTTTACCACTATCCGATACCAGGACAATCTGATCTACCACATTTTTATGCAGGTCTACGTGATCATAATTTGCATCCGACATGTCTCCGGGCACAAATTTTTCAAAAGGATCCGACTGCATATATCCGGCTTTTACAGCCGCGGAAATTGCGGATTTTAATTCCTGAACCGAACCAATTACCCGTTCCTCTCTTCCGTCTTCTGTTCTCCAAATGGGCAACGGAATTCCCCAATATCTTGATCTGGATAAGTTCCAATCGTTTGCCGCAGCCAACCAATTTCCAAAACGACCTTCTCCGGTTGACTTAGGTTTCCAGTTGATTTGCTGATTGAGCTCGTGCATGCGATCCCGCACGTCTGTTACTTTAATAAACCAAGAGTCTAAAGGATAATAAAGCACTGGCTTATCGGTACGCCAACAGTTGGGGTAACTGTGGGTGTATTTCTCTACTTTGAAGGCTTTATTTTCTTCCTTGAGTTGTATAGCAATCTCTACGTCTACGGAGCGATCTGGTGCTGCTTCCGCGTCGTAGTATTCATTTTTTACATATTTCCCGGCCAGCTCCTTCATTTCGGGCCTAAACCGTCCTTGTAAATCTACAAGTGGAACCCGGTTGCCGTGCTCATCCAAAACCAACATCGGGGGTACAGGGGGTGTGGCCGCAAGAGCAGCCTGCATGTCGTCGGCTCCAAAAGTAGGTGCTGTATGCACTATTCCTGTTCCGTCTTCGGTAGTCACAAAATCACCCGCAATAATCCGAAAAGCGTTTTGAGGTTCCTCGCAGGGCAATGCGTATTCCAGCAATTGGTGGTAACGTACCCCAACAACCTGATGTCCCTTAAATTCGGAAATGATCTGAAATGGTATCTTCTTGAGGTCCTGGCCAAGCTCCGGCCATTGGGCGCCCGCCTCCAAAGGTTCAAATTTTCCTGCAAATTGCTTTGAAACCAAGGCCTTTGCCAAGACAACCTGAATAGGTTTATACGTGTATTGATTGAAGGTGCGCACCAATACGTAATCGATATTGGGCCCAACAGTAAGCGCCGTATTCGAAGGCAGTGTCCAAGGAGTAGTTGTCCATGCCAGAAAATAAATCGGTTCCGAGTTTTTTAGAAAATCGGGTAAGGACTCGGTTAATGCTTTGAACTGAGCGGTAATTGTGGTGTCGGTAACGTCTTGATAGGTGCCAGGCTGATTGAGTTCATGCGAGCTTAATCCCGTACCAGCCTTGGGCGAATAAGGCTGAATGGTATACCCTTTGTACAACAAGCCTTTTGAATAGATTTGTTTTAATAACCACCAAACGGACTCCATGTATTTGGGCTTGTAGGTGACGTACGGATGCTCCATGTCTACCCAATACCCAATGCGCTCAGTTAGGTCATTCCAGGCATCAGTATAACGCATTACAGCCTTTTTACATGCCTCATTGTATTCGGCCACAGAAATTTTCACCCCAATGTCTTCCTTGGTAATCCCTAGCTCCTTCTCTACGCCCAACTCAACCGGCAAGCCATGTGTATCCCATCCGGCCTTACGTTTTACCTGGAAACCCTTCATGGTTTTATACCTCGGAAAAATATCCTTTATGGTTCTTGAAATCACATGATGAATTCCGGGCATCCCGTTTGCCGAGGGCGGACCTTCGTAAAATACATAAGGTTTACCCCCTTCGCGAATGGCAATACTTTGCTCAAAAACCTTTTCCTCCTTCCAAAAACGAAGGATATCCTCTGCAACCTGCGGAAGATTTAATTGTGGATATTCTGTAAAGGTTTTATTATGCAAAGACATGTAATGCTAAATTTAAAATGTGCAAAATTAAGGATTTTACTCAGAATCCCATGTCAGAATCATACTAAAAATCCCGTCTAAACCGCTCTAAATTAGCTTTATGAACTTGTTTTTCAGGCAAATCACAATAATTTCGGAAATCAGCTATTGATTTCTAAGAAAAAACAGCGTCAAAAACTTCTAGTGAACGGGGTTTTCGAAATCCGGGTAAATGCAATTCATAATAGTGAATTAGGGCTTTAAGCAGATCCCTTCGCCCTTGCTGACTCAAGTTAATTAGAGCACTTTGTTCAAAGTCAGCATCAAGAAATTTTACAAAACTGTTTAAAAGCTCACCAGCCAACATAGGATGTACTGGAACTATAGGTGTGAATGCACCTTCATTGAGATCAAAATAGGGCAGATTTTTGGCTGAGATATCCGGAAATATTCCGAGAAACCTGGTTAATCCTATGAGAAAACGGATGTGAAAATTGGCGATTTTTTCCTGGTGATCCAGCCATTGAAAGGCATTATTCATGAAGGCAAACAAACCTTCGTCGGGTTCTGTTTCTCGTATACTTACCGAAAGCAATTCAGCTAAAAATAAAGTCACTGTACTCTTTCGAATATCTGAATGTACTGACTGATACGGAATCGCAATTGCCGCCTCGCGCAAATAGCCAAGCTTTCCGTCCTTTCCAAAACTGCCTACGATATCCAAATGGGTAAGTGGCTGAAAATGACCTGCCTTAAACACTCCCTTTTTCTTGCCGAGTATCCCTTTTAACAAAAAGCTTTGCAAGCCGTACTTAGCGGTATACAGTTTCACGATTAGACTACTGTCTCCGTACTTTAGGGAAGAAATAACCAGTGCCGGAGTGGCAGCAATCATGTTTTAACATTTAAAGCCACAAAGATAATGCAAAACGTCCCACTCCCCGGATAGTTAGAAGTGGGACGTTAGGTTCTAGCACGTGTTTGCTAAACAACGCCCTGAGCAAGCATGGCATCGGCAACTTTTACAAACCCGGCAATATTCGCACCTTTTACGTAGTTGCAATAACCGTCGGATTCCGTGCCGTATTGCAGACATGCATTGTGAATATTATCCATAATACCTTGCAAACGCTGATCTACCTCTTCGCGCGTCCAGCTAATACGCAGCGAATTCTGTGACATTTCCAATCCTGAAGTGGCTACCCCACCGGCATTGGAGGCTTTTCCTGGAGCAAATAATATTTTTGCGTTTTGAAAAGTGTGCATAGCGTCTGGAGTAGACGGCATGTTTGCGCCTTCTGCTACACAAATACATCCATTTTTCAGGAGTAATTTGGCGTCTTCGCCATTGAGTTCGTTTTGAGTGGCACAAGGTAGAGCAATGTCACAAGGCACCTCCCAAGGTGTCTTACCAGCGTGAAATTGAGCCTCAGGAAATTGCTTTACGTAATCCGAAATACGCCCTCTACGATTGTTTTTGAGATCCATAACCCAGGCAAGTTTTTCGGCATTTATACCATCTTTGTCGTAAATGTATCCTGCGGAATCCGATAGCGTGAGAACAATACCTCCCAATTGAATGACCTTTTCTGCTGCGTATTGAGCAACGTTTCCAGAACCGGAAACCAATACCTTTTTACCTTTAATGTCTTTCCCCTGAGTGGCCAACATACTTTGGGCAAAATACACCGTACCATATCCGGTAGCTTCCGGACGAATTAACGAGCCCCCCCAAGAGAGTCCCTTACCGGTTAATACTCCAGTAAATTCATTTCGGATTTTTTTATACATCCCAAAAAGGTATCCCACTTCTCTGGCCCCAACTCCGATGTCTCCGGCTGGAACGTCTGTGTTTGGTCCTATATGACGGCAAAGTTCGGTCATAAACGCATGACAAAAACGCATTACCTCATCGTCTGACTTCCCTTTTGGGTCAAAATCCGATCCTCCTTTTCCACCGCCCATAGGAAGTGTAGTTAGGCTGTTTTTAAACACTTGTTCAAAGGCCAAAAACTTTAGAATACTGGCATTTACCGTTGGGTGAAATCGAAGCCCGCCTTTGTATGGACCAATGGCCGAATTCATCTGAATGCGATATCCACGGTTTACGTGTATTTCTCCCCGGTCGTCTACCCAGGCCACCCGAAAAGAGATCAGGCGTTCCGGTTCAACCATACGAAGCAAAATGTTTTTACCGCTATAAATCTCATGTTGTGCGATATAGGGAATAACGGTTTCCGCTACCTCCTGCACAGCCTGCAAAAATTCAGGTTCGTGACCGTTGCGGAGCTTCACTTCTTCCATGAAGGCCCCAATTTTTTGCTGAATATCAGACATAGTAAAAAGGATCAGATTATTGAATTAAAAATATCGCCGCAAAATTATATGTTTTTCACAATTTAATGAGGTATAAAATGAAAATATGATATTTTAACGCTGCGTTTCGGTAAACATTGGTTAGGCACGCATGGCCAACAAGCCGGATTCCAAATCAGAAATTAGATCGGCTGCCGATTCGATGCCAGCGCTTAATCGAATAAGTGTATCGGTGATTCCGGATTTTAAACGTTCGGCCTTGGGAACACTGGCGTGTGTCATGCTTGCAGGATGTCCTACAAGACTCTCTACTCCACCCAAAGATTCAGCCAGGGTAAACAGCTTTAGGGCACGGACTAATTTTACCGCACCTTCATAGTCTGTGTCGCGCGGAACAAAGGAAAGCATGCCCCCAAAGTCCAACATCTGTCTTGCAGCCAGTTCATGACCTGAATGCGATACCAGGCCAGGCCAATACACCTTTTCCACATCCGGGTGATTGGCCAAATACTCGGCCAATTGTCTCGCATTATCGCAATGGCGTTGCATACGAACATGTAGCGTCTTAATTCCTCTGAGCACCAGATAACTGTCCATGGGGCCCAATATGGCACCACACGCATTTTGAATAAACTTTATTTGTTTTGCAAGATTGGCATCCCTAACCACCAAAGCGCCTGCAACCACATCGCTGTGACCTCCCAGATATTTGGTTGCCGAATGCATTACTATATCTGCGCCCAGCTCCAAGGGTCTTTGCAAGTAAGGTGTAGCAAAGGTGTTATCTACTGCAACCATCGCTCCAACTTTAGCTGCTTTTTTCACTATGCCCGGAATGTCTAATAACTGTAATGTGGGATTTGTGGGTGTTTCAATCCAAATTAAACGAGTATTAGTGTTTGAATGGACCGTAACCGCATTGGGGTTCGCTAAATTTTCAAATCGAAAACGTATGCCCATAGGCTCATATACCTGTTTGAACAATCGGTAGGTGCCTCCGTATAAATCCTGACTGGCCAATACTTCATCTCCAGGTTTTAGCAATTTAAGTACCGCATCTAATGCAGAAAGCCCACTGGAAAAGGCAAATCCGTAACTTCCGTTTTCAATGCTCGCCAAAGCTGATTCCAAAGCACTACGGGTGGGATTGGCACTGCGACTGTAGGCATAACCTTTGTTTAGGCCCGGCTCTTCCTGAGCATAGGTTACACTAAAATACACAGGGGGCATTACGGCTCCATAGGCCGGGTCTGGCTGCTGACCACCATGTATTACTCGGGTTTCAAAACTTAACTTATCGCTCATACATTCCGGCTTATGTTATCTATCAAAACTACCAAACCCCCGCCTGATACACAACGGTTTTTAGGAATCATCCACAAATAGGAGCGTGAATTGCAAGCCTATATTTTAGGGGATGTTGTACTTTAGATGCGCAAATTTTGCGCACATGAACAAACTGTTTTTGTTATTCATTTTTCTGGGAATATGGAGCTGTGCTGTTGAACAAGGGATTACGTGGGGTTCAGGTGAATACAAGGGAGGAACCTGTTCCGGTTGTCCCGAAGTCTTAATATCAATACCAGAAGCCTTGGACACACTAGGGATGGGGAAAGTTGTTAATACAAGTCTCCGGGAAGAAATTATTTCGCTGTTGGATTACGACGATTCAAATAATGCAGAAACAATTTCTCAGGCCATTGCTTCTTTTGAAAACGCATCTGGTGAGCTTCAAAAAAAATTTCCCGATGAACAAATGGAGTGGGAGGCTAAAATCGTTGGAGAAATTTCGTACGAAGACAACAACATTATCTCAATTAGCCTGGACACCTATACTTTTACCGGAGGGGCTCACGGCCTTGCTTTTTCAAGATTTTTAAATTTCAGCAAAATTTCAGAAGCAGAAATTGAACTTTTGGACTTTTTTGACGGAGCTGAAAAATTAATCGAAATGTCGGAAAAGATCTTTCGTGCTCAATTCAATATACCCGATTCCATTGGAATAAACGAAACAGGTTTTATGTTTGAGGGAGATGTTTTCTCCTTGCCGCAAACCATGGGGTTTTCACCCAATGGATTGGAGCTTATTTACAACACCTACGAAATTGCTAGCTATGCAGACGGAGAAATCAGACTTACCTTGTCTTGGGAATCCATAGCACCTTATTTGCTTCCGGAGTATCGGACGCCTCAAGCGCTCTAACGACATGCTTAAACATGAATAAAATTTACTATTTAAAAACTTGCGATACTTGCCGTCGGATTCTTAAAGAAATCGAACCAGGTCCTAATACCCAACTGCGGGAAATCGGAATTACACCCATTGATTCAGAGGAACTAAATGCCTTGTATTGCCTTGCCGGATCTTTCGAGGCTCTTTTAAACAAAAGGGCTCAGTTGTTTAAGGCCCGCGGACTGAATAAACAAATCCTGACCGAGTCGGAAATTCGAGATTTATTGCTAGAACACTACACCTTCCTAAAACGGCCAATAGTGCTAACCAATTCTGAAATTTTTATCGGAAATTCGGCAAAAACAGTGGCTTTGGCCAAAAAAGCACTCCAACCTTGAGCAAAAGAACCCTGGCATTTCTCGCTGCAATTGTAGCAACCACGATCTATGCGCTAAATCATACGATTGCCAAAGGTGTTATGCCACATTACATACGGGGGTTTGGATTTATACTACTTCGTGTGGCCGGGGCCGCAACGCTATTCTGGCTGTTTGCATTTTTAGGACCGCGACAACGCATACAAAAAAAGGACTGGCTACGACTGCTAGTATGCTCCTTCTTTGGCATGGTTATAAACATGTTGTCGTTCTTTAAAGGATTAGAATACTCTACTCCCGTAAACAGTGCTATCCTAACGACCGTTACACCCATTATTGTCGCCTTTTTTTCATACTTATTAATCCAGGAAAAACTTACAAAATTTAAAATTCTTGGGATTATTTTGGGATTTTCCGGTGCGGTTACACTAATTCTAATGAACGAACAAACCGGACTTAACGCCCCAAATATTCCTCTGGGGAATGCCCTGTTTGTTTTAAATGCAACCTGTTACGGTATTTACCTTATCCTGGTAAAAGAACTTACTACCACCTATCATCCCTTCGTACTTATGCGCTGGTTGTTTACCCTAGCCGTATTTATGAATCTTCCCGTGGCCTTACCTGAGTTTGTAGCGGTTCGTTGGTCGGAAGTGCCTATAGAAGGGATACTTGCAATGGTGTTCGTAGTTGTAGGAACAACCTTTACTACCTACCTGTTCAATGCCTTTGCACTTACCCAATTAAAGGCATCTTCTATAAGTGCTTTTGTGTATGCACAACCCTTAATTGGAATAGCCTATGCCGTAATTACTGGCCATGACCGCTTTAAACTACTTGATCTAGTGGCTGCTGTCCTGGTTTTTACCGGGGTATATCTCGCCACCCGACGGCCTAAACAAGGGATTGCGGCTTCCTCTTAAAATTAGAGATAGGCACTTTTGGCAAGAAGCATCAAAATTAACGGATATTCCAGATTCAAAGGAGCTGCCGAAGATTAATTGCGTAATTTTAAAATCCTTAATGTATCCCTATGTCTGCCAAAGCTCCTTTCATAAAGACGCTGAATCTGCCGATTGTTGCAGCTCCTATGTTTTTAATTTCTAATCCTGAATTGGTAATTGCATGCTGTACCCAAGGTATTGTTGGAACCTTTCCCGCATTAAATCAGCGCACGAGTGAGGGCTTTGAACAATGGTTGATTCAAATTAAAGATGCCCTTACTGCCTATGAAAAGGAAACGGGAATAAAACCGGCTCCCTTTGGTGTAAATCTGATTGTGCATCCTACAAACCCAAGGTTGGAAGCCGATCTAAAACTTTGTATAAAACATAGGGTTCCACTTATAATAACCTCTTTAGGAGCGGTCTCCCAAGTGGTAGACGCGGTACATAGCTATGGAGGACTTGTCTTCCATGATATCATCAAAAAACGACATGCCGAAAAGGCTTCCGAAGCGGGAGTAGACGGTCTAATTCTGGTTTCGGCAGGAGCAGGTGGCCATGGTGGCACACAAAACCCAATGAGTCTTCTTGCAGAAATTCGCAGCTTCTACGACAAAACCATTTTGTTGGCTGGGTGTATCAGTACTGGAAGAGATATCGCAGCAGCACTGCAAATGGGAGCAGATTTGGCTTATATGGGTACTCGTTTTATTAACACCAACGAAAGTCTTGCTCCGGAAGAATATAAAAAAATGATAATTTCCTCTGGAGCCAGTGATATTGTCTATACTGCAGCCATCTCCGGGGTGTCTGCTAATTTTCTCGCGCAAAGCTTGCACGCTGCGGGAGTCACTGCCGACGATCTTAAGAAAGATACTAAAATTGATTTTGGAAAAGAACTGGATACCGAGGCCAAGGCATGGAAAACCATTTGGTCTGCTGGTCATGGGGTAGCCGAAATTTCGGATGTTTTACCTGTTGCTCAGTTGGTCACTAAGCTCAAAACGGAATTTATTGCTGCCCTTAAAGCACAGACCCAACTTCTTGAGCGTTATTCCTGATTGCAATGCCTAGGGTTTCGTCTTCATATCAACCGCCGTTTATTTTTCGCAACGGTCATATTTCCACCATTTATGCTGCCGTGGTACGAAAAGTGTCTATTCCGAAACAGCACCGGGAGCGATTAGAACTTCCAGACGGTGATTTTTTGGATCTGGATTGGACACATTCCAAAAGTCCTTCGACTACGGTATTAATATTACTCCACGGTTTGGAAGGCAATGCACAAAGACCATATATGCTCGGGAGCGCCCGTGCTTTATCCGAAGTCGGAATAGATGTTTGTTCCGTAAACATGAGAGGATGCAGTGGTGAACCAAACCGGCTGTACCGTTCGTATCATTCCGGTGCTACCGAAGATTTAATTGCCGTATTGGATCACTTAGCAAGCGCCTATGCCTACAACAAAGTATTGCTTAAAGGTTTTAGTCTTGGGGCAAATCTTATTTTAAAATATCTGGGCGATTATGCGGAATCTGTAAAGCGAATTACTGCTGCTGTCGCAGTATCTGCGCCTTGTGACCTACACGATTGTTTGCTTCAGCTTAGCATGCCTAAAAATAGACTGTATTCCAATCGCTTTTTAACCAGTCTTCGTGAAAAGTTAAAACTCA
Source organism: Bacteroidota bacterium (assembly GCA_046047415.1). Taxonomy (GTDB): domain Bacteria; phylum Bacteroidota; class Bacteroidia; order Flavobacteriales; family Flavobacteriaceae; genus Robiginitalea. Next base: position 199,403 of record JBJOHX010000065.1, read on the forward strand.
AGCAACGCCAATTTCCCGAAATCTTAACAGATTCATTAATTCGAAAAGTGCAAACGCTTAAAGACTTTGACGACCTATATACCAGTAAGGCCCATGGTTTTGAAGATGCAATAGATTATTACCAAAAGTGTAGTTCACTGCCTGTTCTGGAGTCTATCCGTGTTCCCACATTGCTCATAAATGCAAAAGACGACAGTTTTCTAGGTCCCAAGTGCTATCCGGAAGCTGCGGGCAATTCCAATGAAAATCTCTACTTTGAAAGCCCAAAATTTGGAGGACATGTAGGCTTTTATGCCTCAGGCAAACTATTTTACCACGAAGCTCGTGCGCTTCATTTTTTTGACAATTATATTTAATACACTAATGCTTATCTTAGCGATCTAATTCGATTAAACCCCATGAAAAATATTTTAATTTTAGCCTCTTTGACGCTTATCCTTGGTAGCTGCGGCGAAAAAAAAGAGGAGCAAAAAGATGCCGGTTTTGAAATGAATCGCAGCAAAAAAGAAACCCCGGCTGCTGCCCAAAGTAAGGATGGAGTTCCTGTTGACCTAAGCAATAAAGGAATAGGACCTGTTTCCAATGTTGCTTTTGGTGCAGAAATAGATCAGGCTTTGGCTGCCCAAGGCGAAGCCAAATTTAACTCCATCTGTATAGCATGCCATCAGATCAACCAACGTATGATAGGCCCAGCCCTTGCCGGTGTATATGAACGCAGAAGCCCGGAATGGGTCATGAACATGATATTGAACCCCGATGAAATGTTGAAATCAGACCCCATTGCAAAGGCGCTGTATGAAGAATACAACGGTGCCATGATGCTAAATCAGAATCTTTCTCAGGAAGAAGCACGTGCAGTAGCCGAATACCTGCGGTCGTTTTAAGCAGTATCTTAAAAAATTAATTATACAACAAAAGGGGGCATTGGCCCCCTTTTGTTGTATAGTCTGCGTTCACTTCTAATAATGGTTGCAATGGGATAATCGGCTTTGTGTGATATCCTATTTAAAGGTTTTAATTACTTTTGATGGCGTATGGAAAATGTAAAAAAATCCACTCGATTTGCCGTATTGGGCGGCGGAAGTTGGGCTACTGCACTGGTGAAAATGCTGTGCGAAAACCTAGACGAATTGGTTTGGTATATGCGCAGTGAAGAAACCATTTCCCACATTGCAACCCACGGACATAATCCAAACTATCTTTCTTCTGTAGAATTTAAGACGGCTAAATTGCTCCTCACCTCCAATATAAATGAGGCTGTTGCAGCGGCCGATGTGCTCATATTCGCCATTCCCTCTGCTTTTTTAGAATCTGAACTGAGTAAAATCGATTTGCCCCTAAAAGGAAAGATAATTTTTTCGGCCATCAAAGGTATTGTGCCTGAAAGCGGTAAAATCGTGGGGGAACATTTCCACGAAAAATACGGCATTTCATTTAACAATATTGGCGTTATAACAGGCCCTTGTCATGCAGAGGAGGTAGCTCTGGAACGACTTTCTTATCTTACGATTGCTTGTACATCAAAGCGTATAGCAAAATTGGTTTCGGAGGCGCTTAGCAGTTCATACATAAAAACCACAGTTTCTTCGGATATCATTGGAACAGAATATGCGGCAATGCTCAAAAACATATACGCCATAGCTGCCGGTATTTCTCATGGCTTAGGATATGGAGATAATTTTCAGTCTGTTCTGATGAGCAATGCAATTCGTGAGATGAAAAGGTACGTTAAGCGGCTTTATAATATTGACAGGAATATTAATCAATCTGCGTATTTAGGGGATTTACTGGTTACAGGCTATTCTACCTTTAGTCGGAATCGTATGTTTGGCAATATGATTGGTAAGGGGTATACTGTAAAAAGTGCTATGATGGAAATGAACATGGTAGCCGAAGGGTATTACGCTACAAAAAGCGCTTTTCAAATCAAGGAAAAGTTCAAAAAGGAGATTAAAACGCCAATTATTGATGCCGTGTATAAAGTACTCTACGAAAGTAAAAGCGCCAAAAAGGTTTTTGCCGAGCTGGCAGACAATATGGGCTAGCCTAAATAGGTGTTTGGGTCAAAATTGGTGTGTTGTCTAATTTCCAATTCAAGGTAATCTGCCCATATTTGGACCTGTTCTTCAGTAGCTTTCATGTGTTCTCGGAAGACCTCAATTACGGGGCTTAGGTAATTTCGTACCGATTCAATATCAAAATATAATTTGCCAGTACGGCGCATAAAAAAATCGGCGGGTGATGTAGCCATTTCATGTCCGATGCAAAAATCCACTTCTGCTTTTAACAATTGCCAATGCACGTCCGATGTTTTGTTAAATTCCGTAGCACCGAGTATTTGATCGGTTTGTGAACCATACGTGGTAACAAGTTCCCAAGCCTTTTGTTCTGAAATCCCAAATGGTTCTAACCTTGAAGCAATTTCACCCGCGTATTTGCGAACGGCTTTAAAATTTTTAAAGGTATTTCCACATAAAGGAATTTTTTCGGTAAAACACGGTTTTAAGGGCTGTCCATGTTCCTCCATAAGTGCCAATAAACGGTTAACTGCCCGTTCTGCCATTTTACGATACCCGGTAAGCTTTCCACCCGCAATGGATAGTAATCCCGAAGGCGAAATAAAAATTTCATCTTTTCGTGAAAGTTCAGATGCCGACTTTCCAGCTTCGTGAATAAGAGGCCTTAACCCCGCCCAGGAAGATTCAATATCTTCCAATTCCAGGTTTATACTCGGAAACATATGATTTACCGCAGCAATCAAATACACCGCATCTGCCAAATCGGTATGTACATTATCTGGGTTACCGTGAAAATCGGTGTCTGTGGTCCCTACATATGTGCAATTACCTCTGGGTATTGCAAAAATCATTCTTCCATCCGGGACATCAAAATATACAGATTGGCGAACAGGAAATTTGTGGTGAGGAAAAACCAAATGTACCCCCTTTGTTAAATGAAGCTCCTTGCCCTGTTTACTTCCATCGCAGGTTCTCAAAGCATCTACCCATGGTCCTGCTGCATTTATGACATTTTTGCTTTTAATGCCTATGGATTTTGACCCAAGTACATCTCTTGCCCTAACTCCTTTGATCCTACCTCCTGAATCGTATATAAATTCTTCTACCGCAATGTAGTTCAATACAAGTGCACCATACCGAAGACTGGTTTTTAAAATCTCTAACGTTAAACGGGCATCATCTGTTCTGTATTCCGCATAATACCCGGCTCCGTTTAATCCTTCTACGGGTAGTAAAGGTTCTTTTTGTATTGCAGCTACAGGGTCTAGCATCTGCCTTTTATCTGTCTCTGTTACCTGTGCCAACAAATCATATACTTTTAAGCCAAAGGACGTTAGCCATTTTCCATATGAACCTCCCTCTACCAAGGGTAACAGCATTTTTTCAGGCAAAACTAAATGCGGGGCCAATTCATGTACAATAGCGCGTTCAGAACCCACCTCTTTAACCAGCCAAAAGTCGAACTGTTTCAGATATCTCAAACCGCCATGAATTAATTTGGTAGATTTACTACTGGTCCCAGATGCAAAGTCACCCTTTTCAAGCAATAGCGTTTTTAAACCCCGAGAGGAAGCGTCTAGCGCTATACCGGCACCGGTAACTCCTCCTCCGATTACAATTAAATCGAAAGTTGTTTCTTCTAAGGATTCAATTTGAGCCTGCCGACTCAAAAAGGAAAAAGGATAGGCCTTTAGCACGGATTATAAGTTTCTCTTAAAGATACCCGATATTGCAGTCGACTACAAAATTTTAGGAGGAATGTTTTATCCATGGTAAAACCGCTAGGTTAGCAAAATCGACCTCAGGGTCTTTTGAACTACAAGGATTTTTGGGGTTCTGAGACTAGTTTGTTTTTTGGTAGGGCCCACCCTAGCTTTTTTACTGTTGCAATTTTTAACCAAAAAACTCGTACTCGCGTTCCACCTTACAGATTCTTACTTTGTAGTGCGAATACCATGCGGTCTTACCCAGCTTTTGAGCCAATAGGTGGGGGGCTTTATTCTTCCAATTGGCAATGGCATCCAGTGATTCCCAATAACTCACCGTAATACCAACATCTTCCCTGGCGTGTTCCACACCAAGGTAACCCGGTTGTTGAGCGGCCAGATCCATCATTTCCTGTGCCATTATAGCATAGTCTTGATCAATTGCCGTACGCACAGAAGTAAAGATTACAGCGTAATAACCTGCTTGCTGTTTCATTCCAAATATTGACGTTCCAGAAAGTAACCAACCAAAGCCTCCTTCATGAGTACAGATTGTTCTCCAGCCTTTAGAGGAGGTAACGTTTCCAGCAAACGGTAATGGGGCCAACCCTCTTGGTCGAAATATTCAAATTCATAATACCCATAGGGCTCTAAAAGCCTGCATATGGCAATGTGCATTAGCGCAATTTTGTCGTCTTTCTTAAATTTGCGGTGGTACTGACCTAGTTCCTGAACGCCTACTAAATATATTATGGCATCTAAATCCAAAAGATCACCATCTGCGAACTGATGCGATAATTTACGCTGCAAGGTTTCCCACCTTGCTTTTAGGGTTTCATCTCTAGACATGCCTGTGAAATGCAAATTGCGATTATAACAAAGCTCAAAGGTACAACGCAAAGTAGTATCTTTGAAAGAATCAGCCTATGAGGCTGATATATGTATATTTAATGTTGTCTTGCCTCCTTCTCCTTAACAGTATTTTGGATTCCTTAGGGTTCTGGGATGTACTTTTGGGCATTCCTTTAATTTATGGTCTATACAAAGGACTTAGAAACGGTATTGTTGTGGAGATTGCCTCAATATTAGCCTTGATTGCAGGAATCTATGGCGTAATGCATTTCTCTTATATTGCTTCAGATTTTTTACAAGAGCGCTTTTCTTGGGACTCCAGAACCATTAAACTTGCGGCATTTGCTCTAACGTTTCTCGCGATTCTTTTCGCCGTTCATTTATTAGGCCGCTTTTTAACACGAATTATAAATTTAACAGGGTTAGGAATTCTAAACGTTTTGACCGGGGGTGTTTTTGGGGTTTTAAAAGTAGCCCTTATTCTTGGAGCCTTATTCGTTTTCTATGAGCGGGCCAGCCAAACCACAGGCCTTATGGAATCTGACCAATTAAAGCATTCCTTTTTATACGCGCCCCTTAAAGAACTTGGTGCGATTGCCTTTGACCACATCTTGGAACCTGAAAACTTTACTTCAGAATAACGAGAATTTTTAGCCGGTTATCGTAAGCAAAATCCGAGGCAATTGTGGCGCATTTCGGTTGGTTTAAACCGCTTTCCGACAGAATCTGCTACTTTATCGAAAATCTATGGCTAAAGTTTTACTCCGGCCCACTTCTCTGTAATATTGACTTGTTCTTAAACCGCAAGGTAAAAGAGCCGCCCCCCAATCTTACGTTGCTTTGCCTGCTTGCAAAGTATACGACTTATGAAAACCCAAATTACTGCGGCCTACACCGCAATTTTAGCCATAATGGCGTTGACCGTATCATGTTCAAAAGAGCCGATAGGTCCAGTTGAAATTGTTGTATCCGAAAACGTCCGGGAAATTGAACTGGAGATTATGGATGCAGTAAATGAATATCGAACCTCTAATGGGCACACTGCCCTTGAGTTTAGTGAAGTGGCCTATGAAAAGGCCAACGAACACACGGATTATATGATAGCACGTGGCTCTATCAATCACGATGGATTTAGCGCCAGAGCCTCTGAAATCTCAGAGCAAGTAAATGCGAAGGCAGTTGCCGAAAACGTAGCTCGGGATTTCCCAACTGCTGCAGATGTATTTAACGGGTGGCTTAAAAGTGATGGTCACCGCAAAAATATGGAAGGTGACTTTTCCCATTCCGCAGTAAGTGTGAAAATTTCTCCCGCTGGAAAAATGTACTTTACGCAAATCTTTGTACTACAATAAAATTCTGGAGATTTATCAAAATATACAGGTTTATAAAAAGGCGTTGGCACAGTTGTGCCAACGCCTTTTTTGTTTTGCCTCAATCGCTTAAATGTTGTTTTAGATAAAAAACTTTAGGTTCAAATTCTAACATTACCCCTTCAGATTCGTAATTTTGTATTGTTCGTAACAGGACCAGTTAAAAAAGTTACAATTATGACAAATGCAGCAATCGAATTTGGCATTGAAAAAGCCCTTTCAGATTTAGGAATTACCTCAGTAAACAATGGTACGTCTACCGGGTCTCGGTGTTTTGGCGTGGGCGAGGAGATTTCTTCCTTTTCACCCGTAGATGGTGCTCTGATTGCCAAGGTAAAAGAAACCACCGCTCAAGAATACGAATCCGTTGTTCAGGAAGCGACAAAGGCTTTTGAATCCTGGAGGCTGGTCCCCGCTCCTAAACGCGGTGAAATTGTTCGCCAGTTTGGCGACAGATTACGCTTCTATAAAGAACCCCTTGGTAAATTGGTGTCTTATGAAATGGGCAAATCCTATCAGGAAGGTTTGGGCGAAGTACAGGAAATGATTGATATCTGCGATTTTGCAGTTGGTCTTTCCAGACAACTTTACGGATTATCTATGCATTCCGAACGTCCCGGACACCGCATGTTTGAGCAATATCACCCCCTTGGAATTGTAGGGATTATTTCTGCTTTTAATTTCCCGGTTGCCGTTTGGGCATGGAACACCGCCTTAGCATGGGTCTGTGGCGATGTTTGCATCTGGAAGCCCTCGGAAAAAGCACCGCTTTGCGGTATAGCATGTCAGAAAATTGCTGCAGAGGTGTTTCAGCAAAATGATTTACCCGAAGGAATTTCGGGGCTTATTAACGGCAATTACCGGATAGGCGAATTGCTAACCCAAGATACTCGAGTAAGCTTAGTTTCTGCCACCGGTTCCATTCGTATGGGAAAACTAGTAGCACAGGCCGTTGCCGCAAGACTCGGCCGTTCACTACTAGAGCTCGGTGGCAACAATGCCATAATTGTTACCCCCGATGCCGATATAAAAATGACAGTAATTGGAGCGGTATTTGGGGCCGTAGGTACGTGTGGCCAACGCTGTACTTCTACCCGTAGGCTAATCGTTCACGAATCCGTATACCACCAAGTTAAAGAAGCCCTGGTAAAAGCATACGGTCAATTGCGCATTGGCAATCCCCTAGATCAACGCAATCATGTTGGGCCACTCATCGATCTTGATGCTGTTTCTAAATACTTGTATGCCTTGGAACAAGTGCAATTGGCAGGGGGAAATCTTGTGGTCCCAGGAGGTGTTCTTGAAGGAGAAGACTTCCAAAGCGGTTGTTATGTTAAGCCTGCAATTGCTGAAGCATCGAACCACTTTGAAATTGTACAGGAAGAAACCTTCGCTCCTATTTTATACCTTTTAAAATACAGTGGCGGAGTAGAAGATGCCATTGCCATTCAAAATGGGGTTAAACAAGGACTTTCCTCTGCCATCATGACCACAAATTTAAGAGAAGCCGAAACCTTTTTATCTGCAGCAGGAAGCGATTGCGGTATCGCCAATGTAAATATTGGAACCTCAGGGGCAGAAATCGGTGGAGCCTTCGGTGGTGAAAAGGAAACCGGTGGGGGTCGCGAATCCGGTTCAGACGCCTGGAAAGTTTATATGCGCCGTCAGACCAATACGGTAAATTATTCAAGAGAGTTGCCCTTGGCACAAGGAATAAAATTTGATCTTTAGGTATCCTAAAACAAAAATCCGCCCCTACTTTGGAACGAAGGGGCGGATTTTTACTAACCAACCTATTCCATACCCTTTTTAAGACAAGGCATTCTTCGTTATTCGTTATTTCTTGATTTAGAACTTATCCAACGGAAAGTTATTTGAATCAATAAGGCTAAGGTTCCCTTAAGCTGCTTGTTGTAAAAGTGTGGTTAAATATTGCACAGGAGGTTATCCATTTCCATTGCGACCGGTTTCTCCGGGATAATAAAGATGTACCGGTTTACTCTGCCAAAGTAACTTGTTTTGAACTTCCATTACCGACAAGGGCCCCTGAAAGGCTGCCCCGGTATCTACATTCCATACATTAGCCGCCCGATGCGGTTGCACCTTACCAATACGCGAAACCGGAGTATGTCCAATAAATATTTCACTATAGTGCTGCAATCGGGAAGGATAACGAGAATCGGAACGCTTTAGTCGCGGATCGAGTGAAAGAGCAGTTTCCCATAGCGTTCGGTCCCAATAGAAGTTTTTAGAAATATATTCATGCTCCACCCCGCGAAGGTTGGTGAAACCTGCATGTACAAATAACCTGTTTTCGCTATCTAAATGGTAGTCCAAGAGTTGTTCCAAAAATACAATATGCCTTTGGCGGTCTTTGACCCCAATCGATTCATAGGATCTTTGAGACGCTAAACCTCCGGAATTCAACCATAAGGGGTTTTCCACTCCTTCTCTTAGCCAGCCCAACAGTAAATCATCGTGATTCCCTCGCAATAAACGACAGGAATAGTTTGCGCTAAAGCCAATTAGGTATTCTATGGTTTCATAGGCCTGGCTCCATCCGTCTACATAATCCCCCAAGAAGATAAATTCGTCTTCTTCCTTGGGTTGTATTTGGTCTAAAACGGCCTCGAGTGCAAGTAAACCTCCATGAATATCACCAAAAACCAATTTGCGGGGAACGGACATTCTGTGGGTAATTATTTTGTGAAAGGTACGGCCTAAACTAGGATTACCAAAGTTCAGTAATTGATTAATGGTGTATTTCTTGGAAATTTCACCTAAAACGGGTTACATTTCGAGCTTAAATCGCAAAAAGCGAATTTGGAAGAACTTCCTCTTACTATGAAACACATTTTTTGTATTGGCGAATTGCTAATTGATTTTGTTGCAGAAAACCAGGGAAGTGATCTGGTACAAGCTCGTGAGTTTACTAAAAAAGCGGGTGGGGCACCTGCAAATGTAGCTTGTGCTATTGCCAAATTAGGAGGGTCCAGTTCATTCATTGGCTGCGTTGGAAGCGATCCGTTTGGAGATTTTCTTGCCAATATTTTAGATCAAAACCGAGTTAATCTTGGTTTTATGCAACGCTCCGAAGTCTTTACAACACTGGCGTTTGTATCTATTTCTGAAGACGGGGAGCGCGATTTTGTATTTAGTCGCGGTGCCGATCGGGAATTAAAATATACCGCCGCTATTAAGGATGCTTTTCCCGGAAACATCATACACCTGGGTGCCGCTACTGCCTTATTGGGCGGATCCTTGGAGTCTGCCTACGGACATTACTTTTTTGATGGATTAACGCAGAGGGCCTTTATCAGTTTTGACCCCAATTACAGGCACGACCTTTGGAAGCGCAAAGAAGATGTGTTTATTAAAAAATGTATGCCCTTTATTGAAAAGGCAAATCTCTGCAAATTTAGTCAGGAAGAAGCCCTATTGCTAAGTGGCTCACAATCCATTCCTGAAGCTTGCCGTATTCTTCATGAAATTGGAGCAGAAATTATTACCATAACCTTAGGATCAAAAGGCACCTACCTCAGCACCGGTAAAAAAACGGCAATAATTCCAAGTATTTCTGTTACTCCCGTAGACACCACAGGTGCCGGCGATGCTTTTATAGGATGCCTACTCAAACAACTCTCTGAGCTGCATGACCTGAATAACGTAGCCGATAACTTTGATGCGCTCTGCAAAATGGTAAGTGTTGCAAATGCCGCCGGAGCCATTACCACCACACATTTTGGCGCTATAGAATCGTTGCCGGATTCAAGCCAACTTTCACAGTTACATTTATGAATCAAAGTGCTGCCCATAAATGGCTCGCAGGAGCTTTGCTTTTCAAGCATACTCCGGCCAACCTCAAATTATTATTTGAAAAAAGACTTGCAACCAACTTTAGCCTGATTCAGTACTTATTTTTTTCGCTTTATCCCGAAAAAGATGAGGTTTTTAAACAACTGATTGCCAAACTTTCCGAGTTATTTGAATCGCGCTGCACCGATTTAAAATTACAGGATTTGGAGCGACTCAAAGCAGGGAATTGGTACCAGGAAGGAAAATGGGTGGGTATGCAACTTTATACAGACCGTTTTAGCGAAAACCTAAATGGCTTAACTCAGCGATTGCCATACCTAGAGAACCTGGGAATAAACCTGCTTCATCTAATGCCCCTCACCGAAAGACCTGCAGGAGCAAACGATGGAGGTTATGCCGTAAATAGCTATACATCAATTGATCCAAGATTTGGGACCGAATCTGATCTTAATGCGCTTACCTCCAAAATGCGAGAAAAAGGAATGTGCCTTATGCTGGATTTTGTGGTTAATCATACCTCTGATGAGTTTCCTTGGGCGGTAAAAGCGCGTGCAGGTGATACCAAATATCAAAGCTATTATTACACCTATCCGGATCGCACCATCCCAGATCTTTTTGAACAACACTTGCCCGAAATTTTTCCTGAAACAGCCCCCGGTAATTTTACCTTCATCCCCGAGATGCAACAATGGGTAATGACCGTGTTTAACAGGTATCAATGGGACCTAAACTACAGCAATCCTGAGGTGTTTTTAGAAATGCTGACCAATTTAGTTGCCCTTTCTAACCTTGGGGTAGATGTTGTCCGTTTTGATGCCCTGGCTTTTCTTTGGAAAAAGATTGGAACCTCCTCACAGAATTTACCGGAAGCCCATCAGCTAATTTCTTTATTCAGAATGTGCCTTCAGGTGGTAGCCCCCGGTGTAATTCTCCTTGCCGAAGCCATTGTAGCCCCTGCCGAAATAATAAAATACTACGGCGAAGGCTTGCAAAAAGGAAACGAGTGCGAACTTGCCTACAATGCCACCTTTATGGCTTGTCTTTGGGATGCAATAGCAACTTCAAAAACCAACTTACTCTACAAAAGCCTGCTGAGTATGCCTCCGAAGCCCGACTCAGGTTGCTGGATAAATTATATTCGATGTCACGACGATATTGGACTGGGGTTTGACGACAATCACAT